>NZ_CP051775.1:2990000-3664154 GCF_012913305.1 Aerophototrophica crusticola | reverse complement strand
ATAGGCGGGCGCGGAGACCAGCTCGGCCCGGGGGACGCCTCCGCCACCTCGGCACGGGCCGCCGAGGCCTCCGGCGCGCGGGTGGGGGCGGCGACGATGATCTCCACCGACTGGACGCCCGGGTTCTCCCCGGTCCAGAGGGCGCGGATGCGGTCGGCGTAATGGGTGCGGATCCAGTCCCGCATGAAGCGGGTGGGGACGACGATCTTGACCTGGCCGGCGTTGAAGTCGGCCACCGTCAGCGGTTTCAGCCAGCTCCGGTATGCGGTCTCACCCACCTCGTCCTTGAGGCGGCCGCGCACCCGGGCCCATTGTTGATCCAGCGAACCCTGCACAGACATCTGGCTCCCACCATACCGGGCACGTCGGTGCCCGGCACCCCGTTGCCTTCCGCCCCCATACCCCACAGGTCCCGTTAAGGGGCCGTGAAGGGCCGGGCAGTGAACGCAAAAAGACTCACGATGGGAACCCGGCGGATTCCCCATCCGTACAATATCAAATGGCGATGGCTGGAACCTGTCCGAAAGTACAGGGCCGATGATGACTTGGCTACATCATCATTCCCAGGCCTTACGGACTTGCAGGCACCTTATGGCACCCCGTTCAGTTCATTTCCATTGCTGCGCCTGAGCGCGGACAGGGATGCTAGACGGGGCGGCGATGACTCGCAACAGGACCGAAAAGGGAACGGACGAAAAAGCAAAAAACGTTCGCTTCCAGGTCTGAAAACATGACACAGACGAACGAAGGGCCCCGGACCCTTTCGGGCGGGACCTTGAAAATAGCGGGGAGTCGCCGGAACAAAAGACCGCGCGGGGGCGATCCCCGCGCGGCCGGCACACCCGGTGTCCGTCAGCCCAGCGCCTTGATTCGGCTGGACAGGCGGGACAGCTTGCGGGACACGGTGTTCTTGTGCAGCACGCCCTTGGTGGTGCCACGCATCAGCTCGGGCTGGGCGAGCACGAAGGCGGCGGTGGCGGCGGCCTTGTCACCGGAGGCGATCGCCACCTCGACCTTCTTCAGGAAGGTGCGGATGCGGCTGACGCGGGACCGGTTGAGCGCGGTACGACGCTCGGTCTGACGGATGCGCTTTTCTGCGGACTTGTGATTAGCCATAGGAAACCTTTGCGCGGACACGGTGTGCCGTTGGAAGGTGGCGCTTATACCCCTGGGGCCACGGCCCGTCAAGGCGACTCTCAAGCCGTCCCATGCCGGTATCCGGAGTCTCCGTTGCGCGCGGCACGGGCGGGGACTCACGCCCGTCTGGGGCTTGACTCCCGCTCTTCCGCCACCAACCAAGAAGAACGGGAATTTGAATAGGTATAGGGGCCGGCAGCACTTGCCGACCCCTGATCTGGTATTTGACAGCCCCTACTTCCCCTTGAACGCCGGCTGGCGCTTCTCACCGAAGGCGGACATGCCCTCCTTCTGGTCCTCAAGGGCGAAGGTGCTGTGGAAGACCCGGCGCTCGAACAGCAGCCCCTCGGCCAGGGTGGCCTCATAGGCGCGGTTGACGCATTCCTTCACCATCATGGTCACCGGGCGGGACATGCCGGCGATGCGCTCCGCCAGCTTCATGGCCTCGTCCAGCAGGTCGGCGGCGGGCACCACCCGGGCCACCAAACCGGACCGCTCCGCCTCCGCCGCGTCCATCATGCGGCCGGTCAGGCACATCTCCATGGCCTTGGCCTTGCCGATGGCCCGGGTCAGGCGCTGGGTGCCGCCGGCGCCGGGGATGGTGCCGATGGTGACCTCCGGCTGGCCGAACTTGGCGGTGTCGGCGGCGATGATGATGTCGGCCATCATGGCCAGCTCGCAGCCGCCGCCCAGGGCATAGCCCGCCACCGCGGCGATGGTCGGCTTGCGGCAGGTGGCCAGCCGCCCCCACTTCTTGGTGATGAAGTCGTTCAGGTAGGCGTCCATGTAGCCGAAGCCGGCCATCTCCTTGATGTCCGCGCCGGCGGCGAAGGCCTTCTCCGAACCCGTCACCACGATCACGCCGATGGCCGGGTCATCCTCGAAGGCGTTCAGGGCCTTCTCCATGTCGGTGACCAGCCCGTCCGACAGGGCGTTCAGCGCCTTGGGCCGGTTCAGCCGGATCAGGCCCACGGGCCCGCTGGTCTCCACCAGGATGTTCTCGTAAGCCATCAGCTCCTCCGAAGCGGTTATTGGCGGCCGCCCTTTGCTCAGGGGCGGTCCTGCGGGGTGAGGGTGAAGCGCACGGTGGTGGTGCGGCCCTGCCGGGCGATGGTCAGGGACAGGGTCTCCTCCGCCCGGGTCCAGCGGCCCTTGCCGGCGGCCTTCCAGCCCAGCTGCGGCAGCGACTCGGCATAGAAGCGCTCCACCGCGGCCGGCTCCGCCGGGCCGCTGGCGGTGGCCTCCACGATCCGGCCGGAAGGCTGGTCGAACACCACCGACTGCTCCGCGGGGATTTCCAGCCCCGGCGCCAGGGGCACATCCTCCGTCCCCGGCACGAAGGCGGCCCACCCCGGCAGGGCCAGGGCAGCCAGGATCAGGGCGGCGGTCAGGGCTTTGGCAGCGGTGCGCATGCCCTGCGGTTTAGCGCAGGCGGGCCAAGGGCGACAGGGGAAAGTTGGACGCGGGGGGCGCCCGTCAGAGGGCGCGCAGGCCCAGGTGCTCCCGCATGGGCTCGAAGTCGCGGTCGGCGTGGAGGAGCGGGATGTCCTTCGCGATGCAGAAGCTGCCGATGATGAGGTCTGGCAACTTGCGGATCGTCAGGCCTAGGGCCCTGAGCCGGCGGTAATTGGCGGCAACCTCGACCGCCGCCCCACGATTGAACAGGTTGGCTAGGGGGAAAGCGCCCAGCGCCCTGCCCAGCCGTGCAGCCATTACGTCATCCCGCGCGCCCATCAACACTTCCGTCAGGATCAGGTCCCCGACCAGGACGCTTCCCAGGTCGGCATGGGACCGTAGAACCCGGGTTTCGCGGCTGTCGATGTTCCGGAAGTGGTCGATCCAGACAGAGGTATCGACCAGGATCACCGGAGGCCCCAGTCACGGTCAGGCCCCCAGTCGGTCCTCATCTCCTCAAGGTCGCCATCCCAGCCGATTCCTTGCAGCTCCCGGATCGCCGCACCTTGCCGATGCAGGTCGACGACGCGCCGCAAGGCCGTAAGCACGGCGGCATCCGCTGATGCTTCCCCCGTGGCGGCCATCAGGTCGGCCATGAAGGTCTCGTCGAGATCTATATTCGGCCGCATCGTGGCGCTCCTGACCCTAGGATCAATGCAAGCGTACATAATCGCTGCCCCGCGGGAAACCCTCATCCCCGCGGCAGCACCACGGTGAACACGGCCCCCTGCACCTGGCCGTCCGGGCCCTTGCGGTTGTCGGCACTGATGGTGCCCTGGTGGGCGTCGACGATCTGCTTGGAAATGGACAGGCCCAGGCCCGAATGCTTGCCGAAGGCCTCGCCCTTGGGGCGCTCGCTGTAGAAGCGGTCGAAGATGGCGCCCAGCTTGGCCTCGGGGATGCCGGGGCCCTCGTCCTCCACCGTCACCGCCACCCGGTCCGGGAAGGCGCGCACCCGGAAGGTCACCGTGCCGCCGGGGGGGAGAAGGACAGGGCGTTGGACAGCAGGTTCTGGAACACCTGGGTCAGGCGGCCCTCCAGGCCCGGGATGATGATGGGCTTGCCCGGCGGCAGGTCCACCGCCACCCGCGGCGGCTTCGGCTTGCCCTCATCCTCCTCGTCCGCGGCACCGAGGGTGTTGTTGTGGATGTCGGCCAGCATGGCCACCACCTGGCCGATATCCACGGGGCGGCCTCCGCCCGGGACAGCTCCGCGTCCAGGCGGCTGGCGTTGGAGATGTCGGAGATCAGCCGGTCCAGCCGCTGCACGTCATGGTGGATGATGGCCAGCAGCTTGTTGCGCTGGTTCTCGTCCTTCACCCGCTGCACCGTCTCCACGGCGCTGCGCATGCTGGTCAGCGGGTTCTTGATCTCGTGCGCCACGTCAGCGGCGAAGCGCTCGATGGCGTCCATCCGGTCCCAGATGGCGGCGGTCATGTCGCGGAGGGAGACGGACAGGTCGCCGATCTCGTCCTTGCGGTTGCCGAAGTCGGGGATGGTGGCCTTGCGGCCATGGCCGTGGCGGACCCCGTCCGCCGCCGCCGCCAGCCGCCGGATGGGCCGGGCGATGGCGCCCGCCAGGTAGAGGGACAGCAGGACGGTGATGCCCAGGGTGGCGCCGAACAGCTTGATGATGTCCATGCGGAACTCCCGCATGGCCCGGTCGATCTCGCTGCCCGCCCGGCTGATATAGACCGCGCCCAGCACCTTCTTGTAGCGCTGCACCGGCACCGCCACGGTCAGCAGCATGTCCGTGCGCCCGTCCAGGCGGCCCACCTTCCACACCGTGTGGGCGATCTCCCCCGCCAGCGCCTTCTGCACGTCGGGGAAGGCGTCGGCCCGCGCCTCGGCGTTGGCGGGGTAGGCGGGCAAGTGGCCCCGCTCCGGCACGGCATTGACGATGGCGTCATAGATGCGGATGCCGATCTCCGTCAGGGTGTTGCCGTCCCTTAAGGGGGGCAGCTCCTCGATCTGCACCATGCTCTTCGCCCCGCCCAGCACGCGGCTGTCGGCCAGCAGCTCGCCGTTGCCGGCGAACAGGCGGGTGCGGGTGTCGGTGGTCTCCACCAGCCGGCGCACCATCTGCCGGGCCAGCTCATGGGAGAGCTGGCTGGTGGGCTCGTTGAACTCGTCCGCCCCAGGCTCCATGGCGCCCTCGCCCAGGGCGCCGGCGAAGATGCGGGCCTCCGTGGTCAGGGCGTCCAGTTCCTTCTGGATCAGCCATTGCTGGTAGGTGCCCAGATAGAGCAGCCCGCCCAGCAGCATGGCCAGCGCCAGCACGTTGACCGCCAGGATGCGCAGGGTCAGCGGCGACGGGCCGCGCATGCGCCGCCGCTTCTTGGGCGCGGCCACGGGGGCGGCTTCCCGCGCCACCGCCGCCTTGGCGGGCTTCGGGGGCTTGGGCGCTTTGGGCTGCCGGGCCGGGGCGGAAGGCTCCGCCCGCCGGCCGGGGACGTGGAGGGCCCTGGGGTCCGCGCGCAGGTCGGTCATGGGAAGGTACCCTGTTCCTGCCGCACCCGCTTACCCCCTCCGCCCTTGCCGTGTAACGCCATTTCGCCCGCTACACAAAAATCCGGTAACGCCGCTTCTGCCGTTACCGGGCCAACCGTTCAGTCCCGGTATTTGTAGCCGACGCCATACAGCGTCTCGATCTGGGCGAAGTCGGGGTCGGCGGACTTGAATTTCTTGCGCAGCCGCTTGATGTGGCTGTCGATGGTGCGGTCGTCCACATAGATGTGCTCGCCATAGGCGGCGTCCATCAACTGGTCACGGTTCTTCACGTGGCCGGGCCGCTGGGCCAGGGCCTTGACCAGCAGGAACTCCGTCACCGTCAGGTCGATCTCCCGCCCCTTCCAGGTGCAGAGGTGGCGGGCCCCGTCCAGCACCAGCTCGCCGCGCACCAGGGTCTGGCCGGGGTCGGCGGTGCCCTTGCCCTGGGCCAGCTCGCCCCGGCGCAGCAGGGCCTTGATCCGCTCGATCAGCAGGCGCTGGCTGAAGGGCTTCTTGATATAGTCGTCCGCGCCCATGCGCAGACCGGTCAGCTCGTCCGTCTCATCATCCTTCGACGTCAGGAAGATCACCGGCATGGCGGAGGTCTGGCGCAGGCGCTGCAGCAGCTCCAGCCCGTCCATGCGGGGCATCTTGATGTCCAGCACCGCCAGGTCCGCCGGCCGGGTGGACAGGCCGCGCAGGGCCTCGTCCCCGTCGGAATAGGTGCGCACCTCGTAGCCTTCCGCCTCCAGCGCGATGGAGACCGAGGTCAGGATGTTGCGGTCGTCGTCGACCAGGGCGATCGTGTGGGCCACCGTCTTCTTCTCCAGCGCGCGTGTTCAGGGCCGGGGCCGCCTTGCCGCGGGCGGTCCGGCACTCCCCCTTTGCCAGGGCCTAGCTTCGCTTTCAATATGGCATCATTTGGGTAGCCCGCCCAACCCTTGCCGCAGGAGTGTCCCGCATGGTGGAGACCGCCGCCCCCTGGCAGGGGGAGTATCCCGCCACCGCCCGGGCGGTGATGCGCGCGTCCGCCCAGGGGAGCCTGGCCACGGCGCAGCGCGACGGGGACGGCTGGCCCTACCCGTCCCTGGTGCTGGTGGCGCTGGATTTGGACGCCACGCCCCTGCTGCTCATCTCCGGCCTGGCCGACCACACCAGGAACATGAGCGCCGACCCCCGCTGCGGCCTGCTGTTCGACGGCACCGCGGGCCTGGAGGACCCCCTGACCGGCCCCCGCGTCAGCGTGCTGGGCCGGGCGGAGCGGGTAAGGGATGAAAGGTTGACCGCCCGTTTCCTGGCCCGCCACCCGGCGGCGGGGATGTATGCCGGCTTCGGCGACTTCGGCCTGTGGCGGCTGCTGCCGGAGCGGGCGCATCTGGTGGCCGGCTTCGGTCGCATCCGCTGGTTCCCCGGTACCGACCTGCTGCTGCCCCCTCGACCTGCGAGGCGCTGGCCGCGCGGGAGGCGGACGTGGTGGGCCACATGAACGAGGACCATGCCGACGCGGTACGCCTCTATGCCACCGCCCTGCTGGGCCGGCCCGAGGGCCCCTGGGTGATGACCGGCATCGACCCGGAGGGCTGCGACCTGCGGCTTGGCAGCGCCACCGCCCGCCTGCCCTTCGACAAGCCCGTGGCGACCGCCGAGGAGGCGCGGGTGGAGCTGGTCCGGCTGGTGAAGCGGGCCCGGGACCCGGGGCCGGCCCCCACCCCCTGACAATCCGCCGCACGGCGACCGAGACCCCACCTACCGCCAATTCGCCATGCATTCCGGGACGCTACCCGGAACGGAGCATCGCGAGAGATGCATGGCGGGTCTCATCCCAGACAGTTGCGGCCCCCGAAAGAGAACGGTAAGTGTACGGCCGCCGTTACAGGATGATGGCCCGGGGCGCTACATGGGCGCCGGCGGGCCTGTCCGGTTTTCCCCGGGGGCGCTTGTTGCCGCGGTTCCGGGGCGGTTTCCTCGCCGGAAGGGGAGCGCCGCCTGGGGGGCTTGGCCCGGGCGGCGGTTCAGGCTAGGGGGCTTCAGGACCAGGCGCAGCATCAGGGCGCTTCGCCAGGGGCGCATCGCTAGGGAGAACGCGAACGTGGAAACGACCGGACCCGTCATCAGCAGCTTCGGCCTGGAGTATCTGGGCCTGACCAACCTGCGGGCCGCCCATTGGAACCTGTCCCCGGGCAGCCTGTACGAGCAGGCGATCCGCCGGGGGGAGGCCGCCCTGTCCCGCGACGGCGCCCTGGTGGCGATCACCGGCCAGCACACCGGCCGCTCCCCCAACGACAAGTTCACCGTGCAGGAGGAGACCACCGCCTCCGACATCTGGTGGGGCCCGAACAAGCCCTTCACGGAGGAGGCGTTCGACCGGCTGCACGCCCGCGTCACCGCCTTCCTGCAGGACCGCGAGGTCTTCGTGCAGGACCTGTACGCCGGCGCCGACCCGGCCCACCGCCTGCCGGTGCGCATCGTCACCCTGCACGCCTGGCACAATCTGTTCGCCCAGAACATGTTCATCCGCCCGGCCCTGGCCGACCGGAAGGACTTCGAGCCGGGCTTCACCGTGCTGCAGGTGCCGGACTTCAAGGCCGTGCCGGAGCGTGACGGCACCCGGTCCGACGTGTTCATCGTCATCAACTTCAAGCGCAAGCTGGTGCTGATCGGCGGCACCTCCTATGCCGGTGAGATCAAGAAGTCGATCTTCTCCGTCCTGAACTTCCTGCTGCCGGCCAAGGGCGTGCTGCCCATGCACTGCTCCGCCAACATCGGCGCGGGCGGCGACACGGCCGTGTTCTTCGGCCTGTCCGGCACCGGCAAGACCACCCTGTCCGCCGACAGCAGCCGCACCCTGATCGGCGACGACGAGCATGGCTGGGCCGACAGCAGCGTCTTCAACTTCGAGGGCGGCTGCTACGCCAAGGTCATCCGCCTGTCCGCCGAGGCGGAGCCGGAGATCTACGCCACCACCAAGCGCTTCGGGACCATCCTGGAGAACGTGGTGATGGACCCGGCCACCCGCCTGCTGGACCTGGATGACGGGCGGTACACGGAGAACACCCGCGCCTCCTACCCCATCGACTTCATCCCGAACGCCAGCGACACCGGCATCGGCGGCCAGCCGCAGAACATCATCATGCTGACGGCCGACGCCTTCGGCGTGCTGCCGCCCATCAGCAAGCTGAGCGCCGAGCAGGCCATGTACCACTTCCTGTCCGGCTACACGGCCCGCGTGGCCGGGACGGAGAAGGGCGTGACCGAGCCGCAGGCCACCTTCAGCACCTGCTTCGGCGCCCCCTTCATGCCGCGCCACCCCACCGTCTATGCCAAGCTGCTGGGGAGAAGATCACCAAGACCGGCGCCAACTGCTGGCTGGTGAACACCGGCTGGACCGGCGGCGCCTATGGCACCGGCAAGCGCATGTCCATCAGCCACACCCGCGCCCTGGTGCGGGCGGCCCTGGACGGAAAGCTGGCCACCGTCAACCACGCGCCGGAGCCCAACTTCGGCCTGATGGTGCCGGAGGGCTGCGAGGGCGTGCCCGCCGACGTGCTGTTCCCGAAGAACACCTGGGCGGACAAGGGTGCTTATGACAGCACCGCCCGTGAGGTGGCCAAGCGCTTCGAGAACAACTTCCAGCAGTTCGCCGAGCATGTGGACGAGAAGGTCCGCGCCGCCGGCATCAAGAGCGCGGCGTAAGCAGGCGACCGGCGGCGGGGACGCAGGTCCCTGCCGCCAAGGCCGGCGACCGCCGGCCCGCGACCCCATGGTCGCGCAAGCCAAGCCGCCGGTGGCGGCGCCCGGCGCATGAGGGCGAAAATCTTGAAAAGGCCATCCAAGGCCTGAGTTTGGGGAGTGAAGGCACGGGCCGGGGGGCAACCCCCGGCCCGATGTCTTTCTGGGGCGACGGTGTCGCGTTGCCGGGGGTGTCGGGCTGCGGTAACCAGCATCTTATCCGACCAAGGCAGAAGCCCATGCGGCACCCGTCCCGTTATTGCCCCGGTATCCTGATCCTTCTCCTGGCTGTCGCCCTGCCAGCCCTGGCAGAGCAAACGCCACGCACCGAGTTCCGCATCACTTTCCCCAAGTCCGCGCCGGTCCTCGGGGTCGGGGAAGCCACGACTACGCCGGACACCCCGATCACTTTCCCGCCCGCGGCGCCGATGCTGCCGGAAAGGACAGGAATAGGGCCCTTGGACAGTTTTCGGACGGTTCCGGATGGCCAGGGTGGCACCTGGGTTGCGACCGTTTGGGGCCAGAAGGACGCGGAGTTCGACAGCCTGCTGGAAACGGCGAAACTTCGCCTGACTCACCTGGACGCCAATGGGCAGGCAGCCACCGACCTGGTGACCGACATCGGGGCGCAGGTGGGCGCCTTGGTGCAGGACGTCGTGCTCCTTGCCGGCCAACCATACGCCATCGTCATGCTGTCGGAGCTCGGCAGTAGCGAGTCGGCCGAGCGAATCCAAATATGGTTTCCCAAAGACGGCAGCTTGGCCCAGGTCCTAGCCCCCGCAGGCAGTTTGTGGAAGGATGCCGCAAGTGAGGCTTCCGGATTATACCTCACATCGCTGCGCGTTGATTGGATCCCTCGCTACGCAACCTGCACCCATTGCGAGCCGCGGCTTTTCCAGGAGCATTTTCTGTCGGCCAAGGGGCTGAGTCCAAGCTGCCCAACGCCCAGCAGTCCTATCGGGGACATGGGCCTCCCAGAAGCGGGCGCCCAGAACCCGCCCGATGCCCCGGGCCAGTTCGGTATCCTGGTCTCGACGTTGCTCAACAGCCTCAAACGCGGCCATGGCGATGCCGCCTTGTCCCGTTTCCTGGCCGATGCCCAATCCCTGAAGAACCTACCCGGCGCAGATGGGATCGATATCGATGCCGAGGTCGCTGCCATCCGGGCCAGCTACGAGGCGGCGAAATCCAAAGGCGCGGCATGCCTAGCCCATGTGATGACTGTACCCAACGAAGTGAGCCCCCGGTTCCCCTGAGCCAAAAGCCCTGCCAGACGACTTTCGATAAATTATCTTGTAACGCCCCGCCTACCCCTTCCGGCCTGCTGGACAAGCATATCGAATGAGGTAGTGTTTTCCCCTCGGCTCCACCGTCCGGCCGTACATGTCTTGGATTTTATTGGATAAAATACGAGATAATCGTGCAGCCGGGCATCGCCGTCCTCCTCCACCGCCGATCCGGCAGCACCCCGCGTGAGGTGCTGGTGGAGGTAGGCCTGCTGCATGAGTTCGCGCAGGCCCACCGCCAAGACATCTGGACCGTCAGCCTGGCCGCCACGGCCGTGGGCGCGGTGGCGGCCAGTTGGGCGGGGATGGTGCCCGCCGCCCTCTGGTGGGCGCTCTACATGGCCACCCTGGCCTACAGCCACCGCCTGTACCTGCGGCTGGTCAAGGCCGCCCCCGCCTTGCGTGACCCCCTGCCCTGGCAGGCGCGGCTGTTGTGGCTGCGGGTGACGTCCGCCGCATGCTGGGCCGCCATCGCCCTGGTCGCCTGGCCGGGGGCGGATGAGGAATCCCGATATTTCCTGCTGATCGTGCTGGCCTCCACCCTGGCCCTGCGCACGGCGGGCAGCACCGCCCTGCCCCGGGTGCTGCGCGGCCAGATGGTGCCGCCGCTGCTGGCGATCCTGGCCCTCTGCCTGACCCGGACGGAACCCATCTTCAACGGCTTGGCCGTCACGTCGGTCGTCTTCGCCGCCGTGCTCTGGCGGATCGGGGAGCGGTCGAGCCAGCGGATCCGCCAGTCCCTCTGCCTGCAGTTCGACCTGCTGGACGCCAAGGCCTCCGCCGACGCGGCCAACGCCGCCAAGGGCCAGTTCCTGGCCATGCTGAGCCATGAGATCCGCACCCCCATGACCGGCATCCTTGGCCTGACTCGGCTGGTGCTGGACACGCCGCTGACGCCGCAGCAGCGGGATTACCTGCACACGGTGCATGACGCGGGCGACGGGCTGCTGACCCTGCTGAACGACGTGCTGGACCTGTCCAAGGTGGAGGCCGGCCGGCTGGAGCTGGAGGACACCC
Source organism: Aerophototrophica crusticola (assembly GCF_012913305.1). Classification (NCBI taxonomy): domain Bacteria; kingdom Pseudomonadati; phylum Pseudomonadota; class Alphaproteobacteria; order Rhodospirillales; family Rhodospirillaceae; genus Aerophototrophica; species Aerophototrophica crusticola. The sequence goes on along the minus strand of NZ_CP051775.1, from coordinate 3,653,041 downwards.
CCTTCAGCCCGCGGGAGCTGGTGGAGGGCGTGGTCCGCCTGTTGTCGCCCAAGGCGGCGGAAAAGGGGCTGGAGCTGCGGGCCCTGGTGGCCGAGGGCGTGCCCGCCCGCCTGTCCGGCGACCCCTTGCGCCTGCGCCAGGTGCTGGTGAATCTGGTGTCCAACGCCGTCAAGTTCACGGAACGGGGCCATGTCCGCGTCCAGGTGGGGGCGGAACCGCTGGCGGGCGGGCGGGTACGCTTTGGCGCCCTGGTCAGCGACACCGGCATCGGCATCGCGCCGGAGGCCCAGGGCAGGCTGTTCCAGGCCTTCTCCCAGGCCGATGCCGGTACCGCCCGGCGCTATGGCGGGTCGGGGCTGGGCCTGTCCATCTGCCGTCGCATCGCCCGTGCCATGGGCGGCGACATGGGCTTCCGCAGCACGCCCGGGCGCGGCAGCGACTTCTGGTTCGCCGTGCCCCTGGCCGCACTTCCGGCGGATGCGGACCCGCCGCCCCCCGCCCCCGAGCCGGTCCCGCCGCTCGCCATCCTGCTGGCCGACGACGTGGCGGCCAACCGGCTGGTGCTGACCAGCCTGCTGGAGGCCCAGGGCCACAGGGTCACCGCCGTGGGCGACGGCCGCGCCGCGGTGGAGGCGGTCGCCGCCGGCCGGGCCGACCTGGTGCTGATGGACATGGAGATGGCGGGCCTGGACGGGCCGGGCGCCACCCGCGCCATCCGCGCCCTGCCCGACCGGGCCGTGGCCGCGACCCCGGTCATCGCCACCACGGCCAACACCGACCCCGCCGACATGGCCCGCTGCCGCGCGGCGGGCATGGATGGCTTCATCGCCAAGCCGGTGCGGCCGGAGGAGCTGGCGGTGGAGATCGCCCGGGTCTGGGCCGGCCGCCAACCCGCCCTGCCCGCAGCCCCGGACCGCGTGCGGGAAGCCCTTCCCGACCTGGACGGGGAGGCGCTGGACGCCCTGGCCCGCAGCGTCGACCCGGCAGAGCTGCCGGGCCTGCTGGCCCTGGCCCGCCCCACCCTGGAGGACGCCGCCCGGGGCCTACGCGCCGCCTGGAGGGCCGGCGACCTGGACGCCGTGGCCCTGGCCGCCCACACCATCCGCGGCACCGCCGGCAGCTTCGGCCTGTCCCGCCTGGCCGACCACGCCACCCGCCTGCACCGCGCCGCCCGCGACGGCTACGGCCTGGAAGCCGCCCCCCTGGTGGACACGCTCGACGGGCTGATGGCCGAAGGCCTGGCCGGCCTGGAGGCCTGGCGGGCCGAGGAACCGGTGGGAGCCTGAGCGGCACCGCCGGACGGACGGGCCCTGGGGCTTCCCCCTGGGATACACGGCTGATGGGGCCAGCGCTTGCGCCCTGTCCCAGCGAAGCTTCTGCGGACGGCCGCGCGTGTGGCGCGTGGTGTTCGGAAAACGGATTTGAACGGATCGAAACGGATTCAACGGATGAACAAAAACTCATATTCAAACTGGTAGATTTCAAGCAGTCGAAGCGCTGAGGGGCTAAAGAAGGCTTTCCCTTTTCCGTTCACATCCGTTCTGATCCGTTAAAATCCGTTTTCCCCAAACACCTCACCGCTTGCCCTGGACCTGTGTTGATAGGTCACAATCCCCTCACGTGCGCTCCCCTCACCCCTTCGGCGGTGGGGGTGGCAGGGGGCCTTCGCCGGGGCCATGGGGATGGCGCCCGGGCCGCCGTCGCGCAGCATCAGCATGTCCGGCCCGCCGGGGCCCGGTCCCCTGAGGGGCATGCGGATGGGGCCTTTCCACTCGGCCATGCGCTTGCGGCCCTCGGGCGACATGCGGGCGATGGCGGTGGCCAGCCGTTCCTGCTGGGTGGTCTCGAACCGGGTGCGGGCGGCGGTGGCCTCGGCCAGGGCCTTGCGCAAGGCGGCCTCGTCGAAGGGCTCCCTGCCGATGATGGAGCGGAGTTGCTCCAGCTCCTGGCGCATGCCCTGCATCAGTTGCCGGAAATCGTCGCTGGCCGGGTCGAAGGCGCCGCGCAGGATCTCCGCGTCGGCGGGCGGCAGGTCGTCGGCGATGCGGCGCACGATGCCCAACGGCCCGTCCGGCCCGCCGGGGCCGCCCACCAGCAGCCGGTCATGGGGTGGCCGCTCCGGGGGACGGTGGAGCCAGCCCGGCACCAGGGTCCCCAGCAGGAACAGGTTCAGGCCGACGGAGCCCAGCAGCAGCGCGCGGGTAAGGGTGGGGGACAGGGTCATTGGAACAGGCTCTCGATGGTCGACGGCGCGAAGGCGACGCTGGTCAGGTCGGCGGTGCGGGTCTGGAGCTGGCCGGCCTCGGCGGGCAGGGTCGTGGCGAGGTTCGTCTCCGCCCCCACCAGCACCCCGGCGGCGGCACAGGCGGCCAGCGCCGCCGCGGGCGCCCAGCCGGGCCGCGGGGCGAACAGCGCCAGCAGTGCCTGCCAGGCGCCGCGGCGGGGTTCGGCCGGCAGGGCGGCCAGGGTGGCGGCCACCACCCGCCCCACCCGGTCCAGGCCGACGGCGGGGGTCGGTTCCCGGTCCAGCAGCCGGTCCACCGCCTTCGCCTCCTCCAGCAGCAGCCGCGCCTCGGGCGAGGCCAGCACCAGGGCCAGGGCGGCCGCCCGCTGCTCCGCCGGCCAGCGGGCCGGCTCGGCGCCATAGGCGTCCAGCAGGAAGGCCAAATCGTCCAGGGTCATGGCGGTGGTCATTGTTCCTCCTCGGCCCCGGTGATCCCGCGGGCGGCGAGCCGGGCGCGCAGGGCACGCCGGGCCCGGGCCAGCAGCGATTCCATGGCGGCCACGGACAGGTCGAGGATGCGGCCCGCCTCCACGGCGGTCAGTTCCTCATAATAGCACAGCGACAGGGCGGCCCGCTGGCGCTCGGGCAGCTCCGCCAGGGCCCCGGCCACCTGCCCGTCCACCTGCCGGCGGGCCAGCAGGTCGGGGGCGGCCGGGCTTGGGTCCTCCTCCTCCGGGGCCTCCTCCAGCCCGGCCATCACGGGCCGGCGGCGGCGGTCCAGGCAAAGGTTGACGACGATCCGGTGCAGCCAGGTGGAAAAGCGCGCGGTCCCGTCGGGCCGCCACTGCCCCGCCTTGTTCCAGACCCGCAGCCACGCCTCCTGCACCACCTCGTCGGCTTCCGCCGCGCTGCCCAGGATGCGCTGGGCGACCGACAGGGCCTTGGGCGTGTGCCGCCGGGCCAGCAGGGCGAAGGCCCGCCGGTCCCCGCCGGCCGCGCGGGCCAGCAGCGTGTCATCGTCCGGCTCCCCCGCCTGGGCAGGGGCGACCGGGCTTGCCGGGTCCGCCGCACCGCCGGCCAGCGGTGGCGGCATGCTCATCTTCAACGCCGTCATGCCCCTTACACGGGCGGTGGGGCCCAGCCTGTCGCGGGGGCGGGGGAATTTGCAACGGGGGACGGCGGTGTGGCGGGCAACGGCAAGGGAGGCGGCGAAGGATTGGCGGGCTCCATCGCTTGGCCGTCGGGTCCCGTGCGAACGTGGCACCGCGTCCAGCCCGTACCCCGTTCCCCGCCCTCTTCCACCGTCATCCCCGCGAACACGGGGACCCAGGGTCACGGGTCCACCGGCCTGGTTCCCGTCGGGGACGGATAGGCGGCAAGGTCGGGCTTGGGGCCCATGCGTCCCCACTTCCGCGCATGGGTACTAACTTAGGACTGATTGCCTCTTTCTTGCTTCCCCTGCGAAAGCAGGGGCCCACAGTTCTTCAACCAGGGGCACGTTGGACGCCGGGTCAAAAACCGTGGGCCCCTGCTTTCGCAGGGGAGGCGGTTGGGCAGCTAGAAGGTGGGTCGTCATTGTGTCAGCGCCTATGCGCTTCCGCGGGATGACGGGACGGGCTTGGGGATGTTGCGGAGGGAACGCCGGTCGGCCTGCAACCCTGCCCGCGCGCTCGCCCCGTACCAACCCGGCAAAAATTCTTCGCCCTCCCCGACAGGGTTTCCCGGTCCCGGCCGTGTCAGGGCTGTCGTCGGTCGTGGGTGAGCCCAAACGACCCGCACAGGGAACCGACCTGTCCCCATCCAGGAAGGCCCGCCGACGGCAAGGGAGCCCATAAGAAGGGCCCCCGGTCCGGCCTCCGCACCCCAGCCCCAATCCCTGCGGAACAGCCGGCCCGGGGGCCACTCCCGACCCCTGGATGGCTCCTAGACAAAATTCCTATAACATGCAAGGATCAGGGCCAGCGCCCCGCCGCGCCGGTTCTTGGACTTGTGAAATCCCGCATCCCGAAGCTCAGGAGATCCCTGGTAAAGGTGACCGAAATCCGGAACCGGTCTCCTTTGTCTCTTTAAGGAAAATATTCCATGTATCTCAATCACTTGGAAGGTGACGCCCGTCTCCTTAAGCGTCACCTTTAGTCACCTTAAGGTCACCTTGTGTCACGTTAAGGTCGCCGATGTCGCACGCCCCACCGCGGGCCAACCCCCGGTGGGCGGGCCCGCGACCTGGGGGTTGGCGTCCCTCAGAACCCCGTCTGGATACGGTCCACCAGCTGCTTCACCGTCGGGACGAAGCCGTCGGCGTACCAGGGGTCGTTGGCGAAGCGGTAGGCGTTGTGGCCGGCGAACATCAGCTGGTGCTCCACGTCCTCGGAGTGGCTGATGTTCTGCAGCGTCTTCTGGATGCAGAAGGACCGCGGGTCGGCCTTGCGGCCGGTCGTGCCCTCCTCGTTCTGGGCCCAGTTGCTGAAGGCGCAGGCGGACAGGCACCCCATGCAGTCCACCTGGTCCTTCAGGATCTCCCGGCTCTTCTCCGGGGTAACGAAGATCAAGGTGTTGTCGGGGGTCTTCAGCGCGGTGGTGAAGCCCTGGGACACCCAACCCTGCGCGTGCTCCTTGTCATGGGGCGTCAGGTAGACGGGCCGGCCGCGGGGGCCGATCAGGAACTCGTCCGTGTGCTCGCCCACCGGCTCCACCGCATAGGCCACCTGCCGCTCGGACCGGCCGCGCAGTTCCTCCAGGAAGGGGTTGCGCACGGCGCTGCTATAGAACCCGGTGGGGGAGAAGCGGTTCAGGTAGACGTCGCCCGCCTTCAGGGTCAGCAGCTTCTGCTTCCAGGCGGTGCTGATGGGGCTTTCCTGGGTCAGCAGGGGCCGGGTGCCGAACTGGAAGGCGATGGGCCCGATCTCCGGGTTGTCCAGGAAGTGCTCCCACTCGCTGATCCACCAGACGCCGCCGGCCATGACGATGGGCACCTCGGTCAGGCCGAAGCTGTTCATCATGGTGCGCAGGGCGGCCACGCGGGGGTACGGGTCCTCCGGCTTCAGCGGGTCCTCGCTGTTGGACAGGCCGTTGTGCCCGCCGGCCAGCCAGGGGTCCTCATAGACCACGCCGCCCAGGAACTCGGGGAACTTGCTGTAGGCGCGCAGCCACAGGGCCCGGAAGGCGCGGGCGGAACTGACGATGGGGTAGTAGTGCACCCCGTAATGCACCGCGATCTCCGCGATGCGGTACGGCATGCCGGCGCCGCAGGTGACGCCGTGGATCAGGCCCTTCGACCCTTCCAGCACCCCGTGCAGGATGCGCTCGGCCCCGCCCATCTCCCACAGCACGTTCATGTGGATGCGGCCCTGGCCGTTCGACATCTCATGCGCGATGCGGGCCTGGGCGATGCCGCCCTGGATGCCGAAGGCGACCAGCTCGTCATGCCGTTCCCGCCGGGTACGGCCATGATAGATCTGGGGGACGGGCCGGCCGTCCTCGTCATAGGTGTCGGCATTGACGCCCGAGAAGGTGCCGATACCGCCGGCCGCCGCCCAGGCGCCGGAACTCTCCCCATTGGACACGGCGATGCCCTTGCCGCCCTCCACCAGGGGCAGGACCTCCTTGCCGGACATGACCAACGGACGCAACGCCTTCACCTGACCCTCCCAACGCACCGGCCCCCGGCCGCCCCCCGCGGCGGGGTTGTGGCAGAACGGCTGCCCACGGGGGTGCATATAGGAAACGGAAGCCCCACGGAAGAGCCCCGTCACCCCGCTCATATGGTTTAGCGGACGCGGATTGACGCAAGTCTTCGCCTTGCGCCCTCAAGCGCCGGGCGCCCGCTCCGCGGGCTGGGCTTGCGCGGGCATGGGCCCGCGGGCCCGCAGTCGCGGGCCTTGTCCATCCCTCAGGCGCCGGGCGCGGCCCTACTCCGCGTCAGGCTGCCGGTCCGGGGCGGCGGACTGGAAGGTCGGCAGGGCGCGGCAGCGCTCGTCGATGGCGACCAGGGTGGGGAAATCCGTGAGGTCGGCGCCGAAGCGGCGGGCGTTGTACATCTGCGGCACCAGGCAGGCCTCCGCCAAGCCCGGGGCGTCGCCGAAGCAGAAGGGGGCGCCCGGCTCCACCATCCGCTCCAGGGCGGTGAAGCCCTCCTCGATCCAGCGGCGGACCCAGCGGTTCACCCCGTCCTCGTCCTGGCCCAGCCCGCCGCGCAGGTGCTTCAGGACCCGCAAATTGTTCAGGGGGTGGATGTCGCAGGCGATGGCCAGGGCGAAGGACCGCACCCGGGCCCGCGCCAGCGGGTCCTTGGGAAGCAGGGGCGGCTGCGGGTGCGCCTCCTCCAGGTATTCCAGGATGGCGAGCGACTGGGTGATGACCTGGCCGCCTACCTCCAGCGCCGGGACGAAGCCCTGGGGGTTCCTGCCCAGATAGTCCGGCTTCTTGTGCTGCCCGCCGTCGCGCACCAGGTGCACCGGCACGGCCTCGGCATCCAGGCCCTTGAGCGCCAAGCCGATGCGGACCCGGTAGGCTGCGCTGGAGCGGAAGTAGGTATAGAGGCGCATGGCGTGCTAAATCCTCCCGGCTTATGGTTCGTTGGCGGAGACAGTGCATGGAACGCCCCCTGTCGGGCAAGGTCGCCCTGGTCACCGGCGCCTCCAAGGGGATCGGCGCCGCCATCGCCAAGCGGCTGGCCGCCGACGGCGCCGCCCTTGCCCTGCATTACGGCACCGACCGGGACGGGGCGGAGGCGGTGGCCACAGAGATCGAACGGGCCGGGGGAAGGCCTGGGCCATCGGGGCCGACCTTGCCGACATGGCGCAGGCGGAGGCCCTGTTCGACCGGGTGACAGACGGGTTCGGCCGGCCGGACATCCTGGTGAACAATGCCGGCACCGGTCGCTTCGCCAACCTGGCGGACCTGCCGGCGGCGGAGGTTGCGCAGGTCCTGGCGGTCAATGCCCTGGCGCCGATCCTGCTCGCCCGGGCGGCGGCCCGGTCCATGGCACCGGGCGGGCGGATCGTGAACCTGGGCTCGGTCATCACCGACTATCCGGTGGCGGGCCGCGCCGCCTATGCCGCTTCCAAGGGCGCCCTGCACGCCTTCACCCAGGTGCTGGCGCAGGAGCTGGGGCCGCGGGGCATCACGGTCAACGCCGTCGCCCCCGGCGTCACCGCCACCGACCGCTTCAAGCGCGGCGACGCTTCCCGCATCCCGGAGATCACGGCCCGCACGGCCCTGGGCCGCATCGGCACACCGGAGGACATCGCCAGCATCGTCGCCTGGCTCTGCGGCCCGGACGCCGCCTGGGTGACGGGGGAAGTCATCCGGGCCAGCGGCGGCCTGCGGGGCCTGTGATACCAAGCGCATGAGTTTCTGACTCATGCGCTTGGAGGCCGGCGACTGCCGGCCCGCGGGCCCATGCCCGCGTGAGCCAAGCCGCCGGATGGCGGCGCCCGGCGCTTGAGGGGGCGTTGATCGGTCACGATCAACGGCGGCTGCTATGAGATCGGCGCCGGGCAGGCCCACCCCCGCCCGGCGCCAGCCCGTCACTTGGCGAACGCCATCGCCAGTCGGGTGCCCGGATCCTTCCCGTCCTGGGCCAGCCGCACCACTTGGTCCACCTGGGCCAAGCCGGCCCGGCTGCTGTCGCCGGCGCAGCGGGTCCGGACCCGTAGGCTGACCAGAAGGCCGTCGCCCTCGTACAGCCCGGAGCAGCCCTGCCAGGCGGCCGACCGTACCCGGTCCCGCAGGGTCTCCACCCCGTCGGCGCTGGCCAGGTCCAGGTCGCCATAGGGGACATGGATGCGGAAGCTGTCGGCGGTCCGCACGTCCCGTTCCGCCCGGACCGTCAGGTCAGGGTCGGCCGCGGACGCCATGCCTGCCACCAGCAGGGCCAGCGCTCCCGCCAGGGTCCCCAGCGCATATCGTGCCATGATCACCTCCCACGGGGGAGCCTGTCAGGTCCCCCGCTTTCGAGTGGATCGGGGCGGGCACGGCGATCCGCCTTCCCACCAGGACTGCCAGGGCGCCAAAGCCCCTTGTCCCATGGGGATAGTAGGGGAGGCTGGTTTGTTCACAAACCGGAACAAGTAACGATGTTGCAATGATGCGGGTGTATTTGGAATTTTGAAACGATAATTGGTAACTCGCCCGCCCGCGGCGCCCTTTGTCCCGACGGCCTACTGCACCCGCTCCACCGTGAAGCCGCGGGCCTTCAGCAGGGCGGGCAGCCCATCCGGCCCCACCATGTGCAGGGCGCCCACCGCCACGAAGTCGGTGCCGCTGCCGGCCATCTCCCGCGCCAGCACTTGCGCCCAGGCACGGTTGCGGTCGGTCACGAACACGGCATAGGCTTTGGGGTGGTCGCGGCGCAGCTCGTCCAGGTACAGGGTTTCCAGCACGCGCGTGTCGCCCTTGGCCCAGGCGGCCACCACCTGGTCCAAATGGCCGTTGTCGCCGATCTCATCCAAGCCGTTGTCCAGCAGGGCAAGCTGCACGTCCTCCGGCAGGTCTACCAGGAAGCGGACCTGCTGCTCCGCCGTCTCCAGCTCCCGCACCGGCCGGGTGCCGACCAGGGCCTCCAGCTTCTTCTCCACCCCGCTCTCGGGCGAATAGCCGGCCTTAACCATGGACAGGCTGGCCAGCAGGATGGCCGCCGTGGCGGGCTTGAAGGGCTCCAGCGCCGCCAGGTCGGCCCCCACCTCACGGGCCGCCCGGGTCACTTTGGCATAAAGGTCCAGCGGCAGCCGCTTGGACAGGGGGCGCCCCGGGTCCATCATCAGGGGCATCAGCGACTCCATCACGGCCGGGTCATCCGCCTTGCTGGGCGCCACCTCGAACCAGACCTCCTGCGCCTCCCCCCAGGCCTTCTCCATGCCCGGCCCCTGCCAGCGCGTGTCCGGCTTCAACACATGGACCGTGCCGTAGAGATAGAGGGTGCTGTCGGCGTCCCGTACGGCCCACAGGGCCGGCTCCGCCGCCGCCGGGGCGGCAAGCGCCAGCCCGACCAGCAGCCCCAGGCCCCACCGCTTCACCCTGCCCGCCACGCCCATGCCGTCCCCCGTCGATCCCGAGGCGGCCAGGGTGGTCAAGGACCGGCCGCGGGTCAACCGCATCCCGACGGGCGCGGCAATGTCCGCTTTGTCGGGGCACCGGGGCTCCGCTAAGGTGCGGCTCCCGTCCCCCGCTGCCGGCTCCGCCATGGACATCCCCCTGAGCCTTTCCCCCGACCTGGACCGCGGCGCCCTGGCCGCCGCCTTCGCCCGCGACGGGCGGCTGAAGATCCCCGGCCTGTTCCCGGAGCCGGTGGCCCAGCGCCTGCACCATTGCCTGACGCGGGAGGTGCCCTGGGGCCTGGTCTACAATGAAGGGGATAAGGCGGTGGTCCTGGACCAGGCCACCCTGCGCGCCATGCCGCGGGAGCAGCGGGCCGCCCTGGGCCAGACGGTGATGCAACGGGCCGCCCAGGGCTACCAGTACCTGTACCACACCTACCCGATCGTCAGCGCCTATCTGGCGGGCCGGGACATGCAGCTCTATACCCACCGGCTGCTGGAATACCTGAATGACGGGGAGTTCCTGGACTTCATCCGCGCCGTCACCGGCATCCCGGAGATCGTGAAGGGCGACGCCCAGGCCACCCTCTACGCCCCCGGCCAGTTCCTGAAGAAGCACAACGACTACATGGCCGGCGGCAACGCCAAGGTGGCCTTCGTGCTGAACATGACGCCCCGGTGGGAGGCGGACTGGGGCGGGTTGCTGCACTTCCTGGAGGAGGACGGGTCGGTGACCGACAGCTTCGTCCCCGCCTTCAACCAGTTGAACATCTTCCGCGTGCCGCAGCTGCACAGCGTCAGCTACGTGGTCCCCTACGCCCCCGCCGGGCGCTACGCCGTGACGGGCTGGTTCCGGACGGCGTGAGTTCGTGTTCCCTCAAGCGCCCCCGGCTCGGGGACCGGGGCAGGCTCGCGCCGCCTCTGGCGGCTTGGCTCGCGCGGCCACGGGGCCGCGGGCCGGCGGTCGCCGGCCTGGGCCATGGCTGGCGGAAGGGCTCCTCACGGCCCCTCGTACTTCCGGACCTCCTGGTCGATGCTGCCGAAGATGCTGGCGCCCGCCTCGTCCCGCATCTCGATCCGCACCCGGTCGCCGAAGCGCAGGAAGGGGGTGGAGGGCTTGCCGTCGCGGATGGTCTCGATGGTCCGGATCTCCGCCAGGCAGCTATAGCCCAGCCCGCCCTGGTCCACCGGCCGGCCGGGGCCGCCGTCCGGGTCCTTGTTGGACACGGTGCCGGACCCGATGATGGTCCCGGCGCACAGCGGCCGGGTCTTGGCCGCGTGGGCGATGAGCTGGCCGAAGTCGAAGGTCATGTCCACGCCGGCATCGGGCGTGCCGAAGGGCTTGCCATTGATGAAGGACAGCAGCGGCCGGTGCAGCTTGCCCCCGTCCCAGGCAGTGCCCAGCTCGTCCGGCGTGACCGCCACGGGGCTGAAGGCCGTGCTGGGCTTGGATTGGAAGAAGCCGAAGCCCTTGGCCAGCTCGTTGGGGATCAGGCCCCGCAGGGACACGTCGTTCACCAGCATCACCAGCCAGACCATGCCGCGGGCAGCCTCCGCCGACACGCCCATGGGCACGTCGCCGGTGACCACGGCCACCTCCCCCTCCAGGTCGATGCCCCAGGCCTCGTCCGCCATGCAGATGGGGTCGTGGGGGCCAGGAAGCTGTCGCTGCCGCCCTGGTACATCAGCGGGTCGGTCCAGAAGCTGGGCGGCATCTCCGCCCCGCGGGCCTTGCGCACCAGCTCCACATGGTTGACGTAGGCCGAGCCGTCCGCCCACTGGAAGGCCCGCGGCAGCGGGGCGGCGCAGTCCTCCTCCCGGAACGGCATCACCCCCTCCAGGTCCGCGTCGCCGGCCTCCAACGCCGCCGCCACGCCACGCAGGGCCGGCTCCACCGTCTCCCAATGGTCGAGGGCCTGTTGCAGGGTCAGCGCGATGGCCGGCACGGGCACACAAGCGGAGAGGTCACGGGAAACGACGACCAGGCGGCCGTCACGGCCATGCTGGAGGGAGGCGAGTTTCATCGAACGGGGTTCCTCTGGTCAGGACGGCAGGATGTCCACGTCATACTGGGCGATCAGGGCGTCGCTGCTCACCAGCGTCAGCCCTTCCAGGCGGGCTTGGGCCACGAGCATGCGATCGAAGGGGTCGGCATGGTGGCGCGGCAGCGCACCGGCTGCCAGCCCATGGTGGGCGGTCACGTCGAGGATGGCGAAATCGAAGGTTTTCACCATGTCCCAGAACTCGCCGACCGGGAAGTCGAGCCGCCTTAGCCCCACCTTGATGGCGATCTCCCAGGGCGTGACGGCGCTGACGAACACCTCGTTGCCAGGGTATTCCAAGGCCGTGCGGGCGGCTGGGTGGATGCGGCTGGGGTTCTCGGCAATCCAGATGAAGATCTGGGTGTCGATGAGCAGCCTCACGCATCCTCCCCGCGGAAGGTCCGCATCATCTCTTCCGGCAGCGGATCGTCAAAGTTGTCATGCACCTTGATCCGCCCGGCCCACTGGCCGAACTGCCGCTTCCGAGGTTGCTCGTCCGTGGCGCCGACGGGGACCAGCCGCACCACTGGCCGCCCCCCACGGGTGATGACCACGTCCTCCCCCGCCAATGCCTCGTCCACGAGGCTGGCAAGGTGGCTGTCCGCCTGGCTGAGGTTGACCGTCCGCATGATGGCTGCCTGTCGCTGTCCGCCCTGATCCTATCACTCCGCCGCCGCGGGCTTCACCTTCCAACTGTCGGCATAGGCGTGGTTCTCCACGCCCTCCGGCAGCTCGGCGACCTCCAGGGCGTCGCGGGTGTCCAGCATCACGGCGTATTCGTCCGTGGCGGGCTTGGACTGTTGCAGCATCTTGGTCAGGGCCTTGGGGTGCGGCCCGTGGGTGAAGCCGCAGGGATGGAAGGTCACCATCCCCGCCTTGATGTTGTCGCGGCTGAAGAAGTCGCCAGCGTGGTAGAACAGCACCTCGTCATAATCGTCATTGTTGTGGAAGAACGGGATCTTGATGGCGTCCGGGTCTGTCTCGAACGGCCGGGGCGCGAAGGTGCAGACGACGAAGCGGTTGGCGACGAAGGTGGTGTGGGCGCTGGGCGGCAGGTGGTAGCGGTGGCTCATCAGCGGCCGCACGTCCCGCACGTTCAGGCGGACGGGGGCCAGGTCACCCTTCCAGCCCACCGCGTCCAGCGGGTTGAACGGGTAGGTCACGGTGCTGATCTGGTTGCGCCGCTTGACCAGCACCTTCCAGGTGCCGCCCGGCCCCAGTTCCGCCTGTTGGGACAGGAAGGCGTCGTCCACCTTGGGCGTGTCCAGCACGGCCGGGTCGAACACCGCATGCGGCCCGACGATGCCCCGGTCGGGCAGCTGGTAGCTGGACCCCGTCGCCTCGATCAGCAGGGCGGTCACCGGCCTGGTCGGCACCAGCCGCCACATGGTGCTACGCGGCAGCATCACATAGTCGCCGGCCTCCACGGTCAGGTGGCCGTAGTCGCAGTAAAGCTCCCCCGCCCCCTCATGCACGAACAGCAGCTCGTCCCCGTCGCCATTGCGGGCAAGGTGGTCCATGGGCTGGGCGCAATGCCAGATGCGCATGCGGCAGTGGGCGTTGTACAGCACCTCCCGCGCGCTCCACGGCCCGCCGGCGGCGTCCTCCACCATCCGGTTCAGGTCGAAGGCGCGGGGGCGCAGGGGTCCCTCCCAGCTCAGCCAGCCGGTTGGCGGGTTGCGGTGGTACATGTGGGTGGCCGGGCCGAAGAAGCCTTCCTTGCCGATCTCCCGCTCATAGGTGCCGGGGGCAGGTTGGCGTGGGCCTGGCGGGAAGAGGTGCCCTCGACCTTGGGGAAACTGATGTACCGCCGCATGGGGGATGTCCCTTTACAAGATCGTTTCAGGTGAAACAAAATATGCCCAGCCCTGCCGCCCCTTGCAAGCGGCGTCTTCCCGCGCAAGGGTGGGACTTGCCATGCTCCAGCTCGACAGTTTCCTGCCCTACCGCCTGAACGTGCTTGCCAAGCGCGTCAGCAAGGCGCTCGCCCGCCAGTATGAGGACCGGTTCGGCATCTCTATCCCGGAATGGCGGGTGCTGGCCATCCTGGGGCGGGAGCAGCCCCTGTCCAGCAACGACATCGTCGACCGCTCCCAGATGGATAAGGCCAAGGTCAGCCGCGCCGTGACCGCCCTGGTGGAACGCGGCATCCTGGCCCGCGCCACCCACCCGCAGGACCAACGCCTGCTGCGCCTGTCCTTCACGGCAGAAGGCCGCGCCCTCTACGACCGCGTGGCCCCGCTGGCCCTGGACTGGGAACGGGACTTCCTGGCCGGCCTGACAGCGGAGGAGAGGGCGGCCCTGCTGGGGTTGGTGGACCGGCTGGAGAAGCGGTTGGGGGAGATGGGGGAAGGGTAAAATCATCTAGCAAACTGGATATTTTTGCGCTATTTTAGCTTTTCGTCCAATATGCTGGATGGATTGTATGCTTGATCTTGAACGGGTGGGAGAGCGCATCGCGGAACGGCGCCGCGCCTTGGGCCTGACCCAACCGGAACTCGCCCGCCGCGCCGGTGTGGGCCGCTCCACCCTCGCGGCCCTGGAGGGGGGCAAGCTGGCGGAGTTGGGCTTCAACAAGGTGGCCCTGCTGCTGTGCGCCCTGGGCCTGGACTTGGCCGTCGTCACCGCCAACCACGGCCGGCCGACGCTGGAGATGCTGCGGGAGGAGCAAGCACGGGATGCTGAAAGTCTGGACCGCTGAGCGGCCCGCCGGGCGGCTGGACCGCAACCGGGGCGGCAGCGGCCCCGGTGCCACCTTCGCCTATGGGGCGGAAGCGGGGCCGGGGGATGCCGTGTCCCTGACCATGCCGACACGGCTGGAGTCCTACGACCAGCCCTTCGGCCTGCACCCCATCTTCGAGATGAACCTGCCCGAGGGCGCCCTGCGGGAACGCCTGCGGCTGCGTTTCGCCAAGGCCACGGGCCGGTTCGACGACCTGGACCTGCTGGCCGTCACCGGCCGGTCCCAGATGGGCCGCATCCGCTACACGGCCCCGAACGGCGCCCTGGATGCGGGCGTGCCGCTCCAGCCGGTCGACGACATCCTGGCCCGGCGGCGGGACGGGGACCTGTTCCGCCAACTGCTGGACAGCTTCGCCCCCCATTCCGGCATCAGCGGGGTGCAGCCCAAGGTCCTGGTCCGTGACCCCGACACGGCCTTGAAACTGTCTGGCCCCGGCACGGCGGGCCGCGTCAGCTTCCAGGCCGCCACCCACATCGTGAAGTTCTGGGACCCGGCCGAGTACCCGCACCTGGCCGCCAACGAGTACTTCTGCCTGGAAGCGGCGCGCCGCTGCGGGCTGGAGGTAGCCCGTGCCCGGCTGGCGGAGGATGGGGCCGCCCTGGTGGTGGACCGGTTCGACCTGGGCAGGGACGGGACTTACCTGGGGATGGAGGATTTCTGCGTCCTGAACGGCACCGCCACGGCCCGCAAGTATGAGGGCGGCTATGAGAAGTCCGTCTTCCGCCGCCTGAAGGATTTCATGGCCGGCGACGTCGAAGGCTGGCGGCGGGATGCGGGGCGGCTGTTCACCCTGTTCGTCCTGAACGCGGCCATCCGCAATGGCGACGCCCACCTGAAGAACTTCGCCGTCCTCTATGATGGGCTGGACGGGCCGCTGCGCCTCGCCCCGGCCTATGACCTGGTGACCACCACCGCCTACCTGCCGGCGGACAGGATGGCCCTGACCCTGGACGGGAAGCCCACTTGGCCGGACGTCAAGCAACTGGAGCGCCTGGGCACCACCCGCTGCGGCCTGACGCCGTCAGACGTGCGCGCGACCTTGGAACGAGTGGCGGATGCCTTGGCCACGACCCTGCCCGACCTGCGCGCTTTCGCCCGGGATGTGCCGGGTTTTGCCGAGGTCGCCACCGGGATGGAAGCCGCCTGGGCAGAGGGGACGAGGACATCGCTCGGGAACGGCTGACCCCTCACGCCTCCGCCTCGCCCATCTCCTCCGCCTCCTCGGCCCCTTTCGGCCCGTGGCGCTTTTCCAGCAGGTCGTATTTGCGCAGGTAGCCGCGGAACTGGTGGTAGTTCAGACCAAGGTCGGCGGCGGCGCGCTTCTGGTGGTACTGGTTGCGCTCCAGGGCCGCGCGCAGCAGTGCCTTCTCGAAGTCAGCCACCTGGGCCAGGAAATCACAGGGGCTGCCGTCGCCGGGCCATAGGTGGGTGACGCCGTCGGCGGGCTTGGCCGCCCCGTTCCCGGCGTGGCCGTTGGCGGGCGGGGACGGCGGGGCGGCGTGGACGATGATGGGGGCAGGACCCTTGTCCTCATAGATCGCCATCTGACGGGGGCGCCAGGGCGACTCGAAGGGGTCGAACTGCAATTCCTCGATGGGCCGGTCGGGGTCGGCGGCCTTGTACAGGGCCCGCTCCACCACGTTCTTCAGCTCGCGCACGTTGCCGGGCCAGGCATATTCCAGCATCTGCCGCATGGCCTGGGGGGAGAAGCCCTGGAAATAGGGCCGGCCCAGCTCCTTCGCCATGGCCACCCCGTAATGCTCCGCCAGCAGGGGGATGTCCTCGGGCCGGGCCCGCAGGGGCGGGATGGTCAGCACGTCGAAACACAGCCGGTCCAGCAGGTCGGCGCGGAACTTGCCCTGCTCCGCCAGCTTGGGCAGGTCGGCGTTGGTGGCGCCCACCACGCGCACGTCGATGCTGATGGTCTGGTTGCCGCCCACCCGCTCGAACTCGCCATATTCGATGACGCGCAGGATCTTCTCCTGCACCCGCATGGATGCGGTCGCGATCTCGTCCAGGAACAGGGTGCCGTCGTCCGCCAGCTCGAACCGGCCCACATGGCGCTTGGCGGCCCCGGTGAAGGACCCGGCCTCATGGCCGAACAGCTCCGTCTCCAGCAGCGTCTCGCTCAAGGCGGCGCAGTTCAGCTTGACGAAGGGCTTGTCCCAGCGGGGCGACAGGTAATGCAGGCGGGCGGCCACCAGCTCCTTGCCGGTGCCCCGCTCGCCGATCACAAGGGTGGGGCGGTTCAGGGGTGCCGCCTGGGAGACATGCTCCATCAACGTCAGGAAGGACGGCGCCTGGCCGATCAGGGAGGGCGGGCTGACGGCGGCGGACATGGGCCGACCTTCCGGGGCTTTCGGGGCCTTACCCCTAATCGGAAAAGTCCGATTGGCAGGATCGACCACCGAGTGGTGGGAATCGCGAAGATGTGTGGGGGAGCCTAACCCCAGCCCTTCCCCCGGTCAAGCCGGCCCCGCCGGAAGCCGCGGAAATCCAGGGTATCCGCCTGCCATGCGCTATTGGCACGGCCCTTGCCTATAGGGATGCCGACACCGGGGAACTCGAACGAAGGGGACCACAGCGATGACCGACTTCACCATCCAGGGCGGCCTGGCCGCGGACGGGGACCGGGACAGCGCCACGGGCCACGACGGGTTCTTCACCCGGCCCAAGGGCGGTTTCCTGCGGGAACTGTTCGAGGATTTCCGGGCGGTTCCGGGCGAAGCGTGGATCATCCTTGCGGTCGCCACCGTGATGAGCAACCTTTTCATTGCCCTTGCCTGAAGGAGACCCTGACATGGGCATCTTTTCCCGTCTCGGCGACATCATCAATTCCAACCTCAACGCCATCCTGGACCGTGCCGAGGATCCGGAGAAGCTGATCCGCCTGATCATCCAGGAGATGGAGGATACGCTCGTCGAGGTCCGCTCCTCCGCCGTGAAGACGGTGGCGGAGAAGAAGGAGATCGAGCGCAAGCTGTCCGATATCCGGCGCGAGTCGGACGATTGGCAGCGCAAGGCGGAGTTCGCCCTGTCCAAGGACCGGGACGACCTGGCCAAGGGCGCCCTGGTCGCCAAGACCAAGCTGGCCGAGGCCGCCGAGAGCATGGCCGCCGAGCTGGCCCGCCTGGACGAGGCCCTGTCCAAGACCAGCGAGGACATCGCCGCCCTCCAGCAGAAGCTGGCCGACGCCAAGGCGCGGGAGAAGGCCCTGGTGGCCCGGCAGAAGACCGCCACCAACCGGCTGAAGGTCCGCACCCAGCTCTATGACGACCGCATCACCGACGCCTTCAGCCGGTTCGAGCAGGTGGAGCGGAACCTGGACGTGCTGGAAGGCCGGGCCGAGGTGCTGTCCATGGGCCAGAAGAAGAGCCTGGCCGACGAGATCGCCGAGCTGGAAGCCGACAGCAAGGTCGAGTCCGAACTGCAGGCCCTGAAGGCCAAGCTGGCGGCCAAGTCCAGCCAACCGTAAGCCTGAAGGGGTCGTGAGACCCGAAGGGGGGCACTGATGTCCGAGATGGCATTCGTTCCAGCCATCATCTTCCTGGTGATCGTCGCTCCGGTGTGGATCATCTTCCACTACCTCACCAAGTGGCGGATCGCGAAGACGCTCAGCGCCGACGACGAGCGGATGCTGTCCGACCTGTGGCACAGCGCGTCGCAGATGGAGGACCGCATCCGCCAGTTGGAGAAAATCCTGGACGCCGAGGCCCCGGGCTGGAGGTCCAAGGCGTCATGAGGGACCGGCGGACAAGCGACATGCCGCCCCCCTTCCCCGGCCGCCGGCGCTACCGCGTCGGCGGCCGGTCCGGGCGGGACTGGCAGGAGGACTACCTGGGAAAGCCCCGCGACATGAGCTGGGGCGAGTACCTGGGCCTGGATGGCGCCGGCTTCGACACCGGCCGCAAGGCCCGCGGTGAGCGGGGCTCGGGGGACCGGGCCGCGCCCCGCGCGGCGGAGGACCCGAGCATGACCCGCATGGAGCCGATCTACCGTTCCCCCAACCCGCACAAGCTTTACCGCAACACGGCGGAGGGCAAGCTGGGCGGCGTCTGCGCCGGCATCGCCGACTACCTGAACGTGGACAGTTGGATCATCCGGCTGGCGGTGGTGTTGGGCTTCTTCTTCTTTTCGCCGGTAGTCCTTGTCGGCTACGCGGTGCTCTGGTGGATCCTGAAGCCGCGGCCCCGGAACCTCTATGAGACGAAGGAGGAAGAGGTGTTCTGGCGCTCCGTGGCCACCAAGCCGGACCAGACCCTGGCCGGGCTGAAGGCCAAGTTCCGGGAAATGGACCGGGTCCTGGGCCGGATCGAGGGGTACGTCGCCTCCAAGGAGTACGACCTGCACCGGCAGTTCCGCGACCTGGAACGGAAATAGGGAGGCGGGGCCATGTCCACCGGGCAGTTCATCGCCATCCTGGCCCTGCTGATCCCCATCGTCTCCATCATCACCAAGGCCCTGCGCGACTGGGCCAAGGCCGACCTGGAGGCGGCCCGGCGGGACGTGGAGCTGCGGCGCCGCTTCCGGGTGTTCGATGAGGTGGAGCGCCGCGTGGCCGACATGGAGCGGCACGTCACCAGCCCCGAGTACCAGTTGAACCAACAGCTCGGCCGCCTGGCCGACAAGCCCTGAGGAGCCCCGGCCATGAACGGTGGGCACCTGGTCGCGATATTCGCCCTGCTGATCCCCATCACCGCCATCGTGATGAGCCACATGACCAAATGGCGCCGCTTCCGCGCCCAGGGCCTGCCCGAGCAGGCCGCCCAGGAGCTGGAGTTGCGGGCCCAGAAGCTGGAAGACCGGGTGGCGCAGCTTGAGACCATCCTGGACGCCGAGAGCCCTGGCTGGCGCCGGCGGGCGTGAGGGAAGGATCAGCTCTCCTCATCCCTTCTTGCGTCATCCCGGCGCAAGCCGGGACCCAGGGTCACTAGCCCGACATCAGGGCTTTGCCCCGTCCCCACATATCCAGCGCGATGTGCCCCTGACTCCTGGGTCCCGACTTTCGTCGGGATGACGGCATCAAGGTAACGGTTTCGAACAAGCGACTGCGACGGGGGGCATCCCCGATTGGCGGTGATCGGGGGCGGGGATACACTCGCTTCCCCGGAGCAAAGGAACCCCGCCATGGACCTCACCGCCCGCCAGATCATCGAGCGCCTGGGCATGAAGCCCCACCCGGAAGGCGGGCATTACGTGGAGACCTACCGCCACGTGCCGCCCGGCGGCGGGCGCGGCACCTCCACCGCTATCTATTTCCTGCTCCAGGCCGGGGAGTACAGCCACTGGCACCGGGTGAAGGACGCGGACGAGGTCTGGCACTGGTATGCCGGGGCGCCGCTGGTCCTGACCATCAGCCCCAACGGCCACGACGCCGCCGCCTACCATCTGGGCCCCGGCATCCTTCAGGGACAGCACCCCCAGGTCGTCGTCCCCGCCGACCATTGGCAGTGCGCGGAATCCTTGGGCACCTGGACCCTGGTGGGCTGCACCGTCTCCCCCGCTTTCGAATTCGAAAGCTTCGAACTGGCCCCACCCGACTGGCGCCCCACACCGAGGGTTTCTTCCTGAGGCGTGGGGACGGGTTGCACGGACGGCACGGACAATCCACGGACAACACGGACAAGAATCCATTGCCTGCGGCGCAGCCAGGACGGAGAGCGAATCCGCATTGCCTAATCGCCCCTTTGTCCGTGTCCGTCCGTGGCGTGCCCGTGTCGTCCGTGAATTTTGGGAAGACGCCCGTCGGAAGGGACACCAGCCCCGCGCCGCGTGAGGTTGCCAACAGCCCCCACATCGCCCATAACCCTGCCCAATCCCTGTCCCACGACCGAAGCGATCCAGTCCCATGGGTTTCAACTGCGGCATCGTCGGCCTGCCCAACGTCGGCAAGTCGACCCTGTTCAACGCCCTGACCAGCACGGCCGCGGCCGAGGCGGCGAACTATCCCTTCTGCACCATCGAGCCGAACGTGGGCCGGGTGGGCGTGCCGGACCCGCGGCTGGACAAGCTGGCGGCCATCGCCAAGTCGGCCAAGACCATCCCGACCCAGTTGGAGTTCGTGGACATCGCCGGCCTGGTGCGCGGGGCCAGCAAGGGCGAGGGGCTGGGCAACCAGTTCCTGGCCAACATCCGTGAGGTGGACGCCATCGTCCACGTGCTGCGCTGCTTCGAGGACACGGACATCACCCACGTGGAGGGCTCCATCGGCCCGGTGCGTGACGCGGAGACGGTGGAGACGGAGCTGATGCTGTCCGACCTGGACAGCCTGGAGAAGCGGGTCCTGCCCCTGTCCAAGAAGGCCAAGAACGGTGACAAGGAGGCTAAGGCCCAGGTGGACCTGATGGAAAAGGTCCTGGCCGTACTGCGGGAGGGCAAGCCGGCCCGCACCGCCAAGATCGACAAGGAGGAGGCGGAGGCCTTCAAGCAGCTCCAGCTCCTCACCGGCAAGCCGGTCCTCTATGTCTGCAACGTGGAGGAGGCGAGCGCCGGTACCGGCAACAGCTTCTCCCAGGCCGTGGCGGAGATGGCCAAGGCCCAGGGTGCCGCGTCCGTCGTGATCTCCGCCGCCATCGAGGCGGAGCTGAGCCAGCTGTCGGCCGAGGACAAGCTGGACTACCTGCAGTCCCTCGGGCTGGAGGAGCCGGGCCTGAACCGGGTGATCCGCGCCGGCTATGGCCTGCTGAACCTGATCACCTTCTTCACCGTGGGCCCGAAGGAGGCCCGCGCCTGGACCGTGCGCAAGGGCGCCAAGGCCCCGGAGGCCGCCGGCGTCATCCACACCGACTTCGAGCGCGGCTTCATCAAGGCCGAGACCATCGATTACGACAGCTACGTCGCCCTGGGCGGCGAGGCCGGCGCCAAGGAAGCCGGCAAGATGCGCATGGAAGGCAAGGAATACGTCGTCCAGGACGGCGACATCTTCCACTTCCGCTTTAACGTGTAAGGGCAGTGTGTCGGGGTGAGCGAAAGCGAACCCCGACGAAACACCCCATATCCAGGCGAACCCCTACAGCCCCAGCACGTCCTTCATCCCGTAAAGCCCCGCCGGCTTGCCCGCCGCCCAGAGCGCCGCCCGCACGGCGCCACGGGCGAAGATGCGGCGGTCGCCGGCCTTGTGGGTCAGCTCCACCCGCTCCGCCTCCGTGGCGAACATCACCGTGTGGTCGCCCACCACGTCGCCACCGCGCAAGGTGGCGAAGCCGATATGGCCGGGCACCCGGGCGCCGGTGTGGCCGTCGCGCACCGTGTCCTTGACGGCATCCAACTCCACCCCCCGGCCGGCCGCCGCGGCCTTGCCCAGGGCGAGTGCGGTGCCGCTGGGGGCGTCCACCTTGTGGCGGTGGTGCATCTCCAGCACCTCGATGTCCCAATCGGGGCCCAGGGTGGCCGCCACCTTCTCCACCAGGCCCAGCAGCAGGTTGACGCCCAGGCTGAAGTTCGCGGCCACCACCACGGGGGTCTTGGCCGCGGCTTGTGCCAAGACCGCGCTGTCCGCCGCGGACAGGCCGGTCGTGCCCACCACAAGGGCGGTACCGTGTTCCGCCGCCAGCCCGGCATGGGCCACGGTGGCGGCAGGGCTGGTGAAGTCGATCACCACGTCGCTGTCCCGGAACAGGGCCGCCGGGTCGTCGGTCACCGCCACGCCCAGCGGGTCCGCGCCGACCAGGGTGCCGAGGTCCCTGCCCAGGCTGGGGCTGCCCGGCCGCTCCGTCCCGCCGGACAGGGTGGCGCCCGGGGTGGCCAGCACCTCCCGCAGCAGCATCTGCCCCATCCGCCCGCCGCAGCCCACGATCCCGACGCGCATGCCAATCTCCTGACGCAAGGGGCAAGGGCCAACCGCTGACCCCAACCAATCCTGACTCCCCTGCGCAAGCAGGGGCCCACGGTTCTTGGCGACCTGTCCGCTGGGAACCGGGTCAAAGAAAAGTGGGCCCCTGCTTTCGCAGGGGAGGCGGACAATTTCAAGGGTCGGCGCGCCTCACCCGCCCCTTAACCACCCAGGCAATCCGCCAGGGACTTGGCGTTGAAGCGCATCAGGCTGAAGTACAGCTCCGGCCCGTCGGGGATGTTGGCGCCTTCCGGGTCCAGGGTACCGGTGCGGGCGTTGGTGCCCTCCGCCACCGTCTGCACCAGGGCCGGGGCGAACTGGGGCTCGGCGAAGACGCAGGCTGCCCCCGCCTGCCGGATGCGTTCCCGCAGGGCCGACAGGCGCGCGGCACCCGGGCGCCGTTCCGGGCTGACGGTGATGGCCCCCGCGGCGGACAGGCCGTAGCGCCGCTCCAGGTAATGGTAGGCGTCGTGGAAGACGATGAAGGGCTTCTTGGCCACGGGCGCCAGGGTGGCGGCAAGCTCCGCGTCCAGGGAGTCGATCCGGGCCCGCTGCGCCTCGGCGTTGGCGCGGTAGGTGGCGGCGCGGGCCGGGTCCAGGGCCGCCAGGGCCTCCGCCACCGCGTCGGTGATGGCCTTGGCGTTACGCGGGTCCAGCCAGATGTGGCCGTCGGGGCCGCCCCCGCCATGGTCGTCGGGGCCGTGGGAATGGCCATGCCCGTGGCCGTGGCCGTGGTCATGCTGGTCCCACACGCCGCCCGCGCGGGTCTCCACCGCCTGCACCCCCGGGGCCGTCATCAGGGGCAGCAGCCGGGCCTTGCCCGCGACGGCGGCCAGGGGCTTCTGCAGGAATGTCTCCAGCTCCGGCCCCACCCAGACCACCAGCTCCGCCCCCGCCAGGGCCTTGGCGTCGGACGGTTTCAGGGAAAAGGCGTGGGGGTTGGCGGCGCCCTGCACCAGCAGGTGCGGCGTGCCCACCCCCTGCATCACCCCCGCCACCAGGGAATGCAGCGGCTTCACCGTCGCCACCACGTCGGGCGGGGCGCCCTGGGCCAATGCCGCCGGGGCGAGGGCCAGGGGGATCAGCAGGGCCGCCGCCCGTTGGGCAAGGCGGCGGAAGGGGATGCGGGCGCGGGTCATGGGTGGTCCAGCCTTTTCGCGGGGCGGGAAGTCTGGGCGTTACTATATAACATTTGTCAAGCCCTCCCGTCGTGGCGTACACCCGCTGCCTTTCCCTGACAGCCGGTAGGGCCAAAGGACCCGCCCATGCCCCTTCCCCTCCCCGCCCGCCCCGCCGACCTGCCGCCGCTGCTGCGGGCGGAGGGGTTGGGCGTGCGTTATGGCGGCCGGACCGTGCTGGACGGGGTGGGGCTGACGGTGCGGCCGGGGGAGATCGTCACCCTGATCGGGCCCAACGGTGCGGGCAAGAGCACCCTGGTGAAGGCGCTGCTGGGCCTCGTCCCCCTGTCCGCCGGGCGGATCGAGCGGCGGCCGGACCTGCGGGTCGGCTACATGCCGCAACGGCTGGCGGTTGACCCCACCCTGCCCCTGACGGTGCGCCGCTTCCTGACCCTGTGGGGCAAGGCGACGGAGGCCGAACTCCGCGCCGCCTTGGCGGAGGTGGGCGCCGCCCATGTGCTGGGCAGCGCCGTGCAGTCCCTGTCGGGCGGGGAGCTGCAACGGGTGCTGCTGGCCCGCGCCCTGCTGCGCAAGCCGGACCTGCTGGTGCTGGACGAGCCGGTGCAGGCGGTGGACGTGCACGGCCAGGCCGCCCTGTTCGAGCTGATCGACACCATCCGCCGCCGCCATGGCTGCGGCGTGTTGCTGGTGTCCCACGATTTGCACCTGGTGATGGCCCGCACCGACACGGTGATCTGCCTGAACCGGCATGTCTGCTGCCAGGGCAAGCCGGAGGAGGTGGGCCGCCACCCCGACTATGTGGCCTTGTTCGGCCGCCACGCGGAGGCGCTGGCCCTGTACCACCACAGCCACGACCACGCCCACGCGGACGATGGATGCGTGGTCCCCGTGGGGCAGGAACACACGCCCCACGACCACCATCACCATGGCCACGACCATGGCGGCCACCAGCATGCCCATGGCCCGGGGGGTCACGACCATGCCCACGGCCCGGGGGGCCGCTGAGATGGATGAGTTCCTGGTCAGGGCCCTGGTGGGCGGCATCGGCCTGGCGCTGCTGGCGGGGCCGCTGGGCTGTGTCGTGGTCTGGCGGCGCATGGCCTATTTCGGCGACACGCTGGCCCATTCCGCCCTGCTGGGCGTGGCCCTGGGCTTCCTGCTGGGTATCGGGCTGAACATCGGCGTGGTGGCGGTCTGCGCCGGCATCGCCGTGCTGCTGACCTTCCTGCAAGAGCAGCGAAAGCTGGCCAGCGACACGCTGCTGGGCATCGTCAGCCACAGCACGTTGAGCTTAGGCCTGGTCGCCCTGGCGCTGATGGAGTCCCTGCGGGTGGACATCCTGGCCTATCTGTTCGGCGACATCCTGGCGGTGACGCCCGCCGACCTGGCCTGGATCTG
This sequence comes from Aerophototrophica crusticola, assembly GCF_012913305.1. Classification (NCBI taxonomy): domain Bacteria; kingdom Pseudomonadati; phylum Pseudomonadota; class Alphaproteobacteria; order Rhodospirillales; family Rhodospirillaceae; genus Aerophototrophica; species Aerophototrophica crusticola. The sequence continues at coordinate 3,628,627 of NZ_CP051775.1, read as the reverse complement.
GGGCGGCGGGGTGATCGTGCTGGCAGGCCTGGCCCTGGTCTGGCGGCGCCTGCTGGCCATGACGGTGGATGAGGATCTGGCGCGGGTGGAGGGGGTGCCGGTGCGCTGGATCCGGCTGTCCTTCATGCTGCTGATCGCCGCGACCATCGCCCTGGCCATGAAGATCGTGGGCATCCTGCTGGTCACGTCGCTGCTGGTGGTGCCCGCCGCCACGGCCCGCCGATTCGCCCCCAACCCGGAGGTGATGGCCGCCCTGGCCGCCGGGTTCGGCGCCATGGCCGTGCTGCTGGGGCTGGGCCTGTCCTTGCAGGCGGACCTGCCGACGGGACCGGCCATCGTCCTGTCCGCCGCCGGGATGTTCGCCCTGTCCCACTTGGTCCCACTGCGCCGGACGGCCTGAAATCCCCCGGGGATCCGTCCGGAATACCGCCCGCCGTGCGGATTAAGCCCAAGCGCCGGCTTTACCCCCTAATCGAAATGGCGGATAGTGGAGTCCAAGGGGGCAGGCTGGCAGGTCCACACGCCCCCGTATGCCACCGCTGGTTCCAAGGTCGGGGGAATCCGATGATGAGCCTGGAGTTGGAGGCATGGGGGCCGGAGGGCCCCAACACCGTCGAGCGTCGCCGTGCCGACGGCCGCCCCGGTGACCGGGTTGCCCGGCTCGCCTGGCTGGAACTGGCCGCTGCCGCCACGCGGCGGGCCCTGGCGCTGGAGATCAGGGCGGAGCAGGGTTCACACGGCAAGGGATAGGCCGGGGCCACTTTCGAATTCGAAAGTCTCCGCCAAAATGCCGCCATGCGGGTCCGGTAGGGGTATCCGCGTCACCCGCTTGCCCCGTGGTCGCGCCCACGCCATGGTGCGGTGACTGCGACATCCCTGGGGAACCCGTCCATGCGCCGCCTGCTGCCCGCCCTGTTCGTCCTTTTGGCTTTCGCCGTGCCGTCCCTGGCCCAGGCGCCGGGTTTCGGCTTTGCCGACAAGGGGCCGATCCGGCTCGATGTGGCGACCATCGAGGTGGTGGAGGAATACCGCCCGCCCCTGAAGGACCCGAACGTGGAGCACCTGATCCCGGTGACCCCCACGGCGGCGGTGAAGCTGTGGGCGCAGGACCGCTTGAAGGCCGTGGGCAGCCAGGGCACGGCCCGGCTGGTGATTCGTGACGCCTCTGTCGTGGAGCAGCCGCTGGAACGGACCGAGGGTGTGCGCGGCTGGTTCACCAAGGACCAGACGGAAAGATATTCCGGCAAGATCAGCGTGGAGCTGGTGGTGCAACAGCCGGCCAAGGGCTTCAACGGCGCCGCCACCGCCGCGGCCAGCCGCAGCACCACCGTGCGGGAGGATGTGAGCCTGGCGGAGCGGGAAAAGGTGATGCTGGAGCTGGTCCGCCAACTGGCCACCGACCTGGACGGCCAGTTGGACGCCACCATCAGGGCGAACCTGTTCCCGGTGCTGGTGCTGTAGCCCCGGCCTTCACCAAGTCCAGCAGCAAGGCCGTACGCTTGGTGATGCCGCATTCCAGGTTGCGGTAGTTCAACAGCAGCCCGTCCAGCAACTGCGCCTTCACCGGCTCGGAATAGGCGGTGTTGCCCGGCGCCAGCAGGGCGCGGATGCCGGAGTCCATGGCCGCACAGCCGGTGGCGGGGTCCTTGCGACGGTCCACCCCGTCTTCCCCGTCGTTCAGCCCCACCCCATACCCCACGCCCATGGCCCAGGCACCCCCGCCGACCAGGACCAGGAGCAGCAGGACGGGAAACCAGTGCAGGTGGCGGGGGAAGCCGGTCATCGTCGATCCTTCGGGCAGTCACGCCGCGGCATGATCCCGAAGCGCCGCCCCCTGCCAAGGGCCAACAGTTCCCCCGTACATCCGCGGACGTCTTCTCGGCTGATTCCGTCGGGCATGGGGCGTCGCCAGTCCCCCCGCCACCATAGGGTCTCCCTATCGGAACCATCGGGAAAACCCGCTTCCCGAGTCGCGACCACGGGCGCATGCTTTTCCCTGTCACGGGCAGGACCCCCGGGCAAGAGGGGCCGCCCGCCATCTCTGAGGGATGGGAGGAGACGTCATGGGTAGCCTGATCCCCTTCACCCCGCCGGGTGAGGTGAACCGCGTTGCCGAGCGCCTGGCCCAGGCCTGCCGCCTGCGGCTGCTGGAAAGACCTGACAGACCCGCCCCCCTTGCCGCCCTGATCGAGGGGCTGGGGGAAGAGCCGGGGTTGGCCAACCTGGCCCTGGAACAGTTGCGCCGGACCGGCCGCATCGGCATCGGCCGCTTTCCCCAGCGCCACCGGCCCCACGCCCTGGTGCTGGGCATATCGCGCATCGACGACGTGGGCATGGGGCGATAGGGCGGTTCCCAGGTGATTGGGAACCATGTCGGTCGCCGCCGCGCGACCCCGTGCGGTCGCGTGGGCCAAGCGGAAGTAGCCCGAGGAGCACCAAAGACGCGAACGGCCGCCGCGGGGCTGCCGCGGCGGCCGTGCACAGGCGCGGGCCCTGCCCGTCAGGCTTCCATGGACGATGACGGGTTGCCGATCATGGACAGGAACTCCCGCCGCGTCTTGTCGTCGTCCCGGAAGGCGCCCAGCATGCGGCTGGTGACCATGGTGACGCCGGGCTTGTGCACGCCGCGGGTGGTCATGCACTGGTGCGTGGCTTCCACCACCACCGCCACGCCCAGGGGCTGCAGCACCTCGTCGATGCTGTTGGCGATCTGGGCGGTCATCTTCTCCTGGATCTGGAGCCGCTTGGCATAGGCTTCCACCACCCGGGCCAGCTTGGAGATGCCCACGACCCGCTTGCGCGGCAGGTAGGCCACGTGGGCCTTGCCGATGATGGGCACCATGTGGTGCTCGCAGTGGCTCTCGAACCGGATGCCCTTCAGGACGACCATCTCGTCATAGCCGTCCGTCTCCTCGAAGGTCCGGGCCAGCAGCTCCATCGGGTCCTCGCCATAGCCGGCGAAGAACTCCTCGTAGGAGCGCACGACGCGGTCCGGCGTGCCCAGCAGGCCCTCACGGTTGGGGTCGTCGCCGGCCCAGCGGAGCAGGGTGCGCACGGCGGCCTCGGCCTCGGCGCGGGTCGGCTTTTGCACCGGCGGGGCGCTGCGGCGGCCATGGACCGGGCCGGGGACGACGTTTTCGGCGGTCGTGGTCTTGGGTGGCGTCACGGCTTGGCTTCCTTCCGAAATTCTTGTCTCGCGGGCTTCTGCGGCGCCGGTCATGGGGACAGACTGCGCCCGGGAAGGGCTGCTGTCATGGGCTTGGTTCATGTCCAGGACCGGCGGCGGGGGCGTGGCCGGCGTCGTCCCCCGCGCCGCCGGCCCCCACGCCATGCAAGGTGGCGCGGGGCGAGGTACTTTCAAGCGGCGCGGCATGATATGGCCGCGACAGGGCGGGACACTCAGTTCAACCGTCGGTCCTGGTGCGGGCTGTCCAGGGAGAAGGCGGGGATGCGCACGTCGAACCGCTCGCCGCGATCGGTGACCATCTGGTAGCTGCCCACCATGATGCCGCTGGGGGTCGGCAGGGGCGTGCCGCTGGTGTACTCGAACGCGTCGCCGGGGCCGAGTCGCGGCGTCTCCCCCACCACGCCCGGGCCGCGCACTTCCTGCAACCGGCCGAAGGCGTCGGTGATCTGCCAGTGGCGGGTGCGCAGGGTCACCGTTTCCGTGCCCGTATTCTCGATCCGCACATGGTAGGCCCAGACATAGCGGCCCTCCGCCGGCTGGGACTGGTCTTCCAGGTAGCGGGGCATGACGGTCACGCGGATGGCACGCGTGGTCTCGGTGTACACGGGGAACGCTCCTCCAACCCGGCCCCGGTGCGCCCGGGACCCACGATGCGCCGGCATCCCAGGTTTGACCCCTGGGGATGGCGTCGGCACCCTGGCCGGCCGCAGACGCAGATATAGGCCGATCCACGCCGCCCGACAAAGCCCAAGGGGGTCGGGGCGGGTCGCCGAACCGTTCCGCTGCCACAAAAACACCGCTTGCGCGCCGGGGATAATGGCCTCATATAGCCCTTCAGGCGAAACTGCTGATGAGCCGCGCGATGCTGCGCCCCGTCACCCTGCGACGACGATTGGTCGTCCGCCCTGCCAAAGGGCGGCCGGCGGTCCAGGCCTGCTGACGGCGCCACGCGCCACGGGGGGCCCGGCCGACGGTGTCTCTCACACCTCTCCCCCACATTTCGTTTTGCCGGGACACCCCAACAGGATGACCATCACGCTTGAGCTGCCGGCGCACGCCGGCGCCATCGAGAGCCTGCTCGACACCGCCTTCGGCCCGAAGCGCCATTCCAAGACCGTTTACCGGCTGCGCCGGGGCGTGGAGCCCGTGGCCGACCTGTCCTTCGTGGCCACCCAGACGGCAGAGGACGGGACGGAGCGGGTGGTGGCCACCATCCGGTACTGGCCGGTCATGCTGGGCAAGACCCAGGCCCTGCTGCTGGGCCCCATCGCCGTGGCGGAGGAATGCCGGAGCCTTGGCCTGGGCCAGAAGCTGATCCGGCACAGCCTGGCCCGCGCGGCCGAGCTGGGCCACCGGATCGTCATCCTGGTGGGCGACGCGCCCTATTACGTGCGCTTCGGCTTCAGCCGGGAAAAGATGCTGGGCCTGTCCCTGCCCGGCCCCGTGGACCCCAACCGGTTCCTGGGACTGGAGCTGGTGGATGGCGCCCTGGACGGCGTGACCGGCACCGTGGGCCGGGTTGCCACCGCCAAGCCGGCGCGGGTGGCCCTGCCAGCCGCCGCCAAGCGGATCGCCCCGGTCACCCGGCTTCCCCTGCCCGCCAAGGCCGACGCCCCCGTGGGTGGGGCCGTGGCGGTCTCTGCCGGGGGTGGTCGACGCCGACTGCGGCGCGCGGCGCGCTGACCGGCTCCGCCGGCGATTTGCCCCGAAAGGGGATGCGCAGGACGCTTGATCCCGGGCCCACAAGGCCCTATAAGGACGGTCCGGCGCGGGTGTAGCTCAATGGTAGAGCAGAAGCTTCCCAAGCTTACGACGAGGGTTCGATTCCCTTCACCCGCTCCAGTTTCCTGAAGGCCTGTGCGCCTTCCCTACCTTCCCAAGACATCGCCGGATAATGCCGACCGGGCCGTCAGCCCGGCTTGTCGCATGTCCGTGCCCAGAAACGCAAATCGGGCCCGGCGCCATGCGCGGGGCCCGATCCGATGCCTGTGGCCGGAACGGCCGTCGTCGGCCCTTACTGGACCAGGGCCGGTTCCATGTCGTGCTGGCGCACGGTGGCCACGGCCACGTCCTCAGCCGGGACCACGGCCAGCTGGGTCCCGTCGGCGGCATGGATGGCGAAACCCTCCGCCCCGTCCGCCACCACCCGCTTCACATAGGCGATGTCGTTGAGGCCGAAGGTGGCGAAATCCTTGGCCGAGAGCTGGCGCAGGAACTGGGTCGTCAAGTTCATCGGATATGCACTCCGGGCAGGGGGACGTCCCCCGGCCCATGACAGTCGGGCGGAAATCTGAAGATCGGGTGAATCACCGGCCGATGGGACACGCTTCAGCCGGCCCGCTCCGGGGACAGGTCGATGGTCTGCGGCCCCAGCGAATCGGCACCGTCCTTCGGCGTCTCGATCTTGATAGTCCGCACCTTCGGCTCCGGGATGGGGCGCCGCAGGTCCACGTGCAGCAGGCCGTTGTCCAGGCTGCAGCCCAGCACCTCGATCCCTTCGGCCAGGACGAAGCTGCGCTGGAACTGGCGAGCGGCGATGCCCCGGTGCAGGTAGACGCGGTTCTTGTCGTCCGACTGCTTGCCGCGGATGACAAGCTGGTTGTCCTCCATCTGGACCTGCAGGTCCTCGGCGGTGAAGCCGGCCACGGCCAGGGTGATTCGGAGCTGGTCCTCGCCCACCTGCTCGATGTTGTAGGGCGGGTATCCCTCGTTGGCGCTCTTGGCGATACGGTCGAGGGTGCGCTCGAACTGGTCGAAGCCGAGCAGGAACGGGCTGTTGAACAGCGACAGTCGGGTCGTCACGTACCGTCTCCTCAACGCTGAGCGAGATGCCGGGCCTGGTGCCGCGCACCGGGTCCCGGAAGGGCGGCCCGGACCGGCGCCGCCCACCGATCTACATGGGTATTGTGGCCGCACGATCAAGGCAAGGGGCGGGATGGCGGCCCCGCGCCGTGGGCGTGTTCATTCGCCAGGGCCGGGCCCCAGGGGCTCACGCCCACGGGTGGCCTGGGGCAGCAGTTCCACGATGGTCAGGCCCAAGCGGCCATCCACCACCACCAGCTCGCCGCGGGCGACCATGCGGTCGTTGACGAAGACGTCCACGGGCTCGCCCACCACCCGCTCCAGGTCCACGATGTCGCCGGGCCCCATGCGCAGCAACTGGCTGATCCGCATGCGGCGACGCCCGAGGCGCACGGACACCTGCACCGGGACGCCAAGGACACTGGAGCGTTCGGAGTCGTCGCCGGAAAGCTCTGGCATTGCGGGTCCGTGGCTGGAACAGTCCCGGCGGTGCCGGGTGGGGCACCACTATAGGCCAGGCGGGGCCCCCAGGGGAAGATTCGGGGCCATGACAAGCGAAAGGCCCGGCCCCCGCATGGGGACCGGGCCTTCGGACGGGATGCCGGGCCGAGCCGGCTTCCCGGCAGGGCTCAGCGGCTGGTGGAGGTCGCCGTGGAGGTGGAGGTGGAGGTGGTCGGCGTGCCGCCGTCGTCATCGCCGCCGCCAGAAGCCGCGGCGGCAACGGCGCCGGCGATGGCCACCGCGCTCACGGCCGCGACCGTGGTGATGGTCCCGACGGCCGCACCGGCCGCGGCGGCGCCCGCCGCACCGGCGGGGGCAGCACCTGCACCCGCGGCACCGGAGGCGCCCGTGCCGCTGGTGGCACCCGGGGTCGTGGTGGCGCCGCTGCCCTGGGCCCCGGCACCCGCGCCCTGGGCGAAGGCGGTCACAGAGGTGGCGGCCAGCAGGGAGGCGGCGGTGATGATGGCGACAGGCATGCGCATGGAAATACCTCTTCCGATTGGGTAGTCCCCGGAACGCTGCCACAGCGCGGGCATCCTGGCCTGTGACCTAAAGAGGGTATTTTTGCGCTGCGGCTCGACGCGGTCGGGAGATGCATCCCGAAAACCAAAAGCAGAAGGGCCCGGCAGCGGTGCTGCCGGGCCCTTCGACTTGGTGGAGCCAAGGAGGATCGAACTCCTGACCTCTACAATGCCATTGTAGCGCTCTCCCAGCTGAGCTATGGCCCCGAACTCGTCGGCGTCGTCTGGGTTGACCGTCCGGTTTGTCTCGGTCCCGGTCACCGCCGCCGTGGGCCGGGGTTATCGGCCAATGCCGGCCCCGATGCAAGAGGAAAAATTCGCGGGGACCGGATTTTTTTGCGCTGGTCCCGGACCCCGCGGAAACCGCCGGACTCAGCGGTCCTCGTCGCCCTCCACGTCCACGACCTCGCCCATGTCGTCCTCGTCGGTCAACTCGTCCGCGTCCTCCAGCAGGACGTCGTCCTCCTCGTCGGCGCCAACGTCCTCAACGACATCCTCTTCCTCGATGTCCGCGACTTCCAGATCCTCGTCCTCGGTGACCTCCTCGGTGGCCACCTCCTCCTCGGCATCCACGCCCAGCGTATCCTCGTCCTCCGTCTCCGGCGCGACCTTGGCCTTCACCTCCTCCACGGGGATCGGGCGGGCGCGGCGGGAGCGCAGCAGCGCCTCAGGGTCGAAGGTGGTGCCGCAGGACGGGCAGGTCGGCGGGTCCTTGCGCATGTCATAATAGCGGGTGCCGCAGTTCGGGCAGATGCGCTTGATTCCCCATTCGGCCTTCGCCACGAGACTCTCCATAGATTATGCGCTGGTCGGGGCGGACGCCCACCAGGGTCGGCGCGGGCACATGCCACGAGTCCCGCCCCCTGTCAAACGGAACCATGGGCACCGGGCCCCCAACACGGGCAACGGCTGGATGTGCCGCGCTCATGGCCGGGGCCGGTCATGCCCGGTTCACGACAGGCGGGTGCCCGTGCTATCCCGGTCGGGAATAATCTGTCCTGAAAACACCCGCCCGAGCAAGCCCATGTCCGACCACCATGATATGCCCGCCAAGCCCCTGGTCGCCCGCAAGGGCGGCGCCCTGGCCGGTACGGTGCGGGTCCCGGGGGACAAGTCCATCTCCCACCGCTCCCTGATGTTCGGCGCGCTGGCGCTGGGGGAGACGCGGATCGAGGGGTTGCTGACGGGGGAGGACGTGCTGCGCACCGCCGACGCGCTGAGGGCCCTGGGCGCCAGCATCGAGCGGCTGGACGACGGCACCTGGCGCACCCGGGGCCGCGGCGTGGGCGGGCTGGCGGAGCCGAGCCGGGTGCTGGACATGGGCAATTCCGGCACGGCGGCGCGGCTGCTGATGGGACTGGTCTCCACCCACCCCTTCACCAGCATCTTCACCGGCGACGCGTCGTTGGTGAAGCGGCCCATGGCGCGGGTGACCGTGCCCCTGTCCAAGATGGGGGCCAGCTTCGTGCTGCGCAGCAACGGGCGCCTGCCCGGGGCGGTGGTGGGCACCAACATGCCCGTGCCCATCGAGTACCGGCTGCCCGTGGCCTCCGCCCAGGTGAAGTCGGCCATCCTGCTGGCCGGCCTGAACACGCCCGGCCGCACCACGGTCATCGAGGCGGAGCCCACCCGCGACCACACGGAGCGCATGCTGCGCCACTTCGGCGTGGACGTGCGGGAGGAGGTTCTGGAGGACGGGGCCCTGGCGGTCTCCGTCACCGGGGAGGCCAACCTGACCGCCCGCGACCTGGTTGTCCCGTCAGACCCCAGCTCCGCCGCCTTCCCGGCAGTGGCCGCCCTGCTCTGCCCGGGGTCGGAGGTGCGCCTGCCCGGCGTGGGCACCAATACCCGCCGCACCGGCCTGTATGAGACGCTGAAAGAGATGGGTGCCGACATCGCCTTCCAGGACCAGCGGGAGGAGGCCGGGGAGCCGGTGGCCGACCTGCTGGTCCGCGCCACGGCCCTGAAGGGCGTGGAGGTTCCGCCGGACCGCGCCCCCAGCATGATCGACGAGTACCCGATCCTGGCCATGGCCGCCGCCTGCGCCACCGGCCCCACCGTGATGCGCGGCATCGGGGAGTTGCGGGTGAAGGAGAGCGACCGGCTGGCCATGGTGGCGGACGGGCTGGTGGCCTGCGGCGTCAAGGTGGAGGCGGGGGAGGACTGGATGGTCGTCCACGGCACCGGCAAGCCCCCCAAGGGCGGCGCCCGCATCGCCACCGCCCTGGACCACCGCATCGCCATGAGCTTCCTGGTCCTGGGCCTGGCGACCGACGAGCCCGTCGGCGTGGACGACGGCAGCTTCATCGACACCAGCTTCCCGGGCTTCGTCAGGCTGATGAACGGGCTGGGGGCGGGGATCGGGGAGGGGTGAGGCGCCGAAGGGGGCGGACGGCCAAGCCGAGCGGCCACACGCCGCAGCGCGCTCCCTTCACGAGGATTAACTCATACGGCATTGTGGGCATCCCTGACACTCGCCTAAGGGCATGCCATGACCCGATTGGTCGTCCTGCTGTTCGCGCTCCTGCTCGGCGGCTGCGCGAACGTCGCGAGTTCGCCCACGGGCTACAAAGGTGCTGACGCCGGCTACGTCGCCCTGATGGCCTCTGCCGCGTCAAACAACCTCTACCCTCACTACATCTACAAGATCAGGCGTCGGGGTGACCAAACATGGAGTGAGTTGCTCTGGCGGTATGACAGCCTGTTCTCCGCTGTCAGCTATGACATAGATACGCCGCAGGAGAAGGGGTCGATCGTTCTGGAGACCTTGGCACCGGGGGACTACACGTTCTTCGACGTATCCCTGTTCACAGCGATGGGCGCGGGATATGGCTACATCAGCCAACGCGTGCCTTTTGAGGTCAACTTTACGGTCCGGCCAGGGGAAGTGACCTATATCGGGCATTACGTCGCCCATTCCGTGAAGGGTCGCAGCATCTTCGGCATCTCGGCCGCGGCCGGGGCGGTTTATGCCGTGCGCGATGGGCTTGAAGGGGACCGCAAACATATCCTTGCCAAACTGCCCACGCCCCTCCCCATCACGGCGCAGGTACCCGACCCTCGCGCCCTGAACCACCCGGCCCTGCGCCCCGCCGACGCGATGGGCCCGCCCCCGCCTGGTTTGGAATACGCGACCTATCGGTAATGGACGGCTAGGCGGCCCGCACGCCACCCTTGACGGAACCTGTCCGGGGCACCACGGTTGCGCCGCATCGCGACCTCCTTTCCCAACCAGGCCCGCCGCCCCGTGAGCACCAGCAGCACCCGCCCCCTCGTCGTCGCCATCGACGGCCCCGCCGCCAGCGGCAAGGGCACCCTTGCCCGCCGTGTCGCCCAGGCCCTGGGTTTCGCCCTGCTGGACACGGGTGGGCTGTACCGGGCCGTGGCCCTGTCGCTGATCCGCCGGGGCGGGGACCTGCGGGACACGGCTGCCGCGGCCGCCACGGCCCGGTCGCTGACGCATGGCGACATCGAGAACCTGATGGCCGACCCGGCCCTGCGGCTGGACAGCACGGCGCAGGGTGCCTCCATCGTCTCCGCCGTGCCTGACGTGCGGGCGGCGCTGCTGGACTTCCAGCGGGGCTTCGCCGCCCACCCGCCGGGCGGGGCCAAGGGGGCGGTGCTGGACGGGCGGGACATCGGCACCGTCATCTGCCCCGCGGCGGACGCAAAGCTGTTCGTCACCGCTAGCCCGGAAGTGCGGGCCCAACGGCGACTCAATGAGTTGCTAGGCCGGGGGGACGCCGCTATATACGCGGATGTCCTGAAGGACATGAAGGACCGTGACGCGCGCGACAGCCAGAGGGCGGTTTCCCCCCTCGTTCCGGCTGCCGACGCGTATTTGCTTGATACGTCCTCGTTGGATGCCGCGCAGGCCTTCGACGCAGCCATGACCTTCATCCGCTCCCGCCCCGCCTTCGGGGGGTGAGGGCAGACCCCTTCGGGGCAGGAAAAGCCGCCCGGCATGGTGCCGGTCGCATCAACCAAGTCGCCGGGCGTGGTGCCCGGTGCGGCGGTGTGAAGCCCTGAAGCCGGCTCGGGCGTGCCGGGGGTACGGGCGGAGTGCCGCTTGGGATCCACCCAAGGAGTTCTGATGGCCCAGGTTTCCGCTACCAAGTCCGCGCCGGCGAAGGAGAGCTTCGCCGCCCTGCTCGAGGAGAGCTTCGGCACCGCCGACAGCCTCGAGGGCACCGTCGTCAAGGGGCGCGTCGTCCGCGTCGAGAACGACCAGGTGCTGATCGACGTCGGCCTGAAGTCCGAGGGCCGCGTCGCCCTGAAGGAATTCGCGGTCCCCGGCCAGCCGGTGGAGCTGAAGGCCGGCGACACCGTCGAGGTGTACCTCGAGCGCATGGAGAACAAGGACGGCGAGGCTGTCCTGTCCCGTGAGAAGGCCAAGCGCGAGGAGGCCTGGACGCTGCTGGAGAAGTCGTTCAACGACCAGTCCCGCGTCACCGGCATCATCTTCGGCCGCGTCAAGGGCGGCTTCACCGTCGACCTGAACGGCGCCGTGGCGTTCCTGCCGGGCAGCCAGGTGGACATCCGCCCGGTGCGCGACATCAGCCCGCTGATGGGCACGCCGCAGCCCTTCCAGATCCTGAAGATGGACCGCAGCCGCGGCAACATCGTGGTGTCCCGCCGCGCCGTGCTCGAGGAGAGCCGTGCGGAGGCCCGCAGCGAGCTGGTGGCCAGCCTGAAGGAAGGCCAGGTCCTGCAGGGCGTGGTGAAGAACATCACCGACTACGGCGCCTTCGTCGACCTGGGCGGCGTGGACGGCCTGCTGCACGTCACCGACATCGCGTGGCGCCGTATCAACCACCCGTCCGAGGCGCTGCAGATCGGCCAGACCGTCACGGTCCAGGTCATCCGCTTCAACCCGGAGACCCAGCGCATCAGCCTCGGCATGAAGCAGCTTGAGGCCGACCCGTGGGAGGGCGTGGCCGCCAAGTACCCGGTCAGCGCCAAGTTCAAGGGCCGCGTCACCAACATCACCGACTACGGCGCCTTCGTGGAGCTGGAGCCGGGGATCGAGGGCCTGGTCCACGTGTCCGAGATGAGCTGGACCAAGAAGAACGTCCACCCCGGCAAGATCGTCTCCACCTCCCAGGAGGTCGAGGTGATGGTGCTGGACGTGGATCCGGTGAAGCGCCGCATCAGCCTGGGCCTGAAGCAGACCATGCAGAACCCGTGGGAGGGCTTCGTCGAGAAGTTCCCCAGCGGCACCGAGCTGGAAGGCGAGGTCAAGAACATCACCGAGTTCGGCCTGTTCGTGGGCCTGCCCGGCGACATCGACGGCATGGTGCACCTGTCCGACCTGGACTGGAACACCCCCGGCGAGCAGGCCATCCAGGAGTACAAGAAGGGCGACCACGTCAAGGTCAAGGTCCTGGACGTGGACGTGGAGAAGGAGCGCATCTCCCTCGGCATCAAGCAGCTGGCGGGCGACCCGTTCGAATCCGCCGCCGCCGGCATGAAGAAGGGCGACGTGGTCACCTGCACCGTGACCCAGGTCACGGACGGTGGCATCGAGGTCTCGGTGGGCGAGGGCTTCACCGGCTTCATCCGCAAGTCTGACCTGTCCCGCGAGCGGTCCGAGCAGCGCCCCGAGCGCTTCGCGGTCGGCGAGAAGGTGGATGCCAAGGTCACCCAGGTTGACCGCGGCAGCCGCAAGATCGGCCTCTCCGTCAAGGCCAAGGAGGTCGAGGAGGAGAAGCAGGCCATGCAGGAGTTCGGTTCCTCCGACTCCGGCGCCTCGCTGGGCGACATCCTGGGCGCGGCCCTGAAGCGCCGCCAGCAGGGCGAGTAAGCCTTACCGGGAAACCGGCAAGGACGGGCCGCCGTGGGAAACCACGGCGGCCCTTTTCTTTTGGCCGGCCTCTAGGGGACTGGAGGCGGGTCTCGCATTCCGTGTCCCTCAGGCGCCGGCCGCTTGGCTCACGCGGCCAAGGGGCCGCGCGGCGGCGGTCGCCGCCGAAGCGCGTTGCCAGCAAGGGGCAACGCTCTCAATCGAAGTCCGTCGGCAGGGACGGGTCGGCGGCGTGGGCGAACATGCGCTGGACCTGCCAGGGCAGGGTCCGGCCCAGGGACAGGTCGGCCGGAACCTCATCCGGGCCGAAGAAGGCGACGCCGTTGGTCTCCAGCGTCGCGGCGGCGGGGGAGCCACCGACCACCTCGCAGATGAAGAACATCTTGTAGATATGGAATGGGTAGGGCGGGGTGTGGGCATGCTTGGCACGGTCCCAGACGGCGGCCAGCTTGGTCACGCGCACCTCGAAGCCGGACTCCTCCAGCACCTCCCGCCGCACGCACTCGGCCGGGCTGTCGTTCACGTCGGCCCAGCCGCCGGGAAGGGTCCAGCGGTCCTGGTCCATGGCTTCCCGCACCATCAGGATCCTGCCGTCGCGGAACGCTGCCCCGCGCACGTCCACCTTGGGCGTGGCATAGCCGGTCTGGGCGGCGAACAGGCCCCTGATGTGGTCGACGGGCGTATCGCCGTGGGCGGCCATCACCTCTGCCGCCAGGTCGCGCAGGGCCTTGAACCGCTCCCGGTCATACTTGTCCCTGGTGAAGGCCAGGCCGGTCTGGGCCAAGGCCTGCATCCGTCGCGCCCAGACAAGCCATTTGGGTTCCATTCCGCCTCCCCTCGTCACTCACCGGCCCCGTGCCGGGCACGAACCTCATGTCCCATAACGCAGGAACTGCGGCGCGGTGCCACCCCGCCCCTGCTGAATGGTACCGAAAACGAGTTGAATATGAACGGCTTAGCCCTTGCGCCCCGGGCTACTCTCCGGCACTCTGTTGGGCTCAGAAGGGGGACGCGGCACCTGGGGGGAGCCGGGGGCCGACAAGTTTCCCGCCCTTGGGGGATTCCTCGCGATGACCAAATCAGAGTTGATCCAGAAGCTGGCCGAGCGGAACCCGCATCTGTACCAGCGGGACGTGGAAAAGATCGTCACCACCATCTTCGATGAGATCACCGAGGCCCTGGCCCGGGGCGACCGGGTGGAGTTGCGCGGTTTCGGCGCGTTTTCCGTGAAGCGGCGGGACGCCCGCACCGGCCGCAACCCCCGCACCGGGGAAAGCGTGGATGTGGATGAGAAGGTGATCCCCTTCTTCAAGACCGGCAAGCAGCTGCGCGAGCGGCTGAACACCGACGAGTAAGGGCGGGATCGCCTTGTCGATGGGGAGGGTTGTTGCCGTGCGTTACCTGTCCTGGCTGGTCACCCTTCCCGTCGCCCTGCTGGCCGTGTCCTTCGCCGTGTCCAACCTGGAGCCGGTGAGCCTGGGCCTTTGGCCCCTGCCCTTCCGGGTGGAGGCGCCGGCCTTCACCCTGGTGCTGGTCACGCTGGTGCTGGGCTTCCTGCAGGGCGCCCTGGTCGCCTGGTTGGGCCAGCACGGCCACCGCAAGGCCGAACGCCAGCACCAGGCCCGCGCCGACCGGTTGCAGCGGGAGCTGGACACGCTGAAGGCGCAACCCGCCGTGCCGCCCGCCCCGGCGGCACCCGCGCGGGCGATGGTCACATCAGCCCCGCGCTCTTGAAGCTGACATACTGGCCCTTGCCGATGATGACATGGTCGTGGACCACCACGCCCAGGGCCTGGGCGGCGGTGACGATCTGCTTGGTCATGTCGATGTCGGCGCGGCTGGGGGTGGGGTCGCCGCTGGGGTGGTTGTGGACCAGGATCAGGGCCGTGGCGCCCAGTTCCAGGGCCCGGCGCACCACCTCGCGCGGGTAGACGGGGGTGTGGTCCACGGTGCCGCGCTGCTGCACCTCATCCGCGATCAGGGTGTTCTTGCGATCCAGGAACAGCAGGCGGAACTGCTCCACGCTTTCATGCGCCATGGCGCCTTGGCAGTAGTCCAGCAGCTTCTGCCAGGAGGACAGGATGGGCTTGCCCATCACCTCCTGCCGTGCCATCCGCAGCCCGATGGCCCCAACGATGCGGATGGCGCCGATGACCGTGTCGGAGAAGTTGAAGCGGGTCCGCAGCGACTCCGGCGGCGCGTTCACCACGGCCCACAGGGACCCGTAGGTTTGCAGGAGCTGCTTGGCCAGCGGCTTCACGTCCCGCCGCGGGATGGCCTGGAACAGCAGCAGTTCCAACAGCTCGTAATCCTGCAAGGCATCCGGCCCCTGTTCCAGGAACCGGCCGCGCAGCCGGTCCCGGTGGCCATGGTAATGGGGCTTGGACTCCCCCTCCCCCGCCGGCTCCTCCGGCAGGGGCAGGGGCAGCTCCCGCCGCCCGCGCGCCAGGGCGGCCGCCAGCTCATCATCCAAAGCCTTGGTCGAGGCGTTGCCCGCCATGCTCGTTTCTCCCTACACCTGTAGGAAGCATAGCAATGGCCGCCTGCTTGCGGAAGGGGTTCGGCGCTTATGCCCGCGGGGTGTGTTTCTGGCGGAGGGGCCAATCAACACGGACGGCACGGACCCCGCGCTGCGCGCGGGAACACGGACACGCACGGACAGGTGCCAAATCGCGCCGGTCACGAACATGCTTGGAAAAGTGAATGCCTGCGGCACCTCAAGGGACCGCGCCGAAGCCGCAACAAACAGGAAGGGCGTCGGCCTGGGAAAACCGCCTCCCCAAGCCCGACGCCCGTCCGTGTCCGTCCATGTTGCCGACGAAGTCGGCGTCCGTGTTGTCCGTGTAAAAGTCTATCCGCAACGCCGCAAAACTACGCCGCCTTCTCCGCCAGCTCGTACGGCGGCTTGTTCATCCCGGCGGGGGAGAGGGTGAAGATCTCGCAGCCGTCCTTGGTCACGCCGATGGAGTGCTCGAACTGGGCGGACAGGCTCTTGTCGCGGGTGACGGCGGTCCAGCCGTCGGCCAGCACCTTCACCTCGTACCGGCCGGCGTTGATCATCGGCTCGATGGTGAAGAACATGCCTTCCTTCAGCACGGCACCCCGGCCGGGCTGGCCGTAGTGCAGCACGCTGGGCGCGTCGTGGAAGACCCGGCCCAGCCCGTGGCCGCAGAAGTCCCGCACGACGGAGAAGCGGTTGGCCTCCGCATAGGTCTGGATGGCGTGGCCGATGTCGCCCAGGGTGGCGCCGGGGCGGACGGCGGCGATGCCGCGCATCATCGCCTCATACGTCACGTCCACCAGCTTCTTGGCCTTCACCGAGCCAGAGCCGACGATGTACATGCGGCTGGTGTCGCCGTACCAGCCGTCCAGGATCACCGTCACGTCGATGTTGGCGATGTCGCCTTCCGCCAGCCGCTTCACGCCGGGGATGCCGTGGCAGACCACGTGGTTGATGCTGATGCAGCTGGACTTGGAATAGCCCTTGTAGCCCAGGGTGGCCGGGATGCCGCCATGGTCGCGCATGTACTGCTCGATCAGGGTGTCCAGCTCTTCCGTCATCACGCCGGGGCGGACGAACTGGGTGATGTAATCCAGCGTCGCCGCGGCCAGCCGGCCGGCACGGCGCATGCCCTCGAAATCATCGGGGCTGTGGATCTTGATGGGGCGGTTGTCGTCGTCGTCCACAGGCGGGCTCTCAATCAGGCAGGCGGGGTTTTCAGGCGGGGATGTCCAGGATGGGCAAGGGCCGGTGGACCACGATGCCATCCGGCGTGACCTTACACGCCCAGCAAATGGCTTCAACCCCCGCTTGGCGCGCGGCGGCCAATCCGCGCGCATAGGCGGGGTCCAGGTCGGCCGCCAGCCGGAACTGGTCACAATCGTCCCGCTGGACAAGGTACAGCATGACCGCCCTGTGGCCGGCGCGGACCATCTCCGCCAGCTCGACCAGATGCTTGGCACCGCGGCTGGTAACGCAGTCCGGGAACTCCGCCACCGGGGGCCCGCGGCGCAGGTGGACGTTCTTGATCTCCACATAGGCCGTGGGGCGGGTCGGGTCCTCCAGCAGCAGGTCGATACGGCTGTTCACCCCGTATTTCACCTCCCGCCGCAGGGTGGCATAGCCGGCCAGGTCCGGGATCACCCCGCCGCGGATCGCCTCCTCCGCCAGCCTGTTCGGGTGCATGGTGTTGCAGCCCACCAGGGCGCCGGTGGCCGCCTCCCGCACGATCTCCAGCGTGTGGGCCAGCTTGCGGTCGGGGTTGGGGGAACGGCTGACCCAGCACTCGCTGCCCGGCGCGTCCAGCCCCAGCATGGCGCCGGAGTTCGGTACGTGGACTGTGGCGGTGCTGCCGTCCGGCAGGGTGACGTCGGCCAGGAACCGCTTGTACCGGCGCTGCAGCGTGGCCGGAACCAGGGGGGTGGGGAAGAGCATGGGGACCCGGGCGTGGGAAGAATGCGGCGGGACTGTCGCCGAACGCCGCGCGCCCGTCTATATGGAAGCAGCGTGAGAAGACGACCACCGGGATGGACCGCCATGACCGACACCGCCCCCACCGCTGCCCTGCTGATCATCGGCAACGAGATCCTGTCGGGCCGGACCCAAGACGCCAACATGGCGCACATCGCCAAGTACCTGGCCGGCATCGGCGTGCGGTTCCGGGAGGCGCGGGTGGTTCCGGACGTGGAGGGGGAGATCATCGACGCGGTCAACGCCTTGCGCGCCAAATACACCTATGTCTTCACCACGGGCGGCATCGGCCCCACCCATGACGACATCACGGCGGAGTGCGTGGCCAAGGCCTTCGGCGTGCCCCTGGTCCGCCACCCGGAGGCGGTGCGGCGGCTGGAGAAGCACTATGCCGGCACGGACATGCTGAACGAGGCGCGGCTGCGCATGGCCAACACGCCGGAGGGGGCCAGCCTGATCGACAACCCGGTCAGCGCGGCGCCCGGCTTCCAGATCGGCAACGTCTTCGTCATGGCGGGCGTGCCCATGATCATGCAGGCCATGCTGGCGGGGCTGGGGGACCGGCTGGTGGGGGCCCCAAGGTGCTGGTCCGCACCGTCGCGTCCGGCGTGCCGGAGGGCACCATGGCCGACCCGCTGCGCGCCATCGCCGCCGACTTCCCGGGCGTGGACATCGGCAGCTACCCCGCCTTCCGCCAGGGCAAGATCAGCACCAGCCTGGTGCTGCGCGCCACCGACCCGGCCGCCCTGGACGGGGCGACGGAGGCCGTTCTGGCCATGCTGCGGTCCTTGGGCGTGGAACCGCAGGTGCTGGAGGGGTATGGGGATAGCTAAAACGGCGGTAGGGGGCTTTGACCCCTACCGCCGGAGGCCGCCGACCGGCGGCCCGCGGGCCCATGCCCGCGTAAGCCAAGGGCGCGGATGCGCCCGCCCGGCGCTTGAGGGCGAACGCACAAACCAGCCCTTCCGCCATTCGTCCCCCGCCCCTTGGCGCGAACGTGGTATGTTGCGCCCCACCGGCGACCGGCGGGACCACAGGCCAGATGAACCGCAGCACCAAGTTCGAGTTCGACCACAAGGTCTTCACCCTGGAGAATGTCCGCTTCGTCCTGTCCCGCAACGACGACGAGCCGGTGATGCGCTTCCGCTTGGGCAAGAACGACGCCGAGGTGCCGATCTCCAAGCTGTGCAACGAGTTCAAGATCGATCCCAAGTCCTTCGACGGCCAGTTATTGGACATGGCGGCCAAGGGGCTGAAGTACGTGCGGGAGATCCGCCCCGGCGACACCATCCCCAACGAGCTGATCGACGGCACCGCCAGCTGGCGGGTGGACGACCGGCATTTCCAGATTGCCAAGGGCCGGCTGACGGTCCAGCTCGTCACTTGGCTGACAGGGGGTGAGACGGTGATCTCCAGCCCCGAGCAGTTGGAGCAGGTGGTCGAGGACCCCAAGACGAAGGCGCGGGTGACGGAGGCCTTCAAGGTCATCGCCAACAAGCTGGCCCTGTCCGGCAACCCCGAGGAGGAGGTGGAGAAGCGCATCGACCTCCTGGCCAAGGAACTGGCCTACATCGAGGCGCTGCGCGAGCGGTCGCTGAAGCTGGCCGTCATCCGCCGCGGGCTGGAGGCGGCCCACCGCATCTACAAGATCGAGCGCAACCTGCGGGAGGAGATCGTGCGCATGCAGACCCTCTCCCTCCCGCCCATCACGGACATGGAGCAACGCTTCGCCCAGGTGGACGCCCAGACCGGTGAGATCCTGGCCATGCTGAAGGCGTTCGAGAAGAACGTGGCCTATATCCGGGAGATGCGGGACGATCTGCACCAGTGCCTGATGCCCTGGGACGAGCTGTTGGAGGAGTGGGAGGCGGCGGAACCCGACAAGACCCCCGCCTTCGAGGCCCTGCTGAAAAAGACCTACCATTTCCTGGCCCGCAAATACGCCCAGGCCAGCACCTGGAAACTGGCGGCGCGGCCGGCGCCGCGGTAGGGCTGTGGTTCCCCTCTCCCCACCGGGGAGAGGGTTGGGGTGAGGGGTGCTGGGAGCAGAAAGACGCCCAGCCCCGGTGCGGCGGCACCACCCCCTCACCCGGACGCTGCGCGTCCGACCTCTCCCCGGTGGGGAGAGGGGGTACTTGCTACTTCAACCCGTCGATCTGCTCCTGAAGCTCCTTCCGGTCCGGGCTGTCGGGGGGGAGTTGCTGGAGGAGCTTGGTCCAGGTGGCGCGGGCCTCGTCCTTGCGGCCGTTCTCCGCGGCGGCGAGGCCCAGATAGTAGAGGGCTTGGGCGTTCTTCGGGTCCAGCTCCACGGCCTTGCGCAGGGCGCTTTCCAACTCCGGCGAGGGCTTGGCGCCGGGGGCGGGGTTCAGCATGCGGGCGAGCGCCAGCCAGGTGTCCGGCCGGTCCGGGGCGGCCTGGGTGGCGCGGCGGGCGGCGACCACGGCCTGTTCCTTGTCGCCCAGCACGCTGCGGGCCTGGGCGAGGCGCAGCCAGCCTTCCACATTGCCGGGGTCCTTCTCCATCCGCTCCGCCAGGCTGTCCACCATGGCGCGGATGGCGGCTTGGCGCTGTTCCGGCGGCAGGGCGGCCATGGCCTGCATCTGCTCCGGCGAGGGGCCGCCGGCAGCCGCGGGGGCTTCCCCGGGTTGGGGCGCGGCTGCGGGCGGGGGTGCCGGTTGCTGCGCCGTCTGCGGGTTGGCGGGGGCTTGGGCTGGGGCGTGGCCGCGACGGGGTCGATGCCGACCTGGCTGGCCACGTCATAAATGCGCTGGCGCACGACGGGCAGCCAGGGCGCGTCCGCCGGGCTGTCCGCCACCAGGGCGGCCCAGCGGTCGATGGCGCCTTTGTAGTCGCCGGCCTGATAGCGGGCCACGCCCAGGTAGAAGCGGGCGCGGGGGTCGTCGGGCCGGGCTTGCAGGGTCGCCTCGAAGGCGCGGCGCGCCTCCTCCGTCACCATGCCGTCGGCGGCGTTGGTCAAGGCCTCGGCGAAGCTGCCCAGCACCGTCGCGTCGCCCTGGGACAGGCCCACGGCCTTGCGGTAGGCCTCTGCCGCGTCGGCGGGGCGGTCCAGCCTTGCATAGCTCTGGGCCAGGGTCACCCAGCCCTGCAGATCGTTCGGGTTCTCCTGCAACAGCCTTTCCAGCTTCGCCACCGCGTCCAGGAATTCCTGCGGCGGCGGGGCGGCTGCCGGGCGGCCTTCGAAGGGCACGGCGGGCAGGGTCGGGTTGCCCATGGACAGGTAAAGGCCCAAGGCCGCCACGGGCACCAGGCCGGTCAGGGCCAAGGCCAGCTTGCGGCTGGGCCGGGCGGTGCCGGAACCCTGGGTCTTGGCGACGCGCTCGGCCTCCGCCGCCGCGGCCAGCAGGCGGCGGCCTACCTCGGTGCGGGCATTGGCGGCCTGTTCCGGTGTCAGCACGCCGCGGGCAAGGTCGCGGTCCACCTCTGCCAACTGGTCGGCATAGATGCCCTGGGCGAACTCCCCGTTGGAGACGCCGGGCTGGGGGGGCCGCAGCAGGGGCCGCAGCAGCATGACCACGGCGACCGCGGTGAGGGCCGCGGCGGCCAACCAGAAACCGATCATGCCCGTTTGCCTTCCCCGCTCCCGGTACCATCCTGCGCGGCCAGCAGGGCCTGCAACCGCGCCTCCTCCTCCGGCGTCAGCCTGGACGTGGCGGGGGCGGCCTCCGCATCCCGGCGGCGGTTGCGCATGTAGACGGCGGTCCCAGTCCCGGCCAGCAGCAGCACCAGGGCCGGACCGAACCAGAGGGCGGCGGTGTAGCCGGTCACCGGCGGCCGCAGCAGCACGAAGTCGCCGTAGCGGTCATGGACGTAGGCCAGCACCTGCTCGTCGCTGTCGCCGGCCACTAGCCGTTCGCGCACCAGCACCCGCAAGTCACGGGCCAGCTCGGCATTGCTGTCGTCGATGGACTGGTTCTGGCAGACCAAGCAGCGCAGTTCCTTGCTGATCTCCCGCGCCCGCGCCTCCATGGCCGGGTCGGCCAGCTTCTCATTCGGCAGCACGGCCAGGGCGGGGGCGGAGAGGAGCCCGGCCAGGGCCAGGGCGGCGATGCGACGGGTCAGCTTCACTTCGACAACTCCCGCATCAGGGGCAGGATCTTCTCCTCCACGTCGGCGGGCATCAGCGGGCCCACATGGCGGTAGCGGATGCGGCCCTCGCGGTCCACCACATAGGTCTCCGGCACGCCATAGACGCCGAAGTCGATGCCCACGCGGCCGTCACGGTCCTGGCCCACGGCGGTGAAGGGGTTGCCGAGCTGGTCCAGGAAGGCGCGGGTGGCCTCCGGCTTGTCCTTGTAGGCGATGCCCACCAGCGGCACCTTCAGCTCCCCCGCCAAGCGCATCAGCACCGGGTGCTCCACCCGGCAGGGGGCGCACCAGCTGGCGAAGAT
This sequence comes from Aerophototrophica crusticola, assembly GCF_012913305.1. Taxonomy (NCBI): domain Bacteria; kingdom Pseudomonadati; phylum Pseudomonadota; class Alphaproteobacteria; order Rhodospirillales; family Rhodospirillaceae; genus Aerophototrophica; species Aerophototrophica crusticola. The sequence continues at coordinate 3,606,933 of NZ_CP051775.1, read as the reverse complement.
GTTGACCAGCTGGGCCTGGCCCTTCAGGTCCGAGGATTTCAGCCCCGGCAGGCTGTCCGCGATGGGCGGCAGGTCGAAGGCCGGCGCCGGCTTGTCGATCATGTTGGATGGCAGCACGCTGGGGTCCCGGGTCAGGCCCAGGGCGAACCAGCCGGCGAGGCCCAGGAACAGCAGCAGCGGCAGGACGAGGAGGGCGCGGCTCATCGCTTACTCCGCCGCCTGGGCCACCGGGCCGCGCACCGGGGCGGCGCGCTTCTGCGGCACGCCCACCCGCAGGCGGCGGTCCGACAGGCTGAGCAGCCCGCCCAGCACCATGACGATGGAGCCGAACCAGATCCAGGGCACCAGCGGGTGGTGGTACAGCCGCACCACCCAGCCCGTGCCGTCTTCTGTCCGGTCGCCCAGCACGGCGTAGAGGTCGGAGACGAAGGTGGTGTGGATGGCGGCCTCCGTCGTCTTCATCTTGGCAACGGGGTACCAGCGCTGCTCCGCGTCGATGGTGGCGACAAGGTCGTCACCGTCGCGGATGGTGAAGGTGCCCGTCTCGGTCACGTAGTTGGGGCCACGCAATTCCTCCACCTTGTCCAGGGTGAAGGTATAGCCGGCCAGCGGGGTCTGGTCGCCCACCTTCATGACCCGGATCTCCTCCGACAGCCAGAAGCTGGTGCCGACCATGCCGGCCACGGCGATGCCCAGGCCCGCATGTGCAAGGGCCGTGCCCCAGGCGCCGCGGGGCAGGCTGGCGGCGCGGGAAAGGCTGTCGCCCAGGGGGATGCGGAACAGCTTGATGCGTTCCGCGATCTCCGCGAAGGCGCCGCAGAAGGCCCAGGCGGCAAGGCCGGCGCCCACCAGGGCCATCACCGGCTTCACCCCATGCGCCCACAGGGCCCAGAGGATGGCGACCACCGTCAGCAGGGCGGCCACGCCCAGCCGCGGCAGCACGGCGCCCAGGTCCGCCCGCTTCCAGGGCAGGAAGGGGCCGACGCCCATCACCAGGATCAGAGGGATGGCCAAGAACGGGGTGATGAAGTTGAAATAGGGGGCGCCGACGCTGATCTTGTGACCGAAGGCGTCCAGCACCAGCGGCATCAGCGTGCCGATCAGCACCACGGCGCAGGAGACGCTGAGCAGCAGGTTGTTCAAGACCAGCGCGCCTTCGCGGCTGACCGGGGCGAAGACGCCGCCCACCTTCAACGTGTGGGCCCGCATGGCGTAGAGCAGCAGGCTGCCGCCCACCGCCAGGAGCAGCAGGATCAGGATGGCCGTGCCGCGGGCCGGGTCCACGGCGAAGGCGTGGACGGAGGTCAGCACGCCCGAGCGCACCAGGAACGTGCCCATCAGCGACAGGGCGAAGGTCAGCACCGCCAGCAGGATGGTCCAGGTCTTCAGCGCGTCGCGCTTCTCCACCACGATGGCGGAGTGCAGCAGCGCCGTGCCCGCCAGCCAGGGCATGAGGGAGGCGTTCTCCACCGGGTCCCAGAACCACCAGCCACCCCAGCCCAACTCGTAATAGGCCCACCAGGAGCCCATGGCGATGCCCATGGTCAGGGACGCCCAGGCGATCAGCACCCAGGGGCGCAGCCAACGGCCCCAGGCGGGGTCCACGCGCCCCTCGATCAGGGCGCCGGCGGCGAAGCTGAAGGCGACGGAGAAGCCCACATAGCCCAGGTACAGGAAGGGCGGGTGGAAGGCCAGGCCCGGGTCCTGGAGCAACGGGTTCAGGTCGTTGCCGTCGGCCGGGGCCGGGAACACGCGGACGAAGGGGTTGCTGGTCAGCAGCATGAACAGCAGGAAGCCCACGCCCACCAGCCCCTGCACGCCCAGCACCCGGGCCTTCAGGGTCGGCGGGATATTGCGGCCGAAGGCGGCCACGGCGGCGCCGAAGCCGGACAGCATCACCATCCAGAGGACCAGCGAGCCCTCATGGTTGCCCCAGACGCCGGACACCTTGTAGAGCATCGGCTTCAGGCTGTGGCTGTTCTGGATCACCACCTGGAGGCTGAAGTCGGAGACGACGAAGGCCCAGGTCAGGGCCACGAAGGCCAGCCCGATCATCAGGAACTGGCCATAGGCCGCCGGCCGCGCCACCTCCATCCAGGCGACGTTCCCGCGCGACGCGCCGACGAACGGCAGGGTGCCCTGCACCACCGCCATCAGCAGGGCCAGCACCAGCGCGTAATGGCCGATCTCCGGGATCATGGGCTCACTCCCTGTCGGGCGGCACGGGACTGCCGGCCGCCCTTACTGCTTCAGCGTGGTGGTGGCGTGGACCTTGTCGCCCGTCGTGGAGGTCTCATAGACCGGCTTGCCCGGCACCTCCGGCTTGAACTGGCCGGCGCGCTTCAGGGCGTCGGCCACCTCTGGCGGCATATAGTTCTCATCGTGGCGGGCCAGCACCTCACGGGCCACGAACACCCCGTCCGGGCCCAGCCTGCCCTCCGCCACCACGCCCTGCCCCTCGCGGAACAGGTCGGGCAGGATGCCGGTGTAGCGCACGGGCACCGTGGCGGACATGTCGGTCACCTGGAAGACGGTGGTCATGCCGTCCGCCTGCTTGGTGATGCTCCCCTCCGCCACCAGCCCGCCGATGCGGACGGAGCGGTCGCCTGGGGGCCGGGCGCCCAGGTCGCTGGGGCTGTAGAAGAAGACGATGTTCTCCTCGAACGCCGACAGGGTCAGCGCGGCGGCGGTGCCCAGGCCCAGCAGGGCCAGCAGGACAACGTACAGGCGGCGCTTCTTGCGGGTCATCATCTCAGCAATCCCCTCCGCCGCTGCCGCCGCCGTCACCGCCGGCGTCGCAGTCGGCCGAACCCTTTCCCCCGCCGGCATAGGCGCCGGCCAGGGCCAATTCCCCGCCGCTTCCACCGTCGGCGGCCTTGGCGCGGCGGGCCCGGCGGGGCTGGCGTATGCCCTCCAGCGTGGCCAGCGTGCGCTGCTGGCGGCGATGGGCGCTCAGGCTCAGCAGCATGAGCCCCAGCAGCACCACGGCGGCGATGCCGTAGCTGCCCCAGACATAGAGGGCGTAGCCGCCCATGGCGAAGAACTCGGCCATCACAGTCCCTGGACCCGGCCGGGCGGCAGGCTGCCGCCAAGCCCGTGGATATATGTCGATCGGTAGGAGGCCCTGCCAGACGGGGCGACGGCGGGTCGCATGGTCGCCCCCGTCACTCGGCCGCCTGGGAGGCCTGGGCCAGGCGCAGGGCCTGGACCTTGCGCGCCAGCAGCTCGGCCCGCATGCGGGTGATCACGACGGCGGCGAAATAGGCCTTGAAGGCGATGGCCAGGGCCAGCAGCGGCCACAGCATGTCGGCATGGATGGTGGGCCCGCCCATGCGGAACACGCTGGCGGGCTGGTGCAGAGTGTTCCACCAGTCCACGGAGAACTTGATGATCGGCACGTTGACCGCGCCCACCAGCAGCAGGATGCAGCCCGCCCGGTTGCCGCGGGTCGGGTCGTCGAAGGCGTCCACCAGGGCCATGTAGCCCAGGTAGAGGAAGAACAGGATCAGCACGCTGGTCAGCCGCGCGTCCCACACCCACCAGGTGCCCCACATGGGCTCGCCCCAGAGGGACCCGGTGGCGAGGCAGACCAGGGTGAAGCCGGCCCCCAGCGGGGCCGCGGCCCGCGCATAGACCTCCGCCAGCGGGTGGCGCCAGATCAGCGCCACGGCGGCGGCCACGGCCATGGAGCTGTAGACGAACAGGCTCATCCACGCCGCGGGCACGTGGATGTACATGATCCGCACCGTGTCGCCCTGCTGGTAATCGGGCGGGCTGGCCACCAGGGCCCAGTACAGGCCGGCGACGAAGCCGATCACGGCGATGCCCGCCGCCCAGGGTTGGACCACGGCGGCGAGGCGGAGGAAGCGGGCGGGGTTGGCGAAGCGGTGCATGGCGAGGGCATATGTAGCATGGCCCATCGCCTTTTCCCACGGGGCGCGGCGCGGCCCGCGCGGATTTGATCCATGTCAGGGAACCGGTGGGTGGCCGAACCGTTTTTTTGCCCCTCCCCACCCGGATCAGGCAAATACGAAGGGGTTACCAATATCCGATCGGGCTATCCCCAACCGATCCCCAATCAAGCAAAGGAGCAGCGCAAGTATTAGCCAACATTACACGGCCCCCTGGGGGCGGTCGTTAGGAGGTCGTTAACCGGTCTGGCGCTGTAATCACCTCATCACGAACGCACACCGCCAAACGCCAGACTGGAAAGGATCAAGACAATGGCCACCATGACCTTCGCCAAGGACGTCACCGCCTCCGCCCGTATCCATCGTGAGGTCCTGGACCAGTTCGCCGCCATCGTCCGGTCCCACCTGTCGGAGACCCAGGACGCCTTTGCCCGGGAGAGCCTGGCCGACCTGCTGGACAGCATCTCCGAGCAGCGCGCCGGCTTCGACGCCCTGATCGCCGTCGCCGGGCCGAGCCTGAAGCTGGCCGCCTGATACCAAGGCGGCAGCCGTTGGATGAGAAGCAGGGCGCCCCCACCGGGGCGCCCTTTCTGTTTTCCCTGGCGCGACTCAGTGCAGGCGGAACTCCGCCCCCACCAGCTTGAACTCCGCCGGCTTGATCAATGCCTCCGACGCCACGCGGACGCTGTGCAGCTTCCCGTCCAGGCAGCGGGACCAGAAATCCAGGAAGTGCTTGAGCTGCGGGAAGCGGGGCGCCAGGTCCAGCTCCTGCCAGATATAGGCCTGGAGCACCCCCGGGTGGTCGGGCATGTGGTAGAGGATTTCCGCCGTGGTCAGGCGGTAATCCTTGAGTTGCAAGGCGAGTGCGGCCATGGTCCTCCCCCGTCGATCCTTCGCAAGGATGGGCGGCCCGGCGCGATCCCTTCACTCCCCGTCGCGGGGCATGCGTCGTGCGCCTGCCCTCCCGTGGCATTCATGCTGCCACCACATGAAGTTTCCGTGAAGGGGTTTGTTCTGGCTTTTCAACATGTTAGCAGCCGTGAACCGTGGCTGCTGCCAGAACGGGCGGCGGGGTAGCCCCCATACCCCGGGGCAGGGATGGGGCAGGAACCGGTCCCCCTCTTGACAGTTCGCGCGGGCTCAATTACCTCGCTGGCACTCACCGCGGGTGAGTGCTAACAACAGGCTCATCCCGAGTCTCTTTTGCCTTCATAAAGGGAGAGAATTCATGCGTTTCCGTCCGCTGCACGACCGCGTGGTGGTCAAGCGCGTCGAGTCCGAGCAGAAGACTGCCGGCGGCATCATCATCCCGGACACCGCCAAGGAAAAGCCCCAGGAGGGCGAGGTGGTCGCCGTGGGCCCGGGCGCCCGCGACGAGTCCGGCAAGCTGGTCCAGCTCGACGTGAAGGCCGGTGACCGCGTGCTGTTCGGCAAGTGGTCGGGCACCGAGGTGAAGATCGACGGTGTCGAGTACCTGATCATGAAGGAAAGCGACATCATGGGCGTGCTGAACGCCGCCTGAGTCGGATCCCCCGGATCGACCTGACCCAATATAGAACGAAGGGACGAAGACAATGGCTGCCAAGGAAGTGAAGTTCGGCTCCGACGCCCGCGCCAAGATGCTGCGCGGCGTGGACATCCTGGCCGACGCCGTGAAGGTGACGCTGGGCCCGAAGGGCCGCAACGTGGTGATCGAGAAGAGCTTCGGCGCCCCCCGCATCACCAAGGACGGCGTGTCTGTCGCCAAGGAAATCGAGCTGTCCGACAAGTTCGAGAACATGGGCGCGCAGATGGTGAAGGAGGTCGCCCAGAAGACGGCGGACCTCGCCGGCGACGGCACCACCACCGCCACCGTGCTGGCCCAGGCCATCGTCCGTGAGGGCGCCAAGGCCATCGCCGCCGGCATGAACCCCATGGACGTGAAGCGCGGCGTGGACCTGGCCGTGCAGACCGTGGTCGAGGACATCAAGTCCCGCAGCCGCAAGGTCACCACCAACGACGAGATCGCCCAGGTCGGCACCATCTCCGCCAACGGCGAGGAGAGCATCGGCCAGATGATCGCCGAGGCCATGGCCAAGGTGGGCAACGAGGGCGTGATCACGGTCGAGGAGGCGAAGGCCCTGGAGACCGAGCTGGACGTGGTCGAGGGCATGCAGTTCGACCGCGGCTACCTGTCCCCCTACTTCGTGACCAACGCCGACAAGATGGTCGCGGACCTGGAGAACCCCTTCATCCTGCTGTTCGAGAAGAAGCTGTCCGGCCTGCAGGCCATGCTGCCGGTCCTCGAGGCGGTGGTGCAGTCCTCCCGCCCGCTGGTCATCGTGGCCGAGGACGTGGAGGGCGAGGCCCTGGCCACGCTGGTGGTCAACAAGCTGCGCGGCGGCCTGAAGGTCGCGGCCGTGAAGGCGCCGGGCTTCGGTGACCGCCGGAAGGCGATGCTGGAGGACATGGCCATCCTGACCGGCGGCCAGGTCATCAGCGAAGACCTGGGCATCAAGCTGGAGAACGTGACCCTGGAGATGCTGGGCCGCGCCAAGAAGGTGGTGATCAACAAGGACAACACCACCATCGTCGACGGCGAGGGCAGCAAGGAAGACATCCAGGCCCGCATCGCCCAGATCAAGGCGCAGATCGAGGAGACCACCTCGGACTACGACCGTGAGAAGCTGCAGGAGCGTCTGGCGAAGCTGGCCGGCGGCGTGGCCGTCATCCGCGTCGGCGGCGCCACCGAGGTCGAGGTGAAGGAGCGCAAGGACCGCGTTGACGACGCGATGCACGCCACCCGCGCCGCGGTGGAAGAGGGCATCGTGGCCGGCGGCGGCGTCGCCCTGCTGTACGCCACCAAGGCCCTGGAGCAGCTGAAGGCCCCGAACGAGGACCAGAAGTTCGGCGTGGACATCGTCCGCAAGGCCCTGCAGGCCCCGGTCCGTCAGATCGCCGCCAACGCCGGCTTCGACGGTTCCGTGATCGTCGGCAAGCTGCTGGAGAAGGGCGACGTCAACGCCGGCTTCAACGCCCAGACCGGTGAGTACGGCGACATGTTCCAGTTCGGCGTCATCGACCCGACCAAGGTCGTGCGCGCCGCCCTGCAGGACGCCGCCTCCATCGCCGGCCTGCTGATCACCACCGAGGCCATGATCGGCGAGAAGCCCCAGCCGAAGTCCGCCCCCGCCGGCGGCCCCGGCGGCATGGGCGGCATGGGCGACATGGACTTCTAAGTCCCTGACCCCGGGGCGGGCAACCGCCCCGGGGAGCCCCGTAGGTCGGATTAGGGGCCTTGGCCCCGTAATCCGACGGCGAGAGACGAAGGCCCCGGCGGAGCGATCCGCCGGGGTTTTTGGTTTGGGTGACGCAAGGAGACCTTAACGCGACAAAGGTGACGCTTAAGGTGACGCGTGTCTCATCCCAAGAGGCTGGGATCATTGGGAAAAACGCCTTAAGGAGACTAAGGTGACGCGGTCCGAAGCATGTCACCTTTGTCTCGTTAAGCCGGCCACCGGCACAGGCCTTCCCCTGGAACGCATGAAAACCCGACAAGTACAAGACCCGTCCGCCACGGGGCGGATCGGGTATGGGAGCATGGGATAGGAATATTGTCAAGATTGCGTCTGTTATTGCAAGCTCAGGTGAATCTCGCAGTTATGTGCAGGTCGCCTTAAGCAACCCACCATACAAAATCTCTATACCGCTCTAGTTTTAGGTTCGGCAATTTCTACGTGAAATCAGACAGTTAGCATGCCCTTGATCGGTTCCGGCCCGGGCACCAAAACTTGGTTGTGGGAGGGTAGCCAATCCACATACAATGAAGGCGAGCCAGACGTTGTGTCTGGCTCGCCAAGAGCACACTAGGAGAAGACGATGGCTAAGCGTCCCTTCTTCCTTGTGTTAACGGTCCCGGTTTGGCGCTGGCAGATCCAGCTCACCGTGACTTCGCACTAGGAGGGGGCCAGGAAGCGGGTACCAGCCGTTTCCTGGCCTCTCCGGTTTCCCGTACGGAAAACTCGTACACGACATTACGTATCGCAATACGTTCTGTCACGCACAGAGTGCGTTTGAACGCTGCCGCCTGCAATTCGCGCAGCGCACATAAAAGCAGGGGACGACGCAACAGCGCTGATTTTTCCAGTACCCATAAACTATGAAACCGCGCCAGCGCGCGCACCTGCATGCTTCGCGAAACGTCGGCAGGACGTACAAGCTTATCCCTTAAATACCCGCTCCCGATGCCAACGCAGGAACTGCGGATGTGGGCGGAGGTCCGGGCGGTCCGGCAACTGCAACTTCCCATCCGGCAGGAACAGGCGGCGCGCAGGTTCGGGCACATGCCGTTCCGCCACCAGCAGGCGGCAGTCGTCTGTAGCGGACACCAGTCCCCGGTCAAACATCCAATGGACCGTGGCGGAGAGGGCAAGGCCATTGCGGGGGCTGTCGGGCCCGTGTTCCGCCACCGGGCGGATGTGGGCGGCCTGGACCTCGGCCCGGCCGCCGCCGTTGATCAGGCGAAGGCCAGTGATGGCGCAGGTGTCGTGGTAGGCTTCCTTCACCGCTGCGGCAAAGGCCGCATCCCGCACGGGACGGGCCACCAGCCGCTCGATGATCGGGCGTTCAAAGGTGGCGGGTTCGTCGGCGAAGCCGAAGGGGGTCTGACCGACAGGCGCTGTCGGCGGCTCAGGCGTGAGGATATGAGCCATGCCGGCCTGGAGGATGTCCGCATACTCCTGCTCCGTCAGCAGCCGGACAGCACGGCCAAAGGCGCCCTTGTTGGTTTCCCCATCATCCCGCCGCAAGCCCCGTTCATAGTAGTGGCTGCCTTCCCGGAACGGCACCGGACGGACAAGGGGCAGATAACCTTCCACGAAGGCGTAGAAATGGTCTGGCAAGGTTGGGTCGGGCCGGATGCCCATCACCCGGGCCGTAGCGAAATAGGCTTGGCGGCCCCCGCGTGAGGACCGGTCACCCGTGCTTCGCCGCGGCTCATAATAGATGATCCAATCGCCGACAGCCGCCTGCGCCTGCCGCAGGTAGGTGCGGGGGAAGTGGTACTGGAATTCGGGCAGGTCGTCGTAGGTGGGATCGACCTTGGTAGTGAAGACCGCCTTCATCCCGATGCAAGCCGCCGTGGGGTCAACGGCAACAGCTTAGGTGGTCATATGAGAGGATGCCACTCAGGAATGCTGTGTAGGTCGGATTAGCGGCTTGGCCGCGTAATCCGACGGCACTTACGCCATCGTGTTCTGTCGGATTACGGCGCCGTTGGCGCCTAATCCGACCTACATCTCCACCCCTCCGCATCCCGCCAACGGCCGCCTTCGAGCGCGGGGAGCGGAACCCGCAGAGGCGCACCCTGAGGGATTTGCGGGCGGCGTTCGAGGCGCGGGGAGTGGTGTTCCTGGCCGACTCGGGCGGGGTGGGGGTGTATCTGCGGGCGGACGCCACCCCAGCGGCGGGGGAGCCGGCGGCGGGGTGAGGGCCCGCCGTGTCCATCCGCTCAAATCCGTGTTCCCGGACCATGGCCGGGTCGGGATAAGGCTGGGGAGTCTTGCTGTCGGGATGCGGCTTCGCCTTATCCCGGCCTACGGTTTTTGGTGCCCTGCGTCGGACGGGATGCCTCCCTTCCCATGGGCGAAGACCGGGCTGGGGTGGGGTTGGTCCTGGGGGCGGAGGGTGTCGGGGCTGCCGTAGGGGCCGGTGGCCCAGTGGGCCAGGGCGGCGGCGATTTTGGCGCCGCCTGTGGTGCTGGGCTCGATGGGGTTGGCGTAGTCGGCGTCGTCGCCGCACAGCAGGCGGAGGTCCACCAGGGCCAGGCCGCGGGTGAAGGCGGCGCGGGTGATCACGTCGTTGAACAGGGCGAGGCCGGCGCCCACCAGCCGGTGCTGCACCGGGTCGGGGAAGCGGGCGTCGTAGATGGTGCAGAGGGCCGTGGGCAGGCGGCGGGCCAGCACGGCGTCCAGCATGGCGTGGTAATCGGCGGCGAAGCGGTCGCGGGCGTCGGCCAGGGCCAGCACCGCCTCTGCCACGCTGCGGGCCGGCTGCTCCAGGATAGAGGCTTGGCGCAAGGCGTCGTTGCCGCCGGCGCTGACGGCCAGGTGGGTGGCGTCGGCGGGGATGCGGGGGAGCTGTGCCGCCACCCCGGCAGCCACCGCCCCGTCCACCGCGGCCAGGGTGGCCCGCCAGCCCGCGGGCAGGCACGCGCCGAGCTGCCTGCCCACATCCGGCCCACCGGCCACATAGGCGCCGTTGTCGAAGATGCTGTCCCCCAGCAGAACCACATGGCCCATGGCTGCCCCCATTTTCGCGTGGCCGCCGGGTGGCGGCCCCTTTGACGCCCCCGGCTCGGGGCCGGGGCAAGCTCGCGCCCCCCGGTTGTGCGATGGATGGGGCGCGGGCCTTCAGCGGGATGGCCTGCTGCTGGCAAGCGCTGCCCCTGCCAGCCCCAACAGCCGGGCCGGGGTTCCCTTCCGCCCCGGCCATGCTAGCTGGTAAGGGAACGGGAACGGCAGGGGAGAAGGATATGAACCCGACACCAAGGCGGCGGGGGGCCCTGGCGGCCACGGGGGTGGTGCTGGCGGCGCTGCTGGCGGCCTGCGCCCCCTCCCCGGCCACATCCACGGCGAGCCCGGCCACGGCGGCGGTGACCGCCCCGGCAGGGGTGGCGCGCCACCTGGGCCCGGCAGGGACGCCGGCCAAGGCCTTTCCCAAGCCGCGGCGGCAAGTGGCCGGCATCGTCGCCCCCACCTGGGGGGAGGGGGCGCACCGCGACCGCTCAGGCGAGGCGGACACGCTGTTCGAGGCCATGCGCCTTGCCCCCGGCCAGGCGGTGGCGGACATCGGGGCGGGCAGCGGCTATCACGTGATCCGGCTGGCGCGGCGGCTGGGGCCGCAGGGCACCGTCTATGCCCAGGACATCATGCCGGATTACCTGGACATGCTGTCCCGCCGGCTGGTCGCGGCGGGGGTCCCGCAGGGAACCGGGCCGGGCCAGGTGGCGCTGGCCCTGGGCGAGGGGCATGACCCGCGCCTGCCGCCCGGCAGCCTGGACCGGGTGCTGATGGCCCACATGTACCATGAGATCGAGCAGCCCTTCGGCCTGCTGTACAACCTTGCCCCCGCCCTGCGGCCGGGTGCCCTGGTGGCGGTGCTGGAGATCGACCGGGACACGGCCCGCCATGGCACGCCGCTGGACCTGCTGACCTGCGAGTTCAAGGCGGTGGGCTATCGCCCCGCCGGGGTGACGCGGCTGGAGGACAAGCAGCGCTACGTGGCCCTGTTCGAGGCGCCGGAGACGCCCACCCCGCCGGCGGAGATCAAGGCCTGCCGCCCCTGAAACAGGAAAGGCCGCCCGGCGGGGCGGCCCTTTGCCAGATCGGCGCTGGTCGCGCCGATTACACCCGGATGTCCACGAAGGCGCCGCGGGTCTGCCCGGCGCCCAGGGCCTGACGGCGCTGCTCCTCCGTCGGGTCGGGGGTAAGGAAGCGTTCCTGGCGGCGTTCCTGCGTGGCCTGGGCCTCCAACTCCTCCTGGACGGAGGGTTGGGCGACGCGCTGCTCCTGCTCCGCCTGCTTGCCGCGGCCGACGCCGTTGGGGGCGCCGGTGGGCTGCACCGACCCGCCCTGCAGGCCGGGGGTGGAGAAGACGCTGCTGTTGGAAAAGATGCTGCCGACGGCCATGACACACCTCTAGGTTATCCACAACCTACCTCGAAAGCGCGAAACGGTCAAGGCGGCCGCCACCTGGCCCGAGTCACGGCAGAGACAAAGCTGGATTGCCCCGGGCGTCATCGGGGCGGCCCGCCTGTTGGGGGTGCATCGACGCACGCAACGGAGCCGAACCATGGCCGACCCGCTTCAGGACAATGACCGCGACGCCCGCATCCGCCAGAAGGCGCATCAGATCTGGGAACAGGAAGGGCGCCCCGAAGGCCGGGACCAAGCCCATTGGGACATGGCGTCGGAACTGGTGGCCCAGCAGGAGAACATCGGCGCCACCCTGCAACCAAACCCATCGGAAGGCGGTGACGACGTGGCCACCCGCCAGGGCCCAATCGAACCGGAACTGGCCCACCAGAATCTGGGCGACGTGCCCGGCATCCGCGACCAGGGCGAGGAACGCCAGTTCCCCAGCCGCGACGCCCTGCGCGACCAGGGCTGAATGACGAAGGGGGAGAGGGCCGACGCCCCCTCCCCCCCACCTTTTCTCAACGCTTCAAGGCCGTGACCCAGGCCGGCGACCGCCGGCCCGCGGGCCCATGCCCGCGCAAGCCAAGCCCGCGGAGCGGGCGCCCGGCGCCTGAGGGCGCACAAGGTCCGGCGCCTGGGGAAGCGGCGTCAGGCCGCCTTGCCCGGCATCTCCACCTTGAAGTCGGGGCTGTTCTTCGGGTGGTTCTTGTCCAGGAACACGCTGCGGTCGTTCTTCAGCATGATCACCTCGAAGTAGGGCTTGAACTGCTCGTCGGTGATGCCGAAGGCCTTCTGCATCTTGTCGAACAGCTGTTGCTCCTCGACCTCCGCCTCGCCGTCGGACAGGGCGCTGTCCACCAAGTTCATCAGGACGCACAGGCGCTGGGCCGTGGTCAGGATGGGCGTGGCCTCGGCCAGGAACTGGTCGGGGCTGTGGCTGCGCACATAGCGCAGGGCGCTGTCCAGCAGGGCCTTGTTCTGGGCGCCCACGCCGATGGTGCCGCTGCCGTCACGGGAACCGCCGATCACCGCCAGCAGGTGGCCCACCTCCTCGGCGTCCATCTCCCCGTCCGCGCCCATGCCATAGATCAGCGCGATGGCGAAGGCCTTGTGCGGGGTCATGTCCTCGCCGCGGTCGCTCTTGAACATGCTGAACAGGCCCATCTCTAAACCCCCTGGTTTGTGTTGGTCGGCGGCGGTTGCTTCCCCGCCCTGCCGCCGGAGATGGGGAGGGGGTGCGACAGACACGCCTGCGACGGAAGCGCCCAGAAGGGGTTGAGGGTTTTGCTGCAACGCAGCATGGTTCTGTGCCCCCTGCCGTGGGCCGCCCCGGGAACCGGGCACGGCCGCTTGCGGTTCAAGGGCTCTCCCGCCTGGTTGACCTTGGAGACCGACCATGAACCCGCGCTTCGTTTGGCTCGACGCCCTGATGTCCCTGGCCGAGGGGCGCCTGCTGACCAAGGGCGGGGAGACGGCGCTGGCCTACCACCTGCACGGCGTGCCCAACGTGGTGCACGTCTTCGACGACCTGCTGCGCCACGGCTGGATCGCCCCGGTGGACCCGCATGGCCGCCGCTACGCCTTGACGGCGGAAGGGGCGGAGGCGTTGCGCGAGGGGGCGGAGTGGTATCGCGCCCAGCCCACCTGGGTCCGCCTGCTGCGCCCCAAGCCGGGCCTGGGGCGGGTGGTGGGGGCGATGGCGGCCTGATGCCCGTGGTCCCGGGAATGGCCCCGCACGCCGCGCGCCCAATGGCATGGACATCCCCGGCCCGATGGCCCAGCCTTGCGGGGTGACCCGAGGCTTATGGGAGCGTGCGGATGCTGGCCCTGCTGTTGAACCTGTTATGGCTGTTCCTGTTCGGCTGGGCAGCGGCGCTGGGCTGGCTGCTGGCGGCCGTGGTCATGGTCATCACCATCGTCGGCATCCCCTGGGCCCGGTCGGCCCTGACCATCGCCCTGTTCACCCTGTGGCCCGTGGGCCGCACCGCCGTGGACCGCACCCTGCTGACGGGGCGGGAGGACATCGGCACCGGGCCCCTGGGCACGGTCGGCAACATCATCTGGTTCGTGCTGGCGGGCTGGTGGCTGGCCCTGCTGCACCTGGTGGTCGGCATCGGATTCTGCCTGACCATCATCGGCATCCCCTTCGGCTTCCAGCACTTCAAGTTCGCCGGCCTGTCCCTGGCCCCCATCGGCAAGGAGATCGTGGACAAGGACATCGCGGAGGACCTGCGCCGGCGTGCGTATGGGTGAGGGGTGCTCCCCCGCCGGGCCGGGTCACCAGACAACACGGACGACACGGACGCCGACTGCGTCGGCAACACGGACAAGCACGAACGGGAGACGATCCCAAAGGTGCTTGGCTGAAGCACTGAGGCTGATGACAAGCAAAACCGCCTCCCTTGCGAAAGCAGGGCAGGCAAGAATTGTGCGACGGCCCGAGCCCGACACTACCGGCAGCTAACCTGCGTCCGTGCTTGTCCGTGTCCGACGAAGTCGGGTCCGTGTCCGACGAAGTCGGGTCCGTGTCGTCCGTGTCAAATGGAACCCGCTCAGTCGTTGGGCACTTCCGCCGCCAGCTTCACCGGCCGCCTCGGCCCGCGGCGTTTCTTCCAGCGGTCCAGCAGGGTGTCGAACGGCTTGGTGAGCTGGGCCTGCAGCTCCGGCCGGTTCTCCAGCTTGGCCAGGGCGAAGGCGCCGGCCTCAAGGGTGGAGACGCTTTCCTTGCGCGGCTCTTTCCGCACGTTGCCGTAGGCGGAGCGGAAGTCCGGGTGGATGACCACGCGGCGCAGCTTCAGCAGCCAGGGATTCCGCCACCACAGGGTCTTGGCCTGGGCCCAGGTGCCGTCGATCAGCACGATGCCTTCCAGGTCGGCCAGCACCAGGTCGTTTTCCGGCAGGATGCCGGACTTGCCCATCACGGCGATGCCGCCGCGAGGCACCTTCGCCACGTCTTCCTTGCTGCCCATGTGCAGCACGCCCCAACGGCGGTTGTCCGCCTGGGGCCGGCCCAGCGCCTTGGCCAGGTTGGGCCAGGACAGGCCCACGCGCAGGACGGCACCTTCCACCTGCCCGGTCAGCAGGCGGGCGGTGCCCAGCTCCACGTCCTGTTCCTGGGGGTGCTGGAGCACCAGCAGGCCCCGGCGGACGCGCAGGGGCACCAGCTCGGCACAGAGGCAGAGGTCGGGGGGCTTGCCGCAGGTGGCGCAGGGCGGCGGCGGCTCGGGCGGGGGCGGGAGGAGGGTGTCGTCTGTCATGGCGGGGGCACCATAGCCTAGGGCAAGCGTCTTGGGCAGGGGCGACCGACCTGCGGACAGCCATGCGAAAGGCCGAGCAGCGTTCGGGCACCGTCCCTTGTTTGGGTGATGTGGCTGGACATCTTACCCCCTGCGTCCATTTGACCATCCGATGGCACCCATTGACACCGGGAGGCCCACCATGTCGCGCATGCCCCTTCGTCGGGAACCGGTCCGCCTTGCCCATGCCCGCGCCGATTATGAACGGGCGGCCGCCATCGCCGACCCGCTGAAGCTGGATGCGGGGCTGCGGCGGGGCAAGGTGCAGGCCATGCGCGCCTATGTCCAGGCGCTGCTGGAAGAGGGCTACCGCGACGATGCCCTGTCCCTGGCGCGGGAGATGGTGGCCCTGGCCGGGCTGTATGAGGATGAGGCCTTCTCCCGGCAGTGCGCGGCGGAATGTTGCCACGCCCTGGCCCGGGCCTATGCCGACCTGGGCACGGGCGAGGGGCTGGAGACGGCCCACCAGCTGGTGGAGACCCTGGCCCATTTCGCCCATGCCTTCCCCGGGCACCGGGAACTGCAGGTCCTGCTGGCCGCCGGCGGGCTGTTGCTGCTGGAAGCCTATGCCGACGGGCGTGACCTGCCCGCGACCCAGGCCCTGCATGGGGCCCTGCGTGACCTGGCGGGGTGGTCCGGGGCGGGCGTCGCCGTGCTGCTTCCCCTGGCCGCCGCCACGGCGCGGTTGCTGCGGCTGGAACTGGCGGTGGGCTGCCACGCCCGCGCCCGCACCCTGCTGCGGGAGGCCGCGGCCCTGCTGGAGCGCCACGCACACCTGCCGGAACTGGGCCGCACCCTGGGCGCCAGCCTGGCCGAGGCGGAGCGGGTGCTGGCGGCGGCGTGACGGCCCATGTGGGGCGCCTGGCCACTGCCTGGAAACAGGCCAGGGCCTTAAACCCCATCGATTGCTGGGGCCTGTGTCCCGTTGCGGGAGACGGCCCTTACCCCCAGGCCTTGCCGTCCCAGGCGGCACCGCCCTGGACCAGCCGGGCGGCGTCGGCCGTTTCAAGCGGGCGGGCGAACAGGTAGCCCTGGCCGCGGCCACAGCCCAGGGCGCGCAGGACCTCCAGGTGGCGACCCGTCTCCACCCCCTCCGCCACCACCCCCAGCCCCATGGTGCGGGCGAGTTGGACGATGGTGCGGACCAGCGCCAGCCCCTTGGCCCCGTCATCCAGGTTGGCGACGAAGCTGCGGTCGATCTTGATGCCGTCGATGGGCAGGCGCTGAAGGTAAGCCAGGGACGAATAGCCGGTGCCGAAATCGTCGATGGCCAAGCCCACCCCCAGGTCCCGCAGATTCTGCAACACCTCGATGGCCGTGCCGGCGTGGGTGACCAGGCCGCTTTCCGTCAGTTCCAGCCGCAGCCAGGACGGGTCCGCCCCGGTGAGGGCCAGCACGCCGGACACCCAACGCACCAGGTCCAGCCGGTCGGGGTCGAGCTGGTAGGGCGACAGGTTGACGGAGACGAACAGCGGCTTGCCCTGCCGGCCCCGATTCCAGCGGACCACTTGGCGGCAGGCCTGGAGCAGAATCTGGTTGCCCAGGGGCACGACCAGCCCGGTTTCCTCCGCCACGGGGATGAAGCTGGTGGGCGGGACGGCCCCCTTCTCCGCGTCCGTCCAACGGGCCAGGGCCTCGAACCCCACGAGCTGGCCGTCCTCCAGGTTCACGATGGGCTGGAAGACGGGGCGGACGGCGTCGCCGAAATAGATGCCGTGGCGCAGCCGGTCGTACAGCTCGTACCGCTCGGTCAGCCGGTCGCGCATGGCGGCGTCGAAGGCGCGGGAGCCGCCGCCGCCGGCCTCCGCCTCCGCGGCCGCGATCTCCGCGTCCCGCAGCAGGCCTGCCGCGTCCCCCTGCCCCGCCGCCGCGGGGACCAGGCCCAGGCTGGCGGTGACATAGATCTCCCGCCCGCCCAGGGGGAAGGGCGCCCGCAGCCCCTCGCGCACGGCCTGGACCAGGGTGTCGGCCCCGCCGCCCGGGCCGGGGCTGGCGCGGTCGCCGGACAGCAGCACGGCGAAGGCGCCGGTATCGACGCGGGCCAGCCGGTCGCCGGGCTGCACGCATCCGGCCAGGCGTTGTCCCACCCCCGCCAGGAGCTGGTCGGCCATCGCCTCGCCCAGCGTGCCCTTCAGGGCGCGGAACCGGTCCAGCCCGACCACCAGCACGGCCGTGGGATGGCCCGCCAGCAGGCTCCGTTGCGCCTCTGCCAGCAGGGCAGCGCGGTTGGGCAGGTCCGTGACCGGGTCGAAGTTGGCCAGCCGGAACAGGGCCTGCTCCGCCTTGGCCCGGTACAGGCCGGCATGGCGCTCCGCCAGCAGCCGGTGCAGGGCGTGGGCCGATTCCAGCTCCGCCTCGCTCCAGGGCTGGCCGCCGCGGCGGACCAGGACGACGGAGCCGCCGGCCGAGACCTCGACCCGCAGGGCGGCCAGGGTGCCGTCGCAGCCCTGGCTGACCCCGTCCCGGTCCTGGGGCCGGGCATGGTCCAGCAGGGGCAGCCAGCGGGTGGCCGGGGCATGAAGCCGTGCCGGTGCAGGCCCCCGTCGATGCTGACCAGCATGCCGTCGGGCTGGAACAGGGCCAGCAACTCCGCCCGCCGGGCGGCCAGCACCCCGGCCAGGTCGTCCGTGCCCCGCAGGTCCGCGGCGATGCGGGCCAGGGCATCGGCGGTTGCGACCCGCCGGGCCGCCTGTTCCCGGTCCTCCAGCGCCGCCACCTGGGCGGCGGCGATCTCCCCCAGGCCCTCGCACAGGGACCGCAGGCTGGGGGCGAGGTGGCGGGGGCGGCCGGACTCGCACCAGACCACCCCCAGAGCTGGCCGTTGCGCATCAGCGACACGGTCAGCACGCAGCGCATGCCCGGCCCCGCATGGCGGGCCAGGGTGGGCGCAGGCTGGCGCAGGGCCGCGCGGGACAGGTCCGTGGGCCGGCCGGTCAGGGGGTTCACCGGCGGTTCCAGGGCCACCGCCGGGGCGGCCAGGTCGACCACCAGCCGCACGCGGTTCAGCTCCAGCAGGATGCGCGTCACCTCCGGGACCGGCTGCCGGGTGCCGGGGGGCGGGGCGCCATGGCCATCGGCGGCCAGCAGCAGGCTGGACCCGTCCGTGATGCGGGCCACCAAGGTGCGGTCGAAGCCGGTCAGCCGCCGCAGGTCACGGGCCAGGGTCCGGGCCAGGGTCACGATGTCGGGGGCGGCCCGGTAACGGCGGATGGCGGCGCCGAAGCCCGCCAGGAAGTCCTGCGCCTCCGCCCCGTCGTCCGCCGGCTCCACCTCCAGCAACAACCCCGCGGCCGTCCAATGGCCGTGCAGGCACAGGGGCCGGTCGCCGCCGGCGCCGCCCCGGAACGGGACGGGGCCGAAGCCGTCGGCGGGTGCCGACTCGGTAGCGCGTTCCAGGGCCGCGGCCCCGGCTTCCCCCAGCACCTCGGCCAGGGGGCGGCCCAGCAGGGCCTGCAAGGGGCGGCCGGCCAAATCCGGCAGGTTGGCGCCGGCCTGGACCAGGCAGCGCGTTTCCGGATGCAGCAGAAGGACCCAGCCATGGGGCTGCACGGCCGAGGCCTGCTGCACGGCGTCCAGATCCCCGGCAAAGGAAAGATGATCGGGCGCCATCCGCCGTGAACCCGCCTGCTCCGTGCCGTCCCCGCGCCACACCCGACGACCTTGCGGCCACAGATGTTAACAAGCCCTTAGCCTTACCCCGTTCGATCGTGCCCGCCAGTTCCACCTGGGCGCGCAGGGCAGGAGCCATCGGCGCAAAGGTCACAAGGGCGGCAGGTTTCGGGCCGGGGTCGAAATTGCATGGTCGCGCCCATGCGTGGTAACGATAGCCGAAAGATGTCTCTCGACTGGGGTAAGGGTATTGATGCAGACGCCGGCGACCACCGCATGCCTTAGGGCTCCGTCCGGCCGGGGCATCCAGCCCGCCCGCCGGGCCGGGTGAGGCCGGCATGTTCGGCAAGCTGTTCAAGCTGATCGGCGGCAACCCACCCCGGGAGGCGCCCCGCGCGCAATCCACGCCCCCCACCCTGCCCGAACCGACACCCACCGGCGGGGAGCCGGCGGGCACGGCCAAGGTCTTTTCCTCCCGCGCGGTGCGGGACGCGGCCGTGGTCACGGCCACCATCGAGGCCATGCGCCGCTTCGCCGACGGGCAGGAGCCGGGGGACGATCTGGCCTTCCGGCTGGAGGGGCTGTCCGCCGACCAGACCAGCTTCCTGCAACTGAGCGCGGAGCCCACGCTGCTGCAACGCTGCCTGGCACGGGCGGAGACGGCGCGCGGGCCGAAGGCGGCCCCGTTGCGCCGGTTGCTGGCGGATCTGGCCGGGCCGGGCCCGACCCTGGCCATGCCCTATCCCGCGGCCCCCCAGCCCCTGCCCCCGATCCCCGCCGCCCCGCCCCGGGCGGAGGCACCGGCCCCGTCGAAGGCCCCGGTCCTGGTGCCCGGCCGGCCCCCGGTGGCCCCGTCGATGGCCCGGCCCGCGGCCCCCGCCCCTGCCCCCCTCACGGCCCCCCTCACGGCCCCCAGGCCGGAGCCGGCGGCAGCGCCCATCGTGCCGCCCCTGGCTTCCCTGGCCGACACCGGGGCCGACCCGGCTGCCGCCCTGGCCGCGGCACCGCCCGTGCCCCCCGTGACCGCCCCGCCCAAGCCGGCGGAGCCGGCGCCCGGACTGCCCCGCCTGGATCGCGGCGCCGCCGAGGCGCGGCGCGCCAGGCTGATGGACAGCCTGTCCGACCACCTTTCCGCCAACGAGGCCGCCCCATGACCACCGCCGACCCCGCGAGCCCGAGGCGGAGACCCTGCCGGCGGAAAAGCGCCAGACGGCCCTGGCCGGCCCCGCCCCCCTGACCGGGGAGGTGCAGGAGACGGTGGACCCCTTCGACTATGCGGAGACCATCGTCCGCGACCTGGCGCTGCATGTGGGCACCCGGCTGCGGGACTTCCGGGCCGACCTGGCGACCATGCACAACGCCGTGGTCCAGTTGCCGGAGACCATGAAGATCAACGCCCTGGGGCAGAGCATCCAGGAGCTGCGGGAGCGGCTGGCCCACCTGACCGGCGTGGTCAGCCAGCAGGTCACCCGCTACCCGGAGGAGCTGGACCGGGTCGCCAAAGGCGTGGGGGAGCTGACCAACCGCGTGGCCGGGCTGGAATCCTGGATCGCCGTGGCGCGCCAGTCGGTGGCCCAGGGCGACATGCCCAACCTGCCGGTGCCCACCGGCGGCTTCGTGGGCAGCGACCAGTTCGACAAGGTCATCGACCAGGTGCATGAGAGCATCCTGCGCGTGGTCTCTGCCGTGCGCGGCATGCAACTGGACATCCGCGACCTGCGCGGCGCCGTCAAGGAGCAGGGCGGCGCCGGTGAGGGCGCCCCGGTGGGCGTCCCGGCGGCCGACGCGGCCCTGGCCGCCCTGGCGCGGCGGGTGGACGCCCTGGAGCAGGCCCCCAAGCCCCTGCCCCCGTCCGCGGCGGGGGAGGCGGCGGCCCTTGCGGGCCTGGTGTTCGGCGCCTGGTCCCGGCTGTCCCAGCCCACGGGCGCGGAGGCCCTGTCCCGGGCGGTGGAGGAGGTGCTGGCCGTGCTGGCCACCCGGCTGGACCATGTGGTCCGGCCGCCGCAGGTGGCGAAGGGGTCCGGCCTGGTGGCGGTGGCCACGGGTGCAGGGCGTACCGGCCCGGTGACCGTGCTGGTGGCGGTGGAGGACCTTTGCGGCCGGAGCTGGGTGCTGGGCCGCGGCGGGGCGGAGCTGCGCAGCGACGACCAGGAGGCCCAGGCTGCCCGCACCCCTTGCTGGCGGGCCCTGCTGGCGGCGGCGGCCCTGGCGGAGCAGGCCCGGCCGGGCGCCACGGTGGTGCCGGTGCTGGTCTATGGCAACGGTGCCGTTGACCTGCTGCCCAGCCTGCGGGAAGTGACCGACTATGCCCAGTCCGTGGGCGCCGGGGCGGCCGCCGGCCGGCTGGTCTCCGTCGCCGTGCCGGGGCTGGAGCTGGTGGGCGCGGTGGTCCCGTCCGAGGTGGGGGCCGCCCTGTCGGGGCTTTGACCCCACACCCATCGGGCAAAACGCCCCCGCCCCACACGGGGACATGGACTCAGGCCCGCCGCGTGCCTAGATTCGGTCGCATGTGGGATGAGGCAACCAACGACGACCCGGCAGCGGAGTGGAGCCCGGTCGCCCTCCGGGGCGGCGCGGCCAGCCTGAAGCTGCCCAGCGGCTGGCGTCGGCTGTCACGGGACGACGGCGGCCTGGCTTTCCAGTCGCCGGGGCCGAACCCGGTGGACCTGCTGGTCTCCATCACCACCTACCGCAATCCCTATGGGGTGAAGGCGGAGGAGGCCATCCAGTACCTGGACCGGGAGAACGTGCTGCCCCACGGCATCGCCCCGTCGGAGGACGCGGAGGATGACCGCCGCTGGATCGCCTATGCCGTGACCCAGCCGCCGGACCGGCAGATCTTCGTCTGGAAGGTGGCCGACTTCCAGCCGCCCGACACGGTGCGGGTGGTGACCGTGCAGCTGCTGGTGCCGGAGACCAGCGCCGCCGCCCCCGACCTGGAGGAGCTGATCGACCGGCTGGGGGAGGAGGCGGCGCGGGTGGAGTTCCATGACCCCACCGCCCCGGTGCCGGTGACCCCCGTGACCATGCGCAACGTGGCGCACGGGGAGAATGTGCGCTTCCGCCTGCCCTGGGACTGGCAGGTGGAGATGGAGGGGGAGCTATCCGTCTTCTTCCGGGAGGAGGCCGACACCGGCACCCTGCGGGTGGCCGTGCACGCCTTCCCCCACACGGCGGAGGGCGGGGAGGCGCTGGCCCAGATGGTGCTGCGCCAAACGGCCGAGCAGTTCGCCGACGGCCCCGACGGCCGCGTGGGCAAGGGCAGCCTTGAGTTCCTGCGCGAGGGGGAGGTGCTGGCCCGCTTCAGCACCGAGGGGGAGGAGGACGGGGAGAAGCTGTACTTCCACCTGTGGCTCCGCGGCTCCGCCGCCGACGGGCAGACGACACTGGCCCTGTTCAGCCTGGCCATGCCCCGGGACCGCGGCGGCAGCGACCTGGAACGCGCCACCCTGGCCATGCTGGAGACCGAGATCCGCAACGCCGCCCTCGGCCCCGGGGCCGAGGAGGTGGAGGACGACGACGAGCCGGACGAGGAAGGCACGGCTTGATGCCGCCGGCCTTTCCCTAGGCACTATGGCCGGCGACCGCGGGCACCTGCCGGCGCCCGGCTTTCGAGGGAATACGAAAGGTTCCGTTATATTAGTGAATTGTTTGTCGACAGGCTCTTGCCAAGGGGCCTGGAACGATTCCAAATAGTCATGTGTCTGCCGGCCCCTCCCGCCCATATCAAGGCCATGAGCACCAGCCCCCGCCCCTTCAAGCCCGTCCTGGACCGCCTGGCCCAGGCCGGCCTGCGCCCTACCCGCCAGCGCCTGGGCCTTGGCCGGCTGCTGTTCGACGGCGGTGACCGCCACGTCACGGCGGAGCAGCTGCACGGGGAGGCGGTGGCGGCCCGGCTGGAGGTGTCCCTGGCCACCGTCTACAACACGCTGAACCAGTTCACCGAGGCGGGCTTGCTGCGCGAGGTTGTGGTGGAGGCGGGCAAGTCCTATTTCGACACCAACACCAACGACCACCACCATTTCTTCTTCGAGGGCGAGGGCCGGCTGCAGGACATCCCCGCCGTGGCCGTCGCCGCCTTGCCGGACGCCCCGCCGGGCACCAAGGTGGCCCGGGTGGACGTGATCATCCGCCTCGCCCAGGACTGAGGCCGGGGGCGGTGGTGGCGGGGCGCCTGGACCGAACCGGCCTATAGGCGGACGGCCCCCGGCTCTGTTAGCATCCCCGGGACCACCGTGAATGGACCAGGGGCCCGCCATGGCTGCGACCCGCCAGATCAACGTCACCTTGCCGACCGACTTGGCCGACCTTTTGGAACAGAAGGTCCGGTCCGGTGGCTACGCGTCCGCGAACGACGTGGTGGTCGAAGGCGTCCGGGCCCTGCTGGAGCAGGAGGACTCCCTGGAGCGCTGGCTGCGGGAGGAAGTGGTCCCGGGCTATGAGGCTTACCGCTCCGACCCCGACAACATCATACCGGCGGATCAGGTCCTGGCCCGGATCAAGGCCCGTCGCGACGCGGGCACTGCCGGCCGGTAGCCGTGCGCGTCGCCTTCACCCCGACGGCCGAGCGGCACCTGGACAACCTGCACCGCTACATCGCGACACGGTCCGGTGAGGCGATAGCGGACGGTTATGTCGGCCGCATCATCGGGTTCTGCCAATCCCTGGCGACCTTTCCGGACAGGGGTATCAGGAGGGATGACATTGTCCCGGGGCTTCGGGTCGTCGGCTTTGAACGCCGAGTCTCGATCTCCTTCACCCTCGAGGGTGACCTGGTCCTGGTCCAGGGCGTGTTTTACGGCGGGCGGCAGGTCAGGGCGTGACCGCCCCTACCCCGCCGCCTCGTTGAAGTCGTCCAGCAAGGCGGCGATGCGGCCGCTGTCGCTCTGTTCCATGATGGTCTCGGCCCGGCGGGTGGCCTCCACCAGGTCCAGGGCGCGGACGCGGCGCTTGACCAGGGGCAGGTTGCCCGGGGCCATGGACAGGTCGCGCACGCCCAGGCCCAGCAGCAGGGCGGCATAGCGGGGGTCGCCCGCCATCTCCCCGCAGATGGAGACGGGGATGCCGCGGCGCGCGGCGGCCTGCACCGTGAACTGCACCAGCCGCAGCACCGCCGGGTGCAGCGGGTCGTAGAGGTGGGCCACCTGCTCGTCACCCCGGTCGATGGCCAGGGTGTACTGGATCAGGTCGTTGGTGCCGATGGCGAAGAAATCGCAGGCATGGGCCAGGCTGTCGGCGGACAGGGCGGCCCCCGGCACCTCGATCATGGCGCCCAGGGGCGGCAGCGGGTCGGCGATGGCGATGCCGCGGCGGGTCAGGCGGCGGGCGACGATGCCCATCATCTCCCGCACGGCCTTCATCTCCGCGATGCTGGAGATCATGGGCACCAGGATGCGGATGGGCCCGTGCGCCCCGGCCCGCAGCATGGCGGCGAGCTGGACCTCCATCAGCTTGGGCTCCTTCAGCCCCAGCCGGATGGCGCGCAGGCCGAGGGCCGGGTTGGCCGGCTCGGCGAAATGCTTGCTCAGCGCCGTGGCCAGCTTCTCCCCGCCGATGTCCATGGTGCGGGCGGTCAGGGGCTTGCCGCCCATCTGCTGGATCAGGTCGCGCAGGATGGCGTACTGCTCCTCCTCCCCCGGCAAATCGTCCCGGTTCATGTAGAGGAACTCGGTCCGCAGCAGGCCCACGCCGGCGGCCCCGGCCTCCAGCGCCGCCTCCAGCTCCCGCGGCAGTTCCAGGTTGGCCTGGAGCGTCACGTTGGTGCCGTCGCGGGTGACGGCGGGCACCCGGCGCAGGGCCTTGAGCTGCTCCCGCTCCGCCCGCCAGGTGTCCAGCCGGTGGCGGTAGGCGGCCAGCACCATGGGGGGCGGGTTCAGGTGGACCCGGCCGGTCAGCCCGTCCACCACCACCATGTCGCCGGGCTGCACGCCCTGGAGCAGCCCCGCGGCCCCCAGCACGGCGGGCAGGCCCAGGGCACGGGCCATGATGGCCGTATGCCCCTCCGCCCCGCCCAGCACGGTGGCGAAGCCGCCGATCAGCCGCGGGTCCATCAGGGCCGTGTCGGCGGGCGACAGCTCCTCCGCCAGGATCACCACCCCCGGCGGCAGGCGGGAGAAGGCCTGGTAGGGCGCGTCCATCAGGTTGCGCACCAGACGCCGCCCCACCTCCCGCACGTCGGTGACGCGGGCGGCCAGATAGGCGTCGTCCATGCCGGCGAAGCTCTGGGCGATGCAGGTGATCTCCGCCTGCACGGCGGCCTCGGCGTTCAGCCGCTCCCCCTGGATGCGCCGCTCCACCCCGCGGATCAGGCGGGAGCCGGAGAGCATGGCCAGGTGCGCCTCCAGCAGGATGTCCACGTCCTCCGCCGCCGATTCCGGCAGGCTGGAAGCCTTGGTCTTCAGCTTGCGGATCTGCCGCCGGGCCTTTTCCACCGCCAGGTGGAAGCGGGCCACCTCCGCGTCCAGGGCGGTGTCGGCCACCGTGTATTCCGGCACCTGCACGGCACCCGCATCCACCACATGGGCAGGGCCGATGGCGATGCCGGGGGAGACGGGCAGGCCGCGCAACACCCGCTCCCGTCCCGGCGCGATCCCGGACGAGGCGGGCGGCGGCGGGGCGGGATCGTGCTCCGAGCGCTCCATGGCCCGACCCCTAGTCTTCCTCGCCGAACTTGCCCTGGACCAGGGCCACCAGGGCCGCCATGACCTCCGTCGCCTGGGGGCCGCTGGCCGTCAGGGTGATGCTGCTGCCGATGCCGGCGGCCAGCATCATCAGGCCCATGATGCTTTCCCCGTTCACGGCGGTTTCCCCGCGGACCACCTCCACCTCCGCCTGGTACTCGCCCACGGTGCGGACGAACTTGGCGGCGGCACGGGCGTGCAGGCCGCGGCGGTTGACGATGGTGACGGTGGCGGTCAGCGGCGCCGCGCCGGCGAGTTCCTGGGTCATGTCCGGCATGCTCAACCGTCCGCCAGCAGGGAGGACGCGATGTTGATGTATTTCCGCCCGGCCTCCTGCGCGGCCAGCACACTGTCCTTCAACGATTCGGTCCGGCGCACCGCCTGGAGCTTGATCAGCATGGGCAGGTTGACGCCGGCGATCACCTCCACCTTCGCCCGGTCCATGATGGAGATGGCCAGGTTCGAGGGCGTGCCGCCGAACATGTCGGTCAGGACCACCACGCCCTTGCCGCTGTCGCATTCGGCGACGCGGGCCAGGATTTCCTCCCGGCGGCGTTCCATGTCGTCCTCCGGGCCGATGCAGACGGCAGCGACCTGCGGCGTCTCCCCCACCACATGCTGGAGGGCGGCGATGAATTCCTCGGCCAGGCGGCCATGGGTGACAAGGACCAAACCGATCATCTGCGTTCCCCAGGCGTCTCCCCGACGAGGCCGCCCCCGGGCGCATCGCCCGGCTGGCCGCCGTCCCGTGCCCCGGCCGGTCGGGCCATCCCTTTCCGGTCGAGTTCACGGTGTGCCTCTACCACCTTGTATCCCCTTTCCGCCAGCCACGTGGCAAGCCCATGCGTGAGGAAAACCGACCGGTGCTTCCCGCCGGTGCAGCCGATGGCGATGGTCAGGTAGTGCTTGCCCTCCCGCACATAGCGGGGCAGCAGGGGGCCGAGCAGGGCGGTCAGCCGCTCGAAGAAGCCGGCATAGTCCGGGTCCTGGCGGATGTAATCCTGCACCGGCCGGTCCAGCCCGGTCAGGGGCCGCAGTTCCGGCACATAGTGCGGGTTCTCCAGGAAGCGCACGTCGAACACCAGGTCCGCCTCACGCGGGACGCCGTGGCGGTAGGAGAAGCTGGTGACGAAGACCTGCAGCCGCGGCGTCACCTCCAGCCCGAACGCCCCGGCCAGGTGCCGCCGGGCGTCATGGATGGACAGGTCCGAGGTGTCCATCACCTCGTCCGCCGTGTCCTTCAGCGGCTGGAGCAGGCTGCGTTCCCGCGCCACCCCGTCCAGCACCGGCCGGTCCAGCCCCAGCGGGTGGGGACGGCGGGTCTCCGTGTAGCGCCGCTGCAGCACCTCGTCGGAGGCATCCATGAACAGCAGGCGCACCTTCAGCTCCGGACGCCCGCGCATCTCCTCGATGGCGGCGGCCAGGGCGGGCGGGTCGAAATCCCGGGTACGGCTGTCGATGCCCACCACCAGGGGCCGGTCATGGGCCTGGGTCAGCAGGGCCCGGAACAGGGAGAGGCGGAGGTTGTCCACCGCCTCGTAGCCCAGATCCTCCAGGGACTTCAGCGCCGTGGACAGGCCGGCCCCGGACAGGCCGGTGACCACCACCACGGGCAGCGGTGCTGCGCCCTGGTCGGTGGGGGTGAGGTCGGTGCCAAGGGGGCTCATGTCGACGGGCTGCCTTGCCGGACGTCCGGCGGCGGGTCCGCCGGGACCCCTGGAATGTGTGCCAGCCGCGCCCCCAGGGCAAGGCGAAGCTTGGCGGGCGCGGACGCCTCGAACGGGGCAAGCCGCAGGGACGGAAGGGAAATTCCCGCCACGTCGGCCGTCGCCGGCCCGGGCAGGCGCTCCACCTCCCCCGGCGGGACCAGGTCCACCACCAGGGCCAAGGGGGCCGCCCCCACCCAGGGCACGGGCAGGATGCCCACCCCCCGCACCTCCAGCAGGCCGGCCAGGGCCGGCGGGCAGGCCCCCAGGGCACGCCGCCCACCAGCTCGATGGCGACGCGGTCGTCCGCCACCAGCAGGGCACCGGCGTCGATCAGGCGCAGGGCGAGGTCGGACTTGCCGCAGCCGGACGGCCCCCGCAACAGGACCCCGGCGCCGGACAGGCTGACACAGGTGGCATGGATGGTCTGGACCATGGCCCGACAGTGGGGACCCGGCCCCCCGCTGTCAACGCGCGGCTACCGGGGTGCCGCCAGCCAGTCCGCCGCGTCCTGCCAAAGGGCGGCGGCGAAGCGGTCACGGAAATAACCGAAATGGCCGATTGCCTTGGCGCCGATGTCGGCCGGGCGCAGATGGCGGTGTGTCTTCGCCGTGCCCCCGTACCAGGACAGCAGCTCCGCCGCCGCCGGCTCGGGGCAATAGAAATCGTCGCTGAAGCTGACCTGCCGGATGGGGAACGACAGGGCCTTGAACCGGTCCCGCAGTTCCGGCAGGTGGCCCAGGATGTAATCGGGGTGGCGGCCCCAGCGGGCCCATTCCCGGGCGATGCCCAGGGGCAGGGGCTCGCTGCCCATGGCATAGCCGGGCAGGTGGCCGTGCAGGCGGGTCAGCACCGGCACCAACCCGTACCAGAAGGCGGCCAGCTTGGCCTTGTCCAGCCCCTTCCAGTGCCGCGGCGCCCCGCTCTGTGAGGCGACGAGGTAGAGCCCGGCCACGGTGTGGGCCGACTCGGCCAGGGGCAGCACCTGCCCGCCGACGCTGTGCGCCACCACCAGCGGCGCCTGTCCCGGCTGCCACTCGGCGACATGGCGCAGGGCCGCGTCCAGGTCCTGGCGGCCCCAATCCTGCATCCGCGCCCGATAGCGCCGGACGGGGCCCTGGAGCGAACCGCCGACGCCGCGATAATCCAGGGTCAGCACGGGATGCCCCAGCCCCGCCAGGAACCGGGCGAATCGGGCGTAGTAGCCCCGCCGGACCGCCGTCGCCGGGGCGATCAGGACCGGTGGGCGCCCCACCCGTGCGGGCGTGAAGCGGGTGGCGGCCAGGGTGCGCCCATCCGCCGTGGCCAGGGTGACATCCTGCTCACCCACCTGTGCCGTGCCACCATCCATGGCCGTTCCTCGCCCGAACGTTCGTGCTTTAATCCAACATTACCCCAGGCCCGGCCGCTTGGCGAGGGGGCGGCTCAGCCGAACAAGACGGGCAGGCAGAAGATGGCGATGGCGACACCCAGGGCGGCGATCCAGACGATGGACCGCACCAGCGCCCAACCGGCGTAGTAGCAGGCGATGTAGAGCAGCCGCAGGGCGACGAAGACCACGGCCAGGCTGTCGATGGCATCGTGCGGCGCGCCATTGACGAAGGCCACCAGCACGGCGACGGCGAACAGGGGGAATGCCTCGAACCCGTTGGCATGGGCTGCCAGGGCGCGGGCCCGGAACCCGCTCTGCCGCGCCGCCCAGTCGCGGGGGGCGGCGTTGTCGTAGCTCTTGGTCGCCTTGGCCGGCGCGGCGGTGAGATAGGGCAGCAGCCCGACGATGAGCACGCACCAGAACGCCAGGATCATCAACGGCCCCCTTTTATCGTTGGGGGTAAGGTAGGGCGGGAGCCGGCGTCCCGCCAGCCCCTGGGCTTACCCGTTGTCCCGCAGCACCGTGCCGGCCAGGTACAGCGATCCGCAGACCAGCACCCGCCCCGGCGCACCGCCTGCGGCCGCGATGGCGGAGACGGCGGCGTCCACGCTTTCAGATGCCGTCGCGGCCTCGAACCCCGCTTCCCTAGCCAGGGTGGCGGCCTGTTCCGCCGGCAGGGCGTTGGCCTCCCCCGGTATGGCGACGGCGCGCAAGGAGCGGGCGAAGGGGGCCAGGGGGCGCAGGAAGTCCAGGGGTTGCTTGCTGCCCAGCATGCCGAAGACTAGGTCCAGGGGCCGCCCGTCCGCCGCCCAGCGGGCGAGCTGCTTGGCCAGCACCTCCCCCGCGCTGTCATTGTGGCCGCCGTCCAGCCACAGCTCCCACCCCGGCGGCAGCGCATCCGCCAGGGGACCGCGGGTCAGGCGCTGGAGCCGCGCCGGCCAGGACACCGACCGCAGGCCGGCGCGGATGGCATCCTCCCCCACCCGCACCGGCAGATGCTCCAGCGCGGCGATGGCAAGGCCGGCATTTGCGAACTGGTGGTCGCCCAGCAGGCCGGGGGCAGGCAGGTCCAGCGAGTGCCCCTGCCCGTCCCAGCGGAAGCCCGTCGGCGTGGGCGTGGCGGTCCAATCCCGGCCATGGGCTTGCAAGGTCACGCCCAGGGCCTCCGCCCGCTCCGCGAAGACACGGGTCACCGCCGGGTCGAACTGGGGGCCGGCCACGGCGGGGGCGCCGGGCTTCAGGATGCCCGCCTTCTCCCAGGCGATCTCGGCGATGGTGTTCCCGAGGAACTGCATGTGGTCCATGCTGATCCGGGTCAGCAGGCTGACGGCGGGCCGCTCGATGACGTTGGTGGCGTCCAACCGCCCGCCCAGCCCCACCTCCAACAGCAGCAGGTCGGCGGGTTCTTCCGCGAAGGCCAGGAAGGCGGCGGCGGTGGTCACCTCGAAGAAGGTGATGGGGTCGTCGCCGTTGGCGGCCTCCACCTCCTCCAGCAGGGCCGCCAGCCGCTCATCGTCCACCAAGCTGCCCGCCAACCGGATGCGCTCGTTGAAGCGCACCAGGTGCGGGCTGGTATAGGCGTGGACCCGGTGGCCCGCCGCCTCCGCCATGGCCCGCAGGAAGGCGACGGTGCTGCCCTTGCCGTTGGTGCCGGCCACGTGGACCACCGGCGGCAGGCGCCGTTCCGGGTTGCCCAGCTTGCCCAACAGCCGCTCCACCCGGCCCAGGGACAGGTCGATCACCTTGGGGTGGAGCAGCCGCATGCGCTCCAGCGCGGCTTCCAGCCGGGCGGAGGCGGGCACGACGCGGGCCTTGATCATTATGCTTGCCCCCTCAGACGCCGGGCGCCGCCGTCCGGCGGCTTGGCTTACGCGCCCCAACCCACGCAAAGGATGGGGGCGCGGGCCGGCGGTCGCCGGCCTGGGTCCCTGGCAGCATCCCGTATCCTATTCGGCCGGGCGGCCAGGCACGACGACGGGGGTGGGGCGCAGGGGCTGGCGGTCGATCACCTCGGTGGAGGGCAGGCGCACCACCTCCGCCCCCGGGCCGGGGCGGCGCAGCAGGTCGATCAGCCGGCCCACCGTTTCCTTCAGCTCCTTCCGGTGCACCACCATGTCCACCATGCCGTGGTCCAGCAGGTACTCGGACCGTTGAAAGCCTTCCGGCAGGGTTTCCCGGATGGTGTTCTCAATCACGCGGGCGCCGGCGAAGCCGATCACGGCCCCCGGCTCGGCCAAGTGGATGTCGCCCAGCATGGCGAAGCTGGCGGTCACCCCGCCGGTGGTGGGGTCGGTCAGCAGCACGAGATAGGGCAGGCCCGCCTCCTTCACCATCTCCACGGCGATGGTGGTGCGGGGCATCTGCATCAGGGACAGGATCGCCTCCTGCATGCGGGCACCGCCGGAGGCCGGGATGGCGATCAGGGGCGCCTGCTGCAACACCGCCAGCTTGGCGGCGGCCAGCAGCCCCTCCCCCACCGCCATGCCCATGGAGCCGCCCATGAAGCCGAAGTCGAAGGCGGCGACCACGGCCTGGTGGCCGTTGATCTTGCCATGGGCCACGACGATGGCGTCCTGCCGGCCGGTCTTGGCCTGCGCTTCCTTCAGCCGGTCCGTGTAGCGCTTCTGGTCGCGGAACTTCAGCGGGTCCACCACGACCTTGGGCAGCTCGATGGTCTGGAACCCTGCGTCGAACAGCATCTTGATGCGGCGCATCGGGTCCAGCCGCATGTGGTGCCCGCAGTGCTGGCAGACATGCAGGTTCTCTTCCAGGTCACGGTGGAAGATCATCGCACCGCAGCCCGGGCACTTGTGCCAGAGGTTGTCCGGCACCTCCTTCTTGGAGACGAGGGCCTGGATCTTGGGCCGGACGAAGTTGGTAAGCCAGTTCATGGGGCACCTTGCAGGCGGGCGGCGATCCCGTCGAGCGTCACCGCCAGTTCCGTCACGTCGATCTCTTCCAGCAAACGGCTGCCATGGGCGATGGCGTTCCGTCGCTGGTACAATTCCTTCACCTTCCCATACAGGGCGTCGCCCTTATCGAGCAAAAGCGCCACCCTGTCCAGGAATGGCATGTTGGTGACCGTCTGCCGGTTCCGGTCGTCCATCACGCCCCAGACCCGCCGGATGGCGGCATCGCCGCTGGTCTTCCCACCCTGAATCGCCCGCTCGACCAGTTCGTTCACCAGGGCCTCGAACTGGGCAAAGTACAGGATGGCGTACGCCGCGTTGTTGGCGTTGACCCGGTCGTAGGGCCGATGAGACATGCCCGGCGGCCCGAACAGCATGTCATCCAGGGCGACCTGCTCCAAATGGTCGTGGGTTTCCTCGTAAGTTTGCTTCACCAAGGCGGCGAACTTCACGACGCACCCAGGATATCGGCGAAGACCTCCCGCGTCAGCGGCGTGCGCGTCGTCAGGCTGTCCCGGAGGTAGACCCGCCAGTCGGGCGCGTCATCGCTGCCGGCATCAACGATCCTGCCCGCCCGCTTCGACCCGACCACCGAGACCATGCTGTTGGCATAAAGGGTGTAAAGCGAGCGTGGCACGATGCGGATAACGTGACCGCCCGGTGTCGTGACGGTCAGGATGGGCAAGCGCTGCGTCGGCACGCCCACCTCCCGCATCAGCGGCTCCGACATGGGGATGGTGGTGTCCCGGTCGGCCACGAAGCCTTCCGGCATCCAGGATTCCATGCGGTCGAACAGGTCGGCCACGCGCTGCTTCCAGCGTTCCACGCGGGCGGCCACCTGCTCCCGCGACGGAAGCTCGTCATGAAACCCACTGTCGTCGTAGAGGTACGCCATCCCTACCCCGCGCCTGTCGCACCCCGTCGGCCAGGGCGCGGACATAGGATAACACGCTGGGGACCAGGGCGGCAGTGGGGCGGCCTGATGCGTCCAGGTTCTGCTCCACATGGCGGACGATGGCGCTGCCCACCACGGCGGCATCGGCGATGCGGGACACGGCGGCGGCCTGCTCAGGCGTGTTGATGCCGAAGCCCACGGCCACGGGCAGGTCGGTGTGGCGGCGCAGCCGGTCCACGGCGGCCTGAATCGCCTCCGCCGTGGCGCTGCCGGCCCCGGTGATGCCGGTGATGGAGACGTAGTAGACGAAGCCCGAGGTGTTGGCGAGCACGGCCGGCAGCCGCTTGTCGTCGGTGGTCGGCGTCGTCAGGCGGATGAAGTTGACGCCCGCGGCCAGGGCCGGCAGGCACAGCTCCTGGTCTTCCTCCGGCGGCAGGTCCACGACGATCAGCCCGTCCACCCCGGCCTCCCGCGCGTCGGTCAGGAAGCGCTCCACCCCATAGCTGTAGATGGGGTTGTAATAGCCCATGAGGACCAGCGGCGTGGCCTGGTCGCCCGCCCGGAAGGCACGCACCAGCTCCAGCGTCCGGGTCATCCGCGCACCCGATCCCAAGGCCCGCAGCCCGGCGGCCTGGATGGCGGGGCCGTCGGCCATGGGGTCGGTGAAGGGCATGCCCAGCTCCACCAGGTCCGCGCCCGCGCCGGGCAGGCCCTTCAGGATGGCGAGGGCGGTGTTGTGGTCCGGGTCCCCGGCCATGACGAAGGTGACGAGGCCGGCCCGGCCCTCCGCCTTCAGGGCGGCGAAGCGGGCGGCGATGCGGCCGGAATCCTGGGTGCTCATGGTCTTCTTCTTTCCTTCCGGCCGGTCACATCTGCACGCCCAGGTGCTTCGCCACGGTGAAGATGTCCTTGTCACCCCGGCCGCACAGATTCATCACCACCAGCGTGTCCTTCGGCAGGGTCGGCGCCACCTTGCGCACCGCGGCCAAGGCGTGGCTGGGCTCCAGCGCCGGCAGGATGCCCTCCGTCCGGGCGCAGAGTTGGAAGGCCTCCAGCGCCTCCTTGTCCGTGGCGCTGGTGTATTCCACCCGGCCCACATCCTTCAGCCAGGCATGCTCCGGCCCGATGCCGGGATAGTCCAGGCCGGCGGAGATGCTGTGCCCCTCAATGATCTGGCCGTCATCGTCCTGCAGCAGGTAGGTGCGGTTGCCGTGCAGCACGCCCGGGCGGCCACCGGTCAGGCTGGCGGCGTGGCCATTGGGCACGTCCAGCCCGTGGCCGCCCGCCTCCACCGCCAGCATCTTCACCGTGGGGTCGTCCAGGAAGGGGTGGAACAGGCCCATGGCGTTGGACCCCCCGCCGATGGCCGCCACCAGCAGGTCCGGCAGGCGGCCCTCCGCCTCCTGCATCTGCTGGCGCACCTCCTCCCCGATCACGCATTGGAAGTCGCGCACCAGGGTGGGATAGGGGTGCGGGCCGGCGACGGTGCCGATGATGTAGAAGGTGTCCTCCACGTTGGTCACCCAGTCGCGGAGCGCCTCGTTCATGGCGTCCTTCAGGGTGCGGGAGCCGGACTTGGCGGGCTTCACCTCCGCCCCCAGCAGCTTCATGCGGAAGACGTTCGGGGCTTGGCGCTCGATGTCCACCTCGCCCATGTAGATGGTGCAGGGCAGGCCGAACAGGGCGGCCACGGTGGCGGTGGCGACGCCGTGCTGGCCGGCCCCCGTCTCCGCGATGATGCGCTTCTTGCCCATCCGCTTGGCCAGCAGGATCTGGCCCATGCAGTTGTTGATCTTGTGGGCGCCGGTGTGGTTCAGCTCGTCCCGCTTGAAATAGATCTTGGCCCCGCCCAGCTCCGCCGTCAGCCGCTCCGCCAGGTACAGCGGGCTGGGCCGGCCCACATAGTGGGTCAGGTAGTGGCGCAGCTCCGCGTGGAACTCCGGGTCCGCCTTGGCGGCATCGTACGCCTCCTCCAGCTCCAGGATCAGCGGCATCAGCGTCTCGGCCACGTAGCGGCCGCCGAACATGCCGAAATGCCCGTGCTCGTCGGGGCCGCCGCGGAAGGTGTTGAGGGCCTGGGTCATGGGGAAACGCCCGTGCTGTCACCGGAAAAGGGACAGGGACACTAGACCGCTGGCCGGCCGATTCCAAGGGCATAGGGGTCGCGGCTGGCGGGAGGCTGGGGTGTGGGATGGGGATTTGCCCCGGGGCCCCGCGCGGCCAGGCGTGATTTGGGGCAGGCTTCAACACCCCGGGACTTGTGGTACCCACGCAGCCTCCGGGGCGGTCCCCCTACTCCTGTTTCCGCGGGCAGTAGAAAGTGGAGCGGCCGGACTGGACGATGCGCTGGATGCCGCCGGTGCGAGACAGGTCGCAGTCGCAGCCCTCGCAGGGCTGGCCCTCGCGGCCATAGACCTTGAAGCTGTGCTGGAAGTAGCCGAGCTCCCCGTCCGACTGGACATAGTCGCGCAAGGAGCTGCCGCCCGCGGCGATGGCCTCCGCCAGCACCTCCCGGATCACGGGGACCAGCCGCTCTGCCCGCTTGCCGGCCACCGTGTCGGCCAAGCGGGTGGGGGAGATGCCGGCGCGGAACAGGGCCTCGCAGACATAGATGTTGCCCAGGCCCGCCACCACCCGCTGGTCCAGCAGGGCGGCCTTGATGGGGGTCTGCTTGCCCTTCAGCGCCTCGGTCAGGACGGCGGCGTTGAAGCCGTTGCCCAGCGGCTCCGGGCCCAGGCAAGACAGCATGGGGTGGGACTCGATCCCGGCCTCCGGGAACAGATCCATGAAGCCGAAACGGCGGACGTCGTTGTAGGTGACGGTCCAGCCGTCATCCGTTTCGAACACCAGATGGTCGTGGGGTGCCCGGGCGGCGGGGGGCGGGCCCTCGCGCAGGACCATGCTGCCGGACATGCCCAGGTGGGTCATCCAGACCGTGCCGTCGTCCAGGCGGGCCAGGATGTACTTGGCCCGCCGGCCCAGGGACAGCACCCGCCGCCCCGCCAGCCGTGCGGCGAAGTCCGGCGGCAGGGGAAGCGCAAATCCGGCCGGTACTGGTGCACCCGCGCCAACACCCTCCCCTCCAGCCGCATGGCCAGGCCGCGGCGGACAGTCTCAACCTCAGGAAGCTCGGGCATGGGGGATCGTCGGGGTGGTCGGGCGGGAGGCCAGGATATAGCCGGTCAGGCCCGCTTCTCACAGGGGTTGCCGTGGCAGGATGGCGAATGGGGCTGCCTGGGGTGGCCTGTTTGGGGAAAACGGAATTCAACGGATCAGAACGGATGAAAACGGATGGCGTGGTGACGGGCCTTGCGGTCGGGATGACTTCCGGGCTCGGGTTTGGCTGTCGCGCCGAAGGCGCGGTCATTCCACTCTTTATGAAGGCATCGGGGCGAACCGCACGATGGCCCTTCCGTTCAACTCCGTTGTGATCCGTTCAAATCCGTTTTCCCAACACACGCCCCCGCCACACCACCGCGACAGGGGCGCACCTTCCCTCACGCCGTCCGGCGCAGCGGCGCCTGGGATTCCGGCGGGGCCAGCAGGTCGGTCAGGCGGCGGGCCAGGTCGCGGCCCTGGGGCGTCAAGGTGATGACCTTGCGCCGGCGCTCACGGGGGTCTTCCTCGGCTTGGACGAGGTCGTGGCCGGCCTTGCCGAAGCTGTGCCACTTCGACAGGGCCGCCACGTTCCGTGAGGCGGAAGACTGTGCGATCCCGAGACGTTCGGACAGGTCCCGGATCGACAGCCCC
This sequence comes from Aerophototrophica crusticola, assembly GCF_012913305.1. NCBI lineage: Bacteria > Pseudomonadati > Pseudomonadota > Alphaproteobacteria > Rhodospirillales > Rhodospirillaceae > Aerophototrophica > Aerophototrophica crusticola. The sequence continues at coordinate 3,571,129 of NZ_CP051775.1, read as the reverse complement.
TCGTTCTGCGCGATCGTCAGGAACGACAGCGCGTACTGGATGGGCAGGTCCGGGTCGAGGGCGCGGAACGCCTCCACGACACGGACGATCGGGTCAAGTCCCTCAGGTCGCCAAGCTGCGTCCGTCGGATGTGCGGCCATCAAAAGTGGGTCCCCTTACGGCCGGCCGCCAACGGGCCGGCGTGTAAATAAGGTGGACGCGGCCGAGCCAGACAAGGGTCTCCCCATTTTCCCGGCGGACATGGATGCCGCGCGGGGTCTCGGCCCAACGCGCGATCTCAACGTAGAGCTTGGGCCCCTTGCCCAAGGACAACAACAGGCACATGGCTTCCCTCTTGTGTTCGAAAGACGTCGCTCGCTTCGGTGAGAAGCGCCTGGGCGGTGCGGGTCAGCCCGCAGCGGCGCAGGCCGTTGCTGGCGGCAAGGGACGGTCCAAACTTAATGGTCATGGGATTCTGCCTCCGAAAAGGGGGTTGAAGGGAAAGGGTGGACGCGGGGCCCGCGAACGGACCTCACGCCACCTTGTCGCCGATACGCGGGAACATTGCAACGGGTGATCTGTCCCGCCACTCCGTCAATTCCGCAGCCGGATGAATGCGGAACGAAAAAAGCCGGCCGGGGTTCCGCGGCTCCACCTCCCGCTGGCGGGGGGTCAGGCCATCGGCCAGGATGTCCCGCCGGATGCTGGCGGGCAGGTCTTCCAACCCCGGTGAACGCGGGGTGAGCAGGGTGGCAAGCCACCCGAACAGGGGCGTGGTCATGGCAGCGACTCCGGATGGTTTGGCGCGGGCTTGACGACCCGTGCAGATGCGCAAACCATCCGTCATCGGATATGTTCCGTCAAGGGCTGATCAACGACCCTCCGCCTTGCAGATCGCCTGCGACAGGGCGACGGCCTGGGCGGGGGTGAGCCAAGGGAAGTTGCGGGCTAGGTAGTCCGGGCGGTCCAGGTAGGACATCACATAGATCAGGTCCCGGTCCATGTCGTCCGCGTTCCGGCGGTCCAGCTCCGGCTGGAGCCCGGCCTGGGCGAAGACGTCATCCCGCTTGGCCACGGTGGGCAGCAGGTCCCCGAAGCTTTTCCGGTCCGACCCCGGGGGCGGCTTGCAGGGCAGGTCCCCCGCCGCCGCGGGCGGGGTGAGCAGGGCCAGCAGGGCGAGGGCGGCGAGGAAGCGGGCCATGGGGCACCCCTTTCGATAGGAACCCCCAACCTGTGCTCCGTTTTCGGCAGGATCAAGGCCGAACCCCACCCCGCCCCGCCCGTTGAGGGGGGAATGCCCATGCCTGGAGGCTGCCATGACCCCCGATGAACGTCGCCTGCTGACCGACCTGCTGGACCGGCTGCGCCGCGCGCCGATGCAGCAGCATGATGACGAGGCCGACGACCTGATCATCCGCGCCATGCGGGAGCGGCCCGACCTGCCCTACCTGATGGCCCAGACCATCCTGATGCAGGACTTCGCCCTGAAGGACGCCCAGGCCCGCATCACCACGCTGGAGCGGCAGGGTGCCGGACAGCCGGCCCCGTCCGGCGGCGGCAGCTTCCTGGGCGGCCTGCTGAACCGCGGGCAGCCGCACCATGCCAGGGGCCCGTGGGGCGGGCAGCCCCAGGCCGGCTATGGCGGGGGCTATGGCGGCATGCCCCAGCCGGGCGGGCCGTGGGGGGCGTCGGGGGGCGGCTACCTGCCGGGCTATGGCGGGGGTGGGGGCGGCTTCATGCGCTCCGCCGCGGCCACGGCGGCGGGGGTGGTGGGCGGCGCCCTGCTGCTGAACAGCCTGGGCAACATGTTCGGGCCGGACGTGGTGGTGCATGAGCATCCGGGCGACGGCGGCCTGGGAGAGACCGGGGCCGGCCCCGCCGCGGCCGACGCGGGTGATGCGGGCGGCGACGTGCAGCCCGCCGACTACCAGGACCCCGGCGGGGACTTCGGCACCGACGCCGACTATGCCGGCGACCTGGGCGGGGACTTTGGCGGCGGCGGGGGCGAGTGGGTGTGAGGCGCCGCTTCGTAGGTTGGATTATACCAAGCGCATGAGTTTTTGACTCATGCGCTTGGAGGCCGGCGACCGCCGGCCCGCGGGCCCATGCCCGCGTGAGCCAAGCCGCCGGATGGCGGCGCCCGGCGCTTGAGGGGCCGTTGATCGGTCACGATCAACGGCGGCTGGTATTCGGAGCCGCGAGGCTCCGTAATCCGACGGCGACACGGGATAGTTGACGCGCGGCGGCGGCGGGGTTGTCGGATTACGCTCCGCTAATCCGACCTACGGGGCCTACCTCCCCTCCCGGGACAGGAACTGGCGGCAACGCTCGCTCTTCGGGTTAGTGAAGACCTCCTCCGGCGGGCCTTCCTCCTCCACCTTGCCCTGGTGCAGGAAGACCACCTTGTGCGCGACCTCGCGGGCGAAGGCCATCTCATGGGTGACGATCAGCATGGTCGCCCCCTCCGCGGCCAGGTCGCGCATGACTTTCAGCACTTCCCCCACCAGTTCCGGGTCCAGGGCGCTGGTGGGCTCGTCGAACAGCATGACCTGGGGCCCCATGGCCAGCATGCGGGCGATGGCGGCCCGCTGCTGTTGCCCGCCGGAAAGCTGGGCGGGGTAGCTGTCCTTCTTGGCGGACAGGCCGACCTTGTCCAGCAGCCGCTCGGCATTGGCAACGGCCTGCTCCCTGGGCTGCTTCAGGACGTGGACCGGCGCCTCGATCACATTTTCCAGCACCGTGCGGTGGGTCCACAGGTTGAAGTTCTGGAACACCATCCCGCAGCGGCGGCGGATGCGATCCACCTGCCCCTTGTCGGCGGGCTTGCCGTGGCCATGTCGGTCGCGGGCGAGCTTCAGCTCCTCCCCCTCGATCCAGACGCGGCCGGAGTCCGGCACCTCCAGCAGGTTGATGCAGCGGAGCAGGGTGCTTTTCCCCGAGCCGGACGACCCGATCAGCGCCACCACCTCCCCCTCCCGGGCGGTGACGGAGACGCCCTTCAGCACCTCCAGCTTGCCGAAGCTCTTGTGCATGTCCTCCACCACGACGGCGGGCGGGCTGGTCGGGGCGACGGCGGCAAGGGACATGGGCGGCGAAGCTTCCAAGGATGGTGACCGGGGGAGGCTAGCGTGCCGGTCCCTGATCCGGAAGGGGTTTCGGTGCTGGCTTGCCAGCGCCAGGGCTGCGACCGCGGCCCATGGCCGCGCCCGGCGCTTGAGGGCGTGTCAACGGCAGAGAGGCTCCAGCAGGTCCGGCACGTTCTGCTTCTCCACCGCCTCGTTGAAGGCGTCCACCAGCCGCTCCGTCTCCGCCACCACCCGCTTCCAATAGGTGTGGCGGGCGGCGGTGGGCAGTTTGGTGAAGTCGCCCCGGTCGGGGATCTTCCCGTGGGGCAGCCCGGCCAGGAACTCCCGCGAGGGGCAGAGCAGCAGGGTGCGGGACAGGTTGGCCGGCGCCGCCTTGCGCCACTTCAGGGCCTTGTCGAACCAGCCCGGCACCACCCGGTCGGAGAAGTGCGGGTACAGCACCAGCCCAGGCGCCCGATACGGTATGTCCAGGTGATAGTCCATGATGCCGCCATCCAGGTACAGGCCGGGCTTGCCCCCCTCCAACGCCGGCACCGGCTGGAACAGGAAGGGCACGGCCGCGGTGGCCAGCAGGGCGGCGGTCAGGTTCCCCGGCGTCAGCGGCACGGCATGGGTGGCGAAGCCGCTGGCCAGGTCGAAGGGCGGGTCGTCCCGCGTGTCGTGGACCAGGGTGCGCTCGAAGAACAGGGGCAGGCTGCGGCGGCTGACGGCGTTGGCGATGGCCGCCGCGGCAAGGCCTGACCCCAGGCTCAACGGGTGGTCGCGGCCCAGCATCCCCCGCCCCCGCACCGCCAGGATGGACAGGCGCATGGACGGGTGCGACAGCACCTCATGCGCCCCACCCTCCCCCAGAATGATGGCCAGCAGCTGGCGGCAATCCTCCGTCAGGCGGGCGGCGGTGATCGGGTTGCCCGGCGCCGGCTCCACCACGTAACCCAGGTACGCCTCCTCGAACCGGCGGCAGGCCTCGACGGGGTCCCGCTGAGCCACGCAGGTGAAGCGCCAACAGCCGATGGAACTGCCCACCATGTGCAGCGGCCGGTCCCGGTCCCGGAACCAGCGGCCGAAGATGGCCCGGTCCAGCCGGGTGAGCGCCAGCCACTTCGGCCCGCCCGACGCGCCGGCCACCACGTCGAACAGACCCTCATGCAGCCCCTCGGCCCGGATGCGGGCCATGGCCTCGGGACCGGCCAGGAAGCGGAGGGGACGGCTGGGCATGGCGGATGCTGCGCTGCGGGAAACGGTGGCGCAGGCTTAACCCGGGGGGCAGTGGGGTGGCAACCACCGTGGCCCTGCATTCCCGCCCCCCCAAATACGCTTGTGAGCGAGGTGGAATGCAAGGCCTGACCAGCGACAGGTCCAGTTGGACCGGACCATGAAGCGAAACCCGACAAGTCAGATCTTGCTGATCCAGGTGCCTGGGCTTCCGCTGGCCACACAAACATACTGATAGGGGGTGCCGATTGTGGGCGAAGGGTTCCAGCCGATGTCGCCCTGGGCCCAGACACCGCTAGCGGGCAGCGTTCCTGTCTGGAAATGGATCGCCTCACCGATCAGGGAACCAACAACGAATGCGCCGTACGTCTTGGTGGCGCAGTTCCGGAATACTGACTGGGTTGCCAGGAGCGTGCCCGTCCCGGCGGCATTAAAGCCAAAAGCGCAATCCTCCAAGACAAGGCTTTCAAAAACCCGGTCGATGCGCCGCCCAGCAGTAACCTCCCGAACGTTGACGCCGCGGTGGAAGCCCTTGATGCTGGCGCCGCGCACCCTAACGTTCCCCTCACACCATATGCCGCTGTTGAACTCGTTGTCGGTGGGATCGCCGTCACCGACAATCTCAATGGCCCCAGCGATTGTCACTGGTTGGTTAAAATCGATCCCGCCAACTGTCGCGGAGACTTGGAACCCACCCTTGGCCCCATTCACCTCAACGCGTCCGTCGCCGAACACAATTCCACCGGCGTCATGGCTGTTTGCTTCAATATAAACGGCAGCATCCCTGCTACCGGTAATGGTGTAGCCAGTGAACACTGCATGAGCTGGCTTGTTCGTACACCAAATGCCATAACCCTCCGTGCGGGCTATGGTGATTGCTGAAAAGCTGGCGCGCATGCCGTTGGTGTTGGAGTAACCGAAGTCAGGGCAGAACTTGATCCCGGCATGATGACAATCGGCGGCAACAAGCCCCGTCCAGGTATCGGCGCCACCGGATATGATCAGGAAGCCTGCGCGAAGGCTACTATCCTGGGGGAAAAAGGTACCGAACCCGCAACGGGACGCGACTAAGTTGCTCCAGGCGACCGTTCCGGCTGGGAGCGCACCGCCTTGGCTGTAGAAGCCAGCGTAGGCACAGAGCCGCGCCTCACACCCCGTCACGGTGGACAGGATTTCGCTATTGCCATTATAGCCCATCACGAAACCGTAGCGCCGCCGCACATCACCCTCGGCCAGTTCGGTCGTGCCCGTGGGGTCACAAGGGACGGCAAGGCAGCCGCGGATATGCACGTTGCGCTCACCGCTGTTGGTGGCAATGCTGAACCCGTTGTCATTGTTGGAAAGGGCGAAGCATCCTTCCACATCGATGCGGTCATTCGGGTTTCCGCTTTCTGCATACAGAAAAAAATCACTGCTGGCGGCACCGTCGGCCGAACCTCCCCACGCCCAGCAACCCTCAATGCGGCCCCCCTTCACGCCGTTGAAGGTATATCCATACCGCCAGTTCACGACCTTGCACCCCCGGATGATTGGCCGGCGCACGCCGGCCAAGGCGCGGATCCCGCTACCAGATTGGCAATTGCTGGAGGTGTTGGTGCACTCAAAGACGATCGTCAGCCCATCAAGGATGCAGTCATCGCTTCCGATACGGAAGCCATCCTGCCCATCGCCCGTTTGGGTAATGACCACTCCTGGCATAGCCATGATGTGGACGGGGCTGCGTGTAGCCCCCCCAACATTGACCGCGACGCTCAGCCGGTGTGATGCGGTCAGCACAAGCGTCTTGCCGGCTGCCGCATCGACCGCTGCCTGCAGTGACCCGTAATCGTGGTCCAATACAAAGCAATTGCGACTTTCAACCGCCGGGACAAGGGGGGTTCCGATATCAGAAGACGTGCCGCCAAGGGGCTCAGGGTGGAAAACTGGGGACTTGGTGCCAGATGGCAGCTGGTATGGCCGCATGATGTTTCCGCAATCCTGATTGCACGACATTTTACGCCGAAGATATATGCCATTTTATTCTTAGAGCAAGAATTAATTGCTTTCTCGGCATATTTCGGGGGTCAACAGGACCGTCGTGGCTTGCTGTCGAACCATCTTCTAGGGTGATCTTGCTAGCCGGTTGCCGGACATGAATCCCGGTGCCGCCTGGACCAAAAAATTGGCGCACTGCTGGCCGATGCTGACAACACAGTCGATTGGTGCCCGCTGCCGGACTCGAACCGGCACGCCCTTGCGGGCAAGGGATTTTAAGTCCCTGGCGTCTACCGATTCCGCCAAGCGGGCGCCTGTCGCGGTGGACCGGGGGACGGTAGCGGCGGTGCTCGCGGGATGCAAGCGGGGTGGTGTGGAAAGGGCATGGCGGCCCCTTGACGCACGACCGGCGCGTGCGCAGCTATTGCCCCATGGAAACCTGGCAATGGGCCGCGCTGGCGGCCGGATTGATGGCGCTGCTGATCGTGTCCCGCGGGGTCCGCTTCCCGGCGGGGGGCGGCACGTTGCGCATGGTGGTGATCTGGCTGGGCATCTTCGCCCTGCTGGGCGTGGTCTACAAGATGTTCGGCCCGTTCGAGAACTTCGAGCGGCGCTTCCCCGGCACGCCGGCCCCCGTGGAGGGCCAGCCGCCCGCATCGGCGCCGGAGCGGGAACCGGGCGAGATCCGCACCTGAACCCCCTTCCCCCTGCCGCCGCCAGCCGTTAGACCTGCCGACACGCGATGGTAGGGGAGGCCGGGGCGGTGGCGTTCAACCTGAAAGCCTATGTTGAGGATGCGGTCACGCGGCGCCTGCTGCGGATGGGCCCGGCATTGCGCGACCGGCTGCTGGGGGTGGCCCCGGTGGAGGTGAAGGGCTTGCGCCTGGACCGGGACGTGGCGGCCCTGGCCCGGCTGATGGAGCGGTCGGGCAAGAAGCCCCTGGACGAGGTGGCGAGGGATCAAGGCATCGAGGCGGCACGGGCCCAACTGCGCGAGGGGTTCCGCGCCGCGGCCCGGCTGAAGCTGCGCAACCCGCCGGACGTGCGGGAACTGCGGGTGCGCGGCGGGGCGGGCATGCTGCCGGCCCGGCTGTACAAGCCCAAGGGCCTGACCACGGCCGGGCCGATGATGGTGTATTTCCACGGCGGCGGCTATGTACTGGGCGACCTGGACAGCCATGACACGCTGCTGCGCTATGTCTGCGCCAGGGCGAACATCCGGGTGCTGGCGGTGGATTACCGGCTGGCGCCGGAGAACCCCTATCCCGCCGCGGCGGAGGATGCCGTCGCCGCCTACCAGGACATCGCCGCCCGTGCCCCGTCCCTGGGCGCCGACCCCGGCCGGATCGCCATCGGCGGCGACAGCGCCGGCGGGGGCCTGGCCATGATCGCCGCCCATGAGGCGCCGGAGGAGCTGCGGCCCAAGGTGCTGTGGCTGGTCAACCCGGCCGTGGACATGGTGAACCACTACCCGTCCTACGACCTGTATGGGGAAGGCTTCCTGCTGTCCAGCCGGACGGTGGCCTGGTTCCGCGACAGCTATGTGGCCGACCCGGCCCGCCGGGCGGAACCCTTCGCCAGCCCCATCAACCTGCCCCACCTGTCCCGCCTGCCCGTGACCTGGATCAGCGCCGGCCGGTTCGACCCCTTGTCGGACCAGGTGTTCGCACTGGCCGACCGGCTGCGCGCCGCGGGGGTGGAGAGCAAGGTGATGCTGGAGCCGACCCTGGTGCACAACTACCCGAACCTGCTGGGCTATGTGCCGGCGGCCAAGGCGGCCACGGACATGGCCTGCGGCTTCCTGTCATCGGCCCTCATGGGCCGGGCGGGCGGGCCGCGGGACCCCGGCCTGCGCAAGGAACCGCGCTTGCAGGTGAAGGGGCCCTGACCCATGATCCCGCTTTACGCAGGGTTGTGACATCCCCCGGCCAGGACACCCGAACATGACAGCCACGCCCACCACCCCGGACCCGGACGATGACGACCTGCTGGTCATCGAGGACGACGAGCCGGAGGGGCCGGGCGGCGATGGCGGCGGCCCCCGCCAGCCGCCCTGGTGCCTGCTGGTGGTGGATGACGAGCAAGGGGTGCATGACATCACCCGCCTGGCCCTGCGCAGCCTGAGCTTCAAGGGCCGGGGCATCGAGATCCTGAACGCCTATTCCGGCCGCGAGGCGCTGGAGCTGCTGCGCCGCCGCCGCGACGTGGCGGTGATCCTGCTGGACGTGGTGATGGAGACGGACGATGCCGGCCTGGCCTGCGCCCGCGCCATCCGGGAGGAGCTGCGCAACCAGGAGACGCGCATCATCCTGCGCACCGGCCAGCCCGGCCAGGCGCCGGAACAGCGGGTCATCCTCGACTACGACATCAACGACTACAAGGCCAAGACCGACCTGACGGCGCAGAAGCTGACCACGACCATCATCGCCGCCCTGCGCACCTATGACCACATTATGACCATCGAGGCCAGCCGCAAGGGGCTGGACATGGTGGTGGACGCGGCATCCAGCCTGTTCATGGCCCGGTCGGTGGAGCAGTTCCACAGCGGCATCCTGCTGCAGGTGCAGGCCATGCTGGGGATGGGGGAGCACGGGATGCTCTGCGTCCAGCGGGGTGGCCCCCTGGCCCAGCCGCCGGGCATCCTGGTGCTGGCCGCCAGCGGCCGCTACCGGGAAGCGGCGAACCGGCCCCTGGCCCAGGCCCTGCCCGCGGCGGAGGCGGCCCAGATCGCCGAGAGCTTCGCCGGCCGCCGGTCCATCTTCGCCGCCAGCCTGACCACCCTGTACATCGCCACCCCGACGGGACGGGAGGTGGTGGTGAGCATCGACAGCAACGGCGTGCTGCCCGACCCCTCCCGCCAGGTGATCGAGACCTTCGCGGCCAAGATCTCCCAGGGGTTTGAGAACATGCTGCTGTTCCACCAGTTCCGCCAGGCCAACCGGGCGGCACAGGCGGCCCTGGCCGGCGGCCCTGACCGGGCCCGCCTGGCCGCCCTGGCCGAGGCCACGGCCCGCCGGCTGGCGGAGGCGGGTCCCCATGCCGGCCGGGTGGACGAGGCGGTGCCGGAGCTGGTGGGGCTGGCCCTGCTGCTGCCATCCACGCCGGAAGCCACCGCCGGCTTTGACCTGGCGGCGGAGGTGATGGCGACGCGCGGGGCCCATTGGGACGGCCAGGGCTCGCCCACGGGCCTGTCGGGGGAGGACATCCCCCTGGCCGCCCGCATCGTGGCGGTGGCGGAAGCCTGGGCGGCAGGCGGGCCGGCGGTGCTCCAGGCCGGGGCGGGAGGCCGGTTCGACCCGGCGGTGGTGGACGCCTTCCTGGCCGCGGCAGGTGCGGCGTAAAGGCCACGGGCAGGTCCCAAGCGGAACCGGCCGGGCCGGGCAGCGTTCCAACCGGTTCCCTGGACCGTTAGGGCCGCATGCAGCACAGCACCAACGCTGACAGACCTGCCCCCACCGGGGCCCGGCCGGCCCGCCGGGGCCGCCGGTCACACCATGGGGGCCTGGGCACCCTGACCCTGGCGGCCCTGGGCGTCGTCTATGGCGACATCGGCACCAGCCCGCTCTACACAGTGCGGGAGACGTTCGGCCATACCGGCGGCCTGCCGGTGACGGAGGCCAACGTTTTCGGCGTGCTGTCGCTGATCTTCTGGTCGCTGATGCTGGTGGTCACGCTGAAATACGTGATCCTGGTGCTGCGCGCCGACAACAAGGGGGAGGGCGGGGTGCTGGCCCTGGCCACCCTGGCCCTGGCGGGCGGCGACGGGACCGCCCGGCGGCGGCGGACCATCACGGCCCTGGCCATCGCCGGCTTGGCCCTGTTCTATGGCGACGGGCTGATCACGCCGGCCATCTCCGTCCTGTCGGCGGTGGAGGGGCTGAAGGTGGCGGCCCCGGGGCTGGACCATTGGGTCGTGCCCATCGCCGCCATCGTGCTGCTGGGCCTGTTCCTGGCCCAGAGCCGGGGCACCGGCAAGGTGGGCCGGGTGTTCGGCCCTGTCATGTGCCTGTGGTTCCTGTCCCTGGCCCTGCTGGGCGGGGCGGAGATCCTGGCGGAGCCGCGGGTGCTCGGCGCACTGGACCCGCGCCATGCCCTGTCCTTCGCCGCCGGCCAGGGCTGGGCCCTGGTGCTGGTGCTGGGCACGGTGGTGCTGGCCGTGACGGGGGCGGAGGCGCTGTATGCCGACATGGGCCATTTCGGCCGGCGGCCCATCCGTGTGGCCTGGTACGGGCTGGTGCTGCCGGCCCTGGTGCTGAACTATTTCGGCCAGGGGGCGCTGCTGCTGTCGAACGCCGCGGCGGCGGAGAACCCGTTCTTCCTGCTGGCGCCGGACTGGGCGCGGCTGCCCCTGGTGGTGCTGTCCACCGGGGCCACCATCATCGCCAGCCAGGCCGTCATATCGGGCGTCTTCTCCCTGACGCGGCAGGCCGTCTCGCTGGGCTTCCTGCCGCGGATGGAGGTCTGCCACACCTCGGAGATGCAGATCGGCCAAGTCTATATCCCGAGGGTCAACTATATCCTGCTGCTGGGGGTGATGGCCCTGGTGGTGGGGTTCGGCAGCTCCAGCGCCCTGGCGGCGGCCTATGGCATCTCCGTCACCGGGGCCATGGCCATCGACGCCGTGCTGGCCATGTTCGTGGCGGCGGGGCTGTGGCGCTGGGGGCCGGTGCGGGCGGGGATCGTCTTCGGGGCCCTGCTGCTGGTGGATTTGGCCTTCGTGGCGGCCAACGCCCTGAAGATCCCGCAGGGCGGCTGGTTCCCCCTGGCGGTGGCGGCGGGCGTGTACCTGGTGGTGACCACCTGGCGGCGGGGGCGGCGGGTGGTCTGGCGGCACCTGTACCAGGACGCGCTGCCGGTGGAGCAGTTCCTGCAACGGGCCGACCGCACGCCGGTGCGGGTGGCCGGGACCGCCGTGTTCATGACGGGCAACCTGGCCACCGTGCCCCATGCCCTGCTGCACAACCTGAAGCACAACAAGGTGCTGCATGAGCGGGTGGTGCTGATGACCATCGCCATCCAGGAGGTGCCCTTCGTCGCCCAGGACCAGCGCGTGTCGGTGGAGAAACTGGGCAAGGGCTTCCATGCCGTCACCGCCCGCTATGGCTTCTTCGAGTCGCCGGACGTGCCGGAGGCGCTGCTGGCCTGCCGTGCCTATGGCTTGGCCATCGACGTGCCGCAGAGCAGCTTCTTCCTGGGGCGGGAGACGCTGGTGCCAAGCGACCAGCCGGACCTGGCCCGCTGGCAGGAGCAGCTTTTCATCACCCTGTCCGCCACCGCCCAACCCGCCACCCGCTTCTTCAACCTACCGCCCAACCGGGTGGTGGAGCTGGGCACGCAGATCGAGGTGTGATCACCGGCCGAGACAAGCCGCCCATCGGCCGTCTACTCTCCCCGTCATCCTTGGGGTCATGGGAGTGCGGGTGAATGCGTCTGGTCCGGGTCCTGTTGGCGGCATCCGTCCTGTCCCTCTCCCCCTCCCCCTCCTGGCCGCCGACCCGCCCAAGCCGGCGGAGGCCCCGCCCGCCCGAAGCCGGTGCCGGAACCCAAGAGCTTCACCACGCAAGCCGAGGGCAAGTTCGGCGGCACGGCCCTGCGCTACACCGTCACCGCGGGGGAGACCTACCTGCGGGACGACAAGGGGGAGCCGGTGGCCAGCATCTGGTCCGTGGCCTATACCCGCGACGGGGTGGACGCGACCCGGCGGCCGGTGACCTTCGTCTTCAACGGGGGGCCGGGCTCCGCCTCCGTCTGGCTGCACATGGGGCTGCTGGGGCCGAAGCGGGTGCAGGTGGCCAGCGAGGCCGACCGGGATGACGGGGCCGCGCCCTATCCCGTGCTGGACAACGCGAACAGCCCCCTGGACCTGACCGACCTGGTCTTCATCGACCCCGTCGGCACCGGCTTCAGCCGGGTGGTGGGCGAGGGCAAGACGGAGGATTACTGGTCCCTGAACGGCGACACGGACAGCATCGCCAAGTTCATCCGCCAGTGGGCCACCAAGAACCGGCGCTGGAACGCGCCGAAATACATCGCGGGGGAAAGCTTTGGCACCACCCGCGCCGCGGCGGTGGCGGACGCCCTGTCGGGCGGCGGGCAGGACATGGCCCTGAACGGGCTGGTGCTGATCAGCCAGGCGCTGGACTACCAGGGCAGCACCAGCACGCCGGACAACATCACCAGCTTCGTCACCTACCTGCCGGCCATGGCGGTCGCGGCCCAGTACCATGGCAAGGCCGGCCAGGGCAAAAGCCTGGAGGACTTCGCGGCGGAGGCGCGGGCCTTCGCCGTGGACACCTACCTTCCCGCCCTGTTCAAGGGCGCCGCCCTGCCCGCGGCGGAGCGGGACAAGGTGGCGGGGCAGCTGGCCGGCTTCATCGGGCTGGACAAGGCCTATGTCCTGCGGTCCGACCTGCGGGTGACCATGGCGCGCTTCCGCAAGGAGCTGCTGCGCGACAGGGGCCTGGCCATCGGCCAACTGGACGGCCGCTACACCGTGGACGACCCGGACGACGTGGCCGACAGCCCCGTGCTGGGGGACGCCGCCGGCGACGCCATCGAGAGCGCCTATACCGCCGCCTTGAACGGCTACCTGTCCGGGGAGCTGAAGGTGGAGATGGACCGGCCCTACGTCACCAGCAGCGAGGCCGCCGGCCAGGGCTGGGACTGGCGCACCGCGCCCAAGGGGGAGTGGTGGGAGCCGTCCTATGTCAACACTGCCCGCCGCCTGTCCAACGCCCTGCGCCGCAACGGCAGCCTGAAGGTGCTGGTGGCCAACGGCTATTACGACCTGATCACGCCCTTCTATGACGCGGAGCACACCTTCGCCCGGCATGACATCCTGCCGGACCGGGTGCGCATGACCTATTACCGGGCCGGGCACATGATGTATGTCCGCGACGCCGACCGGGAGGCGCTGCTGAAGGACATAAGGGAGTTCATCGGGCGGTAGGTCGGCTTGGCGGCCGTCGGCGTCGGATTACGCTTCGCTAATCCGACCTACTGGATCTCCGCCAACCGCTCCGCCTCGTCCTGGGCGATCAGGGCATCGATGAAGTCGTCCAGCGCCTCGCCCAGCATCACCTTGTCGATCTTGCCATAGGTGGTCAGGTTGATGCGGTGGTCGGTGACGCGCCCTTGCGGGAAGTTGTAGGTACGGATGCGTTCGGAGCGGTCGCCGCTGCCCACCTGGCTCTTGCGGTCGGCGGCCCGCTCCGCGTCGGCCTTCTGGCGCTCCATCTCATAAAGCCGGGCCCGCAGCACCTTCAGGGCCTTGGCCTTGTTCTTGTGCTGGCTCTTCTCGTCCTGCTGGCTGACCACGAGGCCGGTGGGCAGGTGGGTGATGCGGACGGCGCTGTCGGTGGTGTTGACCGACTGGCCGCCGGGGCCGCTGGAGCGGAACACGTCGATGCGGAGGTCCTTGTCGTCGATCTGGATGTCCACCTCCTCCGCCTCCGGCAGCACGGCGACGGTGGCGGCGGAGGTGTGGATGCGGCCTTGCGTCTCCGTCTCCGGCACCCGCTGCACCCGGTGGACGCCGGATTCGTACTTCAGCCGGCGGAAGACGCCGCGGCCGGTGATGGTGGCGATGGCCTCCTTGTAGCCGCCGAGGCCCGTCTCGCTGACCTCCATCACCTCGAAGCGCCAGCCGTGGAGCGCGGCATAGCGCTTGTACATGTCGAACAGCTCCGCCGCGAACAGGGCCGCCTCATCCCCGCCGGTGCCGGCGCGGACCTCCAGGATGGCGTTCTTCTCATCCGCCGCGTCCTTGGGCAGCAGGGCCAGCAGGATCTGCCGCTCCAGGTCCGGCAGGCGCCGCTCCGCCTCCGCCAGCTCCTCCGCCGCCAATGCGGCCATGTCGGGGTCGTCCCCCGTGGCCATCACCTGAAGCTCGCCCATGTCGGCCCGGGCACGCCGCATCTCCCCGATGGCCTGGGCCACCGGCTCCAGCTCCGCATATTCCTGGCTGGCCCGCACGAAGGCGTCGCCCGACAGGGTGCCCGACGCCAGCATGTCCCGCAGCTCGTCAAAGCGCTGGGACACCTTGGCGAGGGGTTCCCCGAACCTCTGCTCGAAATCACTCATGACACCCGGTCCTCCGGCCGGTGGGTATAGGATATCCGGGGGCCGGGGTCACGCGGGAAGGAGCGCGGAGTGCCGGGACACGCGCGACATGAGGAGACCAAAGGAGACGCTAAGGTGACGAAAGGAGACGTTAAGGTGACAGGGCGTCACATCACAACCCCTTGAACACACAAGCAAAACCGCCTTAAGGAGACAAAGGTGACCGGGGCGGGCTTGTGTCACCTTAAGGGGCCGGCCAGGGTCCCGGATTGACGGCCATAGGCACACCGCGCCCGGTTCGGCACAGCAGGGAAAGCCAACTTGTGCAAGACCCGTCCGCGATGAGGCGGATCGGATATGGGAGCAGGCGATAGGAATATTGTCAAGGAAGGTCGGCGCGCGGGTGCCTGGCGATCGGTGTCGGTGCCGTATCGGCCGTCGTTGGGAACGCAGAGGACGCAGAGGCCGGCCGTCGGCCGGCACGCAGAGGACAAGGAGGGGTCAAGCGGTACCGGGACGGCCGAAATCCGGCCGGGCAGGATAGGGGTGGGATGCCTCCCTGTCCTCTGCGAGGCCGCGCAGCGGCCCTCTGCGTCGTCTGCGTCGTCTGCGTTCCAACAGCGACGCCGACCATGGGGAACGCCTGCGCCGTATCAGGACCATCAACCCCCGAATGGCACGCCCCCTACGCCGCCACCACGGCTACCCGGGCCTTAGCCGGCCATTGGTCCCAGGTGCGGTTGTCCAGGGTGCGGCCGGCGGCTTTCTTGTTGCGGCCGCCCCATTGCTTGAAGTGGAAGGCGACGCGCTGGGCCACGCAGGCGTCACGGATGGCGCGGACCCAGGCCGGGTCCATGGGGCGGGCGTTGGGGCCGCTTTCCCCGCCGGCGATGACCCAGTCGATGTCGGTGAAGTCCAGGGTCTTGAGCGGCCCCAGCAGGGGTTCCAAGCTGAGGAACTTCACATAGCCCCCGGTGCGGCGGAGGTGGTCCACCCGGGGCCAGTAATCCTCACTCTCCACGCTGACGCCCATCCAGACATTGTCCGGCCAGGGGAGGTGCGGGGCCAGCTCCGCCAGCCGTTCCGCCCGCTTGGTGAGGATCTGGTAGGTGTGCTGCGGCGTCTCCCGCATCACCGTGAAGACGCGGGCGATGAAATCCAGCGGCACATCTTCATGGAACAGGTCGGACATGGAGTTCACGAAGATCATCCGGCCCTTGGACCAGCGGCGCGGGATGTCCAGCGCGCCCTCGTCCATCACCAGCGTGCCCGTCCACTTCGCCCGCCCGCCGGAGACCCGCGTGGTCCCCGCATACTTCCCCTGCCCCATGGCCTCCAGCCGCCGGGCCATGCCCATGGCGTAGCAGTTGGTACAGCCCGGCGACAGGATCGTGCAGCCGGCGACCGGGTTCCAGGTGCTGTCGGTCCATTCGATGGTGGTGGCGGTAACAGTTTTCCAGGCGAGGAGTTCAAATATCTAGCTTTGATAACTGCTAGTGCATCGACTCATTGAAGGGATGCAGCGGGCAGCCGCCTGAGCTTTTCGAGGATGGTCTCGGCTGGCTTGGTCCAGACGAAGGGTTTGGCCTTGCCGTTGTGCTCCCTGATGAAGCGCCGGATTTCGTCCTCCAGCTGGGGCACGGAGGTGAAGACGCCACGCTTCAGGCGCTTGCGGGTCAGGATCGAGAAGAAGCCCTCGACGGCATTGAGCCAGGACGCCGAGGTGGGGGTGAAATGGAAGATCCACCGGGGATGGTCGGCCAGCCAGGCCTGGACCTTCGGGTGCTTGTGGGTGCCGTAGTTGTCCAGGATCGCGTGGATGACCTTGCCCGCCGGGACGGCGCGCTCCACGGCGTTGAGGAACTTGATGAACTCCTGGTGGCGGTGCTGGGCCATGCAGCGGCCGACCACCGTGCCGTCCAGCACGTTCAGGGCGGCGAACAGGGTGGTTGTGCCGTGGCGCTTGTAGTCGTGGGTCATGGTCCCGCATTTCCCCGGCTTCAGCGGGAGGCCCGGCTGGGTGCGGTCGAGCGCCTGGATCTGGCTTTTCTCGTCGATGGAGACGACCACCGCATAGGCGGGCGGGTCCATGTAGAGGCCGACGACGTCCTCGACCTTGGCCGCGAAGGCGGGGTCGTTGGAGCGTTTGAAGGTGCGAACGCGGTGGGGCTGGAGCCGGTGCGCCTCCCAGATCCGCTGGATGGTCCGCAGGCTCAGGCCGACAGCCTTGGCCATGGCCCGCCCCGTCCAGTGCGTCGCCGTGCCCGGCGGCTCCGCGCAGGTCAGGGACACGACCCGCTGGGCCATGTCCCAGGCAACCGGGGCCTTGCCCGGCTTGCGGCTCGGTTCGCGCAGCAGGGCATCCACACCCTTCTCGGCGAAGCGGCGCTGCCAACGCCAGACCGAGGGGCGGCTGACCCCGGCCTGCCGGGCGATCTCCAGCACCGGCAGGCGATCCGCCGACAGGAGGACGATCCGTGCCCGCTGCACATGCTTGAGCGGGCGGTTGCGGTCCCCAACAACGGCGGCCAACCGCGCGCCGTCCTCAGGGCTGACGATGACGCTGACTGTCTGGGCCATGGGCCCAGACTCGCACAGCGCCGATCCGCTGTGAATCCCTTGTTGGCGTCAGTGCACTAGTTTGGTGATCACACATAGTTCTATTTAGCTGAACCAAAGCGTTTCAATATGTATTTACGATGCTACATTCTCGTTCCTAACAGTCATAGAAGATCATTCACCGTTTTCTCCAGCTGCTTAGAAAAATCGCCAGGAAGCTGGCATGCAGAGACCAAATAACTAGCAGCAGCAAACAGGAACTGTCTTCCACGCCCGTTATTAGTGAGCCGAATTTTTATGCCGGTATCGTAGTCAGATTCATGCTTCATTACTTCTCTAAAGGCGAGTTCCTTTGCGGGAAGCGCCAGATAAGGAACGCTATGGGGAGCTTCAAGGTATATACGAGTCAAGTGTAAGAATTTCTCCCAGCCGGGAAGGTCAAATTCCACATTTTCTTCACTTCCTTTTGCTACCTCGAAAGCATGTCTTAGTTTTCTCCTTAACTCATAGTTTTCTTTTCCCTCCCAAATATAGTATCGCACTATTCTCTCAAAATCTTCTTTCGGCAATTTAAAGTCAAACAGGTCTTTTAAATCCTGAATACAAGCTGCCATAAGCAAGATGAAAACACTTAGAGTCGACAAAAAAACTTGCCGGTGATCGGGTTTGCTCGGGTCTAATTCGCCACGCACTTTTGACAACACACCGACCAAGCGCCGGAGGGCGCGTGCAGCAGAAGGCTCTAATAGAAAGCTGCCACTGCTAACGCGTGCAAGCGCCTCCAACTTCGGGTATTTCTGCTGAGTTTCTTGAAGTTTCGACCAACCATCCAGAACTTCTAAATAGGTAAATTTTCTTAAAAAGTTTATATCGAGGGAAGTAGCATAGCGCCGGAACGAGTCTTCACTATGAAGATGAACATTGACGCTGGAAGCTGCTAAGCGGTGACTTTCCGGTGCATCCTTCTTCAAGACAACAAAAGAGCGAGCGGCATCGGTGAATCGTGCAGCACCAGCGGCCCAAAGAGCTCGGTTTATTGGACTAAGCTTTGCCTGTGTTTTACAATCAAACAGGTATCTCTCGATATGCCCAAACTTGTTTATGGAAACCCCAAGAACGTCAATATCGGTGATGTGCGTTTCTGAGTCACTCACTTCGTTAGGATGAGAAACAACAACTTCCAAAAATGGAACGATGTATTGGGTCGCGCAGAATTTTGCACAATCTAACTTCTGCTCAGTATCCTTGATCATCTCATCCTCAGAAAAGCCAGAGTTGCTCTAATTCCTTTTTCGACTCATCGGAAATGATTGTTGCGCTCGCGGCAACAGTCATCCTCGATATTTGAGACCGCACGTATTCTTCATCACTACTCAGGGTGATGATGGCGTTTGGATCAATATTAGTATCGATATCTGTGCGACCAGCCAGAAGTTGTTTTGCAATTTTAATAGCCTCGTGATTCTCATCAATGTCGATGAGGTGAAATTCTGAAAACCCACCTCCAACCTTCCGTAATTTGCCAAGATTCATTACGGAAAGATTCTTATACTGATGAGTTGCTTCGGTATTTGCGCGGAGAAACTTTTTCTGCTGAAAGGACGCTAGAAGCGCCTGAGGGTTCCTTATTCGATATGCCTCAGGAAGCAACTCACCTTTGCGAACGGCGGCAGCAAGAGCCATGGCCTTCTCATAAATTTCACGTCGTGCAGGATTTAATCGCGCCGAGCCAGGTTGAGGCGTAAAAATAAAATCTTCCGAAGTGTTATCTGGCCGCACGATGCGCGGTGGCTTCAAAATCCCATCCGCCGCCATCACTTCGAGAATAGCGATGTCTTCAGCAGAAAGTGCCGTACCTTTAATCTCCTTTTTCTGACGAATGAGAGACAACGGCATTCCTTGCATGCTAGAAATTAATGAGATTAGGCGCTGTAGACGCTTACTATCGCCTCTTGCGGCCAAATCGGCAAGCGCCTCCAAACTGTCCGAAAAATAGAGCGGACTGACCAATATGTCTTTTCCACGCGCTCTTTTCTTGAGAAGAAGCCCACCCTTCTCAGCAATGCCGATGCTGGTTTTAAACAGCTTGGTATCTGCCCCAAGACTTGCAGCAAGAGTGTCTACATTCTGAGGAGCTTGCTGAAGTTTTTCTAATATACTGACAGTGAGCTGTTCAACTTCCCTCAACTTCTGAGTCGATGCATAATCTCCCACTACATGAAAAACATCTTCGTAAAAAGGTACATCTGGAATGATTGAAACAATGTCATCAGCTTTTCTAACCACCTTGATAAACTCGATTTCCTCAAGAACCGAGACTATATCGTCAAGAACGTAAGAAGGTATACCAAAGTAAAAGGGGGCCGCCATTTGCAAAATGCGATAATTTATTTCGTCTAAACCGCGAATGTTCATTGCAAGAACAGCAGACATACCGATCTTGCGAATAGCTTTATACTCAGGAACATCTTGCTGACGCAAGCCAAGCTGCAAATCAGACGCGTATTCCGCAACAGCTTTACCATCCATGGTCGGCTCACTGCTAGGTGGTTAACCCCAATGAATAATGTCTACCGGCTGCAACCCTCCTTATCAAGCGATAATCGCTGACCGTTTCAGTTCAATACAGGTACAATCAGGCGACCACGGCCTCCGCGGCCTTCGCCCGCTCGATCTCGGCGGCCTTGGCCTCCACCAGCTTGACCAGGTGGTCCACGATGCCTTCGTCCTTCAGGCGGTGGGCGGGGACGCCGCCCAAATAGACCTGGTGGGTGCCCTTGCCGCCGCCGGTGAAGCCGATGTCGGTCATGGTGGCCTCCCCCGGGCCGTTCACCACGCAGCCGATGACGGAGACGCTGAGGGGGGTGGTGATGTGGGACAGGCGGTCCTCCAGCACCTCCACGGTCTTGATCACGTCGAACTGCTGGCGGGCGCAGGAGGGGCAGGAGATGACGGTGACGCCGCGGCGGCGAAGCCCTAGGCTTTTCAGCATCTCGTAGCCCACCTTCACCTCCTCCACCGGGTCGGCGGAGAGGGAGACGCGGATGGTGTCGCCGATGCCGCCCCAGAGGAGCATGCCCAGGCCGATGCTGCTTTTCACCGTGCCGGCGCGCAGGCCCCCGGCCTCGGTGATGCCGATGTGCAGGGGGTAGTCGCAGGCCTCTGCCAGGCCCTGGTAGGCGGCGACGGCCAGGAAGACGTCCGAGGCCTTGACGCTGATCTTGAACTCCCGGAAGTCGTGGTCCTCCAGGATGCGGGCATGGTCCAGGGCGCTTTCCACCAGCGCCTCCGGGCAGGGTTCGCCGTACTTCTCCAGCAGGTCCTGTTCCAGGCTGCCGGCGTTGACGCCGATGCGGATGGAGCAGCCATGGTCCTTGGCGGCCTGCACCACCTCCCGCACCCGGTCGGCGCTGCCGATGTTGCCGGGGTTGATGCGCAGGCAGGCCGCACCGGCCTCCGCCGCCTCGATGGCGCGCTTGTAGTGGAAATGGATGTCGGCCACCACGGGGATGGTGGCGGCGCGCACGATCTCCCGCAGCGCGGCCGTGCTCTCCACGTCGGGGCAGGAGACGCGGACGATGTCGGCCCCGGCCTCCTCCACCCGGCGGATCTGCTCGATGGTGGCCTTGGCGTCGGCCGTGACCGTGTTGGTCATGGTCTGCACGGTGATCGGCGCGTCACCGCCCACGGGCACCTTGCCCACCATGATCTGGCGGCACTTGCGGCGCTGGATCTGGCGCCAGGGGCGGATGGCGGCGGTCATGGGCTTGGCCTGTGGGGTATTGGATGCGGCGGCCTAAAGGTGCGACCGGCGGGCGCGGGGATCAAGGGGAATGGGTGGGGTGCGGGGCTGCGTGGGGGGCGGGGGTGCGTGGGGGGCGGGGGTGCGGTGTGGCCTGGGGCCGGAGGGTCTGTCGATGTCGAGTGTTGGTGTGGTGGAGAGGTGTGTTGGGAAAACGGAAGTCAACGGATCACAACGGATGGAAACGGATCGAGCCGATCAGGATCAGGGGTGCGCATGACTTTCGGATTTTACGGCGCCTTCGGCGCGAACATTTTCATCCGTTGAATTCCGTTCTGATCCGTTCAAATCCGTTTTCCCAACACACGCCTGCCCACGGCGACCCGGTCAGCCTGTCGTGACCACTGCGCCAAGGTTCCGGCGGGGAACGCCCCCCTCACCGCCCCGCGCGGGTGGCGAGGTCGGCGGGGACAAGGGAGACGTTGCGGACGACCTGGCCCTTCTTGCCCAGGGGCGGCAGCTCCTGCCCGTCCAGGATGACGGAGACGCCGGCGGCGTTGCCGGTCAGAAGCGTCAGGCCGGGGACGTCGGGCGCGCGGAAGACGTCGCCGGCGCGCAGGTTGCGGGCGGCCCAGGTGGTGCCCTTGGCGTCGCGTACCTCGATCCAGGCGTCGTCGGTGGCGCGCACCTCCACCCGCGTGGGCCCCTGCGCCACGCCGAAGACGCGGCCGCCGGCCGGCAGGGCGGCGGGGGGCGTGCCGGCGGCGGGGGCTTCCGCCCCGCCGCTGTCGGCGGACGGCGCCTCGGCCGGGGCCGCGGGGGCGGCGGCCTGCTGGCCGACCTCCGGCAGTTGCGGGACCTCGCTGTCGTCAGCCTCTGCCACCGCGGCGGGGGGCGTGCCGGGGGCGGGGGTCGCCGGCGGGGTGCCGGGGGCGGGGGTCGTCGCGCCGGGCGGCGTGGCGGCGGGGCTGTTGGGCACGGGCACCGGGTTGGTGCCGGTCACGCCGATCTCCGGCGCGGTGGGCTGGGAGGAGCCGACCAGCTCCTTCGCCTGGTCCTGGCCCAGCACGGGGGTCTGGGCCGGGTCGGGGGTGGCCTGCTCCGCCGTCTTGTCGCCATAGATCAGGCCGGACAGCCGGTCCGGCAGGGGCGGCACCAGGTCGCCCACGCTGCGGTCGGCGGAGGACATGACGTACCAGCCGCCATAGATCACCGCCGCGGCCAGCACCGCCACCAGCAGGATGGCGCCGCCGGGCACGCGGCCCTCGCTCACCGGCTCGGGGAAGTACAGCTCCGCCGGCTGGGCCACGTTGGCCGTGTCCTGGCGGAAGCGGGCCAGCACCTGGGTGGGCTCCAGCCCCAGCGCCTGGGCGTAGGAGCGCAGGAAGCCGGTGACATAGGCCTGGCCCGGCAGCTCCGCCCAGCGGCCCTGCTCGATCGCCTCCAGGTAGCCGTGGCGGATGCACAGGTCGGTGGCGAGCTGGTCCAGGTTCAGGCCCAGCTCCTCCCGCCTCAGCCGCAGCACCTCACCCACATGGCGGGGGGCGCCGGGGCCTGTGTCCACCGGCGGCACCTGGTCGCTCAGGACCGGGTTGCGGAGATCCTGCTGTCGCTGCATGCGCTCGGCCATTGTGCCCCGTGGCGCCCGATTCCGTTCGTTGCCCCGTCTTAGCAACGCCGTTGCGCCCACGCAACCGTGGGAGGGGAGAACACCCCTTGTGAGTGGGGGGAAGCTGCCCCGGCTTGGAAGCCAATTGCTTCCCCTGCGAAAGCAGGGGGCCACAGTTTTTCAGCCGGGAGCCGGGGGGCAGGGGGTCAAGAACCGTGGGCCCCTGCTTTCGCAGGGGAGGCAGTCAATCGGCTTGAACGTGGATCAACAGTCTTCAGACTGGAATCCCCCGATCCCGGGCGAAGTCGCGCAGGCGGGGGCGGACGCTGTGGTCGGCGCAGTCGTACAGCCGGTCCAGGAAGCCCGACAGCTCCCGCAGGTCCAGGTGCCGCAGCATGTTCTTCACGTCGAAGAAGGCCGGGGCGGAGAGGGAGATGGTGCGCAACCCCACCCCCAGCAGCGCCATGGCGTCCAGCGGGCGGCTGGCCATCTCCCCGCACAGGGACAGGTTGACGCCGGCGGCGCCGCACTTCTCCACCAGCAGCTTCAGCACCCGCAGCATGGCCGGCGACAGCAGGTCGTAGCGGTTGTTCATCATGGGGTTGCCGCGGTCGCTGGCGAACAGGTACTGCAGCATGTCGTTGGAGCCCACCGACATGAAGTCGATCCGCGGCAGCAGCGCGTCCAGCTGGAACAGCAGGGACGGCACCTCCATCATCACGCCCACCTGAAGGCTGGCCGGCGCCTTGTGGCCCTGGCGGGCAAGCCGGGCCAGTTCCAGGTCCAGCACCTTGCGGGCGCGGTCCAGCTCCGCCACCTCCGCCACCATGGGGAACATGACCCGCAGCTCGCGGCCCCCGGCGGCCATCAGCATGGCGCGGAGCTGCTTGCGCAGCATGGCCGGGCGGTCCAGCCCGATGCGGATGGCCCGCCAGCCCAGGGCCGGGTTCTCCTCCCCCAGCTCCGGGAAATAGGGCAGGGTCTTGTCGCCGCCCACGTCCAGGGTGCGGAAGACGACGGGCTTGCCCTTCGCCTCGTCCAGGACCTTGGAATAGGTCTCAAGCTGCGTGGCCACGTCCGGGTAGCTGGCCCGGACCATGAACGGGATCTCCGTCCGGTACAGGCCGACGCCGTCCGCCCCGGTGGCGTGCAGGTGGGGCAGGTCGATCAGCAGGCCGGCGTTCAGCATGATCTTGATGGGCGTGCCGTCCCGCGTCACCGCCGGCAGGTCCCGCAGGGTCGCGTACTCCGCGATCCGGCGCTGCCGCGCCTGGACAGAGCGGGTGAACGCCTCCTGGATGTCTTCCGACGGGCGGATGAAGACCTGGCCGTGGTCGCCGTCCACGATCAGGCTGTCCAGCGGCTCCACCCGGTTCAGCACGTCGGCGCACTGCCCCACCACGGGGATGTCCAGGGCGCGGGCGACGATGGAGACGTGGCTGTAGGCGGCCCCTTCCTCCAGCACCAAGCCACGGAGACGACGGCGGTCATAGTCCAGCAGCTCCGCTGGCCCCAGGTTGCGCGCCACCAGCACGAACTCGTCCGGCAGGGTGCCGCCGACCGCGGTGACGGGCTTGCCCGCCAGATGCTGCAGCAAGCGGTTGGTGATGTCGTCCAGGTCGTGCAGCCGGTCCCGCAGATAGGGGTCGGAGGCCTGGGACAGGCGGGCGCGGTTGTCGTTCTGCACCCGCTGCACCGCCGCCTCTGCCGTCAGGCCGGAGCGGATCGCCTCCCGGATGCGGTTCAGCCAGCCGCGGTCACTGGCGAACATGCGGTAGGTCTGCATGATCTCGGCATGCTCACCCTCCACCTGCCCCACGGCGATGAGCAGCTGGTCGATGGCGGAGTGCATGCCGTCCACCGCGTCGCGCAGGCGGGCCAGCTCCGCCTCCGGGTCGTCGGCCACCATCTGGCGGATGGTCAGCTGCGGCCGGTGCAGCACGGCCAGGCCGATGCCGATGCCCCGGTTCATGCTGCTGCCCTCCAGCCGTGACGGCAGCAGGACAAGGTCGTTGGCGACGGACAGCTCCCGGCTGTCCACCAGTTCGCCCGCGGCCACCAGCTCCGCCACCACCATGGCGATGGTCTGGAGGGTCTCCACCTCCTGCTCGTCATAGTCGCGGCGGGCGGCGTGCTGGATGGCCAGCACCCCGCGCACCCGGCCGCCGCGCAGGATCGGCACGGCCAGGAAGCCGTGGAACGGGTCCTCCCCCGTCTCGGGCCGATAGGCGAAGTTGGGGTGGCTCTGGGCGTTGGCGAGCGCGATGGGCCGAGCGTGGGCGGCCACGTCGCCGATCAACCCCTCGCCCACCCGCATGCGGGTCTTGTGCACCGCGTCCTGGTTCAGGCCGATGGTGGCGAACAGCTCCAGCACCTCGCCCGCCCGCATGACGTAGCAGGAGCAGACGTCGGCCGCCATCTCATGGGCGATGGTCTTGGTGATCTTGTCCAGCCGGTCCTGGGCGGCGCCGCTGCCGGCCATGATGTCGCGCAGCCGAGCCAGCAGCCGGCGCGCGCCGACGGCGGGATCCTTCGCCGGGCCTGGCTCCATGGTGCTGGACGGTATCGTCATCGTCGGACCAACTTCCCCTCGGCCCCCGCCTTTGCCGGGGCCTTCCACGCGACTGGCCCCTGGAATAGCAGGTATGGCCGGGGATGCCAAACCCAACGCCACACACCCTATGCGGGTGGACAGGACGCGGCAGCGGCGTATGGTGGGTGTCGGGGAACCTCGGCACCTTCTGGTGGCAGCGCTGTTGAGGGGGAACCGCCCGCCCCACCCGCCTGGAGGCCGCCATGCCCGAGCCCGCCCCGCCCCTGCCCCCTGCCCTGCCGGGCGAGCTGCGCCGCTTCACCGGCAAGGCCGGGCCGCTGGCCTGCTATGTGGCGGGGGCCGGGGCGCCGGTGCTGCTGCTGCACAGCATCAACGCCGCCGCCTCGGCCTATGAGGTGAAGCCGGCGTTCGAGGGGATCATGGCCACCCGCCGGGCCTATGCGCCCGACCTGCCGGGCTTCGGTCAGTCGGACCGGTCGCAGCGCCGCTACGACCCGCGGCTGTACACCGACGCGGTGCATGACGCGGTGGACCTGATCCAGGCGGAGCATGGCCGCCAGCCCATCGACGCGCTGGGCCTGTCCCTGTCGTCGGAGTTCCTGGCCCGGGCGGCGGCGGAGCGGCCGGATGCCTTCCGCAGCCTGACCCTGGTCACCCCCACCGGCTTCAGCCGCCGATCCGCCAAGCTGCGGCGGGCGCCGGGCACGACGCTGGAGATCCCGGGCTTCCACGCCTTCTTCAGCGCGGCCATCTGGAGCCAGGCCATCTATGACCGGCTGGTGGGCAAGGGGGTGATCCGCTACTTCCTGAAGCGCACCTACGGCTCCGACGCCATCCATGACGACATGGTGGAGTATGACTGGCTGACCAGCCACCAGCCGGGCGCCCGCAACGCGCCCCTGGCCTTCCTGGCGGGGCGGCTGTTCAGCGGCGACATCGTCAGCGTGTACGAGTCGCTCGCCCTGCCGGTCTGGGTGCCCCATGCCACAAGGGGCGACTTCAAGGATTTCAGCGGCAGCGGCTGGACCAAGGCCAAACCCAACTGGTCCCTGCAACCCTATCCCACCGGGGCGCTGGTGCATTGGGAACAGACGGAACGGTTCCTGGCGGACTGGCAGGGGTTCCTGGGACGGGCGGAGGCGGCTTGATCGATTTCCGGCCCGGACGGGGTTTCCGATGGGGACGGGAGCCCTTTCATGGGCTTGTGCTCAGAGGATGGCCAGGACATCCGCATCGGCAAGTTTGATGGCTGGTCCAGCCCAGAGTTCAAACCGGGACCCTTCCCGCAGGGTCAACCCGTCGGCTGGCGAGCCGATGATCCCAATGACGGCCTCCCCAACGCCGCCGCGCGGTATCGGCCGCGGGCATTCCAGGACCATGCCGGGATAGAAGCTTCCATTTACGAAGACGTTGACGCCCCCACCTTGGCGCAAGGGGAGGTCAGCCGCGCGATCCGGTGCCGGATGCATCTTGACGAGAGCGCGTAGGTCTATTCCCTGTCGGCCCATGGGCCCCTTGCTATGCAAGCCTCGGATAAGGTCGGAGGAGCTGACACGACCAACGGCAGAGGTGCAAGGGTCCCCAACATGACGAGGCGCGCAAGCATTCCACTGTCGAGGCTTGGAACGCAGAGGACGCAGATGGCCGCAGAGGACACGGAGAGTCGGTGCGGCGGCGCGGTCGGTCTGCACGCCGGCGGGAGAAAGCTCAACGGCGCGGCGCCCATAGATTGATCAAATTGGCGCCAAGGGCATGCCGGTTGCCGAATTGATGACCTCTGTGTCCTCTGCGGCCATCTGCGTCCTCTGCGTTCCCAATCACGCGCGGCGTTGGCCGCACGGTTGCCCCGGACAGGCTTGCATCGCCCGGATCGCCCCGCATTTTTCCCCCGCGCCCCGATAACCCGCCATCTCCGCTGGTGGAGTGTCCAGTTTCTGTTACACTCCTCAGCTATGGACGGAATGACACTCCATCTCCGGCGTCCCCGCCGGGCGGTTTCCCCCGATGCGCCCCATGCCGTGGTGATCGGCAGCGGGTTCGGGGGCTTGGCCGCGGCGGTGCGGCTGGGGGCGCATGGCTATCGGGTGACGGTGCTGGAGCGGTTGCCGGCGCCCGGCGGGCGGGCGTCGGTGTTCCGGCAGGACGGCTATACCTTCGATGCCGGCCCCACCATCGTGACGGCGCCCTTCCTGCTGGAGGAGCTGTGGGGCCTGTGCGGGCGGCGCATGGCCGACGACGTGGAGCTGGTGCCGCTGGACCCGTTCTACCGCATCCGGTTCGACGACGGGGAGGTGTTCTCCTATAGCGGCGACCCCGGCGCCATGCGGGCGGAGGTGGCGCGCATCAGCCCCGGCGACGTGCGCGGCTATGAGGATTTCCTGGCGGCCAGCGAGGAGCGGTTCCGCATCGGGTTCGAGCAGTTGGGCCACGTGCCCTTCGGCGGCATCCGGGACATGCTGCGGGTAGCGCCGGACCTGCTGCGGCTGGGGGGCTTCCGCTCCGTCCATTCCCTGGTGGCGAGCCATATCCGCGACCCGCGGCTGCGCACCATCTTCAGCTACCACCCCCTGCTGGTGGGCGGGAACCCGTTCGCCGCCAGCTCCATCTACGCCCTGATCGCTTACCTGGAGCGGAAATGGGGCGTGCATTACGCCATGGGCGGCACGGGATCGCTGGTGGCGGGCATCGCCGACCTGATCCGCGGCCAGGGCAACATAATCCGTTGCAATGCCACGGTGACGCAAATCCTGCTGAACGGCCGCCGGGTGCGGGGCGTCCGGCTGGAGTCGGGGGAGGAGATAGCCGCCGACATCGTGGTCAGCAACGCCGACAGCGCCTGGACCTACCGCCATTTGCTGCCGCCCGAGGCGCGGCAGCGCTGGACCGACCGGAAGGTGGAGCGGTCACGCTATTCCATGGGGCTGTTCGTCTGGCATTTCGGCACCGACCGCCGCTTCGACGGGGTGGGCCACCACACGCTGCTGCTGGGGCCCCGCTACAAGGGGCTGCTGACCGACATCTTCCGCCGGAAGAGGCTGGCGGAGGATTTCAGCCTGTACCTGTACCGGCCCACCGCCACGGACCCGTCCATGGCCCCGCCGGGCTGCGACAGCTTCTATGCCCTGTCCCCCGTGCCGAACCTGGAGGGGGAGACGGACTGGAGCATCATGGCCGGCACCTACCGCGACGCCATCCTGCGCCGCCTGTCCGACACGATCATGCCGGGGCTGGAACCGTCCATCGTGACGGAGCGCATCCAGACGCCCCTGGACTTCCGCGACCGCTACCTGTCCCTGCGCGGGGCCGGTTTCGGCCTCGAACCCATCCTGACGCAGAGCGCGTGGTTCCGGCCGCACAACAAGAGCGAGGAGGTGGAGCACCTGTATCTGGTCGGCGCCGGGACCCACCCCGGGGCGGGCCTGCCGGGGGTCTTGTCCTCCGCCCGGGTGCTGGACAGTGTGGTGCCGGATGCCGCCGTCTTTTCCTGAGGCCGAGGCCATGGAGGCCGCCGCCGACCTGGCCCAGTGCCGGGCGGACCTGCGGGCGGGGTCGCGCACCTTCTGGGCGGCGTCGCTGCTGCTGCCCAAGGGGGTGCGGGAGCCGGCGACGGCCCTGTACGCCTTCTGCCGGGCCGCGGATGACGCGGTGGACCTCGGCCTGGGCGGGGAGAACGCCCTGGACGAGCTTTGGCACCGGCTGGACCGGGCCTATGCCGGGCGGCCCCTGGGCACGCCGGTGGACCGGGCCTTCGCCCGCACGGTCAGGCGCTTCGCCATCCCCGCGCCCTGCCCGCCGCGCTGGTGGAGGGCATCGCCTGGGATACGCAGGGACGGCGGTATGAGACGCTGGAAGACCTGCATGCCTATGCCGCCCGGGTGGCGGGCACGGTGGGGGCCATGATGGCCCTGCTGATGGGGCTGCGCGAACCCGGCGCCCTGGCGCGGGCCTGCGACCTGGGCGTGGCCATGCAACTGTCCAACATCGCCCGTGACATAGGCGAGGACGCGGCCAACGGGCGGCTGTACCTGCCCCGGTCCTGGCTGCGCGACGGCGGGCTGGACCCCGAGGCCTGGCTGGCCCGGCCCAGGCCGCACCCGGCCATATCGGGCGCCGTGGCAGGCCTGTTGCGGGAGGCGGAAACCCTGTACGCGCGGGCGGAGGCCGGCATCGCCCGGCTGCCCGCCGGCTGCCGCCCGGGCATCTTCGCCGCCCGGCTGCTGTATGCGGAGATCGGGCGGGAGGTGGAGCGGCTGGGCCCCGCCGCCCTGCACAGCCGTGCCGTGGTGCCCGGCGCCCGCAAGCTGGCCCTGCTGTCCCAGGCCGTGGCGGCGGCGGCCCTGGCCGGCGGCCCCGTCCATGCCCCGCCCCTGCCGGCGGTGGCCTTCCTGGTCCAGGCGGTGGACGCCACGCCCGCGCCGCCTACCTTGATCCAGGCGGCCCCGTGGTGGGACATGGGGGCGCGGCTGGTGCGGGTGCTGACCCTGTTCGACCGGCTGGAGCGCTGGGAACAGGCGGGCCGCCCCGGCAAGCGCCTGCGCCGGGAGGAGCTGGGGCAGACCGGACTGGAAGGGGCGTGAGCCATGCACCCGCACTATTACGGCCTGGTAGAGATGCTGCTGGTCTTCGGGCTGGTGGTGGGCTTCGGGGCCTATGAGCTGTGGTCCCTGCGCCGCGCCAACCGCAGGGCGAAGGAACGGGCGGGACAGCCGCCGAACCCGTGACTCGGAACGATACAAAGCGCGCGCGGTTGGGGTGCCCATGACCCACCTTGCAGCGAGGCACCCATGGGCGACCTTCTGGGCGGCAACCTGATCTGGATCCTGGCCTTCTTCACCCTGGTGGCCGTGCTGGCCATCGGCATCATGCAGGCCAAGCGGACCAGCAACAGCCGGCACAAGCGCGGCGAGCACATGGGTGACGGCACCCGCATCACCGCCGAACGCTCCACCGAACAAGCCGCCGTGGACGGCACCCGCCACCCGACGTGAGCGACAATGCCGGGCCCGGGACGCGTGACCGCTTGCTGCTCCTGAAGGCTGGGGTCGGCATTCCGTTGAATTGTAAGGCCGAACCGTGCCCCATCGTCCCCTCCCCCAGTGGGGGAGGGACAGGGAGAGGGGTTGGGCCCTCTGCGGAAAGGGGAACCTGCGGACAGGCTCCTGCTGTCCTGGTCGCACCACCCCTCACCCTGTCCCTCTCCCCCTGGGAGAGGGGACGTTGGGGTGCGGTTCGGCCCGTTTGCCGACCAGAAATCCACGCCGCGACCATCAAGGTGTCAGCCAACGAAGGCTGGCATCGGCAGATATCCTACCCCCGCCGCGGCACGCGGAAGGGCAGCAGGGCCTGGACCCAGGGTTGGCGGAAGCGGTCCAGGTCCAGGCTTTCGTGCATGGCCGTCACCGCCTGTCCCAACAGCCGCGTCCGTACCACGGACCGGGCATAGAAAGGCGCGTCCAGCAGGGTCTGGGCCACCTCTGCCCCGTGGCCGGGCTCGCACCGCGTCTCCCGCCTTATCCGCCACCAGCGGGTGCCGGGCAGGGTGACGCGGGCCGGGGCGTCATAGGGGGTGACCGTGCCGTCGCGGCCAATGCGGATGGCGATGCCTTGGGTGCTGCCGTCGCGGCGGACCACGTCATAGAGGATGCTGGCTCCGTCGGTCAGGGGGCCGCGGCACCAGTCCCATTCCTTGAAGCTGTCCTCCAGCGGGCCGTCGCCCCAGTTGCTGTCGAAATAGCCGGGGCCCGACCAGCGCACGCCGGGCTGGTCCAGCTCCACCTCCACCCGGCTGAAGGGGGCGATGGGCCACCAGCGGTGCAGGCCGTGGCTGTCCAGGGTGGGCTGGAAGGTGGTGGCGGCGCTGGGGTGCAGCCGGATGGTGCCGCGCACCCGCTGCGGCAGGGGGAACGTCACCTCATCCACCCGGGCGGTCAGGGTGCGCCCGTCCCAGGCCAGGCCGCTGGGGCCGATGGTGAGGCTGTCCGGGGTGCGGCACAGGGCGCCGGCCCGCCGCTCCGTCATGGCCCAACGGTCACCGCCGGGGCCCGTCAGCACGATGTGGAAGCAGGCGAAGTCCCGCGGCTCCGCCGACCCCTTGCGCCGCGCCCAGGCATACCAGGGGGAGAAGACGCTGCCGATGAAGGCGATGATGGTCAGGCCGTGACGGTGGTCGTCGCTGTAGGCATCCATGTACCACCAGGCATAGCCGTCCCGCGGCACCGGCCGGGTGAAGCCCAGGTCGAGGTTCGTCATTGCACCTTCTCCAAAGCGGCGAGCACCTGGGACGCCGCCATATGGCCGGACAAGGCCGCCATGGGCACGCCGGGGCCGGGGTGGACGCTGCCGCCGGCCAGGAACAGGCCGGGGACGCGGCTGGGGATGCCGGGGCGCTGGAAGCTGGCCTGCCAGCCATGGGAGGCGCGGCCATAGAGGGCGCCGCCGCTGGCGGGGAACAGCCTGGCGAAGTCGGCGGGGGTGGTGGTCACCTCCTCCTGCTCCGACAGTTCCAGCCCGCATCGGGCCAGCAGGCCGGCGGTCGCCTCGCCGCAGGCGCGCACGCTGTCCGGTGGGAAGGGGTTGGTGTCGCCGTCCGCCGGGGCGTTGACCAGGACCAGCAGGCGTTCCGGGCCGTTCACCGTGTCCTCCTCCAGCCCCGCGCCCCGGTCGTGGGCGCAGACATAGACGGTGGGGGCGGCGGGCAGGCTCCGGCGTTCCAGGATCGTGTCGAACTCCGCCCGGTAGTCGCGGGAGAAGAAGACCGTGTGGCGCTTCAGGGGGAAGCCGTCCGCCCTGGCCACCACGCTCCAGGTCAGGGCGGAGAGGGAGCGGGCCTGCCTCGGCACGGTTGGGGCGGCAGGCCTGGCGCCCGGCCCCAGCAAGCCGTCGCCCAGGGCGGCCACGTCGCCGGCGTGGATCACTGCGTCTGCCTCCACCACCTCTCCGTCGGCCAGCAGCACCCCGGCGGCGCGGCCCCGCCTGACCAGAATCTCCCGGGCCTCCGCGCCATAGCGCACGGTGGCGCCGTTGCGTTGGGCGAGGGTGGACAGGGCCTGGGCCAGCCGGTGCATGCCCCCCTCCACCAGCCAGACACCCGCCTGCTCCACATGCGCCACCAGCATCAGGGTGGCCGGCGCCTGGAAGGGGGAGGAGCCGCAATAGGTGGCGTAGCGGCCGAACAGCTGCCGCAGCCGCGGGTCCTGGAAATAGCCGCCAAGCGCCCCCCACAGGGTCTCGAACGGCTTGATGGCCCACAAATCGCCCAGGCCGAAGGGCCCGACGCCCGCCATCAGCCCGGCCATGCTGGGCTGCGGGCTGCGGATGAAGGGCTTGTCCAGGGTGCGGAACATGCGCGCCGCGTCCGCCACGAAGCGGCGGTAGCCCCGCCCCTCCGCCGGGCCGGCCAGGGCGGATATGGCTTCCGCCGAGCGGTCCACGTCGGCGAACAGGTCCATTTGGGCCGCGTCCCCGCCCCCAGCCCGGGGTCCCAGGCGTGGCGGGCCAGGATGTCGGCCCTTGTCAGGGTCACGTGGTCGGACAGGCGGCTGCCGGCGGCCTGGAACAGCTCCTCCAGCACCGGGCGCAGGGTCAGCACCGTGGGGCCAGCGTCCTGGCGGGTGGTGCCCACCGCCACCTCCCGCATCTTGCCGCCGGGGGCGGGGGCGCGGTCCAGCAGGGTCACTTCCATGCCGCGGGCGGACAGGATCGCGGCGGCGGCCAGTCCCGCCACGCCCGCGCCGATGATGACCACCCGGCCTTCCTGACCACCCATTGGGCCACCCCCGGATTGTCGTTGCGCCTGACACAGACCAGTGTCAATGTTAGATGACAGTTTAGGCTGACAACAAGGGCTGACAGGGGGTGTACCGCCCCTTCGCCCACGGGGAGACGCCGCATGGACGTGATCGCCCGGATCGAGCAGGCGCTGGACCGCGCCATGGTTGGGCTGGACAGCCCCGGCGCGCCGCCCCTGCTGGGATCGGCCATGCGCTATGCCGTGTTCCCCGGCGGCGCCCGCATCCGGCCCAAGCTGCTGCTGGCAGTGGCCAGGGCCTGCGGCGACGACGACCCGGAGGCGGCGGAGGCGGCGGCGGCGTCCATCGAGCTGCTGCACTGCGCCTCCCTCGTCCATGACGACCTGCCCTGCTTCGACGACGCCGGGACCCGGCGCGGCAAGCCCACCGTCCACCGCGCCTATGGGGAGCCGCTGGCCGTGCTGTGCGGCGACGCGCTGATCGTGATGGCGTTCGAGGCGCTGGCGCGTGGGGCGTCGGCCAACCCCATCCGGCTGGCCAGCCTGCTGGTGACCGTGTCCCAAGCGGTGGGCATGCCGGGCGGCATCGTCGCCGGCCAGTCCTGGGAGTGCGAGCCGGCGGTGGACCTGACCGAGTACCACCGGGCCAAGACCGGCGTGCTGTTCGCCGCCGCCACCATGGCCGGGGCCATCGCCGCCGGCCATGACGGCACCCCTTGGCGCACCCTTGGCGCAAGGCTGGGCGAGGCGTTCCAGGTGGCCGACGACCTGCATGACGTGGCGTCGAAGGCAGAGGACATCGGCAAGCCGGTGGGCCGCGACGCCGCGCTGGGACGGTGCAGCGCGGTGCGGGAGTTGGGCCTGGCCGGGGCGCTGGCCCGGCTGGACCGGCTGGTGGCCGCCGCCATGGACAGCATCCCCCTTGCCCAGGCCAAGCCGAGCTGAAGACCATCATCCATTGGGAGGCGCGGCGGTTCCTGCCGAAGGAACTGGCCCGCGTGGCGGCGTGAGCGCCGACAGCGACAGGTGGGGCGGTGGGGTGGGATCACCCCCGTTTCCCCAGGAACTGCCGCGTCCCCCGCGAAGGCGGGGGCCCACAGTTCTTGACGCGCCCTCCGACGGCACTCGGGTTGAAAAACCGTGGACCCCCGCCTTCGCGGGGGAAGCAGGTGGTGCGGGTGTGGCTGGTCAGACAGTCCTCACACGTCTCATTGACCGCCTGCACGCGGCCAAGGACCGGCTGCTGGCCAGCCCGGGCTTCATGCGGTTCGCCACCGCCTTCCCCCTGACGCGCCCCGTCGCCCGGCGGCGGGCGGGGGCGCTGTTCGACCTCTGTGCGGGCTTCGTCTATTCGCAGGTACTGCTGGCCTTCGTGCGGCTGCGGGCGGCGGAGGTGCTGGCGGAGGGGCCGCGCACGGTGGCGGAACTGGCCCCGCGGCTGGGCCTGCCGGCGGACGGGGCGGCAAGGCTGCTGCGGGCGGCGGCGGCGCTGGACCTGGCGGCGGAGCGGGGCGGCGGGCGCTATGGCCTGGGCCCGCTGGGGGCGCCGCTGCTGGGCAACCCTGGCATCGCGGCCATGGTGGAGCACCATGTGCTGCTGTACGCCGACCTGGCGGACCCGGTGGCCCTGCTGCGGCAGCGGCGGACGGACACGGGGCTGGCCGGGTACTGGGCCTATGCCGGGGCGGAGCGGCCGGCGGAGGCGCTGGCAGGCGACGTCGACCCCTATACCGCCCTGATGGCGGCCACCCAGCCGCTGGTGGCGGCGGAAGTGCTGGACGCCTGGCCCGTACACAAGCACCGCCGCCTGCTGGACGTGGGCGGGGGCGACGGCAGCTTCCTGCGGGCCACGGGGCAGCGGGCGCCGGGCCTTGAGCTGGTGCTGTTCGACCTGCCCGCCGTGGCGGCCCGCGCCCAGGAACGCTTCGAGTCGGAAGGGTTGGGCGGCAGGGCGCGGGCGGAGGGCGGGGACTTCCACACGGACGCGCTGCCCGGCGGGGCCGACCTGGTCACCCTGGTCCGGGTGCTGCACGACCATGATGACGGGGACGTGCTGGCCCTGCTGAAGGCGGTGCGCCGGGCCATCCACCCCACGGGCACCCTGCTGGTGGCGGAGCCCATGGCGGGGTCCCGCGGCCGGGGCGCCCGGGCCATGGGGGACGCCTACTTCGGCTTCTACCTGCTGGCCATGGGCCGCGGCCGGCCGCGCACGCCGGCGGAACTGTCAACCCTGCTTGTCGCTGCCGGATTCCAACCGCCAAGGCCGGTCCGGACCCGCACGCCCCTGCTGGCCAGCCTGCTGGCGGCCCGACCGGATCGCGCGTGATCCCGTCCGCCCTGCGGGCAAAAGCCCATGTCAGCGGCTTATGACGTAAACATAGATTGACACTCAACGGCGTCAGTCTAGGATTACACATGGCGGGAAGCCTGTCCCGCCCAAGACCCCCGGAGGGTCCCATGGAATCGCTCGCCGTCGTCCTGGAGGAGCCTGAGAGGCTCGCGTTGCGCAGGGTGGACCTGGTTCCGCCGGCCGAGGATGACGTCATCGTCGAGATGGAATGGAGCGGCATCAGCACCGGCACGGAGCGGCTGCTGTGGAGCGGCCGCATGCCCGCCTTCCCCGGCATGGGCTACCCGCTGGTGCCGGGCTATGAGTCGGTGGGCCGGGTCAGCCATGCCGGGCCGGGGTCCCGGGTCAGGGTGGGGGACCGGGTGTTCGCGCCGGGGTCCCGCGGCTTCGGCCCCGTCCGCGGCCTGTTCGGCGGGGCGGCCAGCCGCATCGTCGTGCCGGGGGCCAAGGTGCTGCCGGTGGGCGACGGGCTGGGGGAACAGGCGGTGCTGCTGGCCCTGGCCGCCACCGCCCACCATGCCATCGCCGGGGGCGCCCTGCCGGACCTGGTCGTCGGCCACGGGGTGCTGGGAAGGCTGCTGGCCCGCATCGCCGTCGCCCTGGGTGGTGCGCCCACCGTGTGGGAGAGCAACCAAGCCCGCCGCGACGGCGCCGACCTCTATGCCGTGCTGGACCCGCAAGCCGACCCCCGCCGCGACTACCGCGCCATCCATGACGTGAGCGGCGACGCCACCCTGCTGGACAGCCTGATCAGCCGCCTGGCCCGCGGGGGTGAGGTGGTGCTGGCCGGGTTCTATTCAGCACCACTGAGCTTCGCCTTCCCCCCGCCTTCATGCGGGAGGCGCGGATCCGCGTGGCCGCGGAGTGGCAGCCCCTGGACCTGGTCGCGGTGCGCGACCTGGTGGAAAGCGGGCGCCTGTCCCTGGACGGGCTGATCACCCATCGCCTGCCGGCGCGCGAGGCAGACGCCGCCTATCGCACCGCGTTCGGCGACCCCGCCTGCCTGAAGATGATCCTGGACTGGAGAGGCCCCCAATGACCGTCGCCCTGCGCGTCGCCGAGCCTTCGCGAAAGTCCCAAGCGGCGGTGGAAGCCCTGCGGGATCGCCTGCGCGCCGAGGCGGCGCAGGAACCGGACCCCGTCCACACCAGCCCCGCCGCCAAGAAGACCCAGATCATCGCCATCTATGGCAAGGGCGGCATCGGCAAGAGCTTCACCCTGGCCAACCTGTCCTACATGATGGCGCAGCAGGGCAAGAAGGTGCTGCTGATCGGCTGCGACCCGAAGAGCGACACCACATCGCTGCTGTTCGGCGGCAAGGCCTGCCCCACCATCATCGAGACATCCACCCGCAAGAAGCTGGCGGGGGAGCAGGTCGAGATCGGCGACGTCTGCTTCAAGCGCGACGGCGTGTTCGCCATGGAGCTGGGCGGGCCGGAGGTGGGCCGCGGCTGCGGCGGGCGCGGCATCATCCATGGCTTCGAGACGCTGGAGAAGCTGGGCTTCCACGACTGGGGCTTCGACTTCGTCCTGCTGGACTTCCTGGGCGACGTGGTCTGCGGCGGGTTCGGCCTGCCCATCGCCCGGGACATGTGCCAGAAGGTCATCGTCGTCGGCAGCAACGACCTGCAGAGCCTGTACGTCGCCAACAATGTCTGCTCCGCGGTGGAGTATTTCCGCAAGCTGGGCGGCAATGTCGGCGTCGCCGGCATGGTCATCAACAAGGACGACGGCACGGGGGAGGCGGCGGCCTTCGCCCAGAACGCCGGCATCCCCGTCCTGGCCAGCATCCCGGCGCACGAGGACATCCGCCGCAAGTCCGCCAATTACGAGATCATCGGCAAGCCCGGCGGCCAATGGGGCCCCCTGTTCGAGGAGCTGGCCCGCAACGTGGCCGACGCCCCGCCGCAGCGGCCGACACCCCTGACCCAGGACGGGCTGCTGGGCCTGTTCAGCGGGGAGACGGTGGGCCGCAACGTGGTGCTGGAGCCCGCCAGCATGGAGGACATGTGCGGCGTGGCCGCCGTCAAGAAGCCGTCCCTCGAAGTCATCTACGACAGCGTGTGAGGCGGATGATGGACGACCTCACCCAACGGGACCCCGGTCCCCCGCCCAGCACGGAAGTGGTCTACGACGCCGTCGGCGCCGCCGCGGCCCAGGCTGACCCGGTGCCGGAGGGCAACTCCGTCGGCGGCTGCGCGCCCCGGCTTGAGGGTCGCGGCGACGGCCAGGGCTGCCACAACAAGGCCGCGCTGAAGGAATCCGCCGCCAAGGCGGGTTTGGGCGCGGTGCTGGAGCAGTACGCCAAGGACTACCCGCAAGGGCCCCACGACCAGCCGCAGAGCATGTGCCCGGCCTTCGGCAGCCTTCGCGTCGGCCTGCGCATGCGGCGCACGGCGACGGTGCTGTCGGGCAGCGCCTGCTGCGTCTATGGCTTGACCTTCACCAGCCACTTCTATGGCGCCAAGCGGTCCGTGGGCTACGTGCCCTTCAACTCGGAGACGCTGGTCACCGGCAAGCTGTTCGAGGACATCCGCGACGCCGTCCATGCCCTGGCCGACCCCGCTTTGTACGACACGGTGGTGGTGACCAACCTGTGCGTGCCCAGCGCCAGCGGCGTGCCGCTGCGGCTGCTGCCCAAGGAGATCAACGGCGTCCGCATCATCGGCATCGACGTGCCCGGCTTCGGCGTGCCGACCCATGCGGAGGCCAAGGACGTGCTGGCCGGGGCCATGCTGCACTATGCCCGCACGGAGGCCGAGCAGGGCCCCGTGCAGGCCCCCCGCGACGGCCGCAAGGACAAGCCCACCATCACCCTGCTGGGGGAGATGTTCCCGGCGGACCCCGTCAGCATCGGCATGTTGCTGGAGCCCTTAGGCTTGGCGGCCGGGCCCGTGGTGCCGACGCGGGAGTGGCGGGAGCTGTATGCCGCCCTGGACGGTGCCGCCGTGGCAGCCATCCACCCCTTCTATGCCGCGAGCGTGCGGGAGTTCGAGGCGGCGGGCCGGCCCATCGTCGGCTCCGCCCCCGTGGGCCATGACGGCACGGCCGATTGGCTGGCCGCCATCGGGGAGGCGTGCGGGATCGCCAAGGACAAGGTGGCGGCCGCCCAGAACCGCTTCCTTCCCGCCATCCGCGGGGCGCTGGCCGCCAAGCCGGTCAAGGGGCGCATCACCCTGTCCGGCTATGAGGGGTCGGAGCTGCTGGTGGCCCGGCTGCTGGTGGAGAGCGGGGCGGAGGTGCCCTATGTCGGCACGGCCTGCCCGCGCACCCGCTGGTCCGACGCGGACCGGGAATGGCTGGAGGCCCGCGGCGTCCACGTCCAGTTCCGCGCCAGCCTGGAGCAGGACCTTGCGGCGCTGGAGACGGTGAAGCCGGACCTGGCCATCGGCACCACCCCGTGGTGCAGGCGGCGAAGGAGAGGGCGATCCCCGCCCTGTACTTCACCAACCTGATCTCCGCCCGCCCGCTGATGGGCCCGGCGGGCGCGGGGTCGCTGGCGCAGGTGGTCAACGCCGCCCTGGGCAACAAGGCACGCTTCGACAGCATGCGGGAGTTCTTCGAGGGCGTGGGCACCGGCCACGCCGCCGGCGTGTGGGAGAAGGTGCCCCGCGACCGGCCGGAGTTCCGCAAGAAGAACGCCGCCCTGGCCGCCAAGGCGGCGAAGGAAAAAACCTCCGTCGCGGAGGACGCGCCATGCTGATCCAGGACCTTGACCGGGCCGGCGGCTATTGGGGCGCCGTCTACGTCTTCACCGCCATCAAGGGCCTTCAGGTGATCATCGACGGCCCCGTGGGCTGCGAGAACCTGCCGGTCACCGCCGTGCTGCACTACACCGACGGGCTGCCGCCCCACGAGCTGCCGGTGGTGGTCACCGGCCTGGGCGAGGAGGAGCTGGGCCAGCACGGGACGGAGAAGGCCATGGCCCGGGCGCACCGGACCCTGGACCCCGGCCTGCCCAGCGTGGTGGTCACTGGATCCATCGCGGAGATGATCGGCGGCGGGGTGACGCCCGAGGGCACCAACATCCAGCGCTTCCTGCCCCGCACCATCGACGAGGACCAGTGGCAGAGCGCCAACCGCGCCATGGCCTGGCTGTGGTCGGAGTACGGCGCCCGGCGCGGCGTGATGCCCAAGGCGAAGCCGCGCAAGGAGGGCGACAAGCCCCGCGTCAACATCATCGGCCCCATCTACGGCACCTTCAACACCGCCAGCGACCTGGCGGAGGTGCGGCGGCTGGTGGAGGGGATCGGGGCGGAGGTCAACATGGCCTTCCCCCTGGGCAGCCACTTGATGGACGTGCCCCGGCTGGTGGACGCGGACGTGAATGTCTGCCTGTACCGGGAGTTCGGCCGCCTGCTGTGCGAGGCGCTGGACAAGCCGTACCTGCAAGCCCCCATCGGGCTGCATTCCACCACCAAGTTCCTGCGCAAGCTGGGGGAGCTGCTGGGCCTGGACCCGGAGCCCTTCATCGAGAAGGAAAAGCACACCACCATCAAGCCGCTGTGGGACCTCTGGCGGTCGGTGACGCAGGATTTCTTCGGCACCGCCAGCTTCGGCATCGTCGCCAACGAGACCTATGCCCGGGGTGTCAGGCATTTCCTGGAGGAGGAGCTGGGCCTGCCCTGCGTCTTCGCCTTCAGCCGCCGCCCGGGCCTGAAGCCGGACAACGACGCGGTGCGCGCCGCCATCGCCAAGACCCCGCCGCTGGTGCTGTTCGGCAGCTTCAACGAGCGCATGTACGCGCAAGAGGCCGGCGCCCGCTGCCAGTTCATCCCCGCCAGCTTCCCCGGCGCCATCATCCGCCGCCACACGGGCACGCCCTTCATGGGCTATGCCGGGGCGACCTATGTGGTGCAGGAGGTCTGCAACGCGCTGTTCGACGCGCTTTTCAACATCCTGCCCCTGGCCAAGACCATGGACCAGGTGGAGGCCACGCCGTCGCGCCTGCACACGCAGCTGCCCTGGGACGACGATGCCCGCGCCGTGCTGGACGACCTTGTGGAGGCCCAGCCCGTGCTGGTCCGCATCTCCGC
The DNA here is from genome assembly GCF_012913305.1 of Aerophototrophica crusticola. Classification (NCBI taxonomy): domain Bacteria; kingdom Pseudomonadati; phylum Pseudomonadota; class Alphaproteobacteria; order Rhodospirillales; family Rhodospirillaceae; genus Aerophototrophica; species Aerophototrophica crusticola. The sequence goes on along the minus strand of NZ_CP051775.1, from coordinate 3,531,217 downwards.
CGCCAAGCGCCTGCGCGACGCCGCGGAGCAGTCCGCCCGCGCCGCCGGCGAGGAGCGGGTCACCCGCACCCACGCCGCCAACGCCGGCGCCACCCTCACCGCGGGGAGGGCGGCATGACACATGCCCCCTCAAACGCCGGGCGCCGGCTCCGCCGGCTTGGCTTACGCGGGCATGGGCCCGCGGGCCGCCGGTCGGCGGCCTGGGCTTCGCCCGTCCGTCCCTTCCACCCACCAGAACTCCGCGCCCCCGGGCACGGGCATCCGGTCATGGCGGCCAACGCCATGTCTGCGGTCGCGCACGCCGCGCGCCGCACCGGCCGAGAGGCCAAAGAGCAGGAGGTAAGCAATGGCTGATTACGCACAAGGAAGGGGTGACTCGTCTCTGTCAGGCCTGACGGAGACGGAAGCCCGCGAGTTCCACCAGATCTTCATCGTGAGTTTCATCGCCTTCACCCTGATCGCCATCGTGGCCCACTTCCTCGTCTGGTCGTGGCGCCCGTGGATCCCGGGGCCGAACGGCTACGCCGCCCTGCAGGACGGCGTGAAGCTGGCGATGGACACCGCAACCACGCTGCTGGGCTAGGAGGCTGACATGTGGCGCTTATGGCTCCTCTTCGATCCCCGCCGGACGCTGGTGGCCCTGGCCACCTTCCTGTTCGCGCTGGCGCTCCTGATCCACTTCATCCTGCTGAGCACCAACCGCTTCAACTGGCTGGAAGGTCCCGCGCCAGCCGCGGCGGTGACCCAGAACTCGCCGCTGCCCGCGGGCCGGTAAGGCCCTGGGCCGGTGGACAGGCCGGCGCCGCCGGGGGAACGGGGCTCACCCCCCGTCACCCCTGGGACGCCGGCCGCCTTCCCTAACAATCAGGGCCGCCTGACGGGGGGATCCGACCATGGCCATGCTCAACTTCGAAAAAAAGTACCGCGTCCGGGGCGGCACCCTGATCGGCGGAGACCTGTTCGACTTCTGGGTCGGGCCCTTCTACGTCGGTTTCTTCGGTGTCACGACGATCTTCTTCTCCGTGCTCGGCACGCTCCTGATCATCTACGGGGCCTCGCAGGGGCCCACCTGGAACATCTGGCAGATCAACATCGCGCCGCCGGACCTGAAATACGGCTTGGCGCTGGCCCCGCTGAAGGAAGGGGGGCTGTGGCAGGTCATCACCATCTGCGCGTTGGGGGCCTTCGGGTCCTGGGCGCTGCGGCAGGTGGAGATCTCCCGCAAGCTGGGCATGGGCTACCACGTGCCCGTGGCCTATGGCGTGGCGGTGTTCGCCTATTTCACCCTGGTGGTTGTGCGGCCGGTGCTGCTGGGCGCCTGGGGGCACGGGTTCCCCTACGGCATCCTCAGCCATTTGGACTGGGTGTCGAACGTCGGCTACCAGTACCTGCACTTCCACTACAACCCGGCGCACATGCTGGCGGTGACGTTCTTCTTCACCACCACCTTCGCCCTGTCCCTGCACGGCGCCCTGGTGCTGGCCGCCGCCAACCCCGGCCGGACCCGGTCAGGCGCCCAGGACGTGGTGAAGACGGCGGAGCATGAGAACACGTTCTTCCGCGACACCATCGGCTATTCCATCGGCACGCTGGGCATCCACCGGCTGGGCCTGTTCCTGGCGCTATCCGCCGGGTTCTGGAGTGCCGTGTGCATCGTGATCAGCGGCCCCTTCTGGACCCGTGGCTGGCCGGAATGGTGGGGCTGGTGGCTCAACCTGCCGATCTGGCCTTTGTGAGGGAGGCGGCAATGGCCGAATACCAGAACATCTTCACGCAGGTGCAGATCCGCGGCCCCGCCTATGAGGGCGTGCCCATCGAGGCGGGACCCTGGGTCCGGCAGATGAAGCCCGGCTTCTCCTACTGGCTGGGCAAGATCGGCGACAGCCAGGTCGGCCCCGTCTATCTGGGCTGGCTGGGCCTGGCCTCCATCCTTTGCGGCGTCATCGCCATCGAGATCATTGGCCTGAACATGTGGGCCTCGGTGGGGTGGGACCCGATCCAGTTCATCCGCCAGCTGCCCTGGCTGGCGCTGGAGCCGCCGCCGCCGGCCTATGGCCTGCGCCTGCCGCCGTTGAACGAGGGCGGGTGGTGGCTGCTGGCGGGCTTCTTCCTGACCGCGTCCATCCTGCTGTGGTGGCTGCGGGTCTATCGCCGGTCCCGCATGCTGGGCATCGGCACCCACACGGCCTGGGCCTTCGCCTCGGCCATCTGGCTGTACCTGGTGCTGGGCTTCATCCGCCCGCTGCTGATGGGGAGCTGGGGCGAGGCGGTGCCCTTCGGCATCTTCCCGCACCTGGACTGGACCGCCGCCTTCTCGCTGCGCTACGGCAACCTGTTCTACAACCCGTTCCACATGCTCTCCATCGTCTTCCTGTACGGCTCCACCCTGCTGTTCGCCATGCACGGGGCCACCGTGCTGGCCACCGGCCGGTTCGGGGCGGAGCGGGAGGTGGAGCAGATCGTGGACCGCGGCACGGCGTTCGAGCGCGGGGCCCTGTTCTGGCGCTGGACCATGGGCTTCAACGCCACGGCCGAGAGCATCCACCGCTGGGCCATCTGGTTCGCCATCCTGACCACCCTAACGGGCGGCATCGGCATCCTGCTGACCGGGACCGTGGTGGACAACTGGTACCTGTGGGCCGTGAAGCACGGGGTCGCGCCGTCCTACCCGGCGGCCTATCCCGCGGCCATCGACCCCACCACGCTGCCGCCGACAGGGGGTGTGAGATGAGCATGGTCCTGAGAGGAGCCGCCGCGGCGGCGGTCGTGCTGGGCGTCGGCCTGCTGTTCACCTTCGAGTATGGCAGCGTGGAGACGGTGCAGACCGGCTTCCGCGGCGTGGCGATGGAACAGAACTACCGGGCCAGCGCCATCCCGGCCAGCATCGCCGCCAACCAGTTGCCGGAACCCATCGACAGGGTGGAGCCGGAGGGCGAGCTGGCCTCCGCCGTCTACCAGAACGTCCAGGTGCTGGGCGACCTGACGGAGTCGGAGTTCCTGCGCACCATGACGGCCATCACCGCCTGGGTGTCGCCGGAACAGGGCTGCACCTACTGCCACGCGGAGGGGGAGGAGCTGTCGTCCGACAGCCTCTACACCAAGGTCGTGGCGCGGAAGATGCTGCAGATGACCCGGACTATCAACGTGGACTGGGGCAGCCACGTCCAGGCCACCGGCGTGACCTGCTATACCTGCCACCGCGGCCAGCCCGTGCCCACGGGCATCTGGTTCGCCGACCCCGGCCGGTCCCCCGCCCACGGGATGGTGGGCAACCCCGCCGGCCAGAACCGGCCCGCCGCCCAGGTGGGGCTCAGCTCGCTGCCGTCCGACCCCTTCTCCACCTACCTGGTGGGCAAGGAGGACCCCGGCATCCGCGTCATCGGGAACACCGCCCTGCCCACGGGCAACAACCATTCCATCAAGCAGGCGGAGTGGACCTATGGGCTGATGATCCACATGTCCGAGTCGCTGGGCGTGAACTGCACCTATTGCCACAACAGCCGAGCCTTCGCCGACTGGAGCCAGAGCCCGCCGCAGCGGACCACCGCCTGGCACGGCATCCGCATGGTCCGCGACGTGAACGCCGAGTACCTGCTTCCCCTGCAAGGCGTCTTCCCCGCCCACCGGCTGGGGCCGGAGGGGGACGTGGCCAAGGTCAACTGCCAGACCTGCCACAAGGGCGCCTACAAGCCCCTGTTCGGCGCCCCGATGATCGCCGACTGGCCCGAACTGGCCCGCAAGGGCCCGGCGGCGCCCGGACAGTCCGCCGCGCTGGGACCCCGGGTCCCCTTGCAGTGACGCTTCCCTCCCGCCTCCCGGGCCGCCCCCACCCCAGGGCGGCCCGGGATCTTTTTTTGGAGCCGACCAGCATTCCCGCGCGTTTTCACCACGGCCCGGCAGCGACATCGGGCTACCCCGGCCGGAAGGGGCAACCGCAGCGTTTTGCCGCTGCGCAAAGGCTTTCTCCCCGGCCATGATGGGGACATGATCGGGGGCCATCCTGGCGGGACAGGGGCTTCCGATCGGTTGCCCGTCCCCCGGGTGGCTTGACCGGATCCCTGGCAAGCCGATGTCGTTGGCGTCGGCCCCGCCTCTGCCGAGGCGATGGGCTCTGGTGTTCAAGTTCGCGTGCAGTCAATCCTGCGGTCAAACCCCGGGTCCGGCAGACTTCCGACCGGCACCCTTCCAGGGAGGTTCTACTGATGAAAGCCAAATTCGCCGCCGCACTCCTCGCCGGCGCCCTGTCCCTGTCCGCCGGTTCGGCCCTTGCCCAGGGGGCCGGTGGCGATGCCGCCAAGGGTGAGGCGGTGTTCAAGAAGTGCCAGGCCTGCCACCGCGTGGGCCCGGACGCCAAGAACCTGGTCGGCCCGGTGCTGAACGGCGTCGTCGGCCGCAAGGCCGGCACGGCCGAGGGCTACAAGTACTCCGACATCAACCACGCGGCCAGCGAGGCCGGGCTGATCTGGACGGAGGACGCCCTGTTCGACTATCTGGCCGACCCGAGCGGCTACCTGAAGAAGTACCTGACCGAGAAGGGCGCCGCGGACAAGGCCACCGGCAACTCCAAGATGGTCTACAAGCTGGCCAACGAGCAGGAGCGCAAGGACGTCATCGCCTTCCTGGCCACCAAGAAGTAAGGCCCCGCGCGCCAGCGCGCGACCGGCCGTAGAAGGGCCCGCCCCCGTGGCGGGCCCTTTTGCTTGGAGCGTGTTGCCATTGACTGGCAACACGCTCCGGCGGCGGCTGCCGCCGCGCGGCCTCGTGGCCGCGTAAGCCAAGCCGCGGATGCGGCGCCGGCGAGTGAGGAAAACGAAAGGCTAGATCCGTTTCCAGCTTGCGGGGAACGGATCCAGGGCGGGGATCGTGCGTGATCGCGAACGGTTCGGCCGACCGCGGTTGACATCCCGTCCTTGCGGCGCAACATGGTTGCATCATGACCGCCCGCATCGCCACCATCCACTACTTCCCCGTCAAGGGCTTGTCGGCCCAGCCCCTGCAGGCCGTGACCCTGTCGCCGGGGGAGACGCTGCCCCATGACCGGCGCTTCGCCATCCTGCACCGGGCCACCACCTTCGACCCGACGGAACCGGCCTGGAAGCCCAAGTCCAACTTCCTGACCCTGATGCGGGATGAGAAGCTGGCCACGCTGGAGGCGGTGTTCGACCCCGCCACCTGCATGCTGGAGCTGCGCCGCGCCGGCAAACGCGTGGCCCGCGGCAAGATCGATACCCAGACGGGCCGCCTGCTGATCGACCAGTTCCTGTCCGCCTACATGGCGGGCACGTCCGCCCCCGGCCCCTACAAGCTGGCGGAAAGCCCCGGCCACGCCTTCACCGACATCCCGGACAAGGCCGTGTCCCTGATCAACCTGGCCAGCGCCAAGGACATCGAGCGGGTGACCAAGGCCCCCGTGGACCCGGTGCGCTTCCGCGGCAACCTGCTGCTGGACGGGCTTGAGCCCTGGGCGGAGAACGCCTGGGTGGGCAAGCGCCTGACCGTCGGCGGCACGGTGCTGGAGGTCTTCCAGACCATCACCCGCTGCGCCGCGACGGAGGTCAACCCCGCCACCGGCGAGCGGGACATGAACCTGCTGAAGGCCCTGTCGTCAGGTTTCAGCCACGTGGTCTGCGGCGTCTACGCCCGGGTGGTGGAAGGCGGCACGGTGGCGGTGGGGACACGGTCGGGGTGGGGTGAGGTTTTCCCTGTCCGACAGCGTGGGGCCGTCAACACGGACGGCACGGACAAGGACAGGGACATACACGGACAAACATCTTGCGCCTTCGGCGCTGGTGGCCCGTGCCTTCCGGGAAGAGGGTGTGCTCTCCCACAGTGAAAGATCGTTCTGGTGCCGCAGGCACCTTTCCTTGTCCGTGTCCGTCCGTGGCCTTGTCCGTGTCGTCCGTGTCCAAATTCCCAACCCAGCCCCGATCTCACCGCCCCAGGCTCATCAGCCCCGTCACCAGGGCCGTCGCGTCGTTGCCGTTCAGCAGGATGCGGCCGTCGGGTTGGATGTCCAGGCGGTAGGCGTGCTGGGGCCGGCCGGAGGCGTCGGTTTCCACCTTGGCCAGGCCTTGCAGGGCATAGAGCGCCAGGGTGGGGCCGGGGTTGGCCGGGTTGCCGGCGGCGCTGACCCGGGCGACCAGCCCGTCCATCCCCCGCAGCAGCAGCGACATGGCCCCCACCAGCCCGCGGGGTGCCGCGGCGTCGAAGCGCAGCGTGCCGCTGCCGTCCAGCCCGGCCTCCGCGCTGTCCAGGGCCAGCTTGTCCAGGGTCACCTGGGCACCGGCCCGCCCCAGGGCGGCCACCGCCCGGTCGCGGAAGGCGGCACCGGCCGCCCGGTCCCCCAGGGCCGCGGTGTCGGCCAAGCGCTGGGCGAAGGCGTCCAGCAGCGGCCCCGGCGGCAGGCCGGTGGCGGTCAGGCGCCCCTCCCCCGTGGCGGGCACCAAGCCCGGCTGCACGTCCGGCCCGCTGGCGGCCAGGCCCTTGTGCTTCCAGGCGAAGGCCACCCGGGCCCGGTCGGCGTTCAGCCCGGCGGCCTGGAGCGACCAGGTGCCGTCGGCGACGGCCAGCCGCTTGCCGGCCTCGCCCACCTGGCGGAAGCCCGAGACCTCCAGGTTGGCGTCCAGCCGGGACAGCAGCCCGTCCAGGGCGGGCACGCCCGGTTGCAGGGCCGCCGCCTCTGGTGCCGACAGCCCGTCCTTGTCGTCATCCGCCGCGGCCCGGCGGGCCAGGGCGGCGTTCCACAGGGCGTATTTGGCCGTGTCCAGCCCGGCCACCTGCACCGTGGCCTGGAGCCGCTTCAGGGCCAGCCATTCCATGCCGTCCATGCCCCGGGCGGACAGGTCGGCGATGGACAGGGTGGCGGGGCCGCTCCACTTGCCGGGTTCGTCCCCCTGGGGCACCAGCGTGGCGGCGAAGGAGCCGAGGCGGCTGGTGCCCTGCCCCGTGCGCGGGGTGAAGACCAGGTTGCCATAACGGGCGTCCAGCGCGTCCAGGGTGGACAGGTCCGCCGTCAGCCGGCCGCGGAGCTGCTGGCTGCCCACCGTCACCTCCCCGGCGCGGAAACCCTGTTCGCCGAACACGGCCAGGGTCCGCGGCACCGTCGCCTCCACGGCGAAGCCGCCGCCATCCTGGGGGGTCACCACCGCCTCCACCACGCTGGCCTCCACCAGCCAGCCGCCGGGCAGCAGCACCCGCAGGCCGGGCACGCTGAGCAGGTAGGTCTCCCCCGCCGGGCGGACCTGCACGGGGGGCACCCCGTCCAGCCGCAGCTCATCCGGGCCGCCGCGGGCCATTTCCGCCAGCCGCCGCTCCACCATGGATTTCAGCCGCGCCGCCCCCTCGGTCGAGGTGTCCTGCGCCAGGGCGGGCAGGGGCGCCAGCAGCAGGGCGACCAGGGCGGATGTCGCGATCGGGCGGACACGCATGGGGCAGGCCTTCGGGTGATGGACCATCTCGCCCCCATCATCGCGGGCCCCCATGGCAGAACTATGGCCGGGCAGGACTGTGTCGTCGCGCAACCGGAATGATGCCTTCCCCGGTGGGGCCATCGGGATGATCCGACAGGCCGCCGGAACGAAACCGGGCCCGCGCCCTTGCATTCACGTGCCGCAACGCCCAAGGATGAGGGCCATGAGCAAGCTTGATTCCGCCCAGACGCCCCGGCCTGCCCCGGGGCCGGGGGCGGGCAGCCCCGGCGGCCGGGTCATCGCGGTGCTGGGGCCTACCAACACCGGCAAGACCTATCTGGCGATGGAGCGCATGCTGGCGCACCGCACCGGCATGGTCGGCTTCCCCCTGCGCCTGCTGGCGCGGGAGAACTATGACAAGGTGGTGAAGGCCAAGGGTGCCGCCGCGGTGGCCCTGGTGACGGGCGAGGAGAAGATCATCCCCGCCACCCCGCGCTATTGGATCTGCACGGTGGAGTCCATGCCCCTGGACCGGCCGGTGGAGTTCCTGTGCGTGGATGAGATCCAGCTCTGCGCCGACCCGGAGCGGGGGCACATCTTCACCGACCGGCTGCTGCACGCCCGCGGCGGGGCGGAGACCATGTTCCTGGGCAGCGACACCGCCCGCCCCCTGATCCAGAAGCTGGTGCGGGGGGTGGAGGTGATCAGCCGCCCCCGCTTTTCCAACCTGTCCTATGCCGGGCACAAGAAGCTGACCCGCCTGCCCCCGCGCAGCGCCATCGTCGCCTTCAGCGTGACGGAGGTCTACCAGTTGGCGGAGATGGTGCGCCGGTCCCGCGGCGGCACCGCCGTGGTGATGGGCGCCTTGAGCCCCCGCACCCGCAACGCCCAGGTGGCCATGTACCAGGCGGGGGACGTGGATTACCTGGTGGCCACCGACGCCATCGGCATGGGCCTGAACATGGACGTGGACCATGTCTGGTTCGCCCGGCTGAACAAGTTCGACGGCCACAGCCCCCGCCGGCTGCGGGCGCCGGAGGTGGCGCAGATCGCCGGCCGCGCCGGGCGGCATTTGTCCGACGGCACCTTCGGCACCACCTGGGACTGCGCGCCCCTGGATGAGGAGACCGTCGAGGCGGTGGAGAGCCACACCTTCCCGCCGCAGACGGCCTTCTTCTACCGCAACAGCGATTTGGACTTCCGCAGCCTGCCCAACCTGCTGCGCTCCCTGGACGAGCGGCCGCCCTCGCCGGTGCTGATCCGGGCGCGGGAGGCGGACGACCAGCAGGCCCTGCTGGCCCTGTCCAAGGAGGAGGAGGTCGCCAAGCTGGTCCGCCGCCAGTCCGACCTGCGGCTGTTGTGGGAGGTCTGCCAGGTGCCGGACTTCCGCAAGGTCATGTCCGACCAGCACACCCGCCTGCTGGGCCAGATCTACCGGCACCTGATGTCCCCGGCGGGCCGCCTGCCCGACGATTGGGTGGCGGGGCAGGTGGACCGGCTGGACCGGACGGAGGGGGACATCGACGCGCTGGTGGCCCGCATCGCCCATGTGCGCACCTGGACCTATGTCAGCCACCGGGCCGACTGGCTGGCCAAGCCGCGGGAATGGCAGGAGAAGACGCGCGCCATCGAGGACCGGCTGTCCGACATGCTGCATGAGCGGCTGACCCAGCGCTTCGTGGACAAGCGGTCCGCCGGGTTGGTGAAATCCCTGCGGGACGGGCGGGACCTGCTGGGCGCCGTGGCCGGGGACGGGGCCGTGCTGGTGGAGGGCCATGCCGTCGGCCGGATGGACGGGCTGCGCTTCACCCTGGACGCGGAGGTGGCGCCGGACGACCAGCGCGCCCTGATGACCGCCGCCCGCCGGGCCCTGAAGGACGAGGTCGGCAACCGGGTCACCCGGCTGGAACAGGCCGGCGACGAGGCCTTCGCCCTGGACGACCACGCTATCCTTACCTGGGAGGGGGCGCCCGCCGGCCGGCTGGTGCCCGGCGCCCTGGTGCTGGAACCCCAGGTGAAGCCGCTGCATGACGAGCTGCTGGACAGCAGCCAGCGGGAGCGGGTACGCGCCCGGCTGACCGCCTGGCTGCGGGCCCACATCACCCGCAACCTGGCCCCGCTGGTGCGGCTGGAGACGGCGGACCTGACGGGCCCCGGCCGCGGCATCGCCTTCCAGGTGGCGGAGGGGCTGGGCGCCCTGCCCCGGCCCCCGCTGGACCCGCTGATCCGCACCCTGACCCGGGAACAGCGGCGGGACTTGGCCAAGCTGGGCATCAGACTGGGCTTCAGCCACGTCTTCCTGCCGCAGTTGTCCAAGCCCAAGGCGGTGTCCTTGCGCGCCCTGCTGTGGGCGGTGAAGCACGGCCATGCCCTGCCGGCCCCGGTTCCCCCGCCCGGCCGCGTCTCCATCCCCGCCGCGGGGCCCAACGGGTTGCTGGAGGCGGTGGGCTACCCCCGCGTCGGCCCCCGGGCCATCCGGGTGGACATGCTGGACCGGCTGGAAAAGGAACTGGCCACCCGGGGTGCTGCCGGCCCCATCGCCAGCGTGGCGGACCTGACCTCCCTGCTCGGCTGCTCCACGGAAGAGCTGGCGGGCGTGCTGGAGGTGCTGGGCTGGAAGCAGCGCCCGCCCACGGAGGATGGCCAACCCGGCCCCTGGGCCCGCTCCGGCCGCGCCAAGCGCCAGCAACGCAGGCAGGAGGAACGGAAGGCGGCACCGGTGGACCCGGACAACCCGTTCGCGGTGTTGCAGCGGTTGGCGGGGTGATGGCGTTGCAGGATTGGGGATTGTAGGGGGAGTTTGGCCCTACCCCTGTTCCTATGCTTCTCCCGTCATCCCCGCGAAAGCGGGGACCCAGGGTCACGGGATCGACGGCATGGTTCGCGGGGGCAGCGGTTTGGCGGGGAGGTTGCGCTTGGGACTCCTGGGTCCCCGCTTCCGCGGGGATGACGGATTTTGGTGGATTCGAGGGTTCGCCACCTAGATGCACTGGCGCGGCAGCGGGCCCGGACAGCAGCACCCCCACCCTGGCCCCGCCCAAGCGGCCGTGGTAGGGAGGTCGCCGACAACCCCTTCCTGAAACCCGCTGCCGCCCCTTGGCACCGCGGCTTTCCCAAGGGCCCCGGGTCAAGCCCGGGGTGACATCAGGGCCCTGCATGAGCGTGCCGACCCTTTCCGACCTCCTCTCCGCCGCCGCCGCCCGGCTGGAGGCCGCGGGCATCGACAGCCCGGGGCTGGACGCGGCCTACCTGGCGGAGCATGCGCTGGGCATCCCGCGGCTGGCCCAGCGGCGGCGCGGGGGGAGGCGGTCGAGCCCGGCCGGGCCGCCCGGTTCCAGGCGCTGCTGGACCGGCGCGCCGCGCGGGAGCCGTTGCAGCGCATCCTGGGAAGTTGGGAGTTCTGGGGGCTGGAGTTGCTGCTGTCCCCCGACACGCTGATCCCGCGGGCCGATACGGAGACGGTAGTGGACGCGGTGCTGAAGCGGCGGCCGGACCGGGGGCGGCCCTGGCGCATCCTGGACCTGGGCACCGGCACCGGCGCCATCCTGCTGGCCCTGCTGTCGGAATACCCCCGGGCCACCGGCCTGGGCGTGGACCTGAGCCCCGGGGCGGCGGCCACGGCGGCGCGCAACGCCCAGCTCAACGGCGCGGGCGACCGGGCCCGGTTCGTGGTCGGGAGCTGGGCGGACGCCCTGGCGGGCGGGGGTTCGACATCGTCGTCTCCAACCCGCCCTACATCCCCGATGGGGAGATCGACACCCTCCAGCCCGAGGTGGCCCGGCATGAGCCGCGCCGCGCCCTGGCCGGCGGGGCGGACGGGCTGGACCCTTACCGCCACCTGTCCGCGGAGTTGCCCCGCCTGCTGGTGCCCGGCGGGTTGGCGGCGTTGGAGCATGGCCTGGGCCAGGGGCCGGCGGTGGCCGCGTTGTTGCGGCAGGCCGGCCTGTCGGGGGTGGAGACGGTGGACGACCTGGGTGGCCGCGACCGGGTCACGTTGGGCGTCGTGCCAGCGGCGTGAGACGAGGGCTTATGCCGCTAAAGGCCGGCGACTGCCGGCGCCCGGCGCCTGAGGGAGCCGATGGCCAGGGCATTTTGCGGCCGCCGGGTGCCGGGGCAAAGGGGCGGGCCTGCAAAAAAGCTGTTGGAATGAAGGGCGGCAAGGGCTAGGGTCCGGTACGGAACGGGGCTGTCGCGTGGGGCGCGGCCCGTCCGGTGGCCCCCCCGTTTCGGGGCCGCCCGTACCACGGCCGTTGCCGGTTGGGGCCGTGTGGGTGCCGCGCCTTGGGCATCCCACCGTCGTCGGCGACCATGCCAGGGGTGACCCGCCCCGCCAGGGCAACCCACCGCCCGACCCTATGGATGACCGTTTTCCCGACCTATGCCAGCGGTGGCTGGCCAGTCCGGGACGGGGGTCGCCGCCAGGGGCGGACGGGACCGGGCTGGCGGCAAGGGCCAGGGGCAGACTTTCACTGGGCAAGAAGCAAGCGGAATGAGACAGGGACCGAACTCCAGGCGCTCGCGCGGCCGTGGCAACAACAACCCGAACGGCGGCAACCAGAACAACAACAACGGTGGCGGCAACCGGCGGTCCAACGTGCCGCTGCGCCACCAGAACTATGACAGCAACGGCCCGGATGTGCGCATCCGCGGCAACGCCTTCCAGATCTACGACAAGTACCAGGCCCTGGCCCGGGACGCGCAGGCCTCCGGCGACCGCGTGGCGGCGGAGAACTACCTGCAGCATGCGGAGCACTATTACCGCATCATCCTGCAGATCAACGAGCAGGAAGGCCGCCAGCGCCCGCAGGGCCGGGAGAACGGCCACGGCGCCTATGGCCAGCCCAACGGCAACGGCTATGACGGCGAGGACGGCCAGGATGACGGCGGCGACGACGCCGGCCAGGGCGAGGACGACCGCGAGCAGGCCAACGCGTAGTACGCGCGGCCCCTGACCGGGTCCCATCGGTACTGGGATAAGGTCAGGGCGGCACCTTGTTCCCCCTCACTCAGGGGGAGAGGGGGCAGTTCCAGCATCGTGACGGTGGGACGCCCGCGTCGCCCCCATCCTGCCGCTTGCGTCTTTCCCGGCCTTTGCCCATATCGTCGGCACCGGTTCCCCGCGCCCATCCCCAGGGGCGGGGGCCGGCCCAACCACGCCGACTTATGACAAGGGTGAGGGAACAAGACATGACTGAGGAGCGGCTCAGTTTCCAGGCCGAGGTCAGCCGCCTGCTCGACATCGTGGCGCACAGCCTCTACTCCGAGAAGGAGGTGTTCCTGCGGGAACTCATCTCCAACGCCTCGGACGCCTGTGACCGCCTGCGCTATGCGGCCCTGACGGATGGGGCCCTGCTGGGCGACGACAGCGGCTTCCGCATCCGCCTGGTCCCCGACAAGGATGCCAAGACCCTGACCGTCTGGGACAACGGCATCGGCATGTCCCGGGACGAGCTGGTGGAGAATCTGGGCACCATCGCCCGCAGCGGCACCGGCGCCTTCCTGAACAGCCTGACCGGCGACGCCAAGAAGGATGTGAGCCTGATCGGCCAGTTCGGCGTCGGCTTCTATTCCGCCTTCATGGTGGCGGAGCGGGTGGAGGTGTTCAGCCGCAAGGCCGGCGAGGCGCAGGCCTGGAAGTGGGAAAGCGACGGCCGCGGCAGCTTCACCGTGGCAGAGGCGGCGGATGAGGACGCGCCCAGCCGCGGCACCCGCATCGTCATGCACCTGCGCGAGGATGCCGGGGAATACCTGGAGGATTACCGCCTCCGCCAGATCGTGAAGACCTATTCCGACCACATCGCCGTGCCCATCCTGCTGGGCAAGGCGGACGACGCGGAGTCGGTCAATGCCGCGTCCGCCCTGTGGACCCGCCCGAAAAGCGAGATCACGGCGGAGCAGTACAAGGAATTCTACCACCATGTGGGCCACGGCTTCGACGACCCCTGGCTGACCCTGCATTGGCGGGCCGAGGGGGTGATCGAGTACACGGGCCTGCTGTACGTGCCCAAGGAGCGGCCCTTCGACCTGTTCGACCCGAAGCGCCGCCACCGGGTGAAGCTGTATGTCCGCCGGGTGTTCATCACCGATGAGGCGGAGGGGCTGGTCCCGTCCTGGCTGCGCTTCCTGCGCGGCGTGGTGGACAGCGAGGACCTGCCGCTGAACGTCAGCCGCGAGATGCTGCAGAACAACCCGGTCCTGTCCAAGCTGCGGGCCGGCATCGTCAAGCGCGTGCTGGGCGATTTGGTCAAGAAGGCGGAGGATGCGGAGAGCGCTGCCGACTTTGCCACCTTCTGGGACGCCTTCGGCCCCGTGCTGAAGGAGGGGCTGTACGAGGACTATGCCCACCGGGATGACCTGCTGAAGCTGCTGCGGGTGCGCACCACCGCCAGCGACGGCGCCCTGGTCAGCCTGGAGACGGTGCTGGGCCGGATGAAGGAGGGGCAGGAGGCCATCTACTACATCGCCGGCGACGACCGCGCCGCCCTGGAGAAGAGCCCCCAACTGGAGGGTTACCGCGCCAAGGGTGTCGAGGTGCTGCTGCTGACCGACCCGGTGGATGAGTTCTGGGTCGGCTCGGTCCGGGAGTACAAGGGCAAGGCCTTCAAGTCCGTCACCCGCGGCGGGGCCGACCTGGCCAAGATCCAGGGCGAGGAGCCGGAGAAGAAGGACACCCCGCCGGAGGGCGAGCTGTCCAGCCTGCTGGCCTTCTGCAAGCTGACCCTGGGCGACCAGGTGAAGGATGTGCGCGTGTCCGACCGGCTGACGGAAAGCCCCGTCTGCCTGGTGGCGGACGACGGCGACCTGGACATGCACCTGGAGCGGCTGCTGGCCCAGCACAAGCAGTTGGGCGCCGGCCCGTCCAAGCGCATCCTGGAACTGAACCCCACCCACCCGCTGATCAAGCGCCTGGCGGCCACCGCCGCCAATGAGGGTGCCAAGCCGGGCCTGGAGGAAGCCGCCTGGCTGTTGCTGGACCAGGCCCGCATCGTGGAAGGCGAGGCGGTGAGCGACCCTGCCGCTTTCAGTAGGCGCCTTGCCACCTTCTTGGAGCGAGGCCTGGCGGCCTGACCCCCCGTGACGGATGGCCCCCGCCGCGCCCGGCGGGGTGCCATCCGCGCAGGCCCGTTGTTTCAGGATTTGCTGTTATACTTGGCGCCATCCGTCCCTTTCCGGGGGTCCGGGCCATGGCGACCGCGACACTGGTGTTGAACCCGTTCCTGTCCGCCCGTGAACAGCCTGACGGCAGCCTGCTGCTGAAGGCCGCCCGGCGCGGCGGCATGCGGATCGAGACGAGGTTCGGCCCCGGCGGCCTGTCCCGCGACTGGGGGGAGGCGATCCTGGACCGGCTGGCCGCCGGCCGGGTGGAACCCACGGGCCTGCCGCCCCAGGCGTTGCCCCTGCTGATCCGGCAGGGCCTGGCCCTGCTGGACACGGAACTGGACGGCCTGCCCGGCTTCCGCGTGCCGCTGGCGGCGGGGGCGGCGGAGGGTGGTGAACCGGTCCCGCTGCTGGCCACGGGCAGCCTGTGCCCGGCCCCGCATGTGTCGCTGCCCTGGCGCTGCGTCCTGTCCGGGGGGAACCGCTGTGGCACCAGCGGCCGGGCGGCCCGGTGCTGCCCTGGTGGCCGGACCCGGCCTGCCGCGCCGCCCTGCGATCCCTTGACACCCAAATCCCCACCCCCGTCCCGCCCGACGTGGCGGCGACCCTGCTGCGGGAAGGCCTGGCCGTGCCGGTGGGGGCGCCGCGCCATCCGTGACCGGCGGGGGCCGGGAGGCGCTGGCGGCCCAGGGCTTCGTGCTGGTCCCCGGCCTGTTACCGCCGGCCCACCTGGCTGCTTGGCAGGCCTATGCCGACGCGCTGGTGGCCGCCGGACTGACGGAGCATTCCGCCAAGGCGGCGGACCGGGACACCTATCATGGCGACCCGGTGGGGACCCTGTTCCTGCACCTGTTCCGCCCGGCGGCGGAGGCCCTGGCCGGCCGGCCGCTGGTGCCGAGCTATGCCTTCCTGTCGGCCTATCGGGCGGCGTCGGCCCTGGACGAACACCTGGACCGCCCGCCCTGCGAGTACACGCTGAGCCTCCACATCGACCACCGGCCCCGGCCCGACGGCCCGGTGCCCTGGCCGTTGCGCATCCGCCCCGGGCCGGACACGGCGCCCGTGGAGCTGCGGTGCCGCCTGGGTGACGGGGTGGTCTTCCGCGGCCGGCGCCTGCCCCATTCCCGGCCGCGGCTGCCGGAGGGGGACCGGTCCACCACCCTGCTGCTGCACTATGTCCACCCGGACTACCGGGGGCCGTTGGACTGAGGCTGCCGGTTCAGATGAAGACCAGCTGGTGCCCCGGCTGGACCATGCCCAGCAGGGTGACCAGGCCGGACGTCTCCACCGCCAGGGCCGGGTTGGTGACCGGGTCGCGCAGGTTCAGCGCCCGCCAGCCCATCTCACAGGCCATGAAACGCACGCCCAGCTCGGCGCAGGCTTCCAGCAGTTCGGGGAAGGTGGCGACGCCGCGGCGGGCCAGGGTGGCGTCGCGCGCCTCCGGGCTGGTGCAGTCGTCGGAAAAGTCCAGCAGCTTCCAGCCGTCGCCCTGCAACAGGGCCGGCAGGGCGCGGCCGGTGAAGAACAGGGTCACCGGTCGGCCGGTGGCGGCGGCGGCGCTGGCCAGGGCCAGGGCGTAATGCACCTTGTCATAGCCGCCGGACTGGATGATGGCCGCCAGTCCCTGGGTGCCGTCGGGCATGCCCCTACTCCGCTTCTGGTAATCAGGCGTGGTGTGAAAGGTCCCGGTATGTCGGATGTTCCCCGCACAGGGGGCAATCCGGGTCGCGCCGGACCTTCACCGTGCGGAAGCTGGTCTCCAGCGCCGAATACATCAGCAGCCGGCCGGACAGGCTGTCGCCGATGCCCAGCAGCTCCTTCAGCACCTCCACCGACTGCAGGCTGCCCATGGTGCCGGCAAGGGCGCCCAGCACGCCCCCCTCCGAACAGCTCGGGATCATGCCGGGGGGCGGGGGTTCGCGGAAGATGCAGCGGTAGCAGGGGTGCGGATGGCCAAGGTGCGCCTTGAAGGTGCTGAGCTGCCCGTCGAAGCGCAGCATGGCCGCGCTGACCAGCGGCTTGCCGGCCAGGAAGCAGGAATCGTTCAGGAGGAACCGGGTGGCGAAGTTGTCGGTGCCGTCGGCCACCACGTCGTACTTGGCCAGCAGGTCGAGCACGTTGGCCTTGGTCAGCCGCTCGCGGTGCGTCTCCACCACCACGTCGGGGTTGATGGCCTTCAGCCGGGCGGCGGCGCTGTCCACCTTGGGCTGGCCGATGCTGCCCGTGTCATGCACCACCTGGCGCTGGAGGTTGGAGAGGTCCACCACGTCATGGTCCACCACCCCGATCCGCCCCACCCCGGCCGCGGCCAGGTACAGCAGCAAGGGCGCCCCCAGCCCCCCGGCGCCGACCACCAGGACGGAGGACCGCAGCAGCCGTGACTGCCCCTCCCCGCCCACTTCCTTCAGCATGATGTGGCGGGCGTAACGCTCGATCTGGGAGTCGGAAAAGTCGAGCATGGGATGATTACCCCGAGAAGAGACCGGAAACCCAACCATAGACGGGGTGCTGCGGGTTCGCCACCAGCCGCACCGTCATGGCCAGGCACACCACCACCAGCAGGGGCCGCACCAGCTTGGCCCCGAAGCGCAGGGCGGCGTGGCTGCCGATGAAGCTGCCGGTCACCTGCCCCACCGCCATGGCGAGGCCCACCCACCAGATGATCTGGCCGCCCAACGCGAAGACCGCGAGGCTGACCACGTTGCTGGTGAAGTTCAGAAGCTTGGTGTTGGCCGTGGCCTTGCGCATGGGCATGCCCAGCAGGGCCACGCAGCCGATGGCGAAGAAGCTGCCGGTGCCGGGCCCGAAGAACCCGTCATAGAAGCCCACCGCGATGCCCACGGTCAGCCCGAACACCGGCAGGGACACCCGCGCCTGCGCCTCCAGGTCGCCCGCCCGCGGGCTGAGCAGGAAATACAGCGCGATGGCCACCAGCAGGAACGGGATGACGGCGGAGATCAGGCTGGCGTCGATCACCTGCACCGCCACCGTGCCCGCCGCGGCCCCCACCAGCACGCAGACCACCGGGAACAGCATGGACCGGATGTCGATCTGCCCGGCCTTCCAGAACGTCCAGGTGGACATCAGCGTCCCGAAGCTGCCTTGCAGCTTGTTGGTGGCCAGGGCCTGGGCCGGGGGGATGCCGGTGGCCAGCAGGGCCGGCACGGTCACCAGCCCGCCGCCGCCGGCGACGGCATCGACGAATCCGGCCAGGAGCGCGGCGGGGACGAGGAAGAGGAGATTCACGGGATCCATGGTGCCCCGACCATAGGGGCCCGCGCCCCTCCCCGCCATTGCACGGCACAAGGGGGAGGGATGCGGGTGGGGATGTGCAGCACTTTCGAATTCGAAACTGTGCTGTCCGGCCCCTCATCCCACCCCGGCGCCCTCGCCCAGGGCGGCGCGGTAGTGGCGGCTGACGGGCACCTCGTCGCCGTTGGACAGGATGGCCAGGGCGTCGCCGCCGGGGGCGGGCTGCACGGCGATGACGGCGGCGCGGTTCAGCAGATGGCCGCGGTGGACGCGGACGAAGCCCAGGGGGCCCAGCTCCTGCTCCAGCTTCAGCAGGGTGGTGCGGTGCAGGTAGCGGCCCTCGGCGGTGGTCAGCTCCACATGGTTGCCGGCGGCCTCCGCCCGCAGCACCGTGCTGGCCGGCACGTCCTTGCTGCCCCAGCGTTCGCGGATGGGGAAGACCAGGTCCGCGGCCGGGACGGGGTCGGGCGCCGGGGCGGGCACGGGCTGTTCCACCGGCGCCGGCCGGGCGGGGAAGGCGCGGGCCATCAGCCAGGCCATGCCCAGGGCGACGGCATAGGCCAGCACGTCCTTCTGGAACTCGTGGGCGGGTCGCAGGGGGAAGGGGCCGTATCCTTGCCCCGCCGCGGCGTGCAGCAGCGCCCGCAGCCCCACCATGGCCGAGACGTGCAGCAGGCTGGCGGCCACCAGGGCCAGGGCATGCCCGGCCACGGCCCTGGGCCAGCCCACCCGCGCCGGGCGCAGCCGGGAAAAGGCGAGGAGCATCAGGGGGAAGGCGATGATCCAGCCGACACGGCTGGTGGCTTCCCAGGTTGCATAGTGCCAGAACGGGACGGGATTGGCCTCTTTTCCAGCTTCCAATGTGAAGGTCAAAAGGTCACGGATGTAGCTGGCGCCCAGCAGGGCCGCCCAGGCCAGCATGAAGGCGCCCCAGCCCAGCCGGGAACCCAACAGCCCCTGCCCCGCCCCGCCGTTGCCCGTCGCCGCCACGTCGCCCCCGCCGGTCCCGCAGAAGAAGAAAAACCAGATGCGCACTCCGCCCCCTTCTCCCGCCGCCGCCGGCATCCGTCAACCTGTCCGGGGGCGCGGCCTGTTGCTGCTGGGCACCGCGTTGGTGGCCGCCCTGCCCGTGGCATCGCCCGCCGGGGCCCAGACCACCGCCGGCAGCCAACGGACGGAGGAGGTGGTGGTGATCGGCCGCCGGTCCGGCGTGCCGGCCTATGAGCGGGCCTATGGTCCCACCGTGCTGGGGCCGGAGTTCCTGGACACCGCCCCGGAGCGGCGGCTGGACGAGGCCTTGCGCGCCGTGCCCGGCTTCAGCCTGTTCCGCCGCAGCGGCAGCCGCACCGCCAACCCGACGACCCAGGGCGTGAGCTTGCGCGGCCTGGGCCCCAACGGGGCGGGGCGCACCCTGGTGCTGGTGGACGGGGTGCCGGTGAACGACCCGTTCGGCGGCTGGGTCTATTGGGCGCGGCTGCCCACCGCCAGCACGGAGCGGGTGGTGATCACCCGCGGCGGCGGCGCCGGCCCCTGGGGCAACGCGGCCCTGGCCGGCACCATCCGGATCGAGACGCGGGCCACCGACGGGCTTTATGGGGAGGTGGCGGGCGGCAGCGACGGCACCTTCCAGGGCCTGGGCAGCGTGGGCGGCAAGGCAGGCCCGTTCCGGCTGGGCCTGACCGCCAGCGCCTTCCAGACGGACGGCGTGCCCCTGGTGCGCAAGGACCGGCGCGGCCCCATCGACATCGACGCGGACGCCGAAGCCTACAACATCGACGGCACGGCCAGCCTGGAGCTGGGCACCGTCACCGCCACGGCGAAGCTGAGCGGCTTCCGGGAGCACCGGGGCAACGGCACCCCCTATACCGAGAACGCCACGGAGGCGCTGGAGGGCAGCCTGCGCCTGGTGGGCCAGGGGGCGGTGTCGTGGGAGGCGGTGGTCTATGCCCGCGACTGGACCTTCGACAGCACCTTTTCCGGCGTCAACGCCACCCGCACCGGGGAAACCCCGTCCCTGGACCAGTATGAGGTGCCGGCCACCGCCTATGGCGCCGTGTTCCAGGTGGGCTTCAAGCCATTCCCGGACCATGAGACGGATGTGGGCGCCGACATCCGCCTGACGGACGGGGAGACGCGGGAGTTCTTCACCTTCACCAACGGCGCCTATCGCCGCGACCGCGCCGCCGGCGGGGAGCAAGAGGTGGCGGGCCTCTTCGTGGAGCATGCCTGGACCCCCGCCCCCACCCTGACCGTGACCGGGGGCCTGCGCTTCGACTGGTGGGAGAATGACGACGGCATCCGGCGGGAGGTGAACCTGGACAATGGCGCCGTAGTGCGCAACGACCGGTTCGAGACCAAGTCCGGCCGGGTGCTGAACGGCCGGGCGGGCGTGGACTGGCAGGCGACGGAGCAGGTGGGCCTGCGGGCCGCCTTCTATACCGGCTTCCGCCTGCCCACCCTGAACGAGCTGTACCGCCCCTTCCGCGTGGGCAACGACATCACGGAGGCCAACCCCAACCTGGGGCCGGAGCGGCTGACGGGCGGGGAGGCGGGCGTGCGCTTCAGCCCCGTTCCGGGCTTGGAACTGTCCGCCACCTACTTCCACGCGCGGCTGGAGAACGCCGTGGACAATGTGGTGCTGCAAGAGACACCGGGCCTGAACGCCGCCACCGGCGTGTTCGTGCCCGCGGGCGGCAGCCTGGCGCAGCGGCGCGGACTGGACCGGGTGGTGGCCAACGGCATCGAGGCGGAGCTGGACTGGGCCGCGCGAGACGATCTGCGCTTCCGCCTATCGTATCTCTACAGCGACAGCGAGATCGAGCGGGCGCAGGGCTTCGCGGCCCTGGAGGGCAACCGGCTGGGCCAGGCGCCCAAGCACCAGGGCACGGCGGAGGCGGAATGGCAGCCCCTGGACCCGCTGGTGCTGCGGCTCCAGGTGCGGGCCGTGGGCGAATCCTTCGAGGACAGCCGCAACACCCGCACCCTGGCCCCCTATGTCACCGGCGACGCCTATGTCGGCTATGACATCACCGACGCCGTCCACCTGTTCGCCACGGTGGAGAACCTGACCGACCGCACCATCGAGACCGGCAAGCGCACCGACGGCCTGGTCAATATCGGGCCGGGACGGCAATGGCTGCTGGGGGCGAAGGCGCGGTTCTGAGGGGGCTGCTGGCGGGCCGGGTTCCCGAACCGGCGGGCGGGGAGCCAAAAACATACACGAACACGCACCAACCACTCACGGACACGCACAAAAGGAAAATGCCTGCGGCGCAGCCAATTCATTGTGTGAATGTTCGTGTGTGTGTTTGTGCGTGTCCGTGAATGTTATTTGATCTTCCCTCTCAAGGCGGGCACCGGGCGCCGGTCCCACCGACGCCCGGCCCATCGCGTCAGGCGGTGAACTCCCGCACGTCCGTCAGGCGGCCGGTCAGGGCGGCGGCGGCGGCCATGGCGGGGCTCATCAGGTGGGTGCGGCCGCCGGGGCCCTGGCGGCCCTCGAAGTTGCGGTTGCTGGTGCTGGCGCAGCGCTCGCCGGGCTTCAGCTTGTCGTCGTTCATGGCCAGGCACATGGAGCAGCCGGGTTCCCGCCAGTCGAAGCCGGCCTCCCGGAAGACCTTGTCCAGCCCCTCCGCCTCCGCCTGGTGCTTCACCAGGCCGGAGCCAGGGACGACCATGGCATAGACGCCGTCGGCCACCTTGCGGCCCCGCTTCAGCGCCTGCTCCGCCACCGCGGCGGCGGCGCGCAAATCCTCGATCCGGCTGTTGGTGCAGGACCCGATGAACACCTTCTGCACCGGCACCTCCGACAAGGGCGTGCCGGCGGTCAGGCCCATATAGGCCAGGGACCGTTCCACCGCCGCGCGCTTGTGCGGGTCGGCGAAGTCCGCCGGGCTGGGCACCGCGGCGGTGATCGGGGCCACGTCCTCCGGGCTGGTGCCCCAGGTCACCAGCGGGGCGATGGTGGCGGCGTCGATGAAGATTTCCTTGTCGTAGGATGCGCCCTCATCCGACGGCAGGGTCTTCCAGTAGGCCACCGCCTGCTCGAAGGCGCCGGCCTTGGCGCGCGCGGGCGGCCCTTCAGGTAGGCGAAGGTGGTCTCATCAGGGGCGATCAGGCCGGCGCGGGCGCCCGCCTCGATGGCCATGTTGCAGACCGTCATCCGGCCTTCCATGGAAAGCCCGCGGATGGCGCTGCCGGCATACTCGATGACATAGCCGGTGCCGCCGGCGGTGCCCAGGGCGCCGATGATGGCCAGGGTCACGTCCTTGGCGGTGACGCCGAGGGGCAGGTCCCCCTCCACCGTCACCCGCATGTTCCTGGACTTCTTCATCAGCAGGGTCTGGGTGGCCAGCACATGCTCCACGTCCGACGTGCCGATGCCGAAGGCCAGCGCCCCGAAGGCCCCGTGGGTGGAGGTGTGGCTGTCGCCGCAGACGATGGTCAGGCCCGGCTGGGTCACGCCCTGCTCCGGCCCCACCACGTGGACGATGCCCTGGCGGATGTCCGCCATGTCCAGGTACTCGACCCCGAACTCCCGCGCGTTGATGGCGAGCTGCTCCACCTGGATGCGGCTCTCCTCATTCTTGATGCCTTCCAGCCGGTCGGGGCTGGTGGGCACGTTGTGGTCGGCCACGGCCAGGGTCTTGGCCGGCTGCCGCACGGGACGGTTCGCCAGGCGCAGCCCCTCGAAGGCCTGCGGGCTCGTCACCTCGTGCACCAGGTGCAGGTCGATGTACAGGACGGCGGTCCCGTCCTCCTGCCGGTGGACGACGTGGCTGTCCCAGATCTTGTCGTACAGGGTGCGCGGCGTGGCCATGGGATCACTCGACTAGGGTAGGGTCGGGTCTCGTTCTAACCGGAAAGGTCCGTGGCGTGGATGCGCCATTTTGTTTCGCGGAAAGCCGACCTTACCCCCTGCCGCACCCGCGAACAAGCCCGCCAGGATGCCCGCCCGAGCATGGGAAGGGTGCGGGAATGGGGGGGCAGGCGTCGCCCCTGGCCTCAGGGCTTCCCCGCCTCCCCCACCACCGGCGCCTGTTCCCTCATGTGCTCCGCCTTCCAGCGCATGGCCATCTCGATGCGGTTGCGGCCGCTGGGGTGGGTGTAGAACAGGAACTCCTCCAAGGGGCCGGGGTCGAGCTTGCGGTATTCGGCCAGCTTCAGGGCGATGGTGGCGAAGGCGTCGGGTTCCCGCGCGGCGTTCAGGCCGAAGATGTCGGCCTCGATCTCGTTGCTCCGGGTGATGGTGTTGGTCACCGGGGTCATCAGGGTGAACCACAGGCTGAACAGCGCCAGCGCCAGGGGCGCCCCGGCCGGGTCCGCCACGCCGCGGATGCCCCAGCCCCTCCCGAAACCATTTGCCACCCGCGGGAAGGCCCAGTGGACGAAGGCGAAGCCGGCCAGGATGACGGCGCCCAGCTTCAACAGCGCCTCGTCGATGTGGCCCAGGGCGTAATGCCCGATCTCATGCCCCATGACGGCGGCCACCTCCTCCGGCGTGCCGCGGTTCAGCAGGTTGTCGTTCAGGCTGACCCTTGTGGTGCCGAACAGGCCGGAGACGTTGGCGCTGACCCGGTTGGTCTGGCGGGAGGCGTCGACCATGTAGACCTCCTCCGCCGGCACGCCGTTGGCCCGGGCCATGGACAGGATGCGGTCCCGCAAAGGCCCCTCCGCCAGGGGCTTGTAGTCGTTGAAGATGGGGGCGATGAAGACGGGGGAGATGGCGATGCCGACCACCAGGAAGACCATGGCCACGCCCGTGCCCCACAGCCACCAGCGCCGCGGGCTGCGCCGGACCACCGCATAGATCACCGCCACGATGAGGGAGGTGATGACCAGGCTGAGCGCCGTGCCGATGGCCTGTTCCCCCGCCCAGGCGCCGAAGCTCTGGGTGGACAGGCCGTATTGGTGCTCCCGCACGAAGTCCGTGTAGATGGACCAGGGCAGGGTCTGGACCGTCAGGGCCAGGATCAGGCCGGCGGCGTAGAGGAAGACCTGCACGAAGCGGGCCTTCGTCACCCGCTCCGCCCGATCCCGCAGCCGGGCGGACAGGCCGGTCCCCAGCAGCAGCCAGCAGGCGCCCAGGGTCCAGAGCAGGCCCCAGAGGATCAGCCAGTAGCCGCCCTCGAAATAGGCGTCGGACCTGGCCCGGGCCTCCGCCGGCAGGCTGTCCAGGTAGGCTTGGGTGGCCGCCTGCACGTCGAAGCCTTGGGAACCGCCTTGCGCCAGGGCCGCGGACCCGGCCAGCGCGGCCCCGATCCCCAGGGCTGCCGCCCACACGAACCGCCCCATCCCCGCCCCCTGTGCCGCTTGTCGTTGCGGGGAGCGTAACCCTGGCCGGGGGCGCGGGAAAGGGGGACCAGAGCGTGTTTACGCTGGCCGTAAACACGCTTCGGCGGCGACTGAGGAGAACAAATGGCTACACCCGCGGCAGCCGCGTCTCCGGCGTGGGCGGGGACAGGTCCTCGTACAGGGCCTGGGCCTCCGGGGCCGGGCCGCGGCGGGCGGCCAGGGCCAGGATCTTGATGACCCGGATGTGGGGGCCCAGGGGGAAGGTCAGCACGTCCCCCGCCCGCACCATGTGGCTGGCCTTGGTCACCGGCGCCCCGCCGGTGCGGATGGAGCCCGAGGTACAGAGCTTGGCCGCCAGGCTGCGCGTCTTCACGAAGCGGGCGTACCACAGCCACTTGTCCAGCCGCAGCCGCCCCTGGGCCAGGTCGGCGGCGTCGGCCGGGTCGCTGGTGCTGGTGTCGTCGTTCTTCCCGTCCCCTTTCCCGGCCATGGCTACCCTCCCCCCCGTCACGCCGACAGGGCCTTGGCCAGGAAGGGCAGGCTTTCGTCCATGCGGTAATCCACGCCGCTGTGGTCGTCGGGGAATTCCTCATACCGGTGCTTGATGCCCAGGGCCTCCAGCCGCCGGTGCAGGCGGCGGGCGCCATAGACGAGGTTGTACTGGTCGCGGTCGCCGCAGTCGATGTACAGCGCCTTCAGGTCCCGCAGGCCGTCGGCATGCTTTTCCAGCAGCATCAGCGGGTCCCAGTCCAGCCAGGCGGCCCAGCGCTCCGGGATGATTTCGCAGGTCTCCAGGTCCACCGGCAGGCGGATGCCCAGATAGGCCTTGGGGTCCGGGTCATAGGTGGCGGCCATGCACAGCATCATCAGGACATGGGTGTCCTTGCCGTCGGGCTTCCTGGCCGACTCGAACTTGCGCATGAAGCCCTCGATGCCGAGGTCATGCTTGGCGAGCGCGCGGAGCACGCCGGGGAATTCGGGCAGGTAGCACCATTCGAACGCCACGTCGCCGGAATGGCAGGCGGCGGCGGCCCAGAAATCCGGCCGCAGCAGGGCGTGGGCCATGGCGCCATAGCCGCCGCTGCTTTTGCCGAAGATCCCGCGCCGGCCGGGGCCGCCGCAGCCGAACTGCCGCTCCACGAAGGGCACCATCTCCTGGCAGATCACGTCCATCCAAGGGCCCAAGGCCGCGCTGTTGACATACTGGTTGCCGCCCAGCCGGGTGAAGCAGTCCGGGAAGGCCACGACCACCGGCGGCATCTCCCCCGCCGCGATCAGGCGGTCCAGCCGCTCCGGCACGTTCTCCCCGAAGGCGCGCCAGTTGGTGTGGGCGGGGCCGCCCGCCGTGTAGCCCACGATGTCCACCAGCAGGGGCAGCCCGGCCCCGTCATGGCCGGCGGGAACATAGACATGCACCTCCCGCTCCGTCGGGTCCCCTTGCAGGTTCCCGTCCAGCAGCCGGCAATCCAGCACCAGCCGGTGCAGGGTGCCGCGGGGGGTGTCATGGGCCTTGCGCATCCGTTTCCTCCGGTCCGGGCGGCTGGGACGCCGCCTCTGTTCCCGCATTCATGCCAGGGTCATGGCGGGAACGCCAGGGGAGGGCTTATGCGAGGGGCCGGGTGCCGCCATCCGGCGGCTTGGCTCCTGCCGCTGGCTTCAAAGCCCCATGGGCGCGTCCGGCGGGGCGATGCCGGGGGGAAGGCGGTCTGGCCCAGGCGGGCGCGGTGTTCGTGCAGGGCCCAGTGGACGCTGGGGAAAGCCAGTTCCTTCCAGGGGATGTCGTCCCAGGCGAACAGGGCCACGGCCTCGCTCTCCGGCCCCGCCTCCACGTCGGGGGAGACAAGGCCCGCGCGGTAGATCAGCTGCACCTGGCTGATCCTGGGGATGTTGTAGACGGCCAGCAGGCAATCCACCCGGATGCGGGCGCGGGCTTCCTCCCAGGCTTCCCGGGCGGCCCCTTCCTCCGTGCTCTCACCCAGCTCCATGAAGCCGGCGGGCAGGGTCCAGTAACCTTTGCGCGGGTGGATGGCCCGCTTGCACAGCAGGATGCGCCCGTCGGGGGCGCTGACCACCGAGCCGACGATGATCTTCGGGTTTTCGTACGCGATATAGCCGCAGTCCGGGCAGACCAGCCGCTCCCGGTCCTCGCCGGCGGGGATGGTGCGGATGCGGGGGCCGGCGGGCGCTTGGGCGGGCGTGTCGCTCATGCCGGCAAGATGGGCCGGTCGGGGCCGCACCGCAAGGGTGGCGCGCAAGGCCGGACGGGGAAGTGGGGGCGGCGGCCGGGGGATGCCCCCGTGCCGCCGCCCTGGCGCTTACTTGTTGCGGTCGGCGGCCTTCTCCACGGCCTGGCCGCCGGACTGCAGGTCCTGGCCCGCGCCCTCGACGGTGTTGCAGGCGGACAGGCCGGCCATCGCAAGAAGAAGGCCGGCGGCGCTGAGCGTCTTCCAAGAGAAACGCTTGGTCATGATTGTTCCTTCCAGTGGCGCCGGACGGAACACGTCCGGGTCTTGTCCTGCCCGCACCAGCGGCACGGGTCGGTGGAAGGAACGTGGACTTGTCAACAAGGTTCCCGAGTACCGGCGGTGGTACGCCCAGCCATGCACCCCGTGGGTACCAACCCGGGGTCAGTCCCCCAGCTTGACCTTGCCGGCACCGAGCTGCTGCACCGTGGGGGTGCCGGTGACCTTGGCGACGGTGACGCTGCCGGGCCCGGTGACAAGCACCTGCGGGTCCGCCGCCGTGCCGTTGAAGCGCACGGTCCCCATGCCGGTGACCCCCGCCTGGAACCGGTCGGCGGCGCCGTCGGCGATGTCCACCTTGCCGACGCCCTGGAAGGCCAGGGCCACCGGCCCGGCCACGGAGGCCACCTGCACGTCGCCCGAGCCGGGGATGGACAGGGTCAGGCCCTCGCGCACCGGGCCCAGCCGCAGGGTGCCGGCGCCGTTCACCTCCGCGAAGGCCTGGCCGGCACCGGCGGCGCTGACGTCAGCCTGGGCCGGCACCTGCACCGCCAGCAGCCCGTCCACCCGTCCCAGCCTGACCTCCCCGGTCTGGGTCACGCGCACCCGGGCCGAGGCGACCGTGCCCGGGATGTCCACCCGGCCGCGGGCCAGTTCCAGCCGCACGGGGGCGCCCAGGTCGCCGTCCACCACCAGCTCGCCGGTATGGTTGTTCAGCAGCAGGGGCGTGCCCTTCGGCACGGTGAATTCAAGGTCGGTGCGCGGCTCCCTGTCAGGGCCGGGGCCGGTGACCCAGAGCAGCCCGTCCTGGACCTCCAGATTGTAGCGCTTGCGGCTGTTGGTCATGCTGAACAGCACGCCGGCCGCCTTTTCGTCCACCCGGATGGTGACGCGGCCATAGATGTTGGCCAGCCGCAGCCCGGCCGGGGCGTTGGCCGTGGCCACCACCCGGTTGGTCCCGTCGGCGGCGCTTGTCCGCTCCAGGTAGCGGATGCCACCGTCATGGCCGGGCATCGATTCGGATGGCGCCGTGGCCAGCTTGGCCGCCATGTCGGCCGCGGCGCGCACGGAGCGGCTGATGGCGTCCAGGTCCACCATACCGGGGCTGGTCGCCCGCAACGGCGCCGGGGCGGGTGCCGGCGGCATCGGCGGCAAGGGGGGAGCGGGGCCCGGGCGGCCACCGGGCGGGCGGGGGGCTGCGGCGCCTCCTCCCCCATGGACAGGCCCCAAGCCACCATGGCCACGGTCACGGCCAGGGCCGCGATGCCCCCCATGGGGATGCCCGGGGTCAGTCGGGTGCGGGGAGCGGCAAGGCTGGCGTCCATCGGTCGCGTCCTGGGCATGTCGTCTGGGTCCCTCATGCCCCTTAGGATAGACTGCCCCACGCGGCTGTCATGCGCGGTTTCACGGCGGTTACAAAAGTCATGGACCGGACAAGGTGCCGCGTCCCACCGCCCTTCCGGGCCCACCCGGCAGCCTTTCGACGCCAAGAACCGTCATAAGACCCGCTACAACCCATTGTACCATACAAGTAGACTCAATATGTTCGGCACAACCCTTGTACAGGCCAGAACCTATGGCGGAAGGTCGTTGATGGCAGCGAAGCGTCGTCCCCCCGTGATCCCCGACGATACGGCCCCGGAGTCCATGAAGGCAGTCTGCCGCAACGTGGTGGTGGGCGGCCGGCGGACCAGCATCCGCATGGAGCCCTTGCAGTGGGAAAGCCTTGCGGAAATCTGCCGCCGCGAGGGGCGGGCCACCAACGACGTGGTGGCGCTGATCGACCAGAAGCGGGGCGACAGCGCCCTGACCGCGGCGCTGCGCATCTTCATCCTGAGCTATTTCCGCAGCGCCGCCGACCCGGTGCCCACCCCCGCCCACGCCCTGGCCGGCATGGCGGAGGAGCAGGCGTCGTTCCGGCATGAGCGGCACTATTCGCCCGTGTTTGAGCGGGCGCTGGACGTGTTCGAGTCGCGGTGACGCCCCCCGTCCTTACCAGACCAGGGCCGGGATGATGCCGGTGGGGCGCTGTGTGGCGGTTTCCAGCAGCCGCGCCACGGCGCCCGAGTCGGGGGCCGCGCCCCATCGGGTGCCCAGTTCTTCCCGGTGGATGCCCCCGGTGACCAGCAGGCTGTCGATGCCGGCGGCATTGGCCCCGGCCACGTCGGTGCGCAGGCTGTCCCCCACCGCCAGCACCCGCGCCGGGTCCATCCCCCCAGCAACTGGAAGCAGCGGCGGTAGACCGACGGGAACGGCTTGCCGTGCCAGGCGACGGAGCCGCCCAGCTCCTCATACCGGCGGGCCAGTTCCCCGGCGCAGATCACCATCTTCGTGCCCACGACCACCACCAGGTCCGGGTTGGCGCAGAGCATGGGCAGGCGGCGGGCGGCGCAGGCCTGCAGCACCGGCTCGTAATCCGCCAGGGTCTCGTCGAAATCGTCGATGCCC
This sequence comes from Aerophototrophica crusticola, assembly GCF_012913305.1. NCBI lineage: Bacteria > Pseudomonadati > Pseudomonadota > Alphaproteobacteria > Rhodospirillales > Rhodospirillaceae > Aerophototrophica > Aerophototrophica crusticola. The sequence goes on along the minus strand of NZ_CP051775.1, from coordinate 3,502,254 downwards.
GTGTTGACGACGAAGTCTGCCTGGTCGGGCGTGTCCACCCGAACCCGGCCGGGCAGGCTGTCATAGACGTCGTTGTCCCGCGGCGGGCCGATGTGGAACAGCCGGGGCCCCAGGGCGGCGTGCCAGGCATCCGGCGGGTCCCGCAACGCCTCGAAGCTGGCCTCCCCCGACGTGTAGAGAAAGTCATAGAGCCCGGCGTCCAGCCCCATCCCGTCCAGCTTGGCCTTGGCCGCCGCCACCCGGCGGGGCGCGTTGGACAGCAGGCAGATCTTCTTGCCCCGGGCCTTCAGCGCCGCCAGGCATTCCGGCACCCCGGGATAGGGCGCCACCCCGTCATGCACGACACCCCAGAGGTCCAGGATGAAACCGTCATACCGGTCCGCGACCTGGGACAGGCCGACGTGGATGGGGAGGGTCATGGGGACATATCCAAGTGGGCAGGCCGGTCATCAATACCGGGTCGGGCGCACCGGCACAACCGTCGCGCCTGCGCCCCAAAGTGGCCTTGCTGCACCTGCTGGACCGGCACCCCGACCTGGTCTCGGACCTGCGGCAGATGCCGGGCGCGGGTGAGGCCGTCTGACCTACCCCAGCTTCTTCGCCAGCCGCGGCTCGCCGAACAGGTAGCCCTGGCCGAAGTCGACGGAGAGGTCCAGCAGGTCCAGGAGCTGGCGGTCGGTCTCGATCTTCTCCACCACCAGGTCGATGGCGTTGCGGTCCAGCTGGCCCTTCAGCGCCTTGAAGGCGGCGGGGTCGGCGAAGCGGCCGGCAGGGTCCAGCAGGCGGGCGGCGTCCAGCTTGACGAAGCGGATCTCGTGCCGGGCCAGCTGGTCCCAGTCCACGTCCAGGTGGGTCACCTGGTCCATGGAGAAGCGGAAGCCCAGGCGCCGCAGCCCGTCCAGGAAGCCGGTGGCGAACACCCCGCCACGCATCAGGTCGGCCTGGCCCAGCTCGAACACCAGCTTGTTCACCAGGCTGGGGTGCTGGCCCATGTAGGTGACGAATTCCCGCATGAAGCCCGCATCGTCCAGGCTGGCGGCGGAGATGTTGCAGAAGAAGCCCACGGTCTGGTGCCGCTTCTCCGTCTCCCGGATCAGTTGGATGCAGCGGAACAGCAGCATGTTGTCGATGGCGGCGATCAGCCCGGCGTTGGCCGCCACGTCCAGGTAGCGGTCGGGGGGCAGGTGGCTGCCGTCATCGCCGCGGATACGGGAGAAGACCTCGTAATAGCGGTGCTTGCGCTGGGGCAGGCTGACCATGGGCTGGAGGAAGATGTCCACCCGGTCGGAACGCAGGGCCGTGCGCACCATTTCCAGCACCGCATCGGCATCCACCCCGGCCTCGGCCACCGGGGTGGCGGGGCCGCCGAACACCGGCTCCACCCGCCCGCCGGGGCGGCGGACGGGAAGCTGCCCGGCCAGGGTCTCCAGCATCCGCGCCTCGGACACCACCGAGTCCAGCTCCGGCCGGGCCGGCACTGGGGGCGGGACCAAGGGGGCAGCGGCGGGGGCGGCGATCCCACCCCGCAGCTTTTCCTCCAGGTGCAGCAGCACGATGCGCATCTCATCCTGGGTCTTGCGCAGGTGCCAGAGTTCCTCCTCCAGCGCCTCCCGCTCCGCGTTGCGGGCCCAGAACTCATGCAGCAGGGCCCCGGCCAGGAAGACCACCAGCCCGAACAGCAGGCCGACCAGCCGGTCCACCCCGCCGGTCAGCGGCAGGGTCACCGCCACGGCGAAGGCAAGCGCCACGTACAGGGTGGCGAAGGCGATGTGGCGGAGGGTGGTCATGCCGTCACCCCTCAGCCGCCCCGCTGGTCCGCGCCCACGGCGTCCGCCACGCTGCGGAAGCCGTCGCGGGCCAGCAGGTCCGCCAGTTCCCGCTTGATCCGGCCCACCAGGGCCGGGCCGTCATAGACCAGGGCGGAGTAGAGCTGCACCAGGCTGGCGCCGGCGCGGATCTTGGCATAGGCGTCGGCACCGGACGCGATGCCGCCCACCCCCACCAGGGGCACGGCCCCGCCCAGCAGGCGGTGGAACTCCCCCAACACCTTTGTGCTGGGCCCCATCAAGGGCTTGCCGGACAGGCCGCCGGCCTCTTTGGCCAGGTCGGCGGGGATCTCCGCCGGGCGGGCGATGGTGGTGTTGCTGACGATCAGCCCGTCGATGCCGCTGTCCCGCACCACGGCGGCGATGTCTTCCTTGTCCGCATCGGCCAGGTCGGGGGCGACCTTCAGCAGCAGGGGCGGGGTGGCCCCGCTCTGACGCCGTGCCTCCAGGCAGCGGCCCAGCAGGTCCGCCAGCGCGTCGCGGGACTGGAGCGTGCGCAGGCCGGGGGTGTTGGGGGAGGAGACGTTGACGGTGACGTAGGAGCACCAGGGCGCCACGGCCCGGATGCCCGCGGCGTAGTCGGCCGCCGCGTCCGTCTGGTCCTTGTTCTTGCCCACGTTGGCGCCGACGATGCCGGGCTTGCGGTGCCGCGCCTTCAGCCGGGCCGTGAAGGCCTCCAGCCCCCCGTTGTTGAAGCCGAAGCGGTTGATCACGGCCCGCGCCTCCGGCACCCGGAACAGGCGCGGGCGCGGGTTGCCCGGCTGGGGCAGCGGGGTGACGGTGCCCGGCTCCACGAAGCCGAAGCCCAGGGCCAGCATGGCGTCCGGCACCTCCGCGTTCTTGTCGAAGCCGGCGGCGAGGCCCACGGGGTTGGGGAAGTCCAGCCCGAACACCCGGGTGCGCAGGCTTGGCGGGTCCGGCCGCCGGTCGGCGGGGACCAGGCCCGCCTTCAGGGCGGAAATGGTCAGCCCATGCGCCTTTTCCGGGTCCAGGCGCATGATCAGGGGGCGGGCCAGGGGGTACAGGTCGATCACGCGCCGGCCCCGCCCCGCTTCGCCGCTTCCCCCGCCACATGCGGCGGGAAGACGTGGAGCCCATCGGCACCCAGGGGCAGCGGGTCCACCCGCAGCACCTGCCCCGGCAGCAGCGGCCCGTACAGGTGCGGGAAAAGCTGCCCGCCGCGGGACGGTTCCCACCTCAGCCCGTCGCCCAGGGCATCCGCCGCCACCGTCAGCAGCAGCAGGCCCGTCTGGCCGGCCCGGTGCTTGGCGGCACTGCCGGGCAGCTGCGCCGCGTCGGAGAAATGGATGAAGCCGTCCGCCTGGTCCTGGGAGGAGCAGTCATAGCGGCCGGCGGCCAGCGCCGCCTGCCATTCGGGCTCGCGGCACATGTGGAAGATCAGGGTCGTCATGGGCCGTACCCTAATCCGAACGGGGCGCCCTGACCAGCCTTTGGCCGGGATGGCCCGGATGACAAGAAAAGTCCCTGCCAGGAATGTGGATTTCCGCAGGGGACTATGTAAAGGCCAATAGTTCTCCAAGGCGCGCATATGATTATGCGCGGAATCCAAAGGGATAGGTCCCATCCTTCTATCCCAACGCATAGATCACCGACATCCCAGGCTGGTGCTAGATGTCAATCAAGGGAGAAGAAGAGAGAAGATCCGGGGGTCAGCGATGAAGAGAATGACGGGACAGGCCATGATGCCAGACGATGATGACATGAGCGATTCCATGCGCCACGCCCTGGAAGAGGTCGCGCACATGGGGACCCGCGGCTTGACTGCCGTGCCGGTGAAGCCGACGCTGGAAATGCTTACGGCGGGCGCCGATGCCGGCAAAGTTTCCATCGGCACCGTCATGCGTATTTATGCGGCGATGCTCCAGGCGGCGGATTGACCCTGTTGCCGGGCAGGTGAAACCGGGTCGCCGGGTGCGCGCACCGCGCGCCCCGGCCCGGCCCGACGCGCTCAGGACCCGTAGCAGAGCAGCGGCCCGACCTCTGCCAGGGGGGCCAGCCCCTGTGCCCAATCGGGGGACTCCCCACCCCGGTGGAAACGCCAGGCACCCCCCGTGGGGTCGGACAGGGTGCCGGCCAGCGCCCGCCGGGCCACCCGCAGGGCCATGGCAAAGGACGGGTCGTCCGGGCTTGGCGCCAGGGGGACGGGCCGGCGTCGGCCCCCGGGTCCCCGCCGCGGAAGCCCGCCAGGTCGGCACAGGCGGCCGCCAGGGTCGCCCCCGGTTCCCGCCGCTGCCGGTTCAGGACCATGCAGGCCAGCGCCTCCATCACCCGCGGCGGCTGGCCGCACGCCTCGCCCCACAGGGTGCGGGCCAGGATGTCCAGCGTGTCCGCCGGGGTCGCCCGGATGTCGGCACGGGGTACCGGCGGCGCCGGCGGGGGCGCCGGGCGGTCGGGGGTCAGGCAGGGGCGGCTCACCGCACACCCCCGTCGGCCACCATCTTGCCGTCCAGCTTGGTCTCGATCCGCAGCAGGTGGGCGGTCAGCCGCTGCTCCACCTCCCGCAGGGCATCCTGCGAGGCATAGGTCTTCGCCACTTCCAGCTTGAAGGCGGCCAGGGCATCGCGGAGCTGGACCGACGTGGCGTCCAGCCCGGCGCGCAGGGGCTCCAGCGACTGCTCCGTGTCGCGCTTCACCTGCTGGATCATCCAGAACAGCCCGGCCAGGGCCGGCACCTCGATGGCGGTGATCCACCAGACGAGGTCGAGGGTGGGTGTGGTCATATTCGCATCTCCTCTCAATCGGGGGGTGGGTCATGCCACCCCATACGGATCAATCGTCCGTTTCCCCCAATGAATGACCGTCATCCCGGCGGAAGCCGGGACCCAGGATCACGAGCGCATTCCTATCCCCCTGGGCCCCGGCTTTCGCCGGGGTGACGGATGTCGAAGAAAGGATCAGGGGTGCGGGTTGGGAAACGGCAGCGCATCAGACAGCGAAGTCGGTCAGGGCCAGGACGGGGGAGCGGTGCTTGCGGCCGGGCGTGCCGCTTTCCCCGCCGTCGCGCAGGGCGCCGGCCACGGCGTCCAGCCCGTCGTCACTGGCGTCGGCTAGGTCGGGGCGCCATTCCTCCATCTCCTGCACCAGGCGGGTGTCGAAGACGGTGTCGTGGGCGAACAGGGTGCCGGACAGCAGCCGCGGCTCCCACGCGTCCAGGATGCGGTCCACCTTGGCCCCTTGGGCGTGCTTGCCCTGGACGCTGGTCCCGGCCTCCCCCAGCGTCGCCAGCGCTTCCCGCAGCAGGCCGGGCAGGAAGTTGCCGATGCCGTTGGTCTCCACGGTCACCTGGCGCACATGGAACTCGCGGCAGAGCAGGGCCACCTGCCGGCACTGGGCCTGGGCGGGTTCCTCCCCCTCCGGCACGGTCAGGTACAGCAGACGGTGCAGCCAGGCGCAGCCCTCGTTGTCGATGAACAGGATGGCCAGGGCGCTGCCGTCGCCGGCCCGGCCCTTCTCCGGGTTGGTGCCAAGGGCGGGGTCCCACCAGGCGCGGCGATGCAGCAGCGGCCGCCCGTCCAGCAGGATGGTGGCCCCGGCGCTGTTCCCCTGGCGCACCGGCTCCGCCGAATAGCGGCGCAGGCGGTTGGGGTCCAGGCGGCCGTCGCCCAGCCGGCGGGGGACCAGCAGCATCTGGGACTGGAACTTGGCCTCCCCGCTGCGCAGGCGGATGCGCTCCAGCGTCTCCGGCGTGAAGCGGTCGGACCACCAGGGGTCGGCCCGGTTGTCCATGTCCCGGTAGACCGGCAGCTCCTTGCGGCTGAACCCGGCCAGGAACGCTTGCGTCTCCCCCGGCCGGGGCTGGGCGGCGTAGATGGTGTGGTGGTGGTGCGGCGTGCCGATGTAGAGCAGGGTGCCGCGGGGGGACAGGACATGCGCCAGCTCCCCCAGCCGCAGCCGCAGCTCGGCCCGCTTGGCGGCAGTGTCGGCGGTGTTGGGCACCTCCACGTCGTCGCAGACCACGATGTCGGCATGGCAGCCGGTGGCGTTGGCGCAGATGCCCTTGGCCTCCATGGACGGGTCGCGGTGCACGCCGGGGCGCAGGATGGTGAAGGCCTCCGCCCCCCACAGATCGGGCTTGGGCGGCTTCAGGTCGGGGCGCAGGGTCTCGATCACCCGCTTCACCGTGCGCACCATGCGCCGGGCCAGCCCCTCCTCCGCCGCCAGCACCAGGATGCGGGTGTCCGGCGCCTCCACCAGCCGCCAGGCGCAGAACAGCCCGACGATGCTGGACTTGCCGCTGTCGCGGAAGGCCAGCAGCAGCAGGTCCCGGTTGGGGATGTCCCACTGGTCCTGGAGCCAGCGCGACATCTCCTGGTGGATGTCGGGGTGTCGTGCCCGAACCGGGCGTTCCAGGCATCGACGAAGGCGGGGAAGCTGACGCTGCCCGTGGGCAGTCGATCTTCTGGATTCATGCTTGAGATCCTTCCCCCTCTCCCCACCGGGGAGAGGGTTGGGGTGAGGGGGGCCGGGAGTGTCGGCGGCTACACCCGCGCCACCACGTGCCACGCCGCCCCGTTGCTGATGGCGGTGACGGCAGCGTTCTTGGCGGAGAGGGCGAGGGTCGCGCCGTCGGGGCCGGTGCTGCCGTCGCCGGACGTGACCGTGACCGCGTTGGCGCTGGCGTCGGTTTTCTTGATGCTGACCCGGCGGCCTACGTTGCCGTCGGCGGGCGCCGGCAGGCGCACCTCCACCGGGCCGGCGAAGGCGCTGACCAGGTACAGCTCGGCGCCCAGGTCCGGCTGGAACAGGCCCGCCGCTTCCCGGAAGCGCACTGCCAGCGGCTGGGTCCGGCCGCCCAGCACCAGCCAAGCCGCGCCGTTGGAGAAGACGGTCAAATAATCGTACCGGCTGGACAGCACCCAGGCCCGCCCCTCCGGCCCCGTCCCGCCGCCGGCCTGGGTGACGGTGACGGCGGTGTCGGACAGGTCGGCCTTCTTGATGGTGACGGTGCGGCCGACGGCCTGCGGGTCCGACGGGGCGGGCAGGCGCACCTCCACCGCCCCGGCCGACGCGCTGACCAGGTACAGGGCCTTGGCGCAGTCGGGGGTGAAGAGGCCCGCCGTCTCCCAGAACTCCGCGTTCACCGGCGGCATGTTGTGGGCGGTGACCCACCAGCCGGCGCCGTTGCTGACCAGGGTGGCGCCGTCGAACCGGCTGGCCAGCAGCAGGGTGCGGCCGTCCGGACCGGGGCCGCCGCCTTCCGTGACGCGCACGGGGTTGGCGCTGCCGTCGGTCTTCTTCACCGTGACGACGCGGCCGTTGGCGGTGGAGGCCTGGGGCAGCCGGAACTCCACCGCCCCGCCGAAGGCGCTGACGAAATAGGTGGTGCTGGTCAGGTCGGGGGTGACGACGCCACCCGCCGCGGGCTCCACATACTCCGTGTCCAGGCTGAACCCCTCCACCCGCAGGTCGGTGACCAGCGTCTCCTTCAACAGGTTGCGCAGAGGGAAGCCGGCGTTGACGGCGGTGTACTTGCGCGCGCCCGTCGTGTCCCAGATGGGCTGGCCGCCGGTGGCGCTGAACAAATTGACGATGCTGGTGCCCTGGGACCCGTTGTCGATGCGGATGCCGGGAAGCGCCCCCAAACTCTCCGCATAGAAGTTGACCACCAGGGTCTGGTCCGTGGCCGCACCCAGGCGGAAGCAGGCCTCCCCATTGGGGTGCAGGTTCGCCTCGCAATCGGTGAAACTGTTGTTGAACCGCCCCGCCGACAGGAAGAAGCCGCAGCCCGACAGGGGCGCCGCCAAGCTGTAGACGCGCACATCCACGAACTTGTTGGCGTTGGGCGTGTCGCCCGCCCCTTCCACCGTCAGCAGCACACCGTGCAACTGCGGCCGGGCCACCAGCACGCGGGTGATGTGGTTCCAATAACAGGGCCGGTCCGGGTCCTGGTAGCCGTCCAGGACCAGCCCGATGACGTTGTCCCACAGGGACAGGTTCTCCAGCACGTTCTTCACGCACGGTCCGTCGCGGCCATAGAGCTTCACCCCCGCCGCCCCGCCGACGATGCGCAGGTCCCGCAGGGTCGCGTAGCCGTCCACCAGCTCCACCGCGTTGAAGCCGCTGGGGTAGCTGGGCAGGTTGACGGGGTCGAAGGCCGTGGCCCGCGCCTGGATCACCGACCCCTCCCCCACCCCGTACAGGGTCTGGCCATGGCCGAGGGTGATGGTGCCCGTGGTGCGGTAGGTGCCGGCGGGCAGGAACACGGCCCGGTGGGCGGCGAGGGCCGCGCGGATGGCATCTGTGTCGTCGGCGATGCCGTCCCCCACCGCGCCGAAATCCTTGGCGGAGGCCAGGTCGCGCAGCTTGGCCGCCATGCCGCGGCCCACCGCCCCGGCCCCTTGCGCCGTGAAGGCGGGATCGGCCCCAGACCCGGGCGGCAGGGCCACCGGGGCGCCGACCTCATCGAAGCCCAGCACCTTGCCGGCCCGCGCCGCGCGGCTGGGCAGCTCCAGCGTCGCCGCCAGGTCGGTGGCGGGCGCGCGCACCACCCGCTCCTGCTCCGCCCGCGCTTCCTGCACCATGGCGGTCATGCGGTCGAGCTGCTCATTCAGGGCGCGGGCGGACAGGGGCCCGCTCTCCCCGAAGTCGGACAGCCGCTCGACGCTGAGCCGCCGCTCCAGCGTCACCACCGTGCCGGCGGCGGGCGGGCTGGCGAAGGTGACGGACCCTCCTTCAGTCTGCCCGGCCCCGCTGACGGTGAAGCCGCCATCCTGCGGGGCGGCGTTGAGGAAGACCCTAAGGTCGGCCTGGGCGAAAATGGGGAAGGGAAAGGCGAAGGCGGCCGTGCCGCCATCCGCCAGATACTGCACGCGCGGCATCACCGCCGGCACCTGGGGGTGGGTGGTCATGGGATGTCGTCCTGTTCGGGTTCGTAGGTCGGATTAGCGGCGCCAGCCGCGTAATCCGACGGCAAGGGGCCGTCTGGGGGGCCGTCGGATTACGGTGCCTGCGGCACCTAATCCGACCTACGGTGGCGCCCCTAGTACCCCCGCGCCAGCCGTTCCAGCCGCTGCCGTTCTTCCAGCCGGGTGCGTTCCAGCAGGTTGCGGCGGGTCAGGGACTGGTCGCGGTCGGTCAGGGCCTTGCGGCGTAGGGTGTCGAGTTGGCGGGCGGTGTCGCGGTCTTCCTGGTCCTGCCTCGCCAGGCCCAGCAGGATGGCCTCGCCCGACCCGTCGGCGGTGCTGATGCCCTGGCCGCCGAGCTGGGCGCGGGTGCGGCCCACGGCGCGGCGCAGGGCGCGCTGGCGGCGGCGCTCATCCTCCGCCGCTTCCAGGGCGATGCGGTCGGATTCGCGCTGGAGTTCCTCGCTCTGGGTGCGCTGTTCCTCCGCCTGTTCCTCGGCCAGGGAGCGGCGTTCCAGTTCCTGCGCCTGGCCCAGCAGGGCATCGTCGTCGCCCCTGTCCCGCCCGCCGCTGCCGCGTAGGGAGCGGACGGCGGTGGCGGTGCGGCGGATGTTGTTCAGGGTGCCGAGCGTCGCCAGCACCGGGGTGGTCAGCCCAGCCATCAGTCGTTCACCTTCATCTCATGGGTTGCGGCCAGCAGGGTGAAGGGCAGCGGCCGGTCGTCGGCCAGGCTCCAGGCCGGCTTCAGCGGGTCGGCGGGCCAGCCAAGGGTGGTCAGCCGCCGGTCCCCCGTGAAGGGGACGGCCGGCGCTTCCGTCAGCACGAGCCCGCCCGTGCGGCGCAGCGGTACCTCCAGGGCCCCGCGGCCAAGGTCGGCCTTCAGCACCGGCGTATCCTTCAGCCGGAAGGTCACGGCCAGCAGCCGCGCCTTGGCCCCCTGCCCCTCCGCCGCCAGCAGGTTGGCGGGCAAGGGCTCCACCCGGTGGGTGAAGGGCAGCCCGGCCTGGATAGCGCGGACGGCCCGGTCCAGCCGCAGCCGCCCAGCCTTCACCGATGAAGGCGCCAGGACGATGCCGTCGCCCAGCACCGTGGCCGTGCGGCCCGCCAGGTGCCCGGCCCCGGACCAGCGGGCGGTGGGCGCGGGGCGGTGCCGCTAATGCCGGCATCCACCTGGAATCCGTCGTCCCAGGCCTCCAGCCACACGGCGCCGTCGCGGCGGACCAGCCAATAGGGGGTGTCGCCCACCACGGCCAGGGACAGCACCTGCCCTGCCGTCACCAGCCGGGTCCAGGCGCTGACCTGTTCGGCGCGGTAGAGGGTCAGCGCCGCCACCGTGCCGTCCGCCTGCACCGCCAGCAGCAGGCGCCGTCGGCGGTCATGGTCCATCTCCACCGTCTGCCCGGCGATGTGCCGGGCCGCCACGGTCAGGTCGCCGGCCTGGTAGACCCGCTCCGCGTCGGTCCAGAAGAACTCCCGCAAGGACCCGTCCGCCGCGGCGAACAGGGTGGCGCCGTCCACCTCCCGCGGGCCGATCTGGCGGTCGCCGCGGCTGCCCAGGCGGGTCTGCCGGTCCAGGCGGATGGCCTGCGGCGTCAGCGGTTCCCCCGTCACGGCCCATTCGGCGCCCGTGGTGAAGACCTGCAGGTGCCGGCCGCTGAAGACGGCGCGGATCGGGTTCACCTCATCCGACAGGATGGCGAACTCGATGGCCTCGTCATCCTCCCCCTCGCCCAGGTCGAAGTTGAACAGGTCGCCGGACCGGGACAGCCACAGCCGGTTGGGCAGGTCGCGGCTGCCGCCGACCACCAGCCGGTCCTGGTGGAAGCAGGCGGATACGGGCCAGCCCCGCACCGGGCTGAACGCCGCCTCGTCCCAGTCCACGGTGGGGTCCGTGTCGGGGAGCGTTTCAAAGACGTCCACCTCCGCCAGGGTGGGGGACAGGATGGCGGCGAAGCGGCAGGGCTTGCGGTGGATGCGCAGGGGCTGCCCGTCATGGCCGGGCTGGAAGACAGGGGCGGACGCCTTCACCCGCACCCGGCCCGACCTGGCCGATGGGGTCAGGGTGACGGACAGGTCGCCGAAGCGGAAATAGGGGATGCGGGACTTGCCATCCTCCGCCGCGAAGACCCAAGGGCTCAGGGTCCAGGCGCCCGGGCCGGTGCGGGCCAGCCGCTGGGGCGGCACCTGGGGTGGCACAGCAGCAGCACGTCGGCGCTCTGCGTCCAGGTCAGGTCCTTGAGCTGGGCCAGGGTCCAGGGGGTGGGCAGGGTCGCCTCCAGCCCATCGTCGCGGAACACCTGCACCTGCCCGTCGGTGAACAGCAGCAGATGGGCCTGGTCGGTGCTGAAGCTGAACAGCACCAGCCGCCCCGGGCCGGGGGCCGCCGCCACGAAGGCCGTGCCCGGGCGCCGCGCCAGCCCGCCGGTGGGCAGGACGATGACGTTGTCCAGGGTCCGCGCCCCGTTCTCATACGCCCGCAGGTCACCGCGGCCCAGCAGGTCCGGGGCCAGGGCGCCGCCGGTGAAGTTGGTCTTGACGGTCTTGAGCCGGGTCATGGCAATCGGGCCTCCAGCAGGCTGAAATCCTCGAAGCCCGGCTGGTTGTCCTGCTGGCTGTCCACCAGCCGGGCGCGCCGGAACTCCGCGTCCGCCAGCCGCCACAGGGCCTCCGCCCGGCTGGTGTTCTCCGTCAGCGGCACGCAGAACTCCGCTGCCAGCCGCGCCACCAGGGCCTGGTCGAAGAAGGGCGGGTAACCTTCTTCCGCCGGGCGGTAGACATGGGTCAGGGTGACGGCGGCCGCGTCGCACAGCAGGGCCTGCCCCTGGATACGGTAGGGCAGGCCCCGCCCCTTGCCCCCGGTTCCCGCCGACAGGGCCCGCAGGAACCCGGGCGGCAGGGCGAAGGCGTGGGCGAAGTCGGCGGCCGGTTGCCCGGCCAGCCGGTTCAGCGGGCTTTGCGCGGTGGCGAAGCTCCAGGCATGGGCCGAGAGCAGCGCGTCCCGCGTGGGCCCGTACAGGGCCGCCGCCACCTCGGCCTCTGCCGTGCCGTCCTGGAAGGTGGCGATGGGGGCGGCCCCGATCTTCAACAAGGCACGGGCGCAGAGCCCGATGGCGGTGAGGGCCATGGGTGGGGCCTCCGGCTGGGGTGGATCAGTCGCTGTCCGCCGCGCCCACGGGCGTCAGGTCGGACAGGTTGACGGTGCCGCCGCTGTTGCCGGACACCAGGAAGATGCCGGCGGCCTGGGTTCCGGCGGTGCCGGTGTTGGCCAGCACCATGTCGCCCAGCCGCAGCATGTGGCTGGCCGCGTTCATGTACCCCGCCACCCGCACCTGGGCGGCCGTGTCGGGGGTGGTGTAGTGCCAGAGCGTGAAGCCGTTGGCATAGGCAAGCACGCTCAGGTCCTTCGGCAGGAAGGCCATGGGGGAACCCTTTCTTGTCGATGGGAAAAAGCCGGGTGAAGGAGCGGGCGTGGCAGCGGCGGGGCAGGAAGACGCAGGAAACACAAGAGGACATTCACGAACACGCACAAAAACATTCACGGACACGCACAGGACAATTGCCTGCGGCGCAGCCATTCCTTTTTGTGAATGTTCGTGTGTTTTTCTTGTGCGTGTTCGTGCGTGTATTCGGGCACACCTGTGGAAATCTGCCAGCAACCCCGCCGCCGCACCATCAACGCCTCACTCCACGCAGCGCAGGGTGACCACGCCCTTTGCGTCGATCAGGGCGGCGCCCTGGCTCATCATGGAGTTGACGAAGTGGCTGGCCCGGTCGCCGTGCCAGGTGATGTCAAGCTGCACCTCGGAGCCGGAGGCGTGGCCCACGGCGGTCTTGTGGTACCAGTGGCAGAGGCGCGTCTCCCCCTGCTTGGTCAGGCCGGAATGGGGCATCCACAGGGTGCCCAGCCAGCGCTTGGCCTGGGTGCCGCGCCAGGGCAGCTCGTCCACGCCCACATAGTTGGCGTTGGCGAACTCCTCGATGGACAGCAACTGGCTCCACTGCTTCCAGCCCACCACGCAGGTGCGCTGGCCGTCGTCGGGCACGTCGCCGGCGCCCAGCAGCTCGAACGCTTCCAGCACCTTGTCGCGGGTCAGCCCGTCACCGGGGCCGCCGGCGAACAGGGCGGACTTGTCCAGCTCCTTGATGATCAGCTCGTCCGTCTTGCGGCCCAGGGCATAGGCCCCGGCGTTGGCCACCACGGCGCGCTCGTCGATGTTGGTCTTGATCTCGTCCAGCTTGTCGATCCAGTCGCCGGCGTAATAGTCGGCCAGCAGGCATTCCACCGCTTCGCGGTCCTGGTTCATGGCCGCGATCAGGCCGTTGCGGGCCTTGGTGCTGGCGCTGCCCTTGCCGACCATCTGGAAGACGGTGCTGGCGCCCTTGACGTTGTTCTTGCTGCGCACCGTGGCGCGGAGCTTGGAGCCCATGCGCTGGTACGCCTCGTGGACCTCGCGCTCGAACTGCTTGACGAAGCCCTTCTCAATCTCGGCAGACATATGAATTCCTTCCTGTGTGGAGGGCAAGGGCCGGCCACAGCAGCGGTTGCGACCGGGGGTCGCCGCGCGGACGCCGGGAAGGATGGGGGGATGCCGCCCCTGGCGCTTTGCCCACCCCACGGATACAAGCGGCGACCAGGCCACTGGACACAGGTCCGGCGGTTCCCCGGTCGCGGCAGGCGGGGGTCTTGGGGAGCAGGGAGGCTGTCAGGATGCCGGACACCCCGCGGGGCGGCGGGCCGCTGGGCCCGGGCACACGGGGGTGTTGGCAAGGCGGATGGTAGGCTTATAGTCCTTATGCTGTCAAGCCAGAAAATGCAGGCCCGTGCAGATCGTCCACGGCCCGCACCACCGCCTCCGGCCAGACATGGTGGGCCATGTGCCCGACCCCGGGCAGCAGGCGCAGCGCCGCCCCCGGAACCCGCTTCGCCAGCCAGGCGGCATGGCGCCCCGGCTCGGCCACCGTGTCCTCCGTCCCGCACAGCACGATGAGGGGTACCGCCAGGCGGCGCAGGCGCAAGGCGCGGGGCATCATGCTGGCGTTGAAGCCGCGCAGCTCCCCCGCCATGGCCAGCATGGCGTCCGGCCGGGCGGCGTGGCCCAGGGGGAAGTCGGCCAGGACCGGCGGCACGGGGTCCGGGGCGAAGCAGGCCTGCAGCTTGGCCGGGCCCAGCGCCTCCGCCAGCCAGGGCACCACCCATTCCCGCACCGGCACCCCCACGACGGGCGCCACCGCCAAGCGCAGCAGCGGCATGGCCGCCGGCCGGGTGGGCCGGCAATAGGGCCCGACAAGCACAAGTCCGGAAACGCGGTCCGGGAAATCCAGCGCCAGGCACAGGGCCGTGGCGCTGCCGATGGAATGGGCGGCCACCGTCACCCGGTCCAGGCCCAGCCGGTCCAGCAGGGCCACCAGCGCCCCGGCCTGGCGGTGCGGGGCCATGTCCGATTCGGGGACCGGCTCGCTCAGGCCATAGCCCGGCCGGTCGGGGGCGAGCAGGCGGTAGCGGGTGGAAAGGTCGGCAAGGGGGGCCGCCACCTCCTGCGCCAGGCCGCCCAACCCGTGCAGCAGCAACAGGGGCGGCCCCTCCCCCTCGTCCAGCAGGTGCACGGCCCGTCCCACCACCCCCACCAACCGGCCGGGGCGTATGCGGGGATCAAGGATGAGGCTGTCGGGCATGGGCGGTACCCAGGTCGTTGCGGCCTGGGGGGAACAGCGGAACGGGCCCCAAGGTCCCACGACCCGGGGACATCGGATGACATCGGCGCCGGCGCGGTTGCAGCCCGTCGGCAGAACCGGCAGAAAGGGCAACCGGGGATCGACAAAGGGATGATGACCGTGACTGCTGCCCTGCCGGCCTTCTTCAGCACCGACCTGTTCGTGCCGCGTTATCGGGAAACGGGCTCCGGCCGCTGGCGGATGACCATGGCGCCCCTGTCCACCAGCATCGGCTATTGGGGCACGCCCTATATGGTGGCCGACCTGGTGGGGCTTCTGCGGGAGAATGGCCGCGGCGGTTGGGAAACCTGGATGTCCCTGGCCCCGATGGAGTTGGAAAGCCAGGAGGTGGGCTGTCGCCATGCCCGCGGCCACACGGTGATCATGGGGCTGGGCATGGGCTGGGCCGCCGCCAACACGGCCCTGAACCCCAATGTGACGGCCGTGACGGTGGTGGAGCGGGACCCGGACGTGCTGGCCCTGCACCGGGAGCTGGACATCTGGTCCCAGCTTCCCCCGGGGCCGCGGCCAAGCTGCGGATCGTGGAGGGCGACGCCTATGGGTTCGTGCCCGACCAGCCGGTGGACCTGCTGATGCCCGACATCTGGCTGCCCTTCGAGAATGAGGGCCGGCTGGAGGAGGTGCGGCGCATGCAGCAGAACTGCCGCGCCGACACCATCTATTTCTGGGGCCAGGAGCTGGTCCTGGCCCGCATGGCCCGGGCCGCCGGGCGGGCATTGGACGAGGAAGGCCTGGCCGCCACGGTGGCGGAGAGCGGCCTGCCCCTGCTGGGGCCTGGCATCCCCGGCTATGCCGCCCGGGCCTGGGCGGCCTTCACCAGCCGGGAGGCGCGGGGCCTGGGCCTGGCCCCGCGGTAAAGGGCGTCACCCCCCATAGGCCCGGCGGAAGCCTTCCGTCACCTTGGCGACGAAGGCCGGGTCGCGGTCGCGCCAGTAGCGGGGGTCGCCCACCAGCCGGTGCAGGTCGGCCTCGCTGGCGGCCTCCCGCTCACCGCTGCCCAGGGCCAGGGGCTCAGCCCCCTGCATCATGCGGTAGAGGGCCATCACCCCGTCCGCCGTGCCGGCCAGGGCCTCCACCGCCGCGGCGGGCAGGTTGCGGCCGGCCCAGGCCAGGATCTGGCGGGCCGTCTCCCGCCACTTGTCCGGCCCGCCGAACTGGGCGACGAGGCGTTCAAGCTCCCGCTCCGCCTCGAACTCGGCGGCCAGTTCCCGCACCAGGGGCAGCAGCCGCTCCGCCGCCAAATCATAGACCAGCTGAGCCTGGGCCGGGGCGAAGCCGGCGGCGTGCAGCTTGGCGTTCACCTCCATGTCCGGGCCGAACATGCCGTGGGCGCAGTCGATGCAATAGCCATCGGGGCTGTCCGGCACGCCCAGGGCCTTGCGCAGTTTTCCAGCGTCGGCGGTCGGGTCGGCGGGGGCGCCCAGGCGCTTCTCCAGCTCCAGGTAGGATTTCAGCAGCGCCTCCACCCGGACCTGGCCGGTGGCAGGGTCCCAGAACTTCTCCGGCACCCCGGCGGGGCGGGGGCGGGCTCGGGCGGCTGGGGGGCCGGGATATCGGTAGCGGTCACTTCGGTCATCGCTTGCTCCTTGAACGTCAGGGGTCACGGCCGCGGGCGGCCAGGGTCTCGATGGACAGCACCAGGGCGCGCTGGCCTTCCAGGTGGCGCAGGGTGGCCTCCGGCGCCTCCGGCCCCACGGCGCGGC
The DNA here is from genome assembly GCF_012913305.1 of Aerophototrophica crusticola. Taxonomy (NCBI): domain Bacteria; kingdom Pseudomonadati; phylum Pseudomonadota; class Alphaproteobacteria; order Rhodospirillales; family Rhodospirillaceae; genus Aerophototrophica; species Aerophototrophica crusticola. The sequence continues at coordinate 3,486,129 of NZ_CP051775.1, read as the reverse complement.
CGAAGGCGACGCGGCGCAGGTGGGCCAGCAGGCGGGCGCCGTCGGGCGTGGCGGCCAGCCGGGCGACGGCGCGGGCCAGGTCGGCGGCCTCCGGCCTCGCCGGGTCGCCGGGGCGGCGGGGGCGGGCTCGAACCCGCTCCAGTCGGGCTCAGCCATCGGCGGCCTCCGCCGGTCGCAGCAGCCCGACGGGCACGCCGGCGGCCTCGGCCAGGAAGCGGGCGCAGGCGGCCAAATCCACGGCAGCCAGGGCGTCGGGGCCCAGGGCGGAGACGCTTTCCAGCCAACGCACCGTCGCCTCCGCGTCCCGCGCCGCCTGGGCGCGGGCCAGCGGCGACAGGATCTGCACCGCCACCAGGCGGCCGTCGGCCAGGATGTCCGGCACCTCCCCCGGCGGCGCAGGATGGACAGGCAGCGCCGCACCAGCGGCACCAACAGTTCGGATTGAAGGCGGCCATAGGTGGCGCCCAGCAGCCGGGCCATCTCCGCGCTGCGCTCCAGCACCTCCGTGGCGGTCATGCGGGTGCCGTCCAGGGGGGCCAGCCGGTCCGCCAGCAAGGCGTGGCGGATGCGGGCGCGGAGGTCGTCCAGGACGAGCTGGCTGACATCGAACCGGCCGGGGGCGGCCAGGGGCGTCAAACCGGCGGAGCCCACCGCCTTGGGGATGATGGTGCCGGGCACCAGCCGGATGGCGGCCGGGTTGATCACCCCGTCATCATCCGCCTGCCAGATGCCTGATACGGCGATGCTGGCGTTCTTCAGGACCAGCTCCACCACCTTGTTGGCGGTGCGGATGTCCGGCAGGGCCTTCATGACCGGGCTGCGGCCATAGGTTTCCCCCGGTGCCTTCAGCCAGCGGAAGGCGATGAAGGGCAGTTCCCCGAACCGGCCGCCCGCCAGCAGGGTCGGCCGCTCCGTATCCAGGACAACACCCCAGCGCCAAGCCGGGCCGTCGGGGAAAACGGCCTCCACAATGGGCAGTTTCGCAGCCGGATCGTCCGTCGCCTTGCGGACCGCATCCGGAACGGGTCCGAAACGACGCTCCAGCGCGGCAAAGGTCATCTCCCCCGCCGGAACACCGTGTCCAGCCTTCCGTCGGCGCCTTCCTCCAGTACCAGGTCGGACAGGGGCACGGCGGTAAAGCGCAGGGCGCTGGGGCCGCCGGGCGGTGCCTCCTCCACCAGCAGGCAGCCGGTGCCGCCGGTGGCCACGTCCAGGAAGGCCTGGTGCATCTCCACCGCGAAGTTGGAGCGGTCCAGGTGGGCCTGGAGCGTGGCGCCCGCCCCTTCCAGCAGGGGGCGACGGCGGCGCGGGCCTCCCCCTCCAGGTCGGGCCCGGGGCGAGGCCGGCCCAGCGGGACCAGGGCGGGGTGAGCTGGGCCAGCAGGCTGGCGGCGAGCTGGTCGGCCGCGTCGGCGGCAGTGGCATCGAACAGCCGGTCGTTCTGGCGGCTGGTGGGGTCCGTGGACCGGGAGGCGCCGGTGAACAGGGCGTTCTGCGGCAGGACATGGGCGTAGCAATCCTGCCAGAGCGGTTCCCAGGCCGCGCGGCGGGCGCGGGCGGCGGCATAGCGTTCCAGCAGCGCGGCGGCGGCCAGGTCGGGGCCGGCCTGGGGGATCGTCATCTCAACCATGGCTCATTCCCCCAACAGGCTCTTGCGGCGCGGGGCGAGGCTGCCGGGGGCCAGCACGCCCCGCCAACTGGTCAGCACCGTCCCGGCCCGCCCCAGCCCGCGGCGCAGCAGGCTGCGTTCCCCCGCGCTGGGCTGGGCGGGGTCGTCGCCCAGGGGGGTGTCGCTGGGCGGCAGGGCGGGGACGAAGGCCGCCGGGCCGGGAGATGGCGCCGGCGCGGGGGTGGGTGCCACGCTGCGCGGCGTGGCGGGGGCGATCAGGCGGGCCATGCGGAACCTCCGTTTCGGCGGTCAGCGGTTAAGCGGCGAAAGAGTTGCCAGGGGGTGAGCACGCCGCGGTCGGGCAGGCCCAGCACGCGCTTCACCGCCTCCACGCAGGTGAAGGGGGCCAAGGGGGCGGGGTCGCGGCGCCGGCGGGCCACCGTCTCCACCACCACATGGCCGCGGGCGCGGAACCAGCCGGCCAGGTCGAAGGCCGGGTCCACGGGCTGGACCGCCACCTCCGTGTGGGGCGACAGGGGGTCCACGGTGACCCAGACGCCCCCGTCGCGCACGGCGACGAAGACATGGCGGAAGCCGGGCTTCAGGAAGCGCAGCCACCACAGCTCCACCCCGTCGCAGAACACGACCAGGGCGGGCCGCCCCTCCCGGTCGGGCGGGTCGAAGAGGGGGGCGGGTTTCATTGGACAATGCCTTTCGCCTTCAGCACCGGCTCCAGCCGGTCCAGCGCCTCCCGCCACAGGGTGGCGTCGCGGGCCTCATGCCGGCGGGTGGGGTCGGGGGCCATGTGGCGGCGGCCATGGCGGGCAAGGACCAGCAAATGGTCTCGCAGCAGCCGGCGCTGCCGGTACAGCCGGTCCACCACGCGCAGGATGTCCAGCGGCTCGCACGGGCGGGGCAGCAGGGCGAGGCCGGCGCGGATGCGGGCCCCTTCCTGCCGGGCGGCCTGGGCCTCCACGAACCAGAACCAGGCTTCCTCGACCGAGGCGAAGGGGACCTCCGCCCGGGGCGGCGGGGGTGGGGCCAGGGGGGCGTTGCTGTGCAGGCTTGGCATGGGCGATCCTAGGCAGTCATAGCATCGACAGGGAACAAAAGCAGAACTAGGGGGATGCTATGCGCGATAGTTTTCCTATGTCAACAGATTTGTGAAAACGATCCTAGGGACAGGCCGCAACGTTTCTGGGATAAATCTCCCATGCTCAAGCACGCAGACATATGGCGGGCCATCGACCGGCTGGCGCAGCGGCATGGCCTCTCAGCATCCGGCCTCGCCAAGCGCGGCGGGCTGGACCCCACCACCTTCAACAAGTCCAAGCGGACGACGCCGGACGGCAAGCTGCGCTGGCCCAGCACCGAGAGCATCGCCAAGGTGCTGGAGGCAACGGGCAGCAGCTTCACGGAGTTCGTGTCGCTGACCGGGGACGGGGTGGCCGGGGCCGCCGGGGCCGGGATGGCGGGCGCCCTGCAGCGGGTGCCGGTGATCGGCTATGCCCAGGCCGGCAACGAGGGCTATTTCGACGATGCCGGCTATCCCGTGGGCAATGGCTGGGATGAGCTGGAGTTCCCCCAGATGGCCGACCCGCACGCCTATGCGCTGGAAGTGTCTGGCGACAGCATGGAGCCGGTTTATCGCGACGGCGACATCATCATCGTTTCCCCCACCGCGTCCCTGCGCAAGGGTGACCGGGTGGTGGTCCGCACCAAGGGGGGTGAGGTGATGGCCAAGCAGCTGGCCCGCCAGACCGCCACGAAGGTGGAGCTGATCTCCCTGAACCGCGCCCACCCGGACCGCAGCCTGACCATGCCGGAAATCGCCTGGATCGCCCGCATCATGTGGGCCAGCCAGTAGGGGTTGTGGGGCGGGAATCCCCGAGTCGGCCTGACTCTCCTAGGTTAATATTCCTTGACAGGTCAGCGCGACCTCGCCAGCCTGGGGCTTCCCCGGCCGGAGTCGCGCCATGCCCGTTTCCCCAGACCTGTTGGCCCAGCTTGAAGCCCGTTACGACGGCCCCGCCCCGCGGGAGGCGGTTGCCGCCCTGCGCGCCGGAGGCCGGGCGGCATGGGTGGACGGGCTGAAGGACGGCACCCGCCGCGCCGCGGCCCGACGCTGTGCCGAGTCGCGCCTGGCCATCAGCCGCCGCCGGTCCGACCTGCCGGGGGCGGCAGTGCTGGGGGACGCCTGGCTAAGCCGCCTTGTGGTGAGGCTCGCGATGGCCCGGGGGCGGGCGGTGGCTGGCGTGGCGGAAGGACTTGGGCACGGATGAACCCGGATGAAGGCCGGATGGTCTCGGATGGACGATAGTCACGAAGGTCGGGCCGGGAACATTCACGGACACGCACCAGGCATGCACGAACATTCACAAAAAGGAAGATGCCTGCGGCGCTGAAGACGCGGCGAAGCCGCAACAAAATTCCTTGTGCGTGTCCGTGAGTGTATTGTGCGTGTTCGTGGATGTTGATGGCTCAACATCGGGCACAAAAGACATCCGTGCCCATCCGGACATCATCCCGTTCATCCGTGCCCGAATCCATCCGCCACGTTAGTCCCTCACCTCCAGCCGGTCACCCCCCCGTCACGTGCCGCGCCCGGGCGCCGCGTTCCAGGGCGGCGGCGGTCAGGCGGTCGATGTCCAGGCCGTGGCGGATCAGCTCCAGCATGCGCAGCTCCTCCTGGCTGGCGCGGGCGTCGGAGGCGACCACCTCGCAGGCCAGCATGTAGGCGGTCTCCCGCAGCGACTTGGTCAGGGACAGCTTGATGGCGGCCAGGGTCTTCTCCAGCCCTTCCGGGTCGCCCAGCAGCTCGGTGCACTCGGTGGCGACCTCCGTCAGCTCTTCCACGTCGAAGCCGCGGAAGGCGGGCAGGAAGCGGACATTCTCGCTGATCGTGTGCAGCTCGTTGTCGGTCATGTCCCCGTCGGAGGCGGAGGCGAGGACCATTGTGTAGATCAGCGCGCGGTGGTGGTCGATCATGTCCCGTCCCTGGTGGTCGTTCTTCAGTACGTGCATCAGCATAGACCTAAGTTGGCGACGATCCTCATGAAACCCCTGCTGCGGCCAGATGGCGCGGGACCGGTGCCCGCGCCGCGGACAGGGGACCCTTGCGGCCAAGCCATTGCCAGCCCGCGCGTCCTCCCATAGCGTCGCTCGACCTGTCCGCCACAAGCCCGGAACGAATGTTTGCCGTCGTCGACGTCGCCCTGCCCGTCTTCGCCATCATGGCCTGCGGCTGGCTGGCCGGGCGCGCTAGGCTGTTGGGCGGGGAGGCGGCAGGGGCGCTGAATACCTTCGTCTATTGGTTCGCCCTGCCGCCGGTGCTGTTCTTGGGAATGGCCCGCAACCCGCTGGGCGACGTGCTGAACGCCCCCTTCATCGCCGCCTTCCTGGCCGCCCTGGGCGTGACGGCGCTTCTGGCCTGCGTGGCGGAGAAGGTTCTGGACCCGCGGGCCGACACGGCGACCCTGACCCAGCACGCCCTGAACGCCGGGTTCAGCAACGTGGGCTATATGGGCGTGCCCCTGTTCCTGGCCGCCTTCGGGCCGCAGGGGCTGGCCCCGGCCATCCTGTCCACGGTGCTGGTGTCCAGCCTGGTGATCGGCGTGGCGGTGGTGGCGATCGAGCTGTCCCGCGCCAAGGGCCGGGGCATGGGCGGGGCGTTGCTCCAGGTGCTCAAGGCCCTGTCGCGCAACCCGCTGGTCATGGCGCCCCTGCTGGGGGCCGTGGTCTCCGCGGCCGGCCTGCCCTTGCCCCGCCCGCTGGTCACCTTCGGCGACCTGATGGGCAGCGCCGCCGGCCCCTGCGCCCTGTTCGCCATCGGCCTGTTCCTGGCCGGCCGGCCCCTGCGCCTCGCCGCCGCGGACGGGCGGGGGACGGCCGGCCTCGCCATCGCCTGCCTGCTGAAGCTGCTGGTGCAGCCGGCCCTGGCCTGGCTGCTGGTCACCACCCTGTTCCCCCTGCCGCCCTTCTGGGCCGGGGCCTGCGTGATCCTGTCCGCCCTGCCCACGGGGGCCCTGACCTTCGTCGTCGCCCAGCGCTACGGCACGGGGGTGGAGCGCACTTCCACCGTCATCCTGGCCAGCACGGTCCTGTCGGTGGCGACCCTGTCGGCGCTGCTGGTGCTGCTGCTGCCGTTGCCGCCGCCGTGAGGGGCGGGCGGCCCGTCTGGAGCAACAATCCCCGCCGCGCGCAGAACCGGCAGCTTGTCGCCTGAGGTTGGAATTATCCATCCTATTGACGATCTATCCGGTAGTTCGTCTTGCCCCGAACCTATGCGATCAGACCGGGCTAATGAACACGGCGATCTCAGCCAGAAAGTTGCATTTCAAGTTCTTTCGCGCTAGCGCCGGATATAACTTAACGATACATGACTAAAGTCATATCCTTCCTCTCGCTGAAAGAGAAGAGCCGGAAATAACGACCTGTGAAGAACGTCTTCAGTGAGGCTGGCCGCCCATTCCATGGCGCCCAGCCTCGCCATACCAGGGGCCGCCATGAAGCGTCCGCTCGTCCACCTCCTGGCCTACACGCTGTCGGTCGTCCTTGTCGCGGCCGGCATGGCCGTTGGCTACCTGATGCTGCTCGAGCAGCGGACAAAGAGCGTGCGGGAGCGGAACCTGGCCGCCCTTGCCGACATGATGCGTGACCTGGAGGAGGGCATTGTCGCCCAGCGGGAGGTGATAAACCGTATCGGCGTGTTCCTGGCGCCCAACAACCTAGTCAGTGAACCCTTCATGCTCACCGGCTTTGCCAAGCCCGATTTTCCTGTCCCACTGGTTTCCCTGGCCCAACGCCCGCAGATCCCCCTGGAAAACCAGGTCCAGGCTTGGTCGACGGTCGGTCTCCTCCTGCAGTCGCGCCAGTACAGGAATGCAATATTAGCCGAAGACGGGGCCCTGCCGCCAGCAGAGGCGCACTTCAAGTTCCCAATCCCCCAGGAGAGGGTTCGCTTGCTTGACAAGAAGGTAGTTTCAGCATGGAGGGAGGATATCGCTGATCAAGAAGAACTTGACGGGAAAATCAATGAACTGATTAGCACCGGCGTAGGCGCTCATAGCGCAAAGATAAATTTTATCCTCAAGCTCAGCGACATGCTGGACACGGGCTACGCGTCTGAATTTTTTGACTCGGTAATCGTGATAGACCTGCAGGGAAACCATCTCGGCAGTATCTCGCGGGGAAGATCGACCTCGGTCATGACGCCGGCCTTGGCCACAAGGATGCTGGCCGCGCACGGCTTCAACCAAGTGTCCCTGGGCAAAGAGGAACCCGATCCTAAGGCGTTCGTGACACGCGACAGCGTCGAGGTGGGCGGCGTGCGCTACCGCTACGTCATGATCCCCCACAGCTTGTCGATGCCCGCACAGGTCCGGTCCAACAATAATGCCGCGGAGATCGTCCGCGACATCTATGTCCTAGGCCTGCTGCCCGAAAACGAGTTCCAGTTTGAGGCGGCCCGCCTACGCCTGTCCTATGCGATCCCGCTTGTCTTCGGCTTCATCCTCTTGCTGGCGTCTTGGCCATTCTTGAAGATTGCCCTCATCAACCCGAACGAGCGCCTGATGCGCGCCGATCCCATCTTGGTCGCCCTGAGCCTTTGCGTGGTCGTCGCCACCTTCGTCGTTTTTCCGGCTTGGTACCATTATCGGTCCAAAGTTCAGGAGGCTCTTGACGGCAAGGCGACGAAGATCGCGCAGAGGATCGTGGATGATTTCCAGCTTGAACTCAAAGATTCACTGAGCCTCCTCCAAAAACTGGAACCTTCCATCCTCGAGGCGAAGAGCAAGGATAAGAATCGGTGTTTCGTATACAATCTCTCGAGGGTGGAGATTGATGAGACAAAAGGTTTGTCGCCGTTCAACCGGGCATTTGCCTTGAACTGGCGGGGGCAACAAACCGGCCTGCAATTGTTCGACAAGTATCAATATGCTGCGCTAACGGCACCTGACCGCGAATATTTCACGACGGTCGCCCGCCGCCTGCCCTGGCGATTGACCCAAGAAGTCCCGGCGGACCAATTGGCCCCGCACATGTTTGTGGACGTCATCAGGGACCGTTATGCCGGTGGGACGGCGTGGGTCCTCTCTGCCCCGCCTTCCATGACCCCGACGGGGCCGGACCAGCCCGACTGCGTGCCGTCCGTGATGGTCTTGAGCCGGGTGATGCACACCTTCTTCCATCCGGTACTGCCGCCCCAATTCAAGTTCGCGGTCATCGATGACCGGACAGGTCAGGTAAAAGTGCACAGCGACCCGAAGGCCATATTGTCGGAGCGGTTGGGCGCCGACGTGGCGCTTTGGTCCGCGTTGCAACCCGCCCTGGCCTTCCGCACGCCGGACGTTTTCGGCGCGGACTATCGCGGCAGCCCCCACCGGTTCGTCACGCACCCGATCAAGGGGCTGCCCTGGACGATGCTGGTGATGTACGAACAATCCATCCCGGACATCCTGGCACACAACCTGGCCGTGACCGCCCTGGGTGGCACCCTGTTGACCGTCATGCTATTCGCGGTCCTGATCGGCCTGCCCATCCTGATGGAGCCACGGCGCATCCGCCGCCGCTGGCTATGGCCGGACCAACGGATCGGCATCATCTATGTTTGCCTGTCGGCGTATGTCGGCCTGGTCGGCGCGATCACCCTTTTGGTGGCCCGCGGGGCCGGGGGCTTCGCGGGCATGTTCATCTGCCTGTCCGGCGCCATCCTCGCCTACACCACGACCCGGGCAATGTTGGGCCCGCAGCCAAAGCCGCTGCCGGAGAAACTGACGCTTGGCAGCTTCCTGCCACGACACATGGTCTCCGACCATGATTGGCGCGGGTTCTGCCGCGCTTGCCTTTTCCATCTTCTCATTTCCCTCCTGTGCGCCTTGATTGCCATTGGCCTGCACACGGGCACGGGCCACTGGATTTTCCTGCTCGCCTGGGTCGTTCTGGCAAGTCCGGCGTTATCAACGCTGGGGCTCGTGTACTTCTTCGGCAGCACGGGGCTGCGGGGCTGGCTGGAACGGCGGACGCGCTTCCATGTCCCGTACCACGTCCCCTATGTCCTGCTGGCGTGCAGCCTGGTCCTGGTTATCGCGGCGGTTCCGGCGGTCGTGGTCCTGGGTGAGGCCGCCGACCATGAGGGCCGTCTGCTGGACGCCTACCTGCGCGGGTCCACAGCCCAAGCCATGGCGGAGCGCGACTTGGCTGCGCAGCGTGTCGCGGGGAGCGCGCCGCCCTTGCGAGGCTACCCGCGCCGGTCCCGGAGATGAAGGCCACGTTCGACAACATTGCCGCGGCGGTTAATGCCACTGGTTTTCGGCCATGGCAGGTGACCGGCATCTATGCCGACGTCGCTCCTCTCGGTGGGCCAGGTCACGACCCCTTGACCCCCGGCCTGGAGACGGCTGCGCGCCTGGGCTTCCCGTACCTGTACCACGCGAACTCCGTGGTCCAAGCGCCCGTGCGATCCGCCATGCGGACCAGCATCCACCTCCTGGTGCCCCCGGTCCCGCACACGTCGACTGCGAAACCTGTTGACGGGGGGACGGCCGCAAACCCGCTGCCCTGGCGCAACATCGTGGGACGGCCTTGGCATGGGACAATCCTGCCCGGGTTCTGGATCACCTGCTTGCCTTTGCTCTACTGGCTGATGACGGGGCTCACGGGCCGGATGTTGGGTGCGCGGCTGGAACGGACGATCTTGCCGAGGTTGCAGGTCGACAGCCCCCTGAAGCGACGCCCCGCCGCCAATCCGATCCTGTACCTGCGGGCGGCAGACCGGGTACGTGCCGTCTTCACCTGGTTGGCTCGAAGACGCGGTGGCGTGGTGCTGTGGAGCACCGCCTTTGCCAAGGACCCCTCAGCTCTCCAGTCCATCCCAGAACCAAACCGCCGATTCGTCGTCGTCGCGGACCTGGACGGGTTCATGGCGACACAGCCGCTTCGGTCGGGGTTGCTGGGCTATCTGGAGACACGCGCCAGCGAGGGCCATGGGATCGTGCTATTCGCAGACAACGACCCCCTTGCCCATCCGTCCTTCATGGACAGCCTCGCGAAATCCCAATCCAGCGCGCCCGAACCAGCGGCAGAACTCGCTTGGCAAGAACTCCAGCAGGAACTGGACCGGTGGGTCAGACTTCTGTCAAGGTGCGAGCGTTTCCAATTCCGCGAAACTGACGTCTTGCGCTTCCGACCAAATCGCAACCAACGCGCCGAACTTCTGTTTGATATTCATAATAAGATAATTGAATATAAGAAGAACGAGAAAGTACAGAATTTGTACATCATCCTGAACAGGGAGTATTTTTGGGAGGAATTGGCACCGACAATAAGAGAGGCAAAAAGTATACTTGATAGTATATTTTCCCAAAATAAGCAAAGAAATGATGGCTTAGCCAGAATAACTGAAAAGCAGGTGATCGAATTTATTGCCGAATGGGCCGAACCATTTTATAGATCACTTTGGTCAAATTGTACCCGGGAAGAAAAACTGGTTTTGTACCACTTGGCTTGCAGGAATCTGGCAAACCCGAGAAATATCCAAGCCGTGTTACGCTTGGAACGGCGCGGTTTGGTTGAGCGGCGGCAAGATTTCCGGGTGACCACGGAAAGTTTCGCGCGTTTCATCCTGACGGCGGAAAGCCAAGCCGTCATCCAGGGTTGGCAGCGGGAAATGGGCGGCAGCCCTTGGGCGTCGGTCCAGATCCCGTTCGCCATCGTGCTGTTGGCGGCCTCGGTCTATGTCTATTCCACCACCGGTGACACCTTGAACGCAGTCTTGGCCCTGGCATCCAGCGCCGTCGGCGTGGTCACCACCCTGGTTACCCTCACGTCGCGGCTTGTGTCCGTACCCCTGGTCGGGGCAGCCGCCGTGACGTCGGTGGCGACCCTCAACAGCCAGGGCAAATAGGCCGGAGACCTATTCAGGGGACCAGGAAGCAGGTGGGACCGTGGTGTGGACCTGGCCCACACCCAGGAACCCCCTCGTCTCCCTTACCGCCTCCGCCAGCCCCACCCGCCGGATCTCCACCCCTTCCGGGAAGGCCCCCGCCAACCGGCTCGGCATCATCGGGTCCAGCAGGACGAACACGCCGGTGTCGTCGGCCCGCCGCACCAGCCGGCCGAAGGCCTGGCGCAGGCGCAGGCGGGTGATCATGTCGTCGTAGCGGCGGCGGCCGGCGATCCTGTCGAAATGCTCCCGCCTTGCCTTGTGCAGGATGTCGGGGCGGGGCCAGGGCACCCGGTCGAAGACGATCAGGCGAAGGCTGCGGCCCGGCACGTCCACCCCGTCCCGCACCGCGTCGGTGCCCAGCAGGCAGGCGTCCTCCTCCCCGCGGAAGATGTCCACCAGGGTGGGCACGTCCATGCCGTCCAGGTGCTGGGCCAGCAGGGGGATGCCCGCTTCCTCCAGCGGCACGCTCACCCGCTCATGCACCGCGCGCAGGCGGCTGATGGCGGTGAACAGGCCCAGGCCCCCGCCGCCCGCGGCCTTGAACAGCTCCCGGTAGGCGGCGGCCACCTGGTCGAGGTCGTCCTTGCGCACATCCGTGACCACCAGCACCCGGGTCTGCTTGGCGTGGTCGAAGGGGCTGGGCACGGCAGCGCGTAACGGCGGTGAACCCATGTGGGCCGCCCCGGTGCGCAGGGCCGCCGCCTGCCAGTCCGCCTCGGGGTTGCCGGTGCCGTCGGTCAGGGTGGCGCTGGTCACCACCAAGCCGTGGGCCACGCCGCCGACGCTGTCCGCGAAGGGCATGGTGGGGTCCACCCAGTGGCGGTACATGCCCACGTCGAAGTCGCGGCCCTCCAGCCGCTCGATCCCGAACCAGTCCACGAACTTGCGCGGCGTCTCATGCGGCAGTTGCTGGAGCATCAGCCGCCAGGCGTTCACCTCCTGCTGGCTGCGGCGCTTCAGGGAGCGGGCAACGGCGTCCAGGCGGCGGCGCGTCTCCGCCTCCAGCTCATCCGATTCCTCGTCCAGCATGGCCTTCAGCCGTTCGGCCAACTTTTCCAGGGGCTGGGCCAGCTTGGCCAGGGCCGCGTCCAGGGTGGCCGCCGCCTCCAGCAGCCCGTCCACCACGGGCCGCGTCTCCGTCTCCAGGCTGTAGGGGTTGTCCTGGCCGTGGGCGCGGGCATAGACCTGCTGCCGGACCATGGCCAGGAAGGCCTCCGTCGGGCCCACCGGCTCCCCCCCATGCACCCGCTGGGACCAGGCCTCCCCCGGCAGGACCTTCGCGGCCTGGGCGATCTCTTGGAGCAGTTCCGTCGATTCCTGGTCGCCGCCGACAAGGTCCTCCACCCGGCGGCGCAGGCCCCGGGCGCGGCTGCGGCCCTGCACCTCCGCCCCCAAGAGCCAGCGGCGCAGCTCCGCCGTCTCCACCGCCGTCAGGTGCCCGGCGAAGGCGTTGTCCGCGGCGTCGAAGACATGGTGGCCTTCATCGAAGACATAGCGGCTGGGCACATAAGCCTCATCCCCCCCGCCCAGCGCCGCGGTGATCATCACCAGGGCGTGGTTGGCCACGACGATGTCGGCCTTGCGGGCCCGGCGCACCGACTTCTCGATGAAGCATTTCTGGTAGTGCGGGCAGGCGCTGTAGACGCACTCCCCCGCCGGTCGGCCAGGGTCAGGGTGCGGCCCTTGCCGAGGATGTCCACCAGCCAGCCCGGGAAGTCGCCGCCCTGCATGTCCCCGTCCCTTGTGGCGGCGGCCCAGCGGGCCATCAGGCCGATGGCGGTCATGAAGGCCGGCTGGGTCTGGGCGATGTTCGCCGCCTCCTCTAGGTTCAGCAGGCACAGGTAATTCTCCCGCCCCTTGCGGATCACCACCTTGCGGTTCTTCACCTGGGGGTCGGGGTGCAGCCGGTCCAGCTCCTTGTCGATCTGGTGCTGGAGCTGGCGGGTATAGGTGCTGATCCAGACGGGGCCCTTGTTCTTCTCCGCCCAGACCGTGGCGGGGGCCAGGTAGCCCAGGGTCTTGCCCACGCCCGTGCCCGCCTCCGCCAGCACCAGGTTGGGGCTGCCGGGTACGTCGCGGGGGTGAAGGCGGTGCTGACGGCGCTGGCATAGTCCGCCTGCTGGGGCCGCGGCTCCGCGTCGCGGCCCTGGCCCACCATCTCAGCGAGGCGCCGCCGGGCCTCCGTGGGTTCCACGGGCAAATGGCCGGGGGGCGGCTCCGGCGCCTCCGCCTGCCATTCCTTCAGCCCGTTCCAGACCATCAGGGCCCGGCGCGCCTTCTCGGCGGACCCCGGCCCGGCCGGCGCGCCCAGGGCCGCCAGCACGAACCGCGCCCAGGGCCAGCCCGCCTGCCCCATGGCCCAGGCGATGCCCACGGGGTCACTGCGTTCCTCCCGCCCCTTGGGCCGGTCCTGGTCGCCCACCTCCCCCAGCAATATCCGGGCGGCGTTGACCAGGGTCAGGCATTCCCCCTCTGGGTCGCGGGGCGGGGGCAGGCCCAGCGCCTCCGCCAGGCCCTTCGGCGTGGGCAGGCAGAACCTGGCGGGGCGGACGAAGGCGAACAGCTCCAGCAGGTCGAACGCCTCCGGCACCCGGTCCAGCCCCAGCCGGCGGGACACCGCCCTGCCATGGACCAGCAGCACCGGCCCCTGGCGCAGCTTCCACCCGCTCTCGTCCTTGGGGATGAACTCCACCTCCCCGTCGGGGGACAGCCACGTGACTCCCTTCGCCCCCACCACGATGGCGGGGGCGTCCGGCAGCATCAGGCCGCGGGAAGGCGGCGCCGCGAAGGGGGCGGGGGGGCCTCTCATGGCGGCGGAGTATAGGGGCGACTCGGAGGGGCAGCCATCAACAAAGCGGGAACGGAGGATGAATCTCTGTGGAATACTTCGGCGCGACTCGGGGCGACTCGGGCGCGCCCCACAGGCTTAGCACGGACCCCCGCCGATCCGCACCAACCGCATGCCCATCCCCTGCAACAGCGCCGGCCAGTCCGGGCCGGAGAGGAAGGCCAGCTCGCGCACCCGGGCCGCGGCGATGGCGTCGGGCGGGTCGGTGGGGCCCTCCGCCCGGCCGGGGTGCACCATCATCAAGGTGCCGGGCACGGCGCCGGCCAGCAGGGCGGCGAAGGGCGGATCTCCTCGGAAGCCGTAGATGCCGGTGAAGGCGGGGTTGGTGGGGATGCCCAGCCTGGTCGCCTGCCGCGAGAGGCCGCGGGACAGGGACCCGATGAACAGGGCCTTGGGCACGGCCACCCCACGGCGCAGGACCCGGGCGGGGACCTCCGTGCAGTCGCGCAAGCCCACGCTGCCGGCGGGATAGCGGTGGGACAGCTCGGCCAGCACCTGGGCACGGATGCCGGGCAGCACATGCACATGCTGGTGCCCGTCCACGAAGTCCGGCGGGCGGCCCAGCGCGTCCTCGAAGGCGTCCAGTTGCCGGCGCAGCTCGGCCCGCACCTCCACCGTGTCCAAGCGCCCGCGCAAGGCGTCGTGCAGCAGGGTGCCCAGGGCGGGGAAGCGGCCGGCGGGGGCGAACAGCGGCATGGTGCCCAGGGGCGCCAGCTCCGTCAGGGTGAAGTGCAGGCCGATATCGGCCTTGCCGGCGAAGGGGCGCAGGTCAGGCGCATGGTCCCGCCAGAAGCGGCTGGCCGTCATCACCGACGTGCCGGTGATCCGCCCGGCGGCCAGCAGGTCCAGGATGGCGGCGCTGATGCCGGGGGACAGGGCATAGTCGTCGGCGTTGACGCTGACGGGGACCACCCTCAGCTCCCGCCCTGCACGGCGGCGGTCTTGCCCGGGTCCGGCGGGTTGCCGGCCACCAGGGCGCCGCGGTGTTCCAGCACCCGCGGGTGGGTCTCCGCCCCGCTGGGCAGGGGGCGGCCGGGGTCCAGGACCCAGGCGGCGATGTCGTCCCGCACCACGCCCGCATGCAGGTCGCGCAGCAGCATGTGGAAGCCCTTGGGGTAGATGGCCGCCTGCACCCTGTCCTTGGGCAGCCTGGACAGGGCGATGCCCACGGGCAGGCGGGGGATCAGTTCCTCATGCTCCCCATACAGCACCAGGGCGGGGCCGGGGAGCTTGCCGACGGAGCCCAGCGCCTGGTCCATCAGGGTGGTCAGGCCGGCCACCGCGTCCACGCGGGAGGCCTTGATCACCAGCGGGTCGCGGCCCAGGGCGCGCAGCATCTCGATGTTGTCGGAGGCACGGATCTTCAGGCCCTTGGGCGGCGTCAGCTCGTACCAGGGCACGGTCCAGCTCGCCACGGCCAGGGCCCAGCGCTGGTAGAAGGGCATGGTGTCCCGCGACCAGACCGCCGGGGCCGACAGGATGGCGCCGGACACGCCCACGGGCAGGTTGCCCTGCTCCGCCAGGGTGGTCAGCACCACGGCGGCGCCCATGCTTTCCCCGAGGAGGAACAGGGGCACGCCGGGGTGGCGGGCGCGGACGGCCTGGGCGGCGCCCAACAGGTCCGCCTGCATGGTGTCCACCCCCGCCCAGATGCCGGGCCGGGGCCCGCGGCCGAAGCCGCGCTGGTCATAGGCATAGGTGGCGATGCCCTGGGCGGCCCAGTCCTTGGCCGGGGCGGCGAAGGCGTTGGAATAGTCGTTGAAGCCGTGCAGGGCCAGGATCACGGCCTTGGGCGCCCCACCCTCCGGCAGCCACGCCTTCAGCGGCAGGCGCACCCCGTCCGCGGCCACATATTCCGTGGCGGCCGGGTCGATGGCCGGTTCCGCCACCCGGGTGCCCATGGGCTGGCGCGTGGCGCGCAGGAGGAGAGGAGGAGCACCAGCAACGCCACCAGCAGGGCCGGCGGCGGGAACAGGCGGAAGGAATGGGTCTCAGCGGTACTCATCGTCCGGCGCAGCCCCGGCCGGACGCGGCGCGCGGGTCAACTGGAGGAACAGGTCCTCCAGGTCGGACTCCACGGTGCTGATGTCCTGCACCCCCAGCCCGGCGGCGGCGATGGCCGCCAGGATCTCCCCCACCTTGGCGCGGGAGGGCTGGTAGCTGACCACCAGCTTGCGCGGGGCCGGCAGGGTGGCCTTGAAGGGGGACAGGGCCGCCGGCACCGCGTCCAGGTCGCGGTCCAGGGTGACCACCAGTTCCTTGCTGTCGAGGGTACGCAGCAGGTTTTCCGTCGCGTCGCACGCCACCACCTGACCATGGTTGACGATCGCGATGGTATCGCAGAGTTCCTGCGCTTCCTCGAGATAATGCGTGGTGAGTACCACCGTTGTCCCGGCCTTGTTCAGGTCACGGACATGGGCCCACAGCATCTGGCGCAGTTCCACGTCCACGCCCGCCGTCGGCTCGTCCAGCACCAGCACGGGCGGGGCGTGCACCATGGCCTTGGCCACCATCAGCCGCCGGCGCATGCCGCCCGACAGGGTGCGGGCATAGGCGTTGGCCTTGTCCTTCAGCCCCACCGCCTCCAGCAGCCGTTCCGTCTGCCGCTCCGCCTTCGGCACGCCATAGAGGCCGGCCTGCAGGTCCAGCAGTTCCCGCGGGGTGAAGAAGGGGTCCAGGTTCAGTTCCTGCGGCACCACGCCGATGGCGGCGCGGGCGGACCGCGGCGCCTGGTCGATGTCGATGCCCCAGATCCTGGCCGTGCCGCTGGTCTTGTTCACCAGCCCGGCCAGGATGTTGATGAAGGTGCTCTTCCCCGCCCCGTTGGGCCCCAGCAGGCCATAGAGGGAGCCACGGGGGATGGCGAGGGAGATGCCCTTCAGCGCTTCCTTCGCCGGGGCCTTGCCGCTGGCCTTGTAGGTCTTGCGCAGGTCGCGCACCTCGACCGCGGCGTCCGGCACGGTGAAGGCCTTGACGGCGGTCGCGGGGGTCAGGGCGTCGGGCATGGTCGCGCATCCTGGGACGGGAGGCGACACGGGTTAGCACCCGTGTGCAGAAGAATCAATGTCGGGCCGGGCGGGGCAGCGATGTTCGGCAGCTTTCGCGTTCCTCACGTGCCGGCGCAGGCTGCGCCAGCTTGGCATCCGCGGCTTTGCGGCAGTTGATCCCCGGCCACTTGCCGCTATGATGCGCCGCAGCCGGGACATGCCCGGGATCAGGATACGGACACAGGGGCCAGGGACCATGCAGCCGGTCGAGACCATCTTCGTGGATGACGCCACCGTCGGGTGCGACGGCGGCGGCGGCGCCCTGGGCCACCCGCTGGTCTATCTGTCGCTGGAAGGCAAGGGCCAGGTGGACTGCCCCTATTGCGGCCGCCGCTTCATCCAGACCGAGGACGGCAAGCGCCACAGCCACGGGCATTGAGGGGGTGTAGGTCGGATTAGCGGCCGCGAGGCCGCGTGATCCGACGGTCCCCTGCACCGGTGCTTTGCCGTCGGATTACGCTTCGCTAATCCGACCTACGAAAAGCGCCTACAACGATGTCCGCAGGCTGAACAGCTCGGGGAAGAAGGTCAGGTCCAGGGCCTTCGAGAGGTAGGACACCCCACCCGTCCCGCCGGTGCCCTGCTTGAAGCCGATCACCCGTTCCACCGTCTTCATGTGGCTGAAGCGCCAGGTCTGGAAGCGCTGCTCCAGGTCCACCAGCTTCTCCGCCAACTCGTACAAGTCCCAGTGGGCGGCGGTGTCGCGGTAGACGGCGAGCCAGGCGGCCTCCACCTCCGGGGATGCCCGGTAGGGCTCCCGCCAGTCCCGGTCCAGCCGGTCGGCGGGGATGTCGAAGCCGCGGCGGGCCAGCAGGCGCAAGGCCTCGTCATAGAGGGACGGCTCCGCCAGGGCCTGTTCCAGCGCCGCATGGGCGGTAGGGTCGCCCCGGTGCACGGCCATCATGCCGGCGTTCTTGTTGCCCAGCACATATTCCAGCAGCCGGTACTGCCAGGACTGGAAGCCGCTGCTCTGCCCCAGATAGGGCCGGAACCGGGTGTAGTCGGCGGGCGTCAGGGTGGACAGCACGTCCCAGCTCTGGATCAGTTGGGCCTGGATGCGGGCCACCCGGGCGATCATCTTGAAGGCGGGGCCCAGCTCATCCTTGCGCACCTGCTCCCGCGCCGCCCGCAGCTCATGCAGGGACAGCTTCATCCACAGCTCGGACGCTTGGTGGATGACGATGAACAGCAGCTCGTCATGCTCGTCCGAGCGCGGGTGCTGGCTGGCCAGCAGCGTGTCCAGGCCAAGATAGGCGCCATAGGACAAGTCCGGGCGCTCATGCACGCCCTCCCCCTCCAGGTCCACGGCATAACGGCGGCGGTTGGTCTCTGTGCTCATGGCGCCCTGTATGGCATGGGCGGCGGGGGAGGTGAAGGGTCAGGCGGCATCCACCACCTTGAGTTCCACATGCAGCCCTGCCGCGACCGCCATGTTCACCAGCGTGTCCAGGCCGAACAGGCCGATCTTTCCCCGCGACAGGTCGGAGATGCGGGGCTGGGTCACGCCAAGCCGCTTCGCCGCCTCCGCCTGGGTCCAGCCCTGTTTGCGGATGTGCTGGTCGAGGGCCATCATCAGGGAACTGCGGAGGCGCATGTTCTCCGCCTCCGCCGCCGTGTCCTCGATAGCGTCCCAGACGCTGGTGAAGCGCTGTTCGTCGGTCATCGTGCTTTCTCCCGCGCCAAGTCCCGGTAACGCTGTGCCGCAAGGTCCAGGTCGGGCCCGCTGGTCTTCGCCGTCTTTTTCTGGAAACAGTGGAGCACGTAGATAGCGTCGGCGAACTTGGCGACATAGATCACCCGGAACGCGCCCAAGCCGTCCCGCACCCGGATTTCCTGCACGCCAGGGCCGATGCCCTGCATCGGCTTCCAGTCCGTCGGTTCCAAACCGCTCTGCACCCGGCCCAGCTGGTACCCGGCTTCCCGCCGGACCGGTTCGGGGAAGTCCCGTAGGTCCTGCAACGAGGTTCCACGGAAGATAATGGGCTTGGGCGATACCATGCAGCCAGCATACAAAACTTTGTATGGGCGCTCAAGATAGGGCTGGGCTACCCCAACAACCGCGCCAGCACGGCGTTCAGCCGTTCGCGCCCGTCCGTCGTGACGCGCAGGGTGGTGCCGTCGGATTCCAGCATGCCGTGGCGGGCCAGGCCGTCCAGGCGGGCGGGGTCGATCCAGGCTTGCAGGGGCTGACCGGTCTCCTGCTCCACCCGGGCCAGCGGCACGCCCTCGCGCAGGCGCAGGCCCATCATCAGCATCTCGGTCAGGCGGTCGGCAGGGGCCACCGGTTCGACGGCGTGGCTGCCGGTGCCGTGCGCCTCCACCCGCTCCAGCCAGACTTCCGGCGCGCGGTGGGTGCGGGTGGCGAGCTTGTTCCCGTCCAGGGTCAGCCTGCCATGGGCGCCGGGGCCGATGCCCACATAGTCGCCATAGCGCCAGTAGGTCAGGTTGTGGCGGCTTTCCTCCCCCGGCCGGGCGTGGTTGGACACCTCATAGGCGGGCAGGCCGGCGCCCTCCAGCAGCTCTTGCGTGGCGGCATAGAGGTCGCCCTGGGTCTCCTCGTCCGGCAGGACCAGCTCGCCGCGGCTGTGCAGGGTGTGGAACTGGGTGCCCTCCTCGATGGTCAACTGATAGAGCGACAGGTGGCCCACTGTCTCATCCAGGGCGCGGCGCAGCTCCGCCTGCCAGGCGGGGACGGTCTGGCCGGGGCGGGCATAGATCAGGTCGAAGCTGTAGCGGGGGAAGATGTCCCGCGCCAGACGGATGGCCCCCAGGGCCTCGTCCGCCGAGTGGCGCCGGCCCAACGCCCTCAGGTCAGCCTCGTTGAGCGCCTGGATGCCGAGGGAGACGCGGTTCACCCCGGCGGCGCGGAAGCCGCGGAACCGGTCCGCCTCCACGCTGGTGGGGTTGGCCTCCAGCGTCACCTCCGTGCCCGCGGGCAGGCCCCACCGCTCATCCGCCCGCCGCAGCACAGCCTCCACCGTCTCTGGCAGCATCAGCGACGGGGTGCCGCCGCCGAAGAAGACGCTGGTCAGGGTGCGGCCCGGGGTCAGGTCGGCGAAATGGTCCAGCTCCCGCACCAGCGCGTCCCGCCACCGGGCATGGTCCACCCGGTCCCGGACGTGGGAGTTGAAGTCGCAATACGGGCACTTGGACGCGCAGAACGGCCAGTGGACGTAGAGGGCGAAGCCGGGGGCTCCGGCATTTTCAACACGGACAGGCACGGACAATCCACGGACGGACACGGACAGGGGTCACAGCAGAACCCGGCGGACGGCGACACGCGGCACGCCGAAATTCAGGATCAGGCCAACCCGCAATCCGCTGGCCTTCAGATAATTCACGACTTGGTGAACATGGGCATCGTTGATCGCCTCGGCCACCTTCAATTCGACAATCACCTGCCGCTCTACCAGGAGGTCGGCGAAGTATGTGCCGATCGGCTCACCCTTGTAGCGGACCTGGAAAGGCACTTCCTCCTGCACGGCCAAGCGGCGGAGCCGCAGTTCCTTCAGCAATGCCCGTTTGTAAAGGTTTTCCAAGAAGCCGGCACCGAGGTGATGCGATACGTCGAAGGCCGCCCCAAGGATGGCTTCCGTGATGGCCTCCATCCCCTCATCCAGCTTTCCCGCCATTGTCCGTGACCGTCCGTGGCATGTCCGTGTCGTCCGTGTAGAATAAAATCACGCCTGACAAGAATATGCACCGGCTTCTTTCACCTCACCCGAAGCACCGCGCCACCAACTGGCGGAACGCGTCCGCCCGGTGGCTGATGGCGTGTTTCTGGTCGGGGTCCAGCTCGGCATAGGTGGTCGTGCCGTGGCCGTCGGGGATGAAGATGGGGTCGTAGCCGAAGCCCTTGCTGCCGCGGGGCGGGAAGGTCAGGGTGCCGTGGGCTTGGCCCTCCACCGCCTCCACATGGCCGTCGGGCCAGGCCAGGGCCAGGGCGCAGACGAAATGGGCCCGGTCGCCCTTGCGGTCGGGGGCGAGGGCCAGCTCCCGCCGCACCTTCTCCATGGCCAGGGCGAAGTCCTTCTCCGGCCCGGCCCAGCGGGCGGAATAGATGCCGGGAGCCCCGTCCAGCGCGTCCACCGCCAGCCCGCTGTCATCCGCCAGGGCGGGCAGGCCCGAGGCCTTGGCCGCTGCCAGGGCTTTCAGGGCGGCGTTGCCGATGAAGGTCTTTTCCGTCTCCTCCGGCTCCGGCAGGCCCAGCTCCCCGGCGGAGGGGAAGTTGGCGACATAGCGGCCCAGTAGGGCGGCGATTTCCCGCACCTTGCCCTTGTTGTGGCTGGCGATGACCAGGGTGTCGCCCGCGAAGCGACGCGGAGCAACAGTTTCGGTTGAGCGACGCGCCGTCTCCGTCATGCTCGGTCCCCCGTCACAGGCCCAGGGCGCGCTTCTGCAGCTCTCCCAACTCCCCGATGCCCTTGCGGGCCAGGGAGAGGAGCGCCATGAACTCCGCCTCCTGGAAGGGGGTCTTCTCGGCGGTGCCCTGGATCTCCACGATGCCGCCGCGGCCCGTCAGCACGAAGTTGGCGTCGGCCTGGGCGGTGCTGTCCTCCGCATAGTCCAGGTCCAGCACGGGCGTGCCCTGGTACAGGCCGCAGGAAATGGCGGCCACGCTGTCGGTCAGGGGCATGGTCTTCACCAGGCCGATGCGCATCAGGTGCTGGAAGGCCAGGTGCAGGGCCACGTAGCTGCCGGTGATGGCGGCGGTGCGGGTGCCGCCGTCGGCCTGGATCACGTCGCAGTCCACCTTCACCTGCACCTCGCCCATGGCGCGCATGTCGGTGACGGCGCGCAGGGAGCGGCCGATCAGGCGCTGGATCTCCTGCGTCCGGCCGGACTGCTTGCCCTTCGCCGCCTCCCGGTCCATGCGGCTTTCGGTGGAGGGGCAGCATGCCGTATTCCGCCGTCACCCAGCCTTCGCCCTTGCCGCGCAGGAAGGGCGGCACCCGGTCCTCCACGCTGGCGGTGCAGAGCACATGCGTGTCCCCGAACCGCACGAGGCAGGAGCCCTCGGCATACTTGTTGACGTCCACCTCCAGGCTGACGGGGCGGAGCTGGTCGGGCGCGCGGCCGGAGGGGCGGGTCATGGTCGGTCTCTTTCGCAATGGTGGCCCTTTGGTAGACCGGCGGGGGCGGGAGGTCCAGTGCCGTGGAACCGCGTGCAGCGCTGGCCGCTTCCTTTCGACGTGCAATTGCATCATCATGCATGTGAACGGAAGGGAAGCCGCATGCCACGTCGACGCGAAGCAGCGAACGCCGACCTGGAGGAAGATTTGGCCCTGAACGCGATTGCCGATGCACGCCAGGGCGATCCCGAGGTCGAAGTGCCGATGGACCCGATAACCGGGGAGCCTGACTGGACCGCGTTCGATGCGTTCACGGACGAGGACATCCGGAAAGCCCGGGAAGCGGACCCGGATGCGGCACCCTTCCTCGACGCCAAATGGTTCAAGCGTGCACGTGTTGTCCCGCCACATTGATTCCCGCCCCCCTGGCGACTAGTGTCATTGTCCAGGTTGGGCAACACGGAGACTGCCGGCGGCGATGATCAGTGAGCTGAACCAGCGGTCGCGGGAGATTTTCCGCCAGATCGTCGAGGCTTATGTGCAGACGGGGGAGCCGGTGGGCTCGCGCACCTTGTCGCGCCGGCTTTCTGTCCAGCTCTCCCCCGCCACCATCCGCAACGTCATGGCCGACCTGGAGGAGCTGGGGCTGCTGATGGCGCCGCATACCTCTGCCGGCCGGGTGCCGACGGAGGCGGGGCTGCGCCTGTTCGTCAACGGGTTGCTGCAGGTGGGCGACCTGACCGACCGGGAGCGGGAGGACATCGAGGCGTCCTGCGCCACCCGCGGCCGCTCCCTGCCGGAGGTGCTGGAGGAGGCGACGAACCTGCTGTCCGGCCTGTCCTCCTGCGCCGGGCTGGTGGTGGCGCCCAAGACGGACCGGCCCCTGAAGCATATCGAGTTCGTCAGCCTGTCCCCCGGACGCGCCCTGGTGGTGATGGTGACGGAGGATGGCCTGGTGGAGAACCGGGTGGTGGACGTGGCCCAGGGCCTGCCGCCGTCCGCCCTGCGCATGGCGAGCAACTATCTGAACGCCAAGGTGGTGGGGAAGACGCTTGCCGAGGCCCGCGCCATCATCCAGCGGGAGATGGAGGAGCAGAAGACCCAGCTGGACGCCCTGACCCAGAAGGTGGTGGAGACGGGCCTTGCCACCTGGTCCGGCACCCGGGGCACGGCGGGGTACCTGATCGTGCGCGGCCAGGCCAAGCTGCTGGAGGACGTGACCGCCATCTCCGACCTGGAGCGCATCCGCACCCTGTTCGAGGCGCTGGAGACGCGGGAGCACATGGTCCGCCTGCTGGACGCCACCGGACGGGGCGAGGGGGTGCAGATCTTCATCGGGGCGGAGAACGAGATGTTCCGCCACGCCGGCTGCTCCATGATCGTCAGCCCCTATGGCAACGGCCGGGACCAGGTGGTGGGCGCCATCGGCGTGATCGGCCCCACCCGCATCAACTATGCCCGCATCATCCCCATGGTGGATTACACGGCCAAGGTGATCGGGCGGCTGATGGGGTGAGGCGCGGCCCGAAATCGCGGGGGGCGCCGCAAAACTCCTCTCGACCTTTCCGGCCGACATCCTTATCTGCATGGGCTCACGGGTGGCGCGTCGCTTGTCCCTGGAGGGCGCGCCGCCCCGCGTCACGACCCGTTGAGCGAGACACCGATGACCGACGAGACGACGTCCCACGACACCCCGGCCGACGAAGCCCCCCAGGCCACCGCCGAGGCGCATGCCACCGCCAATGGCGGCAGCGATGAGCGGGTGGCGAAGCTGGAGGCGGAGGTGGGGTCCCTGAAGGACCAGCTGCTGCGCGCCCTGGCCGAGGCGGAGAACATCCGCCGCCGGGCGGAGCGGGAGCGGGAGGACACCGCCAAGTACGCCGTGTCCAAGTTCGCCAAGGAACTGCTGGCCGTGGCCGACAACCTCCGCCGTGCCGTGGAGGCCGTGCCCGCCGAGACCCGGGAGGCCGACCAGGCCGTCAACAACCTGCTGACCGGCGTCGAGGCCACGGAGCGCCAGCTCCTCGCCGCCTTCGACCGCGGCGGCATCCAGAAGATGGAAGCCCTGGACAAGCCCGCCGACCCCAACTTCCACCAGATCATGGCGGAGATCGAGGGCACGGGTAAGGCCCCCGGCACCGTGGTCCAGGTCTACCAGCCCGGCTACACCATCCACGGTCGCCTGCTGCGCGAGGCCATGGTCGTCGTCGCCAAGGGCGGCGAGGCGCCGAAGGTCGACACGTCAGCCTGACCCTGCTTCGGGTACGGGAACGAAGAAGGGCCGCCCGGCGTCGGGCGGCCCTTCAGTTTTTTGGGAATGGGGCCCGCGTGAGCCAAGCCCGCGGATGCGGGCGCCCGGCGCCTGAGGGGGCCGTTGATCGGTCACGATCAGCGGCCACGGGCATCAAGCCGCCCGGATGCGGGTGATGATGCCGTCCGTCTCCCGCCGCAGCCGGTCCACGTCGATGGCGAGCTGGGTGGCGGCGGACAGGACCTGGGCGGCGGCGGCCCCGGCATGGGTGGCCGCCTGGCTGACCCCGGCGATGTTGCTGGAGACCTCCGCTGTGCCGTGGGCGGCCTCTGCCACGTTGCGGCCGATCTCGCTGGTGGCGGCGGCCTGCTGCTGTACCCCGGCGGCCACGTTGTTGGCGATCTCGCTGACCCGGCCGATGGTGCGGCCGATGGATTGGATGGCACCCACGGCCCCTTCCGTCTGGGCCTGGATATCGGCGATTTGCACGGAGATTTCCTCCGTCGCCCGGGCGGTCTGGTTGGCCAGGCTCTTCACCTCGTTCGCCACAACGGCGAAACCCTTGCCCGCCTCCCCGGCCCTGGCCGCCTCGATGGTGGCGTTGAGGGCGAGCAGGTTGGTCTGGCCGGCGATGCTCTGGATCAGCTCCACCACCGTGCCGATGCGCTGGGCCGCCACGGCCAGGCCCGCCACCGCCTCGTTGGTGCGGGTGGCGTCCACCACCGCTTCCTGCGTGATGGCGGAGGATTCGGAGACCTGGCGGGCGATCTCCTGGATGGAGGCGGAAAGCTGGTCCGCCGCCGCGGCCACCGACTGGACATTGGCGGTGGCTTGGCCCGCCGCCACGGCCACGGTGCCGGACTGGCGCCCCGCCTGGCCGGCGGTGCTGCTCATCGACTCCGCGCTGGCCTTCAACTGGCCGGCGGCGGCGGAGACGGCACCCACCACCCCCTGGATGCTGCCTTCCAGCTCGTCCGCCAGCCGCAGGGCGGTGGCGACCCGTTCCCGTTCGGCCTGGCCGGACAGGCTGGCCTGCTCCGCCTCCAGCGCCGCCTTGCGCAGGGCGTTGTCCCGGAACACCTGCACCGCGGCGGCCATGTGGCCCAGCTCGTCCCGCCGGCCGACACCGGGGATGGCCAGGTCGGTGCGGCCGCCCGCCAGCAGGTCCATGGCATCGGTCATGCGGACCACGGGCGTGGTGACGCCCCGGTGCACCAGGAAGCCCAGGCCCACCGCCAGCCCCACCATGGCCAGGATGCCGCCCCAGAGGGCAGCGATGGCCGTGCTGTCCGCCGCCTCATGCTGGGCGGAGCGCTGGGCCAGCAGCTCCCGCTCCGCCTTCTCCATCTCCGCCATGCGGGCGCGGAACTGGTCCATCAAGGCCTTGCCGGCACCGCTGCCCGCCAGGGCACGGGCCTCCTCCAACCGGCCGTCCCGGGCCAGGGCCACTTCCTGCTCCGCCACCTCGGCCCGCCAGCGCAGGGCCAGGGTCCGGGCATCGTCCAGGCGGGCCTGCTGGGCCGGGTTGTCCCGGGTCAGCGTCTTGGCCGCGGCCCAGGACCGCTCGAACGCCGCCTGCCCTTCCGCGAAGGGGCCCAGGAAGGCCGTGTCGGCGGACACCAGGTAACCGCGCACCCCCGTTTCCTGGTTGACCATGGCGTTCACCACGCCCTCTGCCTGGCCCAGCACCTCATAGCTATGTTGGGACCAGTCGGTCGCGTCGTCGATGCGCATGAGCTGCGCCTGGATCACCAATCCCATCAGCAGCACGGCCGTGGCGAGGACGGTGAAGCAGGTGATGATCTTGTTGGTGATGCGAAGATTAAGAAACCAATTCATTCGCCCCTCCTAAAGACTTATGCGAATTTTCGCTGCTTCAGGAGAGGTCTGTTTATTTTGCAGCGCGGCGAGCCTATCCCAAAGGATAGGATTTTAATTGCATTTCCATGACAGGCATCGTAGCGACCTTAAGTAGATGCCTTTGGACGGCGCAGATGCCAACCGGTTGTCTGTCTTGTCGAAATGGTTCTTGGCCGCCCGCAAGTCCCGATCCGGCAGTATCGGGAATATCCCCAGGTCGCCGGCCGGGTTTTCCGTCGGAGATGAAGCGTCCGTGAAAAGGATAGGCAATTCCAGTTAACCAGAAGTTCACCATACCGGAACGCACCACGACCCAATCCATCGGGCATATGCACGGCACCTGATGAACGGCCCGGCGGCTACCGACGAAGCCAGGGTGGCGACGGGAAGGCCCACACGTCCGGCCCGGCTTTTACCGCACCCGACCCGGCAGCCACGCGCCTTCCGCTTCCCAGGCGGAAACCGGCAGGCGCATGGCTGACACGGTCAGTCATTCCGTAGAAGCGGGGCCGCCGGCTGGCCCAGGGCCCGCCATGTGCCGATGAAGCCCAGGGTCAGGGTGATGGCGGTGCAGAGCAGGGCGGTGCCGATGACGGCCAGCGGCATGAAGTTCCACTCGATGTCCATCACCTGGGTCAGCACGGCCCAGGCGGTCAGCGTGCCCAGCGCCCCGGCCACGGCGGCCGTGATCAGGCCCAGCAGGCCGTATTCCAGCAGGAAGGCGCGCAGCACCGTGCCCCTTGTGGCGCCCAGCACCTTCAGCACCACGCTGTCATAGACCCGGCGCTTGTGCCCGGCGGCGATGGCGCCGGCCAGCACCAGCGTGCCCGCCAGCAGGGTGACGGCGGCCGTCACCCGCACGGCCATGCCGATGTTGGTGATGATGGAATTCACCGTGTCCAGCGCGTCCTTCACCCGCACCATGGTGATGTTGGCGTATTTGCTGGCCACGGCCCGCTGCACCACCGGTTCCGCCTCTGCCGTCGTGTGCAGGGTGGCGACGAAGGTCTGGGGCGCGGCTTCCAGCGTGCCGGGGGCGAAGACGATGGTGTAGTTGATGCCCACATTGCGGAAATCCAGGTCGCGGACCACCGCCACCTCCGCCTCGATGTCGCGGCCCAGGATGTTCACGGTCAGGGTGGCGCCCGGGCCGATGCCGAAGGCGTCCGCCACGTCCTTGTAGATGGCCAGCTTGGGCGGGCCCTGGTAGTCCTTGGGCCACCAGGCGCCCGCGGTCACCACGTCGCCCTCCGGCGCCTCCGCCTGGTAGGTGATGCCGCGGTCGCCGTTCAGCACCCAGGCGTGTTCCCGGTTCACCAGCGCCTTTTCCGCCTCTGTCCCGTTCACGGCGGTGATGCGGCCGCGCAGGTTGGGGACCATGTCCAGCCGGTCGGTGCCGGGCACGCCCAGGACGGTGGCGCGGAAGTCCTCCACCTGGTCCTGCTGGATGTCCACGAAGAAGAAGGCCGGCGCGTCCTTGGGGATGGTGTCCTGCACCTCCCGCCGGAAGTTGCCCTCGATCAGGGAGATGGCGACCAGCACCGTCAGCCCCAGGCCCAGGGACAGCACCACCGCCCCGGTGGGGTTGCCCGGCCGGTGGATGTTGGCCAGCGCCAGGCGCAGCACCGGCTGCCGCGGCCGGCCCAGCCTGGCCGCCCCCTTGGTCACCGCCCAGCCCGCCAGCCAGAAGGCGCCCAAGGTGGCCAGGCTGCCGGCCACGAACACGGCGGCGAAGCCCTTCTCCTCCGCCGTCGCCACGGCCAGGCCCGCCAGGCCCAGACCGGACAGCACCATCAGCGCCAAGTAGCCCGGCCGCAGCCGGGTGCGCGCCGGGGCCACGGCATCGCGGAACAAGGCCGCCGCCGGCACCTCCCGCGCCCGGGCCAGGGGCCAGAGGGAGAAGGCGAGCGCGGTCAGCAGGCCGAAGCCGGCGGCGACGGCCAAGCCGCCGGGATAGACGCCGATCCGCGCCGTGATGGGCAGCAGGTCCGCCAGCACCCGGCCGGCGGCGATGGGGGCGATGGTGCCGATGACCAGCCCGATGGCGATGCCCACGGCGGCCAGGGCCAGGATCTGCGCTAGGTATGCCTCGAACACCAGCCCGCCGCGGGCGCCGACGCATTTCAGGGTGGCGATGGTGGCGGTCTTGCCGTCCAGGTAGCTGCGCACGGCGTTGCCCACGCCCACCCCGCCCACCAGCAGGGCGGTCAGCCCCACCAGGGTCAGGAACAGGGTCAGCCGGTCCACGAAGCGGGCAAGCTGGGGGGCGGCGTCGGTATAGTCGCGGATGCGCCAGCCGGCGTTGGGGTGGTCGGCCTTCAGCCCTTCGCGGAAGGCCTTCACGTCGCTGCCGGGCGGCAGCTTCAGCAGGTAGGACCAGGTGACCAGGCTGCCGGGCTGCACCAGCCCGCTTTCCCGCAGGGCCCCGTCCGCCACCATCATGCGGGGGCCCAAATTGAAGCTGCCGGACCCGGCCTTGTCCGGTTCCCGCCCGATGATGCCGCGCACCTGCACGGTCATGTCGCCGACCTTCAGGCTGGCGCCCTCGCCGATCTCCAGCCGGTCGGCCAGGGTCTGCTCCACCACGGCACCCCAGGTGCCGTCCTTCTTGGCCAGGACCGACTGGATGTCCACGGGGCCGCTGGTCAAGGTGAACTGGCCGTAGAGCGGGTAGCCCGGCCCCACGCCCTTCAGCTCCACCAGGGCGGCCTTGCCCAGATCGGCGGGGTCCCGGGCCATGGCCCGCATCTCCCCCGATACCACCACCTGTCCCCGCTGCTGCATCCAGCCAAGCTGGTCGGGCGAGGCCTCCCGGTACAGCAGCCGCAGGGCCACGTCGCCGCCCAGGATGGCGCGGCCGTCGCTGCGCAGCGCGTCCAGGATGCCGCCGGAAACGCTCTGCACCGTGGCGATGGCGCCCACGCCCAGGGCCAGGCAGGCCAGGAAGATGCGGAACCCGCTCAACCCGCCACGCAGCTCCCGCCGGGCGATGGTCAGGGCAAGGCGGAGCTGGGCCCAGAAGGGGGAGGGATTGTCAGACGGCAGGGCGAGGAACATGGCGGATCATTCCCCCGCCGCGAGGGAGGCGCGGGGGGCGGCGCGGCCGTCATCCACGATCAACCCGTCCACCAGCCGGACCACCCGGTCGCATTTCTGCGCCAGCCCGGGGTCGTGGGTGATCAGCAGGATGGTGGTGCCCAGCCGGTCGGCCATGCCGAACATCAGCTCGATCACCTTGCGGCCGGTGTCGCCGTCCAGGTTGCCCGTGGGCTCGTCCGCCAGCAGCAGGGCCGGCTCTGGCGCGAAGGCGCGGGCCAGGGCGACGCGCTGCTGCTCGCCCCCGACAGCTGGCCGGGGTAGTGGGTCAGCCGGTGGCCCAGCCCCACCGCCTCCAGCCCCTTGCGGGCCCGGTCGAAGGCGTCGGGCACGCCGGCGAACTCCAGCGGGATGGCCACGTTCTCCAGCGCCGTCATGGTGGGGATCAGGTGGAAGGCCTGGAAGACGATGCCCACCTCGTCCCGGCGGAAGCGGGCCAGCGCATCCTCGTTCAGGGTGGTCAGCTCCTGCCCCTTGACCTTGACGCTGCCGGAGGTCGGCGGTTGCAGCCCGCCCAGGATCATCATCATCGAAGACTTGCCGGAACCGGACGGCCCCACCACGCCCACCTTCTCCCCCGCCCCCACTTCCAGGCTGATGCCCTTCAGGATGTTGACGGGCCCCGCCTCACTCTCCAGCTTAAGGTGGACGTCCGTCAGGGCGACGACGGTTTGGCTGGTCAGGACAGGCTTGGGCATGACGGATTCCCGGAAGGCGGCAAACTCCACGCGATATGGCCCCACCCGGCGCCAAATCAACCGAACCGGCGCTTTGGCCCTGCTGTTCGCGGGGATATTGGTTCCCCTTGGGGCCCTGGTGCCGGGCGTGGCGCTGGCCCAGGGCGGCAAGCCCCTGAAGATCGTCACGCTGGGGGACAGCCTGTCCGCCGGCTACAAGCTGCCGAAGGAAGCGGCCTTCACCAGCCAGCTCGAGGCGGCGCTGAAGGCCAAGGGCTATGACGTCAGCGTCCCCAACACCGGCGTGTCGGGGAAACGACCACCGGCGGCCTGGCCCGGCTGGATTGGCTGCTGGCGGACAAGCCGGACCTGATGATCGTGGAGCTGGGCGCCAACGATGGCCTGCGCGGCATCGACCCCAACGTCACCCGTGCCAACCTGGACAAGATCCTGGCCAAGCTGAAGGAGCGCGGCATCCCCGCCGTGCTGGCCGGCATGCTGGCGCCGCGCAACATGGGGTCCGACTACGCCAAGGTGTTCGACGCCCTGTACCCGGAACTGGCGAAGAAATACGATGTGGCCTTCTATCCCTTCTTCCTGGAAGGGGTGGCCATGGACCCCAAGTTGAACCTGGATGACGGCATGCACCCCACGGCGGAGGGGGTGGCGGTGATCGTCAAGGGCATCCTGCCCGTGGTCACCGGGGTTCTGGACAAGATGAAGGCGGGCTGAGGCATGGAGGATTTCCCCGACGACGCCCCGCGCTTCGCCAGCAGCATCGCCGCCGGGGAAAGCTGGTCCGATGCCGCCAAGGACTGCCTGGCCGGGCTGGACCTGGTGCCGGGCGCCAATTTGGGCTTCATCTACGTCACCGACCACTTGGCGGACCAGCTTTCCAGCATCGTCACCCTGTTCCGCGGCGTGACCGGCGTGGACCAGTGGGTAGGCACGGTGGGCCTGGGCGTCTGCGGCACGGGCGAGGAGATCTTTGACGAGCCCGCCGTCGCCGCACTGGTGGGCGCTTTCCCGGAAGGGTCGTTCCGCTTGATCCCGCCCCTGACCGACGGGACGGGGCCGCTGGCGGAGCTGGGCACCTGGCTGGCCCTGCACCCGCCCCTGCTGGGCCTGGTCCATGCCGACCCGCGCAATGCCAAGGTGCCCACCCTGCTGGAGGGGCTGGCGGAGCGCACAGGCGCCTTCCTGGTGGGTGCCGTCACCGCCAGCCGCCGCGACTTCGCCCAGCTTGCCGGACGGGTGGGGGAGAACGCGGTGTCCGGCGTGCTGTTCGCGCAGGAGGTGGAGGTGGCCACGGCCCTCAGCCAGGGCTGCACCCCCATCGGCCCCGTCCGCACGGTGACGGAGGCCGAGGGCAACGTGCTGGTCCAACTGGACGGCCGCCCGGCGTTGGAGGTGTTCAAGGAGGACATCGGCCCGGCCCTGTCCAAGGATTTGCGCCAGGTGGGCGGCACCGTCTTCGCCGCCCTGCCCATCCCGGGGTCCGACACGGGGGACTACCTTGTCCGCAACCTGCTGGCCATCGACCCCGCCAAGGGCTGGATCGCCATCGGGGAAGAGCTGGAGGACGGCGACGGCGTCATGTTCTGCCGCCGCGACCGGGCCACGGCCACTGCCGACCTGGACCGCATGCTGGCAGGCCTGAAGAAGCGCCTGCGCGGGCGCGTACCCAAGGCAGGCATCTACGTCTCCTGCGTCGCCCGCGGCCCCAGCTTGTTCGGGGAGGACAGCCAGGAGCTGAAGGCCATCGAGTCGGCCCTGGGCCATTTCCCCCTGGCCGGCCTGTTCGCCGGCGGGGAGATTTCCAACACAAGGCTGTACGGGTATACCGGGGTGCTGACCCTGTTCCTGTGACCCTTCCCGATATCCCTGAGGTTCGACCCATGGAGATGCGCCCCCTCGGCCGCACCGGCCTGACCGTCACCGCCTGCTGCCTGGGCACCATGACCTGGGGCGTGCAGAACACGGAAGGTGAGGGCCATGCCCAGATGGACCTGGCCTTCGACCGCGGCGTCACCTTCTGGGACACGGCGGAGATGTACGCCATCCCGCCCACGGCCGAGAGCTATGGAAGGACGGAGGAGATCATCGGGTCCTGGTTCGCCAGCCGCGGCCGGCGGGACCGGGTGGTGCTGGCCAGCAAGGTGATCGGCCGGGCCAATGGCAGCTTCCCCTGGGTGCGGGGCGGCGGGGCCAAGCTGGACCGGGCCAACATCACCCAGGCGCTTGAGGACAGCCTGCGCCGGCTGCGCACGGACTACATCGACCTGTACCAGCTGCACTGGCCGGACCGGCGGACCAACCGCTTCGGCGGGCGCGGGGCAGACTTCCGCCCGACGGCGGACGAGGTGCCGGTGGAGGAGACGCTGGCCGTCCTGGCCGACCTGGTGAAGGCGGGCAAGGTCCGGCATGTGGGCCTGTCCAACGAGACGCCCTGGGGCGTGATGGCCTTCGTGCGCGCCGCGGAGAACCTGGGTCTGCCACGGGTGGTGACCATCCAGAACGCCTACAACTTGCTGAACCGCACCTTCGAGGACGCGCTGGCGGAGGTGGCGGTGCGGGAGGATGTGGGCCTGCTGGCCTATGCCCCGCTGGCGGCGGGCACCCTGACCGGCAAGTACCTGGGCGGGGCCATGCCCGAAGGTTCCCGCCGGTCCATCGACTTCCGCAAGTCCCGCTACGCCACCCCGCGGGCGGACGCGGCCACGAAGGCCTATGTGGACATCGCCCGGCGGCACGGGCTGGACCCGGCCCAGATGGCCATCGCGTTCGTGAACCGGCAGCCCTTCGTCACCGCCACCATCATCGGCGCAACCAGCCTGGCGCAGTTGGAAAATGACCTGGCGGGCTTCGACCTGACCCTGCCCGACGCCGTTATGGAGGAGATCGAGGCGGTCCATGCCGCCAACCCGAACCCGTGCCCTTGATCGGCGTTTCGTGCTGAATTGTGCTTCCCCTGCGCAAGCAGGGGCCCACAGTTCTTTGCCACTGGCCCTCGCGGGATCGGGTCGAGAAAAGTGGGCCCCTGCTTTCGCAGGGGAGGCGGTAACGCGCCTCTTTGACGGGAGCATGACATGATCCGCCTGTTCGTCGGCCTTCCCCTGCCGGAGCGCACCCGTGAGCGGCTGGCCAGCCTGGCCCACGGGCTGGCCGGGGCCCGCTGGATCCCGCCGGAGAACTACCACCTGACCCTGCGCTTCATCGGGGAGGTGGACGAGGGCACCGCCGCCGACATCGATGAGGCCCTGGACCATGTGGTGGCCAAGCCCTTTCCCCTGGCCCTGGACGGGCTGGGCAGCTTCGGCCGCGGCCACCGGCAGCATACGCTGTGGGTGGGGGTGGAAAAGGCCGAGGGCCTGTCCCACCTGCAGGCCAAGGTGGAATCGGCCGTGGTCCGGGCCGGTCAGCCGGCGGAGGACCGCAAGTTCAGCCCCCACGTCACCCTGGCCCGGCTGGGCAGCGACCTGAGCGCGGAGAAGCTGGCCCGCTTCGTGGAGGCGAACGGCCTGTTCCGCGACGGGCCGTTCCAGGTGGACCGCTTCTGCCTGTTCGAGAGCGTGTTGGGCAAGGGCGGCGCCGTCTACCACGAGCTGCGCAGCTATCCCCTGGGCGGCTGGCGGCCGGACGAGGACGAAGAGGGGGAGTAAACGGGCCGTCCCCTACCCTACGCGCCCCCTCACCCCTCCTCCCGCGCCGCCTTGCGGAACAGCCAGGCCGACGTCAACCACAGCCCGGCGAAGACCACGGTCACGACAGGCGTTTCCCCCCAGCCGGCCACGACGCCGACGACGAAGGCCAGCAGTTGGGCCAGGGCCATCGCGGCCACGGCGAGGGACATGCCGCGGGGGCGGAAACGTGCCAGGATGGCGCCGATGATGCCGACCAGGAGCACGCCGTGGAACATGAGGTTGGCGGGGTTGTCCTCCGACCCGATGACGCCCACGGCCAGGTTGGCCCAGAGCAGGAGGAAGCCCGTCGCGACCGCCACGCCAGCGCCGGCCCGGTAGGCCCAATTCCCGGACATCCTCACGGCCACCTCCAGGGCGCCCCCGGCCACGGCCAGCATGACGCCGAAGGTGATGAAGTCCTCCGGCCCCCAATCAACCTTCGTCGTGAAGCGCATGGCCACGGCGGGCAGCAGCAACAGGGCCGCCGCCCCGCCCCACCCCACCAGCCGCCAGGGGCTCACGCCCCGCCGCGGGCCGTTGCCGCCGATTTCCACCATCGCCTGACCTCCCCTCTATGGTACCAGTGGCCGCGGTCCCGGGGCCGGCGCCAGCGCGCCGCGCCGGTCCGCGTTCGGCCGCCACACTGCCCCAGGGGCCGGGCGGGTGGCATGAGGAAACCCTGAGGATTTGCTGAGCAATGGGATCGGGCGGTTTCCGTTTCGCGCGTTTCCACCTGGACATGGGCGAGCGCCGGCTGTGGCGCGACGACATGCCGGTGGAGATGAACAGCCGCTACCTGGACGCCCTGGCCCTGCTGGTGCGGGAGCAGGGGAAGCTGGTCACCAAGGGCCGCTTCCTGGAGGAGGTCTGGCGGGACGTGCCCGTCACCGACGAGGCCCTGACCCAATGCATCAAGACGCTGCGCCGGCAGCTTGGCGACAACGCCGCCGACCCCTGCTTCATCGAGACGGTGCCGAAGCATGGCTACCGCTTCATCGCGCCGGTGGAGGAGGCGGGAACCGCCGCACCACCCACGCCCCTGGTTGATGCCCTGCCGCCGCCCGGGCCGGGCGGGCCCCCGTCCGTATCCCCGGCGGCGATGCCGACGGCATGGCGGCGGTTCCTGCTGCTGGGCTTGGGCGGCACGGCCGGGGCGGCGGTGTCGGGGGCCGTCGGCGGCCTGCTCTATGGCTTCGCCGCGACCTCCGGGACGGCGGGGCCCGGCATGGGCGCCTTTTCCGTCCTGCTGGTCCTGGCTTGCATCACCCTGTTCATCGCCCTGCTGGGCGGGGCGGGGGTCAGCTTCGGGATCGCGGCGGTGGGCCTGGTGCCGGGAAGCCCGCGGGGTTGGGGCATCGCCGGCGGGGCGGCCGGCGGGCTGCTGGTGGGGGCCGTGGTGAAGCTGCTGGGCCTGGACGCCTTCACCCTGCTGTTCGGCCAGTCGCCGGGCGACATCACCGGGGCGGCGGAGGGGCTGGTGCTGGGGGCCGCGGTGGGCTTGGGCGCCTGGATCGCCGGGCGCGGCACCGGGGGCCTGCGGCGGGGGGCCATCGCCGGGGCCCTATGCGGGGGCATGGCGGGGGCGCTGGTCACCCTGCTGGGCGGCCGGCTGCTGGGCGGCAGCCTGGACCTGCTCGCCCAGCGCTTCCCGGAAGCGCGGCTGCGGCTGGACCCCATCGGCGCCCTGCTGGGGGAGGCAGGCTTCGGCCCGGTGAGCCAGACGGTCACCGCCACCCTGGAAGGCGCCCTGTTCGCCGCCTGCACCGTCGCCGCCCTGTCCCTGGCGCGCAGGCGGATGGAGGAGTGAGGCTGGCGGTCGGAAAGGTTACTGGCGTGCGGCAGCAGGATCGCACATCGACCCGCCTTTTTCTGCCTCCCCTGCTTGCGCAGGGGAGGCAACGGTTTTGGCTGGATGCGGAATGATTCTGCCATGGCGCCCGCGGACGGAAGGCGGATGGGCGACACCCGAGATTACCGGAACCTAGCCTGCTGCCCTCACTCCGCCGGCACGCCCTTCAGGGCGAAGCGGCGCTCCTCCTCCTGGATCTTGCGGCGGATGGTGCCGATGGGTTGCACGCCGTGGGCGAACAGGCGGTACAGCACCGGGGTGACGAACAGGGACAGCACGGTACCGGCGGTGACGCCGCCCACGATCACCCAGCCGATGGCCATGCGCGCCTCCGCCCCCGCCCCCTCGGCCAGGGCCAGCGGCATGGCGCCGAAGACCGTGGCGATGGACGTCATCAGGATCGGGCGCAGGCGCAGCTTGGATGCCTCCACCACCGCCTCGTAGATCTCCATCCCCTCCTCCCGGAGCTGGTTGGCGAACTCCACGATCATGATGGCGTTCTTGGCGATCAGGCCGATCAGCATGATCAGGCCGATCTGGGTATAGGTGTTCAGCGACATGCCCGTGGCGGCGATGGCCACGATGCCGCCGAAGCCGGCGGGCAGCACCGACACCAGGATCATGGCCGGCAGGCGGAAATTCTCGAACTGGGCCGCCAGCACCAGGAAGGCCACCAGCAGCGCCATGCCCAGGGCGAACCAGATGGCGGTGGACGCCTCCAGCTGCAGCCGGGCCGCGCCTTCGAAGCTGACCCGGGCCTCCGGCGGCAGGGCCTCGGCCGCCGCCTGCTGCACCGCCGCGATGGCGGCACCCATGGAGGTGCCCTCCGTCAGGTTGGCGGTGATGGTGATGGAACGCAGGCGGTTGTAGCGGTTCAGCTCCGTGGCGCCAGCGGCGTCCGCCACCTTGATCAGGTTGGCCAGGGGCACCAGGTCCGACGTGCCCGACGCGGTGCCGGTGCGGACGAAGATGTTGGAGAGGTCGCGGGGGTTGGCGCGGTCCTGGCCCAGGGCACGCAGCACCACGTCATACTCCTCGCCCCGGTCCAGGTAGCGGGTGACGATCCGCTCCCCGATCATGGTTTCCAGGGTGGTGCCGATGGTGGTGACGGGCACGCCCAGGTCCGAGGCGCGGTCCCGGTCCACGGATACCTTCAACTGCGGCTTGGTCTCGTCATAGTCGGCGGAGAAGCCGGTCAGGCCGGGGAAATCCTCCATCCGGTCGATCAGGGCGTCACGCCACTCCGCCAGCTCCTCGAAGGTGTTGCCGCCGATCACCACCTGGATCTGGTTGGCGTTGGCCCCGCCGCCGCCGCCCAGGCCGGACGGCATGATGGGCACGACGCGGGCGCCGGGGATGGCGGCCAGCTTGGGCCGCACCTCGGCCACGATCTCCTGCACCTTGCGCTCGGTCACCCGCTTGTCCCAGGCGGGGGTGCGCGCCACGGCGAAGGCGCGGTTGACGCCGGCGTTGCCGCCCCAGCCCGGGTTCAGGATGGACAGCACGCTGTCCAGCTCCCCGCTCTTCAGGTAGGGCTGGAGGATGTCCTCCACCGCCTTCAGGTCGCGCATGGTGTAGTCCAGCGTCGCCCCCTCCGGCGCCGTCAGGGCGATGCGGAAGACGCCGCGGTCCTCCACCGGCGCCAGCTCGGTGGGCAGGCGCACGGCCAGCAAGCCGGTGACGGCAATGACCGCCGCCAGGGCCCCGAACACCAGCAGCGGCGCGCCCAGCGCCTTGCGCAGCAGGCGGGCATAGCCGTCGGACATGCCGGTGAAGAAGCGCTCCGTCGCGTTGAAGAAGCGGCCATGGCTCTCATGCCCCTTCAGCAGCTTGGAGCAGAGCATGGGCGACAGGGTCAGCGCCACGACGCAGGAGAAGGCGATGGCTGCCATCAGGGCGATGGCGAATTCCCGGAACAGCCGGCCCTGGTCGCCGCTGAGCATGGCCAGCGGGGCGATCACCGCCAGCAGCACCAGGGTGGTGGCGATGACGGCGAAGCCGATCTGGCGGGCGCCGCGATAGGCGGCCAGCAGCGGCGGCTCCCCCTCCTCGATCCGGCGGGAGATGTTCTCCACCACGATGATGGCGTCGTCCACCACCAGGCCCACCGCCAGCACGAAGGCCAGCAGGGTCAGCACGTTGATGGAGAAGCCCATGGCCGCCATCACGCCGAAGGCGGCGACGATGGAGATGGGGATGGCCACCACCGGGATCAGGGTGGCGCGGAAGGTGCGCAGGAACACCCAGACCACCAGGATCACCAGCAGGATGGCCACGCCGATGGCGTGGAACACCTCGTAGATGGAGCGGCTGATGAACACGGCGTCGTCGTGCCGGACCTCCAGCGTCATGCCGGCGGGCAGGGTGGCGCGGAACTGTTCCAGCATGCCGCGGGCGGCCTCCGAAACCTCCACCGTGTTGGCGGTGGACTGGCGGACGATGCCCATGCCGACGGAGGAGGTGCCGTTGATGCGGAAGTCGCCCCGGTCGTCGCGGGGGCCGATCTCCACCTTGGCCACGTCGCCCAGACGCACCAGGCTGCCGCCGTCCTGGCGCAGGACGATGCGGCCGAACTGTTCCGGCCGGGACAGGCGGGTGTCGGTGCGGACGGTGAATTCCCGCTGGGTGGACTCGATGCGGCCGGCGGGCAGCTCCGTGTTCTCCCGCCGGATGGCCTGCTCGATGTCCTGCACGGTCACGCCGCGGGCGGCCATGGCGTTGCGGTCCAGCCAGACGCGCATGGCGAAGTCGCGCCGCCCGCTGATGCGGATGCTGGCAACGCCCGGCACGGTGGACAGGGTGTCCACGAAGTAGCGCCGGACATAGTCGGTCAGTTCCAGCTGGTTCATGCGGTCGCTGGACAGGCTGATCCACATGATGGGGTTGCTGTCCGCGTCGACCTTGCTGATCTCCGGCTGCTCCGCCTCTTCCGGCAGGGCGTCGATGACGCGGCCCACCCGGTCGCGCACGTCGTTGCTGGCCGCGTCGATGTCGCGGTCGATCTCGAACTCGATGGAGACGGAGGAGGACCCTTCCCGTGAGCGGGAGCGGATGGTCTTGATGCCCTCGATGCCGTTGACCACGCCCTCGATGCGCTCGGTGATCTCGTTGTCCACCACCTCCGCCGAGGCGCCGGGATAGGTGGTGGAGATGGAGACGACCGGATAGTCGATCTTCGGCAGCTCGCGCACCGGCAGGCGCTCATAGCCCATGACGCCGAAGACGACCAGCAGCGCGCTCAGCACGAAGGCCAGCACCGGCCGCTGGATGGAAAGGTCGGACAGCACCATCGCGGGCGTCTCCCTGGTCCCTGTTCGGGGGGCGAGCACCCTCGCCGCACCCCGTCTCAGACTAAACTATTCGCGGCCCGAACCCCGGGAAGCCCCGGTGCCCGGGCGTTCAGCTCTGCGTCGGCCGCTGGGCCACGGCGGGGGCCAGGCCCTGCGGCACCTGCGGGGCCACCGGCTGGCCGTCGCGCACCTTCTGCACGCCGCGGGTCACCACCAGCTCCCCGGCGCGGATGCCGTCCAGCACCTCCACCATGCCGCTCTGGCGGGCGCCGATCTTCAGCGGGCGGCGCTGCGCCTTGTTGTCCACCACGGCGAAGGCGAACTGCTGGTCACCCACGGGCACCAGCGCCTCCTCCGGCACCAGCACCACGTCCTTGCGGTTCTCCAGGGTGAGCTGGACCGTCATGAACATGCCGGGCTTCAGCTTCTGCTCCCCATTCGGCAGGGTGGCGACGACGGTGAGGGTCCGGCTCAGCGGGTCCACGCGGGTGTCGATGGCGGTGACCTTGCCCTGGAAGGGCTGGCCCGGGAAGGCGCTGGTCAGGCCGTTCACGGTCATGCCGGGCCCCAGGCTGCGCAGGGCCGCCTGCGGCACAGTGAAGTCCAGCTTCACCTCGCGCACGTCGTCAAGGGTGGTGACCGGGTCCGCCGGGCGGACCAGGGCGCCGGGGCTGACCTGGCGCAGGCCGGTGATGCCGGTGAAGGGCGCGCGGATGGTCAGGTCCTGCAGCCGGGCCTGGGCGGCGCGCACCGACGCCTCCGCCCCCTGCAGCTCGGTCATCAGCTCGTCAACCCGGGCCTGGGCCACGGCCTGCCGGCCCAGCAGGGCGCGGGAGCGGTCCAGCAGTTGTTGGATGTTGCGCCGGTTGGCCTCCGCCACCGCCAGGTTGGCCCGGGCCTCCGTGTCGTCCAGCTCCACCAGCACGGAACCGGCCTGGACCTGCTGGCCCTCGGTGAACTGGATGGCCTTGACGATGCCCGCGGTCTTTGAGGTGACGGTCACCGCCTCGTTCGCGCGGAGCGTGCCCACCGCGTCGAAGCTGACGAGGATGTCGCCCTTGGCCGCCGGAACGGCGACGACGGAGACCGGACGCGGTGCCGCCGCGGACGGGCCCTGGGTGGCGGCACCCCCGCCCATGGTCATGTACCAGGCACCGCCCCCGGCGGCGGCCAGAACGGCAAGGATGGCGAGCTGGGGCAGGAGCCGCATCGGAAATCCCGGCTGGATAAATGGGTGAAGACCGCGCCGGAACAAAATCGGCGCGCTTGCCCGGAAGATGGAGCGAGAGGGCGCGCGCATCAAGCGCCGTCTCGGCATGGGCACCCACTTTCTCGCGCGGCGGAAAGCATTGCGCAGAGTCGTCGGCAGCGATTGTGCCAAGATGTCTGGGCTCTGTAACGGCTCTGTTACAGACGGCCTGACTTTACAAAGAAGAAACAGCGCCCGGAAGTCCGCCCAACCTTTCCCCCATTCCCCGGTGATTCGGTCAGGGCACCCCGGGAAAGACCCGCCGGTATTCGGGCAGCGCGCCGGGGACTTGCGCGCACGTTGCCGCTTGTTGCCACCCCGCAACGAAAACGGGCCGCGGCACCCACCGGCGCCACGGCCCGTCATCCAGTTCGATCAAGCGCCCCCGGCCCAGGGCCGGGTCAGGCCACCAGCACCGGCCGGGCCTGGCTGTCGGCCATGGACAGGCTCTCGATCCTGAACGGGGCGCGGACGCCGCCGCTGAAGTGCTCCGCCGTCTCCAGCGCCTTGCGCACACGGCCCTCCGGGTCCTCGCCCTTGGTGGTGTATAGGGAGCCCATGGCATAGGCCGCGCCGCAGCCGATGGCATGGTAGCCGCGGTTGAATTCGCTGACCTGGTAATCGTCCTGGATGGAGAACAGGCGCCCCTCGGTGCCCACCAGGAAGAAGCCGCCGGTCTCCACGTCGTTGCTGCGGTGGGCGAAGCCGCCATCCTTCAGGCAGACGCGCACGGCCTCCACGAAGTCGCAGACCATGTAGCGGAACAGGTCCTGGTCCGGCCGGCGCGGCGGCGGGGCCAGGCGGAAGCGCAGGAGCTGGCCCATGCGGAAGGAGCTGGTGAAGCCGATCAGGAAGTTCCCGTTGCGGAACACCTTGGGGTCGGAGCGCAGGCTGATGTCCAGCCCGGCCACCCCGGCGCTGTCGCCACCCAACCAGACGGTGCCGTTATCCACCAGCCCAACGATACAGGTCATTGCGTGAACATCCCTTGTCCATCGACGATTGTTTTCCGATCCTGCTCTGGCGTGCTTAAAAACTCCTTTATGGGATCCAAGAAGCGAACCCCCTCTCCGCAGGTATTCGTCCCCGCAGAAGTGGTATCCTACCCCCAGGATACGTTCGGGCGGAGGATTGTTGATCTTATGGAAGGGGCGGAACGGGAACGGACACTTGCACGTTGCGACTGGCAGCAAGGGTGTGGGTGGCTAGACCTGCCCCATGCGTGGCTGACCGTCCCTCCCGCCGACGGCACGCCAGACGGTGGCCCGCCCGTCCCCCCGGGCGGGCCGCTTCTTTTCCGCATGCCCCCAGGCTCCCCCGGCTCAGGGGCCTTGTGTGCGTTCCTTGAGAGGGGTGGCGGTCACAGCCGCCGGTGCACCTCGGCCAGGAAGACCCTGTCCAGGGCGGGATAGCGGGAGGGCATCTCCCGCTCGATCCTGTCCAGCAGGTCCTGGGCGGCCTGGTTGCCGTTGACTTCCGCATAGAGCAGCAGCCAGGCGGCATAGGTCCGGCCCTGCAAGCGCAGGTCCGTGCCGTCGGGCAAGCCGGGGATCACCCAATAGCCCTGCTTGCCGTCCAGCCGTTCACCCACGAAGGGCAGCCGGTTCAGGGGCAGGGTGACGGCCTGGGCGAGGGTTGCGGCGGACATGGCCAAGGGATGTGGCCCCGACGGTCGGGTGAATTCTTCATCGCCCTCGGCGTTGACATGCCATTTACACGATGGCCCGCCCCGTGCCGAAGACTAGCCAACTATAGACGGGCCCCGCGCCGGCGCAACGGGGCAGGCAGAATTCCGCTGCAACGCACCCAAGCGGCAGGGGCTGGGATGCTTCGTTTTCCAACCCATCTGCTGTAGACAGCCCATGAACGGCGGAGCCACAGGGATCGTGATGCGGCGCAGGCAGGTGTTGGCAGGTCTGGGGGGTGCCGTCCTGTCCGGGTTGCTGCCGGGCATGCCCGTCTGGGCCGCGCCGGGGGACGGGGTCGCCGCCTACCGGGCGTCCTTCGAGGCTTTCCGCAAGGAGCTGGCGGCCGACCCCGACCGGGCGGAGGTGCTGTCGGGGGTGGAGGCCGGGGCCCTGGCCCGCACCAATTTCCAGCGGCGGCGGGAGGGGGTGAACGCCGCCCCGCTGAAGCGGGAGGAGATGCTGGCCTGGATCGCCCGGCATTACGCCTCCGCCATCGCCGCGGGCGCCCCGTTCGACCACCATGACCGGGAAGGCCGCGGCCCGGCGGAACGCATCGCCCTGCTGCACCGCCGGCTGGTGGGGGCGAGCGGGGAGAACCTGTTCACCGCCAACCAGTTCCGTCGCGGCAACGCCATGGGGGCCGGCCGCTTCGCCGTGGACAGCCTGATGGAATCCCCCGGCCACCGCCGCAACATCCTGGACAGCCGCTGGACCCATTGCGGCATGGGCGCCGGGGTGCGGGGGGACGAGATGGTGCTGGTCCAGCTGTTCAGCGCCCATAGCGCCCTGCTGGCCCGCGACCTGCCCACGACCCTGCCGCCGGGGGCGCCGTTGTCCCTGCTGGCCGACGCCAACCCGCGGCCCGCCCTGGTGGCCCTGGTGCCGTTGGAGGAGGAACCCGGCCTGGGCGACCTGTCCAGTCCGGCCGAGGCCACCGCGCCGACGCGGCCCGGCCTGTACCGCAGCCATCTGGCCTTCGTGGAGTCCAGCGGCAAGACCCGCACCAGCTACTTCATCCACCCCGGCCCGGCGGTGCAGGTGGGGTGAGCCCCCGTCAGGCTGGCAGCGGCAGTTCGGTCGTCTCCTTCACCGCACTGACCACGATCATGCTGTTGATCTCCCGCACGCCGGGCAGCTTGGACAGGCGCTCGAAGAACAGGCGCTCATAGGCCTCGATGTCCTTGGTGACGATGCGCAGCAGGAAGTCCACCTGCCCCATCAGGACGAAACATTCCTGCACCTCCGGGATCTGGCGGATGGCCTCGCGGAACTCGTCCAGCTTGTCGCCGCTGTGGGCCTCCAGCTTGACCTGGGAGAACAGCATGACGTTCAGCCCCACCGCCTTGCGGTCCAGCAGGGCGACGCGGCGCTTGATCACCCCGTCCTCCTCCAGCCGCTGGATGCGGCGCCAGCAGGGGCTCTGCGACAGGCCCACCGCCTCCCCCACCTCGGCGGCGGTGGCGGCGCCATCCCGTTGCAGGTGGGCGAGGATGCGCCAGTCCAACCCGTCCAGGGACCTCTGCATGATCAATCACCTTTTGCCATTCTTCTACGCATGATCCATGCACAAAATGGCCTGGACGCGCGATCTTCGCAAAGAAATTCCCCCAGGCCTTTTGTACTCTCCGCCCGTCCCCCCGAACCGACGGGGCCGCACCCAGGAGAGATGCCATGACCCGGACCGACCGCCCTGCCAGCCTGACCGTCTACACCGACCCGGTCACCGGCATCCGGATCGCCCTGGCCGTGCGCCGGAACGCCCCCGCGCCCACGCCCGTGCCGTGGAAGCGCCTGCGGGTGGATTGCCTGGACGCCGCGGTGGACGGGGCGCTGCGGGCGTCTCGCGGCCTGCCGGCCTTCGCCTGCGTGCTGCCGGGGGCGGAGCGGGGCGACGCCAAGGCCGCCCTGGACCGCTGCCTGCGCCGGGTGGAGCTGGAAGGCTTCGCCGCCGGGGCCGAGGTGACCACCGCCGCCGTGGCCGCGTGACCGCCATGTCCATGCCCACCCTGGCCCCGCCGGCCACCGAGACCCGCCCCACCGACCCCGACCGCACCGCCTGCTTCGCCATCGTGGCGGAGCCGGACCCGGGCGCCCTGCCCCGGCTGCTGGAGCCCTTCGCCAAGCGCGGCCTCGTCCCCGCCTCCGTCCAAGCCCGCTTCCTGGAGGCGGAGGAGGAACTGGTGGTGGACGTGCAGGTCCGCACCCTGACAAGGGCCGAGAGCGACTATGTCGCCCGCACCCTGCGCGCCCTGCCCCTGGTCCGCCAGGTGCTGACGTCGGAACGGCACAGCGCCGTGCGGACGGCGCTGGTGGCTTGAGGGGGCACGGCGGGGAAAGGCTGGATCAACGCTTGGGCTTTTGTGTCTCTCCCGCAAAGGCGGGAGCCCACAGTTCTTGACCCGCCACCCATCATCAGCGTCCGTAGAAACCGTGGGCCCCCGCCGTCGCGGGGGAAACAGTCGGGATTGGGAAAGCAGGTGCCCGCTTTCCATCTCGGGGTCGGTTCAGCAAAAATCGGCTTGGGTTCAGCCGCCACGCCCACTATCCCTGGCACACCAACGCCAGGGAGCCCCGCCCATGACCAGCCGCCGCCTGTGGGACATCAGCCAGCCCGTGCGGGTGGGCATCCCGGTCTGGCCGGGGGACACGGCCTATGGGGAGGAGCGGACCTGGGCCATCGGGCCGGGCTGCCCGGTGAATGTCAGCCGGCTGACCCTGTCCAGCCACACCGGCACCCATGCCGACGCGCCACTGCATTACGACGCCGACGGCGTGCCCGCGGCCGGGCTGGACCTGGACCGCTATATCGGCCCGGCCCTGCTGCTGCACATCCCGCCCGGCCAGCCCGCGGTGACGGTGGCCCAGCTGGAGGGGCGCGTGCCGGCGGGCACCGTGCGGCTGCTGCTGCGGACCTATGACCGCTTCCCGCAGGGGGGCTGGCGGAGCGACTTCACCGCCATGGACGCCGGCTGCGTCGATTGGCTGGCGGCGCGGGGCGTCCAGCTCATCGGCGTGGACGCCCCGTCCCTGGACCCGCAGGACAGCAAGACCCTGTCCGCCCACCACGCCGTCCGCCGCCACGGCATGGGCATCCTGGAGGGGCTGGTGCTGGACGACGTGCCCGAAGGCACCTACGAGCTGGTCGCCCTGCCCCTGAAACTCGCCACCGCCGACGCCGCCCCGGTGCGGGCGGTGCTGCGGGAGCTGTGAGGGGCGCACCGCATCAGTTTGCACGGACGACACGGACGACCCCACGGACGGACACGGACAGGGTCAGCCGCGCCTTGGCTCAGCAAAATCCGAAAAGGGATGACCGCGGCCGCGCCGCAGGCCTTTTCTTTCCTGTCCGTGTCGTCCGTGTCTGTGTCCGTGCCATCCGTGAATTCTGGACCACCATCCCCGGTGAGGCCCCCCCTCACGCCGCCCGCAAGGTCTTCACGAACTTCTCGATGGCGTCGGTCAGGGCGTCGGCCTCGCTGCCCAGGCGGTCGGCGGTGGCCTGGACCTGGGTGGCGGCGGAGCCTGCCTCGCCGGCGGCGCGGGTGACGTCGCCGATGGTCTGGGTGACCTCGGCCGTGCCGCGGGCGGCCTCGGCCACGTTGCGGGCGATCTCCCGCGTGGCGCTGGCCTGCTGCTCCACCGCCGCGGCGATGGAGGCGGAGACCTCGTCCACCTCGCGGATGGTGCTGCCGATGCGGGCGATGGC
This sequence comes from Aerophototrophica crusticola, assembly GCF_012913305.1. Classification (NCBI taxonomy): domain Bacteria; kingdom Pseudomonadati; phylum Pseudomonadota; class Alphaproteobacteria; order Rhodospirillales; family Rhodospirillaceae; genus Aerophototrophica; species Aerophototrophica crusticola. The sequence continues at coordinate 3,441,258 of NZ_CP051775.1, read as the reverse complement.
GCCCACGCTCTGGCCGGTGCGGGCTTGCATGGCCTCGATCTGGCTGCGGATCTCCTCCGTGGCGCGGGATGTCTGGGTGGCCAGGGCCTTCACCTCCCCCGCCACGACGGCGAAGCCCTTGCCGGCCTCACCGGCGCGGGCCGCCTCGATGGTGGCGTTGAGGGCCAGCAGGTTGGTCTGGCTGGCGATGTCGTTGATCAGGGCCACCACCTGGCCGATCCGCTCCGCCGCCTCGGCCAGGGAGCGCATGGTCTCACCGGTGGCGCCCGCCTCCTCCACCGCGCGGGCGGCGATGCGGCTGGACTGGGCCACCTGGCGGCCCACCTCCTCCACGCTGGCGGCCAGTTCCTCCGCCGCGGCGGCCACCGTCTCCACGTTGCTGGCGGCCTGGGCGGCGGCCCCGGACACGGCAAGGGACTGGCGGCCGGTGGAATCGGCGGTGGCGGCCATGGCGCGGGCGGCGTCGCGCATCTCCCGCGCCGCCCCGGCCACCGTGTCGGCCACCCGCTTCACGTTGGCCTCGAAGTCGCTGGCGAGGCGCACCTGCTGGGTGACCATGGTCCAGGTCAGCATCGGCCCGATGTAGGACCCGTCGCGGTCATGCACGGCGCTGACCCGCAAATCCATCACCTCCGGCCCCAGCGGGATCTTGGCGGACCAGGGCAGGTTGGCCGGGTCGGACATCAGTTGGCGGACCCGGGCCGGGTCCTTGTGGAACAGGTCGATGGTTTCCCCCACCACCGCGCCCACCGGCCCGTGCAGCGCGTCGGCCAGCCGGGTCAGGGTGCCGCGGGTGGCGTCGTTGGCATAGGTGATGCGGAAATCGTCCCGCGCGTCCGCCGCCATGACGTTCAGCGGCATGGTGTCCACCATCTGCTTCAGGCGGAACGCCTCCGCCACCGCGCCGCGCAGGCTGGCGGCGGCGCGCTGCATGCGGCCCACCTCATCCTTGCGGCCGGTGTCGGCCAGGGCCACCGACGTGTCGCCCTGCGCCAGCCGGTCCAGCATCCCCGCCACGTCCGCCACCGGCCGGCCCACCCAGCGCCGGGCCAGCCACCAGCCCGCCGCCCCCAGCAGCAGGGCGGCCCCGGCGCCGAAGCCCAGGGTCATGGCCTGGAGATGGTCCGCCGCGGCGGAGAAGACCCGCTTCTGGATGCCGGTGTACAGCACGCCCACCACCTTGCCGGACCCGTCCTTGATGGGGTCGTAGGCGGTGTAGAAGGGCGTGCCCAGGATGTCCGCCTCCCCCCGGTAGGGTTGGCCCTTGGTCACCACCGCCTCGAACGCCGCGTTGCGGGCCAGCTTGGTGCCCACGGCGCGCTTGCCGTCCTTGCCCAGCACGTTGGTGGCGATGCGGGTCGCCTCCCCGTCCTTCACCACGAAGATGGTGGCCGTGCCGCCCACCAGCTTCTTCACCATGTCCACCGGCTCATGGAAGTCCGCCAGCGGGATTTCCCCCAGGAACAAGGCACCGTCCTTCAGGGCAAAGCCGCTGCCATACCCGCCCAGCACCTCCCACGCCACGCGCATGTTGCTGTCCTGGCGGTCGCGGGCCAGCTCTGACTGGTAACTGGCCAGGAGCCAGGCATTGGTGGCCAGGATGGCGCCCGTGAGGATGACCAACGCCCCGGTGATCAGCAGGGCAAGGCGCGCGGCAACGGAAAGGGTCAGGCGGGGCATGGTGTGCTCCTGTCGGCGAAGGGCGAAGGCCAACTGAGCACATCAATATGAGCGCAAACTTAACGCAAAAGAGCATGCGCGAAAGTCGTATTCGATCCTTAGCACCATCGGCGGAATGGTCGCAGGCCTTAGGTCACCACGGCCCGATCCCGGAACCGCCTTTCGGTATATTCTTGCCCGGCCATGACAGCGGCGAGGTTGTCAACGGCATACCATACGTCCGTGTGGCGCAGGTACAGGGGCGTGAAGCCGAAGCGCAGCACGTCGGGCGCGCGGAAGTCGCCCACCACCCCGCGGGCGATCAGGGCCTGGACGATGGCGTAGCCCTCCCCATGGGTCAGGCTGACCTGGCTGCCGCGCCGGGCGCTGTCCGCGGGCAGGCGATGCCGAAGGTGCCGGGCAGGCGCTGCTCCACCAGGGCCAGGAACAGGTCCCCCATCCGGCGGGACTTGGCCCGGACCGCCCCCATGTGGGCGTCCGCCATGACCCGCACCCCTTCCTCCAGGGCCGAGAGGGCGAGGATGGAGGGGGTGCCGCAGAGCTGCCGGGCCATGCCGGGGGCCGGCTCGTAGGCATCGGTGAAGGCGAAGGGGGCGGCATGGCCCATCCAGCCGCTCAAGGGCTGGCGCACCGCGTCCTGGTGGCGCTTGGCGACATAAAGGAAGGCCGGGGCGCCGGGGCCGCCGTTCAAGTACTTGTAGCCGCAGCCCACGGCAAGGTCCGCCCCGTCCGCCGACAGGGACAGCTCCAGCGCCCCGGCGCTGTGCGACAGGTCCCACAGGGTCAGCGCCCCTGCGGCATGGGCCCGCTCCGTCAGGCCGCGCATGTCATGGATGGCGCCGGTCTTGTAATGGACGTGGGTCAGCAGCAGCAGGGCCACCTCGTCCGTCAGCGCGTCGGCGATGCGGTCCCGCTCCACCAGCCGCAGCTCCACCTGCCCGCCCAGCAGCTCGGCCAGGCCTTGGACCATGTAGAGGTCGGTGGGGAAGTTGCCCGGTTCCGACAGGATCACCCGCCGCCCGGGGCGCATCCGCACGGCGGCGGCGATCAGCTTGAACAGGTTGACCGACGTGCTGTCGGCGGCCACCACCTCGTCCGGCTCGGCCCCGATGACCCCGGCGATCAAGGCACCCACCCGTTGCGGCAGGGTGATCCAGCCATGGGCGTTCCAGGAGCGGATCAGGTCCGTGCCCCATTCCTGCGCGACCACCTGCTGTAGCCGCGCCCTCGTCGCCTTGGGCAGCACGCCCAGGCTGTTGCCGTCCAGGTAGATGACGCCGTCCGGCAGGTCGAACCGGTCACGGAAGGGGGCCAGCGGGTCATCCCGGTCCAGGGCCTGGCAGTCCTGCAGCGTGATGGCGGCGGTCATGGGCATCCTCCCCCTGGTCTTCGTCTTGCGCCGGACCATAGTGGCTCCCGCCCCAAGACGCCATGGCCGCGGGCGGCCAACCGGGGTAAAGCTTTGGGTGGCATGACTGTCAGGGGAGCCGGTGAGCATGGGTCGGACGCGGCGGGGCCTTGGGCGCCGGGTGTTGAGGGGTTTGGGCATCGGGGCAGGCGCCCTGTTCCTGCTGGTGCTGGTCCTGGTGGCCGGGTTGGCGGCCAATCTGGCCCTGTCGCTCTACCGAAGCGAGCCGGTGCTGGAGGGGACCATGCCCCTGGCCGGCCTGTCCGGGCCGGTGGCCGTGGAGCGGGACGCGGCGGGCGTGCCCGTGATCCGCGGCAAGAGCCGGGTGGACGTGGCCCGCGCGCTGGGCTTCCTGCACGGGCAGGAGCGGTTCTTCCAGATGGACCTGCAACGCCGCCTGGCCGCGGGGGAGTTGGCGGAGGTCACCGGCGTCCCCGCGCTGGAGTTCGACCGCCGCACCCGCATCCACCGCTTCCGCCCCCGCGCCCAGGCCATCGTCGAGGCATTGGCGCCGGAGGAGCGGGCCTTGCTGGACGCCTATGCCGCCGGGGTCAATGCAGGCCTGTCCAGCCTGGGGGCCCGGCCCTTCGAGTATGCCCTGCTGCTGGACGGGCCGAAGCCCTGGCAGCCGGAGGACACGATCCTGACCGTGTTCGCCATGGCCATCCAGCTCCAGTCCCTGGACGGGCGGGGGGAGCGGCAGTATGCGGAGGCCGTGGAGACGCTGGGCCAACCGGCGGCGGATTTCCTGTTCCCCCGCGGGTCCTTGTGGGACAGCCCCCTGGACGGCAGCCGGCTGGACGACCCGCCCCTGCCCAACGCCATGCCCAGGCCGAAACAGGCCGACGGCAGCGCGAGCCTGGAGGAGCCGCCGCCCGCCCGGGGCAGCAACGCCTGGGCCGTGGGCGGCGCCCTGACGGGGACGGGGGCCGCCCTGGTGGCGGACGACATGCATCTGGGCCTGTCCATGCCCAACACCTGGTACCGGGCGCGGCTGGTGGTGGAGGAGGTGCTTGACATCACCGGCGTGACCCTGCCGGGCACCCCCATCACCGTGGCCGGCAGCAACGGCCGCATCGCCTGGGGCTTCACCAACAGCTACATCGACACGTCGGACCTGGTGCTGCTGGAACCGGTGGAGGGCCAGCCGCCCGGCACCTACCGCACCCCCGACGGGCCCAAGGCCGTGACGGTGGTGGAGGAGCAGCTCTGCGCCCGCCTTGCGGGATGTGAGGCGCTGACGGTGGAGGAGACCATCTGGGGCCCCGTCGTCCACACGGACGAGCAGGGCCGCAAATACGCCTATCGCTGGACCGCCCATGAGCGGGACGCCGTGCGCCTGGCCCCCATGCTGGAACTGGAGCAGGCGGGAACCGTGGCGGAGGCCGTGGGCATCGCCCACCGGGCCCGCATCCCGCAGCAGAACTTCGTCGTCGGCGACCGGGAGGGCAGCGTCGCCTGGACCATCATCGGCGCCGTCCCCGCCCGCTTCGGCCATGACGGGCGGGTGCCCGTGAGCTGGGCCGACGGGACCCGGGGCTGGCTGGGCACCCTGCCGGCGGAGGCCATCCCCGTGGTGCTGAACCCGGATGACCACCGCATCTGGACCGCCAACACCCGCGTGCTGGGCGGGGAGGCCTATGCCAAGCTGGGGGATGGCGGCTATGATTTGGGCGCCCGCGCCCGCCAGATCCGTGACGCCCTGTTCGCCAAGGACCGCTTCGCCCCGGCGGACATGCTGGCCATCCAGTTGGACGACAGCTCCGTGATGCTGGGCTTCTGGCAGGAACAGTTGCTGAAGGTGCTGGAGGCCCGGGCGGGGGACAAGGACCTGGCCCCCTGGCTGCCCTTCGTCCGCGACTGGGGCGGGCGGGCGGTGCCGGACAGCGTGGGCTACCGGCTGGTGCGCGGCTTCCGGTCGGAGTTCCTGCGCCTGGTGCATGAGGGATATCTGGGCAAGCCCGTGGCAGGCCGAGGCCGCGACCGCAGCCGCTATGGCGCCCATGTGGAGGGCAGCATGCGCCGCCTGCTGGAGCAGCGCCCCGCCGGGCTGGTGCCGGACGGGTACAAGGATTGGGACGCGGTGATCGACGCCGCCCTGGCCGGGGTGAAGGGCAGCATCGAGGGCGACGTGAAGGACTTCACCTGGGGGGAGCGGGCGGTGGCCGGGGTCAGGCACCCGCTGGCCCGCATCATCCCGGGCTTAAGCCTGCTGACCGACCCGCCGGAGCAGCCCGTGCCCGGTGACACCTACCAACCCCGCGCCCAGGCCCCGGCTTCGGCGCCAGCCAGCGCTTCGCCGTGTCGCCGGGGCATGAGGCCGACGGCATCTTCCACATGCCCGGCGGCCAGAGCGGCCACCCCTGGTCCCCCTACTACCTGGCCGGCCACACGGACTGGCTGGAAGGCCGCCCCACCCCGTTCCTGCCCGGCCCGGCCAAGTGGGTGCTGACGCTGGAGCCGGGCGGGGGTTGACAAGTATACATGATGTGCTTTCATTGCTGTCATTGACAGCACATGCCGGGAACAGGCCATGCCGACCCTGACCGTCCGCAACCTTGATGAGGATACCGTGCGCAAGCTCCGCATCCGTGCCGCCGAGAATGGCCGGTCGGCGGAGGCGGAGCATCGGGAAATCCTGCAACAGGCGCTGGGGACGGCGTCCCGGGAGCCGAGCCGGGCGGAGATGGCGGACCGGCTGGCCGCGTTCCGCAAGCAGGTCGCGCCCAGCCCCGACGGCACCATCCTGGGGCTGTTGCGGGAGACCCGCGGCGCCCAGGTCCGGCGGCTGACCGGGTCGGATGAGGGCATGTAACCCGTGGTTTGGGTCCTTGACGCCTCCGTCGCGCTGAAGCTGGTGCTTGAGGAGCCTGAGAGCGAGCTTGCTGACCGGCTTTATCGGTCTGGGCCAGAGCTTGTCGTCCCGGATTTCTGGCTGAACGAGGCGTGCAACGTCATCTGGTTGCAGGCGCACCGGGGCCTGTGGTCGCCGGAGCATGCGCGGCAGGGCTTTGCCTTCATCCGGGATTACCTTCCACAGAAGAGGACATCCGGCATGGACCTGCATGGCCCGGCGCTGGAGATCGGGCTGTCCATCAACCATTCCCCCTATGACTGCCTGTACGCCGCCTTCGCGCTGGGAATAGGGGCCGAGCGGCTGGTCCTTTCCGACAAGCCGTTCGAGCGGGCCTTGCGCCAGTCAGGCCATGCAGGCTTGGCGAGGCTTCCGATCACCCTCGGCGAATGGGCCGCGGGCAGCCACCACTGATGCCGATGGCTGCTGATCGCGACCGATCAGCAACCCCCTCAAGCGCCGGGCGGGCGCATCCGCGCCCTTGGCTTACGCGACCACGAGGTCGCGGGCCGGCGGCCTTGTTCGTGTTCCCTCAGGCGCCGGGCGGGCGCATCCGCGCCCTTGGCTTGCGCGGGCACGCGCCCGCGGGCCGGCGGTCGCCGGCCTCGAAGTGCATGAGGTCATGCGCTTGGCTTGACCCTCCCCGACACCCCATGCCATCTGCCAATGCCCCCACGGCATGGCTGGCCTCCCAATTTCCATACTCGCCAGTTCCGTTTCCCGGTTGACCCCAGTCCGGGTGCGGCTACATCCTCAGCCCAGATACTGGACCGTCCAGTTTGCTAATTGGGCGGTCGGGCGAAGGGGTCAGTGCCATGAAGAAGCGGATCGGGTTGCTGCTGGTGCCGGTGCTGTTGGCGGGGGCCGCCTGGGGCGGGTGGCACTGGTGGACGGTGGCGCGCTTCGTGGAGAGCACGGACAACGCCTATGTCCAGGCGGACATCACCACCATCAGCCCGCGGGTGGAGGGGTATGTCGCTGCCGTGCCGGTGGTGGACAACCAGCCGATCCGGGCCGGCGACGTGCTGGCCAGCATCGACGACCGGGACTTCCGCGCCCGGGTGGACCAGGCCCGCGCCCGGATCGCGGCGCAGGAAGCCGCCATCGCCAACATCGACAGCCGCCTGTCCCTGGAGCAGGCCCTGATCAACCGGGCGGAGGCGGACGTGGCCTCTGCCCAGGCCGACCTGAACCGGGCAGAGGCGGACCGCAAGCGCTATGCCGCCCTGGCGGGCCGCGACTTCGCCAGCCAGCAGACCCTGAGCAACACCGTGGCCGACGCGGAAAAGGCCCAGGCGGCCCTGCGCCGCGCCCAGGCCGCCCTGGTGGCGGAAAGGGACCAGGTGGCGGTGCTGGAGACGGAGAAGGCCCGCGCCCGCGCCACCCTGGCGGAGCTGAAAGCCGCCCTGTCCCTGGCGGAGAACGACCTGGAAAAGACCGTCATCCGCGCCCCGGTGGATGGCGTGGTGGGCAACCAGGCGGCCCGGGTGGGCCAGTATGTCCGGCCGGGCACCCAGCTGATGGCCGTGGTGCCGGTCCAGGCTGCCTATGTCACCGCCAACTTCAAGGAGACCCAGATCGAGGGGCTGCGCGTGGGCCAGAAGGTCACGGTGGCGGTGGACGCCTTCCCCGACCTGAAGGCGGAGGGCCGGATCGAGAGCCTGTCCCCGGCCTCTGGCGCCCAGTTCAGCCTGCTGCCGCCGGAGAACGCCACCGGCAACTTCACCAAGATCGTCCAGCGCGTGCCCGTCCGCGTGTCCCTGCCCCAGGACGGCCCCCTGGCCGGCCTGCTGCGCCCCGGCCTGTCCGTGGTGGTGGAGGTGGACACCCGCGACAAGGCCGACCAGCCGAAGCCGCAGGTGGCGGCGCGGTAACCTTGTTCCCTCTCCCTGGGGAGGGGGTGGCGCGATAGCGCCGGGTGAGGGAGGTGGGCGTAGGGACCTACCGTCTTTCTGCTAAAGCCCCCTCACCCCGACCCTCTCACCGGTGGGGAGAGGGGGGATCGTCTCGAGGAACCCGTCTCCCTAACCCGGCCGCCGCGCGGCCACCCTCTCCCCAGGGAGAGGGGAAAGGGGTCCATCATGACCGCCACCACCGCCGACGACATCCCGGCACCGCCGGCCCCGCCCGCCCCGCCGGCGGCGCAGAAGCTGTCGGCCCGCACCCTGGTGGGCTTCGTCGCCATGGTGTTCGGGATGTTCATGGCGATCCTGGACATCCAGATCGTCGCCAGCAGCCTGACCCAGATCCAGGCGGGCGTCGCCGCCAGCGCGGATGAGATCGTCTGGGTCCAGACCAGCTACCTGATCGCGGAGGTCGTGATGATCCCGCTGTCGGGCTACCTGTCGCGGCTGTTGAGCACCCGGGTGCTGTTCACCGTGTCGGCCCTGGGCTTCACGGCCATGAGCTTCCTCTGCGCCCAGTCCAGCAGCATTGACGAGTTGGTGCTGTGGCGTACGCTGCAGGGCTTCATCGGCGGCGGCATGATCCCCACCGTCTTCGCCACCAGCTTCATGGCCTTCCCGCCATCGAAGCGCGCCCCCGTGACCGTGGTCATCGGGCTGGTGGCCACCCTGGGCCCCACCATCGGCCCCACCCTGGGCGGCTACCTGACGGAGCAGTTCAGCTGGCACTGGCTGTTCCTGATCAACCTGGTGCCGGGGCTGCTGGTGGCCGCCACCGTCTGGCGCTGCATCGACATCGACAAGCCCGACTGGTCCCTGCTGAAGGGGATCGACATCATCGGCATGGTGCTGATGGCCCTGTTCCTGGGCAGCCTGGAATACGTGATCGAGGAGGGCGCCCGGAACCAGTGGTTCGAGGATGAGCACATCGTCCGGTTCAGCATCCTGGCCGGCGTGTCCGGCGTGCTGTTCCTGTGGCGGGTGCTGACCTACCGCCAGCCCATCGTGGACCTGAGGGCGCTTCGCAACTTCAACTTCGCCATGGGCAGCGTCTATGGCTTCATCATCGGCATCGGGCTCTATGGCTCGGTCTATGTGCTGCCCCTGTTCCTGGGCCAGGTGCGGGGCCTGAACGCCCAGCAGATCGGCGCCACCATGTTCGTCACCGGCGTCTGCCAGTTCCTGTCCAGCCCCATCGCCGGCGTGCTGTCGTCCAAGGTGGACGTGCGCAAGGTGCTGGCCGTGGGCTTCATCCTGCTGGCCACCAGCTTCCTCATCAGCACCCCGGTCACGGCGGACTGGGGCTTCGACCAGTGGTTCCTGCCGCAGGTGCTGCGCGGGGCGGGGCTGATGTTCTGCATCATCCCCATCACCAGCCTGGCCCTGGGCACCCTGCCGATGGAGGAGGTGAAGAACGCCTCCGGCCTGTTCAACCTGATGCGCAATCTGGGCGGGGCCTTCGGGCTGGCGGGCATCAACACGGTGATCACGGAGCGTACCGCCCTGCACAGCCAGCGGCTGGCGGAATGGCTGGACCCCAGCCGGCCCGAGGTGGCAGGCTTCCTGGAGGCCATGCAGGCCCGCCTGTCCGCCACCCTGCCCGGCGACGCCGAGCTGGGCGCCGTCCGTACCCTGGCGGGCATCCTGCGGGCCCAGACCACGGTGATGGTCTTCGCCGACGTGTTCCTGCTGATGGGGATGGTGTTCGTGCTGGCCCTGGCCACCCTGCCCTTCGTCAAGCGCCCGGTGCTGCGCGGGGCCACCGATTCCGGTGCCCATTGAGGACCCGATGACCACCGACACGGAAGAGACCGGCGCCCGTCGCCCCGGCCGCCCGCCCGACCCCAGGAAGCGCGACGCCATCCTGGCCGCCGCCCAGCTTGTGTTCGTGGCCGACGGCTATGCCGCCAGCATGGACCGGATCGCCGAGGAGGCGGGCGTGTCCAAGCAGACCATCTACAAGCATTTCGAGTCCAAGGAACTGCTGTTCGAGGCCATCGTCCGCCGGCGTTCCGACCGACTGACCGAACCGCTGGTGAACGCCGCCCCCGACGCGGGCGTGGAGACGGTGCTGCACAGCCTGGCCCTGCGCTTCCTGGAGCTGCTGACCCTGCCGGACTATGCCTGCGTGCTGCGGGTGCTGGTGGGCGCGCAGGGCCAGTTCCCCGGGCTGGCCGACCATTTCTTCGAGGTGGGTCCCCGCCGTTCCCTGGGCCGCCTGGCCGACTACCTGTCCCGGATGGACCGGCAGGGGGCCTTGCGGGTGCCCGACCCGCTGGCGGCGGCGGAGCAGTTCCTGGGCCTGGTCAACGGCCAGATCCAGATGCGCATGGTCCTGGGCATCGGCACCGATACCTCTCCCGCGGCGATGGAAGCCCGCGCCCGGGCTGCCGTGGACGTGTTCCTGCGGGCCTATGGGCGGCGCGAGCCTGCCCCGGCCCCCGAGCCGGGGGCGCCTGAGGGGACACGAATATCGTGACAAGCATGACCGGCCTGTGCCCCGCCCCCTTCTCTCCGCCGGGAATGGCTGTATCCTGACCGCACGGTTTGATGGTCGGGAGTGTCCCCATGCGTCGGTGTCTGTTGTGGGCTTGCCTGGGCTTGGCGCTGGCGGTGTCGCCGGTGGCCGCCGCCCCGGCGCCGGGCCTGGGCACCGCCATGCAGGAACGGCTGACCAAGGGCGTGGGCAGCCCGCGGGGGAGCGGGACGGCCAGGACCTTGTCCTGCTGGGCAAGTTCTATGAATCCCGCAACATGGCCCCGGTCTGGCTGGAGGGCGGCAAGCCGGGCCCCCGCGCCGCCGCCATGCTGGCCGCGCTGAAGGCTTCCGCCCTGGAGGGGCTGGAACCCAAGGATTACGGCGTCAACCGCATCGCCGCCCTGCTGGAGCGGGGCGACAGCCCGGACGCCCTGGCGGAGCTGGAGCTGCTGCTGACCAAGGGCGCCCTGACCCTGGGCCGCGACCTGGCCAGCGGCCGGCTGGAACCGTCCATCGTGGACCCGGAGCTGTTCGTGGAGCGGCGGGGCGTGGACCCGCTGGCCCTGCTAGGCAAGGTCACCGGCGCCGCCGACCCCGGCGCGGTGCTGGCCACCCTGCTGCCCACCCGGATCGAGTATGTGCGCCTGCGCGACGCCCTGGCCCGCTACCGGGACCTGGCCGCCGCCGGCGGCTGGCCGCGGGTGCAGTCGGAGGGGGAGACGCTGAAGCCCGGCCAGGCGGACCCGCGCGTGCCCTCCATCCGCGAAAGGCTGAAGGTGACGGGGGAGTACCCGGGGGACGCCCCCCTGCCGGAGGACCCCACCCTGTATGACCCGGAGCTGGAAAAGGCGGTGGTCACCTTCCAGCGCCGCCACGGGCTGGACCCGGACGGGGCCGTGGGCAAGGGCACCTTCGCGGCCCTGAACGTGCCGGTGGACCAGCGCATCGGCCAGATCAAGCTGAACATGGAACGCTGGCGCTGGATGCCCGACGACCTCGGCCGGCGTTACCTGATCGTCAACCTGGCCGCCTTCGAGCTGGCCCTGTTCGAGGAGGGCAAGGTCGTCCACCAGACCCGGGTGGTGGTGGGCGCCACCAGCACCCGCACGCCGGTGTTCAGTGAGACCATGACCTTCTTCGAGGTGAACCCCTATTGGCACGTGCCGGTGAAGATCGCCCGGGACGAGATCTTCCCCAAAGCCAAGAAGGACCCGACCTACCTGGCCCGGGAGGGCTATGTGCTGCTGTCCGATTATACGGAAAGCGCCGTGCCCGTGGACCCGAAGACGGTGGACTGGGCCCAACTGACGCCCCGCACCTTCCGTTACCGCGTGCGGCAGGAGCCGGGGGACAAGAACAGCCTGGGCCGGATCAAGATGATGTTCCCCAACCAGTGGGACATCTACCTGCACGACACCCCGTCCAAAAAGCTGTTCGGCCGCGCCACCCGCAGCTTCAGCCATGGCTGCATCCGGGTGGAGAACCCGTTCGACCTGGCGGAGGCCATCCTGCGCGTCACCGGCACCACGTCCTGGGACCGGGTCAAGCTGGATGAGGCGCTGGCGTCGGGCCAGCGGCAGGTGATCCGGCTGAAGCAGTCCCTGCCCGTGCACATCACCTACATCACCGCCTTCGTGGAGTCCGACGGCACGGTGGATTTCCGCGGCGACGTCTATGGCCGCGACCGGCGGCTGGCCCAGGCGCTGATCGCCTCACGCGTGAACTGGCCCGACCTGGCGGCGGAGGCGGCCACCAACCCCGCCGCCAAGGACGCTCCCCCGGTCCCGGCCCAGGCCGCCCCGGTGCGGGAATAGGCATGCCCATGGCCGACACGACCCTGAGCCAGCGCCTGCGCGCGGCGACCGAAGTGATCCACCAGCAGACGGAGTCCCTGCCCTTCGCCGCCCGGCTGATGGCGCCCGACCTGGACCGGGACACCTATGCCCGCACCCTGGCCCGCATGCTGGGGGTGATCGGGCCGCTGGAGGCGGCGGTGACGGAAGCCGACCGGGACGGCGCCCTGGGCTTCCTGCCCCTGCCCCAGGCGGGCAGCATCGTGGCCGACCTGTTCCGGCTGGGCTGGGACGAGGGGCGGGTGGGCGGCCTGCCCCTGGCGCCCCTGCCGCCGGGGCTGGACATCACCCCCGCGGCAGCGGGCGTGGCCTACCTGCTGGACGGCAGCCTGCTGGGCGGCCGGGTGGTGGCGCGGCGCCTGCGCGACAGCCTGGGGCCGGAGGTCGCGGGTTCCTTGAGCTTCCACGCCGACGACCCCGCCGCCAGCCAGCAATGGCAGCTCTGCCGCGCCTGGCTGGACGGGCTGCCCGCCGATTGGGCCGACGGGGCGGAGGCCGGCGCCCTGTCTGCCTTCACCGCCCTGCGGGACTGGATGGCCGGCGCGCCCTGATCCGGCCCGGGCCGGAAGGTGGGTTGCCAAGGGGGTACTTCCGGTAGACAATTCCCGCGTGTGTCATGTCGGCAGGTAACCGCGGGGTCGGGAATGGGTTCGGACGCGGGGAGGGACTTCGGCGAGGTCTTCCGCGGCTTCGCCCTGGATGACCTGTCGCCGGAGCAGTTCGACGAGCTGCCCTTCGGCGCCATCCAGGTGGACGCCAACGGCATCATCCACCGCTACAACCGCGCGGAAAGCCAGCTGTCCGGCCGCGCGCCGGAACGGGTGGTCGGCCGGGACTTTTTCCGCGACGTGGCCCCCTGCACCAACATGCCGGGCTTCCAGGGCCGCTTCGCCGAGGGGGTGGCCCGCGGCAGCCTGGATGTGGGCTTCACCTTCGTCTTCGATTTCCACATGGCCCCGGTGCGGGTCGGCATCCACATGCGGGACGCCGCCGAGCCGGGCCGCTACTGGATCCTGGTCCGGGTGATCGAGCGGCTGCAACCCTACCGTCCGGCGGAGGCGCAACGCATCGTCGCCCAACGGTCCAACGTCACCGTGGACGGGGCGATGCTGGACCTGTCCGTCTGTGAGCGGGAACGCATCCACCTGCCGGGCGCCATCCAGCCCTTCGGCGCCCTGCTGGCCCTGGACCCGTACAGCCTGACGGTCACGGCCTGCAGCGCCAACGCCTGGGAGCTGCTGGGCCTTGAAGCCCCGGGGGACCGCGCCCTGCCCCTGGACGCCTTGCTGCCGGAAGGGGTGCCCGCCGCCCTGCGCCGCGCCATGGCCGACGGGCTGCTGGCGGAAGGCCAGAGCTGGGAGGACCAGGTCCGCTGCCCGCGCACCGGCCAGCCCCTGTACCTGTCCGCCCACCGCTGGGGCGGACGGCTGCTGCTGGAGCTGGAGTCCCTGGTGGGGGTGGACACCGGCCAGGGGGTCCGCACCGCCGCGGTCGTGCAACGGGGCATGGCGGCGATGCGGCGCAACGCCGGCTTGGTGGAGCTGGCCCAGTCCATGGCCCGCGCCCTGCGGGACCTGACGGGGTTCGAGCGGGTGCTGGTCTACCGCTTCGACCGGGACTGGCACGGCCAGGTGCTGGCGGAGGACAAGGTGCCCGACTGGGAGCAGTCCTTCGCCGGGCTGCATTTCCCCGCCTCCGACATCCCACGGCAGGCGCGGGACCTGTATGTGCGCAGCCCCATCCGCCATGTGCCCGACCGGGACTATGTGCCCGTGCCGCTGCTGGCCGGGGACGGCGCGGCGGCGGGGGAGGCGCTGGACCTCAGCCTGTCGCGGCTGCGCAGCCTGTCGCCGGTGCACCTGGAATACCACCGGAACATGGGCGTCAACGGGTCCATGTCCATTTCCATCCTGCAGGACGGCAAGCTCTGGGGCCTGGCCACCTTCCACCACCGGCTGCCCCACTTCGTGGACCCGGTGCGGCGGGCGGCGGCCCTGTCCCTGACAGAGGCGTTCGGCCTACGCATCGCCTCCGTCCTCCAGGCCCAGGCAACGCGGGAGCGGCGGGCCGACGCGGACCGGCTGAACCGGCTCATCGCGCAGATGGCGGGGTCAACCGACTTCCTGCTGGCCCTGACCCAGGGGCCGGACGACATCAGCGCCCTGTTCCAGGGGGGCGGGGCGGCCATCCTCTACCAGGGCCGGGCCGCCTGTGTGGGCCGGACCCCGCCGGAGACGGCCCTGGGCACCCTGGCGGGCTGGCTGCGGGACCAGGTGGTGGATGACGGCATCTTCATGACCGACGCCCTGCCGTCCCTCTGCCCGGCGCTGGAGAAGCACCGGGAGGTGGCGAGCGGCTTGCTGGCCGTGCGGCTGGCGGCGGACGCGGATGACTGGCTGCTGTGGTTCCGGCCGGAGGAGGCCCAGCTCATCGTCTGGGGCGGCAACCCGCACAAGCCCGCCGAACGGCGGGAGGACGGGACGGCGGCGGTGCTGCCCCGCGCCAGCTTCGAGCGGTGGGTGGAGGAAAGGCGCGGCCAGGCCCAGCCCTGGGCCGGGTGGGAGCCGGACATCGCCCGCAGCCTGCGCCATGCCATCAACGACGTGATCCTGCGCCACATGCGGCAGCTGGCGGAACTGAACGAGCGGCTGCGCTCCAGCGACGCGGCCAAGTCCCGCTTCCTGGCCAACATGAGCCATGAGCTGCGCACGCCGCTGAACGCCATCCTTGGCTTCTCGGAGGTGCTGGAGGCGGGGCTGTTCGGGCCGCTGACGCCGAAGCAGCGGGAATATATCGGCGACATCCACGCCTCGGGCCGGCACCTGCTGGCCATGGTGACCGACATGCTGGACCTGGCCCGGATCGAGGCGGGGCGGCTGGAACTGCGCCCCGAGCCGGTGGACCTGGCCGTGCTGGTGGAAGAGAGCGTGGCCCTGGCCCGCCCGCGGGCGGAGGTGGAGGGGGTGGAGCTGCTGACCAGCCTGCCCGTGCCGCTGCCGCCCCTGTCCGCCGACCCGGTGCGGCTGAAGCAGGTCCTGCTGAACCTGGTCACCAACGCCGTGAAGTTCACCCCCCGCGGCGGCCGGGTGGAAGTGTCCGCCGAGGCGCTGCCGGACGCGGTGGCCCTGGAGGTGCGCGACACCGGCGTGGGCATGACCCCGGCGGAGGTGGCCCTGTCCCTGGAACCCTTCCGCCAGGTCAGCAACTTCACCAAGCATGTGCAGGAGGGCGCGGGCCTGGGCCTGCCCATCTCCCGCATGCTGGTCCAACTCCACGGCGGCGACTTGTCGATCCGCAGCCGGCCCGGTGCCGGGACGACGGTGCGGGTGGTGCTGCCGCGATGAAGGGAAGGACGATGGCCATGCAAGGAAAGCCCGAGCCCTGGGACCGTGCGCCCGATAGCGTCCGACGCAGCCGCGCGTTCCATCCCTCTGAGCTTCCGGAGCACCTGAAGGAGGCGTTGGAGACTGCGCGCATGGACCCGCGGCACGAGCACCTCAACGCCCTGATGGATGCCGGAATCGAGCCCACAGCCGCTGGGTTGGGGCCGAACCGCCTGTGACTGGCACGACCGCTTCCCCGCGAAGGCGGGGGCCCACATTTTTGGACCCGGTGTCCGTCGTCTCTGTCGTTGAAGAACCGTGCACCCCCGCCTGCGCGGGGGAGACATAGAATGCTGCGTCCTCGGTCAACCCTTCACCGCCCCGGCGGGCGCCAGCGGCTGTCGGGGGTGGCAGGGTGTCCTGTTCGGGGTCGGCCTGCGGGACCTCGCGGAAGTCGCCCTCGATCACCGTGGTGTCGCTGTAGGGCGGGCGCCCGCCGGAGCGCCAGACGGTGGTGCCGCCGGCGCGCATCTCCCCCTGCACCAGGCCGGACCGCACGGCCCGCGCGATCCGGCCATAAAGCCAACCGCGCACCGGGGGCAGCAGGACCAGCAGGGCCAGGATGTCGGTGACGAAGCCCGGGATCACCAGCAGCACGCCGGCCAGCGCCAGGCACAGCCCGTCGAACGCCTCCTTCAGGGGCGGCTCGCCCCGGTCCATGCGTTCCTGCGCCTTCCGCAGGGTGCCCAGCCCCTGGCGCCTCAACAGGGCGATGCCCGCCACGGCGGCCAGAATGACCAACAGCACCGTGTTCAGGACGCCGACCTTGTCGCCCACATAGGCGAAGCCGGCGATCTCCACCAACGGCAACAGCAGGAAGGGGAGGAGGAAACGCATGGGGCGCCTTGCTCTTTGTTGACCGGGGGCCTATCTAACCCTTGGGTTCGGGGCCATCCCGGCCTCCCGGAACCGCCCCCGGCGGCGATGGTTGATTAGAGCCCAGGGCCGCCGCCGGCACTCTTTCCACCGGCACCGCGGCCGCTGGCAAGGCTAGAGGTAATGCGCCGCGGCCCCGGATGTAAGGGGCCATGGGGCCAACGGACAGGTTCCTTGCGGGCCGATTCCGTGCGAACCTGAGGCGCGGTCACCATCCCCGGGACTTCGGTCACGACAGACAGGACGGCTTGGCACATGGGCGAGGGGTTCTTCTTCATCGACATCCTGATCTTCGCCATGGTGGCCGCCTTCCTGGTGTTCCGGTTGCGCAGCGTGCTGGGCCGCCGCCATGGGGATGAGCGCCAGCGCCCCAACCCCATCGCCCCGCCCCCCGCCGGCCGCGGCCCCCTGGGCGACAAGGCCGACAACGTGGTCCCCCTGCCCGGCCGCGTGGCGCCGGACCTGGCGGCGGAGCCGCCGGCCTTCACCGGCCCGGTGTCCGTGGCCGACGGCATCAAGCAGATCCGCACCGCCGACCCCAGCTTCACCGAGAAGCATTTCCTGCAGGGCGCCAAGGCGGCGTTCGAGATGATCGTCAGCGCCTTCGCCGCCGGCGACACCGCCACCCTGCGCCCCCTGCTGGCGGACGAGGTCTACGACAACTTCGCCGAGGCCATCCGCAAGCGCCAGCAGGCGGGGGAGAGCCTGGACACGGTCATCCAATCCTTCGAGTCCGTGGACATGACCGCCGCCCGGCTGGAAGGCCGCACCGCCTTCTGCACGGTCACCTTCACCACCCACCAGATCAACGTCACCCGGGACGCCAACGGCAACCCGGTGGAGGGCGACGGCACGGCGGAGGAGGTGGTGGACATCTGGACCTTCAGCCGCAACACCCGCGCCACCAACCCCAACTGGGTGCTGGTCGAGACGCGCGTACCTTAATTGCCCCGTAGGTCGGATCAGCGGCCTGTCGGCCGCTGATCCGACCTACGAAGCCAAGCCTTACCCCACCGCCGCCTTCAAGGCCGCCGCCGTGACGATGCGGTTGCGGCCCGTGCGCTTGGCCTCGTAGAGGGCCTGGTCGGTCTGGTCCACCAGCGCGTCCAGGGTCAGGTCCAGGCGGCTCTCCGCCAGGCCGAAGCTGGCCGTCACGTACAAGGTCCGCCCGTCCGCCAGGTGCACCGGCAGGGCGGCGATGTCGGCGCGCAGCCGTTCCAGCACCATCATGCCCTCGGGCAGGCTGGTGTCCTTCAGCAGGATCAGCATCTCCTCCCCGCCCAGGCGGAAGGCCTCGTCGAAGCTGCGGATGCCGCGGTTGATGGCACCTGCCACGGCCACCAGCACCCGGTCGCCCGCGTCATGGCCATAGGTGTCGTTGACTGACTTGAACTTGTCCAGGTCGCAGAGCGCCAGGCAGAAGGGCTTGCCCGTACGGCGGAACCGGTTCAGCTCCCGCTCCAGCTCCTCCTGCAAACCGGTGCGGTTGCGCAGGCCGGTCAGCGGGTCGATGCCGCTGCCGGCCATGCTGAAGGCTTTCTCGAAGCGGCGGCACTGCTGGATGAACTCGTCGAACTTCTCCGCCACCGATTCATAGGCCTGGTGGCCACAGGGCGTGCCCTCCGCCACCCGCATCAGCACCAGCCGCGCCATGCGGTGGAGCTGCTCATGCAAGGTCACCAGCCGGTCCACGGCGGGCTGGTCGGTCAGCTCGCTGTCCTTGGCCCGCTTCACCCACAGGATGAACCCCATGGGCATGGGGGCCGCGTCGGGCCCGGACAGGCCGCACTCCGCCGGGAAGAAGACAGCCCGGTGCCACCGGGTGAGCCAGCGGAGATGTTCGTCGATGACGGGGCTGAGGCCGGCCTGGGACGGCGGTGTGGGGGACATGGCTGACGCCTTGGGTAAGGGCCACGCATCCGCGGGCACTACGCCCTAAAGACATAGCGCACTTCGCCTGACGTGGCACCCACCGCGTGACCACACCCCCGAAATGGCACGGGGCTGTGGCTTCGCTGCCGGGCCGGTTGCGTCAGCGGGTCCCGGTCCCCGTCATTCCCGCCATACCCAGCGCTGCTCCACCGCGTCCAGCGTACCTGTCCGCAGTCCCTCGCGGACATCGCGCATCAGCCGGTTCATGGTGTGGATGTTATGCAGGGAGACGAGCTGCATGGCCAGCAGCTCCTCCGCCTTCAGCAGGTGGTGCAGGTAGGCGCGGCTGAACTTCCGGCAGGCGTAGCAGCCGCAGGATGCGTCGATGGGCTCCGGGTCGGACTTGAAGCGGCCGTTGCGCAGGTTCAGCCGCTCCCCCTTCACCCCCGGCACCAGGGCCCAGCCGTGGCGGGCGATGCGGGTGGGGCTGACGCAGTCGAAGGTGTCGATGCCCAGCCGCACCCCGGCGAAGATGTCCACGATGCCGCCGATGCCCAGCAGGTGGACCGGCCGCTCGGCATGGACATGGGCCATGGCCATGGCCACCACTTCCACCATCTGTTCCTTGTGGGCCCCCAGGGACCCGCCCACGGCGGTGGCGAAGAAGGGCCGGTCCTTGGTGTACTCGGCACTTTCCTTGCGCAGGTCCGGGTACACGCCGCCTTGGACGATGCCGTACATGGCTTGGGGCAGGCCGTTGGCCGACAGGCCGCCGCCGCGCTCGAACTCCGCCAAGGACCGGTCGCCCCAGCGGTGGGACATGCGCATGGAGCGGGCGGTGTAGTTGCGGTCCACGTGGAAGGGCGTGCACTCGTCCAACTGCACGATCAGGTCGGCACCCAGCTTGCGCTGGATGTCGATGCTCTTCTCCGGCGTCAGGAACAGGTGCTCCCCGCCCATGTAGCTGCGGAACTTGGCCCCCTCCTCCGTGATCTTCAGCAGGGTCTTCTCACGGGTCGTGGTGCGACGCCCCTTCACCTCGTCCGCCACGCTGCCATGGCCCATGGCGAAGATCTGGTAGCCGCCGCTGTCGGTCAGCATGGGCCCGTCCCAGCCCATGAACTTGTGCAGGCCGCCCATGGCCGCCACCACCTCCGCCCCCGGCTGGATCATCAGGTGGTAGGTGTTGGACAGGATGATGTCCGTCTGCTCGGCGCGGAGCTGGTCCGGCGTCACGCCCTTCACCGTCGCCTTGGTGCCGCAGAAGATGAAGTTCGGCGTCTCGATCGCCCCGTGCGGCGTGGTCAGCCGGCCCAGCCGGGCCTGGCTGGCGGGGTCGCGGTGCAGGATGTCGAAGGCGAAGCCGGGATAGCGGGACATGGGACCGTCAGCATTGCGATGGGGGCGTCCGCGGCAGCGGGCGGACCGGGTTGCATAGCATGGCCGGCCCCGCCCCTCCAGCCCGGGGCCGCCCGGGACAGGCAGGGTTGCCCACCGGGCAGGGCCGGAAGGCCGGTTGCACAAATTTCACTGTCCCGCCCCCTAGCCTTTCGGCATAAGTAATATTACCAGAGCACGCCCTGTGGTGGGTTTCTGGCCGTTTACACACCATTTATCTTGATTTGGGGAGTCCGACCATGACGGCTGTTAATCAGGGACTGTTCCTTACCTATGCTTCTGGTGGTGGCGGAGTCCTGAAGGCCTATGATTTCAACGTGTCGTTCGACGGGGGCAAGACCCAGCACCTGCTGCTGATGGATACCGGCTCCCCCTGGATGAACGTGGGCAGCAACCTGCTGCCGGAAGGGACCTATACCGTCTGCGATCCCCAGCCCAACACCCCGGCCCCCAACTATTCCAGCGACGGCAACCAGTATGAGGGCCAGTGGGTCCAGGTCACCGCCACCGTGACCGGCGGCAACGGGGCCAGCTTCACCACGCCCGCGCCGATCACCGTCTTCCGCAGCACCAGCTCGCCCGGCGTGTCCATGATGGGGGTCAGCACGCGCTTTGCCGACCTGGACGCCATGAACGTCTTCCTGAACGTGCCGGGGATCGTGAACGGCAGCTACCCCGCCGGCTACATCCTGGACCAATACGGGGTCTGGTTCGGCTATGGGCAGGACACCCTGGCCCAGTTCACCCAGGCGCCGGTGACCTCGGCCCTGGGCCAGCGCACCGCCGCGGCACAGGTGACCCTGACCGGCCCGGGCCTGCCCACCTACACGGCCACCGTGCCGTTCCTGATGGACACGGGCATCGACTACACCATCGTCACCCCGAACACCAACCCGCCGGCAGAGCCGCCGCCCTCCCCCACCGCGTGGCAGGAGCCGAACCCCAACGGGGGCTTCCAGTTCATCCCCGGCGTGGGGGTGAGCGTGACCGTGGGCGGCATGAGCTGGGGCTTCAACATGGACCAGTGCGGCAAGCAGGCGTCGGTCCCGGCCTTTGCCCGCCTGGCGAAGCCCAGCGCCAACGGCATCGTCAACACGGGCCGTCATTTCCTGGCCAGCTACAAGTACCTGGTCCAACTGGACAGCCGCATCGGTTCCGCCACCGGCACCATGGGCTTCCTGAAGGTCTGACAGGCCGGGGCGGCGCCGGACCCCGGCGCCGCCCCTCAGACCTGTTCGTGCCCCCTCAAACGCCGGGCGGGCGCATCCGCGCCATTGGCTTATACCAAGCGCATGAGTTTTTGACTCATGCGCTTGGAGGCCGGCGACCGCCGGCCCGCGGGCCCATGCCCGCGTGAGCCAAGCCGCCGGATGGCGGCGCCCGGCGCCTGAGGGGCCGTTGATCGGTCACGATCAACGGCGGCTGGTATCAGGCGCCCATGGGGGCGCGGGCGGGCAGTCGCCGGCCTTAACGGGCATGGGTCAAGGCCTCACGCCCTGGGTCAAAGCCCATTGGGGTCAGCTTGCCAGCCCCGGTCGGCCCACAGCCAGCCGCGACAGGTACATGAAGGGCGTGTCCAGCAGGCTCAACCCCACCCGCAGCAGGTAGGTGCCCAGGATGTAGGTGTGGAGCAACGCCTCCCACCCCACCGGCTCGGGCGCGAAGACCACCCAGGCCAGGACGGAGAAGATCACGTTGTCCACCAGGCTGGACAGCATGGTGCTGCCGTTGTTCCGCAGCCACAGGTGCTTGTCCCCCGTGGCGCCGCGGATGCGCTGGTAGACCCAGACGTCGAACAGCTGGCTGCACAGGTACGCGGTCATCCCCGCCGCGAACAGGCCCGGGGCCGGCAGGAACAGGGCCGCCATGTGGTCCTGCATGGGCAGGGCCCAGGCCATGTCCGCCCCCGCCTGCTCCGCCGTCAAAGGCCGGAAACCCAGGGTCAGCACCATCAGCAGGGTGAACAGCAGGTAGGCGGCGAAGCCCAGGAACACGGCCTTGCGCGCCGCGTCCCGCCCGTAATGCTCCGTCAGGATGTCGGTGGCCAGGTAGGTGGAGCTGAACAGCACCGTGCCCATCGCCACCGGGTGGTCATAGACGCTGAACTGCACGGCCTTCAGCACCTCCACGTTCGCGGCGATCACGGCCACGGCGATGTAGAGATACAGTCCCGGCGCCCCGAACAGCCGGGCGAACAGCAGGATGGTGCCGAAGCAGAACAGCGCCTGCGCCAGCAGCAGCAGCTCCGGCGGCACGGCATGCAGGGCGGCGACCAGGTCGGCAGGGTTCAGGGGCATGGGCCTTCACCGGAAAAGCCGATGACGGCAGGCGGAGCCTGTCGGCATCGGCAGGGCCGCGGCGGCGGCCCCACGCACGCGGGTGCGCGCAAGCCCCCCGCTGGCGAATGCCAGCATACGCAACGGGCCGCGGATGCGGCCGCCCGGCGCCTGGGGGATCACAAAAAGGAACAACCCCGCGCCGGGCACCCCGTTTCCGGGGGCGGCGCGGGGCCGGTCAAGCCAGACGGCAGCGGGTCAGCAGCCAGCCGCGCTTCAGGCGGCGGACTTGGACTCCAGCGCCTTCTTGATCTGCTTCTTCACCTTGCGGGCATCGTCGCTCAGCTTGGCGTCGGCGATGTCCAGCAGGGCGGCGTCCAGGCCACCCTTGTGCTCGATGGTGCGGATGCCGTTGGTGGACAGGCGCAGGCGCACCATGCGGCCCAACGCGTCGGACAGGAGCGACGTCTCCTGCAGGTTCGGCTTGAAGCGCCGACGGGACTTGTTGTTGGCGTGGGAGACGTTGTTGCCGGTCTGCACACCCTTGCCGGTCACGTCGCACTTGCGGGACATCGGAACACCCTTTTTCGCTACTGGCGTTGCTGCTGGCGACATCCGGCCCCAAGGGGGTGGAGAGGTCGCGTTACCCATAGAAAATCTTGCGCCGGACACCCCAGGGCGCCCGGCGGAGACGCGTTGATAGCCAAGCGGCCCGACAGAGTCAAGCGCGGGTGCGCCATCCGCCCCGCGCAACCCGCGACATCAGGCGAGGATGATGTCGAACCGCCCGGCCAGGGCGCCCGTCTCGATCCCGTCGGCCGGTTCCAGCCGCACCGCAACAGCTGCCCGTTGTTCCGGCGACAGGCGGGAGAAGATGAAGTCCCTCGGGTTGCCAGGGTCCCCCTCCACATACATCTGGGTCACCAGCCGGGACCGGCCGGGGGCGGCCACGGCGAAATGCACATGGGGCGTCCGCCCGCTGTAAGCCACCGGCCGGATGGTGCGGAACCGGTAGCGGCCATCCGCGTCCGTCCGGGTGCGGCCATAGCCCTGGAAGTTGCCGTCCCGGCCCTGCTCACGGTCGGCGGGGTGGTGGTAGATGCCGTTGGCGTCGCACTGCCAGGCCTCCACCAGCGCCCCGGCCAGGGGCGTGCCGTCGGCGGCCAGGACCCGGCCGGACAGGTGGGTGACCTGCCCCATGGCCTGCGCCGCCCGCCCGGTGACCCGCACCAGGTCCCAGTCATGCTCGGCGGGCAACTCGGTGGGATAGAAGGGCCCCGCCGTCTGCCGCGGGGTCGGCACCAGGGCCCGGGCGGGGGCCGGCAGCGCCGCGAACGCCGCCAGGGCGGCAGCCCCGGTGAGCAGGCGCCGGCGAGGGAGGTGGATGGTTGGGCGGGACTCGGCCATGGACAGGAGGTGTGGCCGGACCGGGTCCGGGGCAAGGGGCTATACCGTCCGCTCCCCCCGGAAGAGCCCCAGCAACTGCCGCGCCGCCATGCCGGGCGTCACCTTCCCGGCCGCCGCGGCGCGCTCAAGACTCGGCAGCGCGGCCCGGACGCCCGGGTCGTTGGTGAAGGAGGACAGCAGGTTCTCGCGGATCTCGTTCCACATCCAGGTGCGGGCCTGGGCGGCGCGGCGACGGTCCAGGGCGCCGGTGCCGCCCAGCGTGCGGCGGTAGTCGCCGATGCGGTCCCACACCGCCCCCACCCCCTGCCCCTCCAGGGCGGAGCAGGACAGGACCGGCACCCGCCAGGCCGGGTCGGCGGGGCGCAGCATGGACAGGGCGTGACGATATTCCGCCACCGCGTGCCGGGCGGCGGCGGCCAAGGCGCCGTCGGCCTTGTTGACGACGATCATGTCCGCCAGCTCGACGATGCCCTTCTTGATGCCTTGCAGCTCGTCCCCGCCCGCCGGGGCAGCAGCAGCAGGAACAAATCCACCATGTCGGCCACGGCCGTCTCCGACTGGCCCACGCCTACCGTCTCCACGATGACAAGGTCATAGCCCGCGGCCTCTACCAACAGCATGGCTTCCCGCGTGCGCCGCGCCACGCCGCCCAGGGTGCTGCCGGCGGGGGAGGGACGGATGAAGGCGGAGGGGTGGCGCGACAGCTCCTCCATCCTTGTCTTGTCGCCCAGGATGCTGCCGCCGGTGCGCTGGCTGCTGGGGTCCACGGCCAGGACCGCCACCTTGTGCCCCTGGCCGATGACGTGCAGGCCGAACGCCTCGATGAAGGTGGACTTGCCCACCCCCGGCACCCCGGTGATCCCCAGGCGCACGCCCTTGCCCGTGTGGGGCAGCAAGGCGGCCAGCAGCGCCTCCGCCCGTTCCCGGTGGTCGGGGCGGGTACTTTCCACCAGGGTGATGCCCCGGGCCAGGGCCCGCCTGTCGCCGGACAGGATGGCGGGGGCGAGGGAATCGGGGGAGAGGGTGTCAGGCATGGGGCCAGAGCCTTCGGATCGGGAAGACGTCCAGGGCCGTATCGACGCTGACCAGGCCGATGTTCCGCAACCTGGCCTGGGCCACGATCATGCGGTCGAACGGGTCGCGATGCTCGCCCTCCATCTCCCCTGCCAGCTTGGCGTCCTGGTAATCAATGGGGATGACCGCGACATTGCTTCGCGCCAACAGGGCGCCCAGGTCGCCGACGGGCGGAAGCTTGCCGAGCCGGACCTTGGTCGTGATCTCCCAGACGCTGACCGCGCTCATCAACAGGGTCTGCCCGTCCGCCTCCAACTGGGTCACCACCGGCCGCGGGATCGCGGCAGTTCCGCCCGCCCACCAGAGGAACACATGGGTGTCCAGCAGCAGGGTCGTCACTTGTCCCCGCCTGGAAAGATCGGGCCGTCCTCCCACGCGCGCAGCTCTTCCTCCGGGAGCGGGTCGAAGAAGCTGTCGGGTACGGTCACCTGGTCCTTGGCGAAGCCATACAACCCCTTGCGGGACATGGGCCGGGGCAGACGCACCAGCCGTGCCACCGGCAGCCCGTCACGGGCCAGCACCACCTCCTCCCCCGCGTCCAGGTCGCGGAGCAGGGCGGACAGGGTGGGGTCGTCGTCGCGGACGTTGACGGTCTTCATGGGGGGATGATGGACCAGGGCCGTTGACAGGTCAAACCCGCCTGGGAAATGCCCGCCGAGCGCCGCACGGACCGATAGCCCGAACGGGTTATCACCCCTGGAAGCGTTCCGGGTCGGCGACCTGCATGCGACAGTAGGGGGTAAACCGCGTGGAGTGCCCCGATGCCTCCCGACTATGACGGGTCCGCCCCTGTCCTTGAGACTGACCGTGCCCCGGCGCAACCGGCAGGGCAGCCCGGCTTACGCCGGGTCCCTGCCTGGCTCGCCCGCATGCTGGGCATCGAGCGACGAGGCGCCCCGCGCTGGCAGCCGCAAAGCGGGCTGGTGCAGGTGGGCGGCGTGTTGCTGAAGGTCGCGGATGTCAGCGCCACCGGATTGCGCATCCAGGGCTATCGCGGCTCCCTCAGCCCCCAGGACCGGTTCGCCCTGACCCTGTACCTGGCCGACGCCACCGGCCGGCTGGAGCTGGAGGCGGAGGCCATCGTCGGCTGGCGGTCCGGCGACAAGCTGGGCGCCGCCTTCTATGGCCTGTCGCGGGAGGACCGGGTGCGGCTGGAGGCATTCCTGGCCGCGGTGGACGGCACCTGACACGCCCGTCCCAGCCCGCGACTTTCGAATTCGAAAGTCGGCTTAGTCAGCCGCCACCGTCTCTGCCGCCTTCGCCCCGTTGCCGTTGACGTCCTGCTGCTTCGCCCACAGCGCGGCATAGGCGCCGCCCATGGCCAGCAGGGCGGCGTGGGCGCCGCGTTCCACGATGCGGCCGGCCTCCAGCACGATGATCTCGTCCGCGTCCACCACGGTGGACAGGCGGTGGGCGATGACCAGGGTGGTGCGGCCGCGGCTGGCGTCGCGCAATGCTGCCTGGATCTCCCGCTCCGTGTGGGTGTCCAGGGCGCTCGTCGCCTCGTCCAGGATCAGGATGGGCGGGTCCTTCAGCAGGGTACGGGCGATGGCCACCCGCTGCTTCTCCCCGCCGGAAAGCTTCAGGCCCCGCTCCCCCACCATGGTGTCCCAGCCGTCGGGCAGGCTGGCGATGAAGTTCCGGATCTGGGCGGCGGAGACCACCCGGTCCAGTTCCCCCTGCGTGGCGCCGGGGCGGCCATAGGCGATGTTGTAGCGGATGGTGTCGTTGAACAGCACCGTGTCCTGCGGGACGATGCCGATGGCCGCCCGCAGGGACGATTGGGTCACGTCCCGGACATCCTGCCCGTCCACCAGGATGCGCCCGCCCGTGGCATCGTAGAAGCGGTAGAGCAGCCGCGACAGGGTGGACTTGCCCGCCCCGGTGGGGCCCACCACGGCCACGGTCTTGCCGGCCGGGATGGTGAAGCTGATGCCCTGAAGGATGGGCCGGCGGGCGTCGTAGGCGAAACGGACATCCTCGAACCGCACCTCGCCCCCCGCGGCGTGCAGGGGCTGGGCGCCGGGCTTGTCCTGCACCTCCCGCTCCACGTTCAGCAGGTCGAACATCTTCTCCATGTCGTTCAGGGACTCCTTGATGCCCCGGTAGACGAAGCCGAAGATGTTCAGCGGCTGGTAAAGCTGCAGCAGGTAGGTGTTCACGGCCACGAAGTCGCCGATGGTCATGCTGCCGTTGGCGATGCCTGCCGCGGCCATCCACATCACCGCCACCACGCCCGTGGCGATGATGAAGCCCTGGCCCACGTTCAGCAGCGACAGGGAGGACTGGGTGCGGACCGCCGCGTCCTCATACACCCGCAGGGCCTTGTCGTAGCGCTCCGCCTCGAACCGCTCATTGCCGAAATACTTGACCGTCTCGTAGTTCAGCAGCGTGTCGATGGCGCGGGCGTTGGCCTTGGTGTCGGCGTCCAGCATGGCGCGGCGGATGCGGGTGCGCCAGTTGGTGACCGTGATGGTGTAGGCGATGTAGCCGGCCACGGTGGCGAAGGTGACGACGGCGAAGCGCCAGTCGAACATCTTCCACAGGATCACGGTGACCAGCAGGATTTCCAGCAGGGTGGGCAGCACGTTGAACAGCAGCGTACCCAGCAGGCTGTCGATGGCCTTGGTGCCCCGCTCGATCACCCGGGACAGGCCGCCGGTCTGCCGTTCCAGGTGGAAGCGCAGGGACAGGGAGTGCAGGTGCTGGAAGACGTTCAGCGCCGCCTGCCGCATGGCCCGCTGGCTGACCCGCTCGAACACGGCATCGCGCAGTTCCCCGAAGGCCAGGGTGGCGACGCGGGCCAGGCCATAGGCCAGGATGAAGCCCAGGGGAATGGCGATCGCCGGGTTGGCCGCGGCGGACGCGGCCAAGTCCCGCGGCCCGTCGCCGGACAGGGCGTCCACCGCGCCCTTGTACAGGATGGGCACGGTGACGTTGGCGCCCTTGGCCACCGCCAGGAACAGCAGCGCGACCACAACCCGCGCCCGTATCCCCCATTCGCCCACGGGCCACAGGTAAGGCAGCAGGGTGCGGATGGCCCCGGCCTCGCCCAGCCGCTCACGGCCGGGGGGCAGGGTCAGGTCGGTTTCCTTGGGGGGCGGTCATGGCGGCGCATGACAGGGCAAGGTAGGCGCACCGGATGCCCCTGGAAAGTGCCGGCTTGCCACGGTGCCGCGCATCCCTGCCCCGCACAGTTGGTTTTCTGTTCCCTCGGCCGCCAAGTGCCGCCACGCGACGGCTTGGCTCATGCGGACACGTGTCCGCGCGGCCGCGGTCGGTCAGCGTCATGGATGCCGCTGACGGGACCGATCCGGCACGCTATGCTCCCGCCGATCCTGATACTGACGGCCGGGCCCCATGCGCACCCATCCCGATTACCCGAACCTGTTCATCCTGGACCACCCGCTGATCCAGCACAAACTCAGCCACATGCGGGACAAGAGCCGGTCCACCATGGGCTTCCGGCAATTGCTGCGGGAGATCGCCCTGCTGATGGGGTATGAGATCACCCGCGACCTGAAGCTGACGACGGAGCGGATCGAGACGCCGCTGACCGTCATGGACGCCCCGGTGATCGAGGGCAAGAAGCTGGCCATCGTCCCCATCCTGCGCGCCGGGCTGGTGATGGCGGAGGGGCTGCTGGAGTTGGTCCCCGCGGCGCGCGAGGGGCATATCGGCCTGTACCGCGACCATGAGACCAAGCGCCCGGTCGAGTACCTGGTGAAGCTGCCGGACCCGGCGGGTCGCATCTTCATCCTGGTGGACCCCATGCTGGCCACCGGCTATTCCGCCGTCCATGCCGTGGACGTGCTGAACCGCCACGGGGTGCTGGACGCCCAGATCCGCTTCATGGCCCTGGTCAGCGCGCCGGAGGGGGTGAAGGTCTTCCACGACGCCCACCCCAGCGTCCCCGTCTTCACCGCCGCCCTGGACAGCCATCTGAACGAGAACGCCTACATCGTCCCCGGCCTGGGCGACGCGGGCGACCGGCTGTTCGGCACGAAGTGAGGGGCGGGCCTTGAGCCCATGCCAGATTTGACATAATTTGGTGTTGGATGCGTGAGCCCAAGCCAGTTTATTGGGTCGGCTCCGGTCGAAAGGACGTGCGGGCATTCCCGGAGGACATCCGGGACGCCGTGGGCTTTGCCCTCTTTGCGGCTCAGACCGGGGGCAAACACCCACATGCCAAGCCCTTGGCTGGATTCGGCAGTGCGGGCGTGTTGGAGATCGTGGAGGACGGTGAAGGGGATACGTACCGGTGCGTCTACACCGTCCGTTTCTCGGACGCCGTCTATGTCCTCCATGCCTTCCAGAAGAAGTCGAAGCGTGGGATCGAGACACCACAGTCAGAGATCGCGTTGGTCAGAAGCCGGCTGAAACTGGCGGAAGACCATTACCGGGGCAGGAGGTCAGGATGACGGACGAGCCATCAGGCGTGATTGCCATTGAGGGCGGCAGCGGCAATGTGTTCGCCGACCTGGGTTTGGACCAACCCGACCTGCGCTTGGCAAAGGCCCGCATCGCCCTACAGATCGCCCAGGTGATCCAGGACCGTGGCCTGACCCAAGTCCGCGCCGCGGAACTGCTGGGCATCGACCAGCCAAAGGTTTCATCCCTGGTGCGGGGCAAGCTGGCCGGGTTCACGCTGGAACGGCTGCTGCGATTCCTGAACGCGCTGGGCTATGACGTGGAGATCACATTGCGGCCCAGCGGCGCTCAAGGGCAGATCGCCGTGGCGGCCTGACTCACCCCACCGGGGCGGTGGCCGCCGCGTCCTTCATGACGCCGGAGACAAGGGCGTAGGTGGCGGCCCAGGCGTCCCGCACCGCCGGGGTGAAGCCGGCGCCCAGGCCCTGTTCCAGGGTCCAGAGCAGGGCGGTGCCCACCGTGTCATAGTCCTTTTCCCGCACGCCATAGCGGGCATGGCGCACGCCCATGTCCCGCAGCACCGGCACGATGGCGTCCGGCGCCTTCAGCGCGGCCACTGCCGCGGCCAGCGACGCCATCAGCTTCTGGCCCTGGATGACCATGTCTTCCCGGAACAGGGGCTTCAGGGCCGGGTCCAGCTCGAACAGCTTGCCATAGAACAGGGCCGCCGCCTGTTCCTTGATCGGCACCACCTTGGCGAAGCTGGCCTGTACCAGCTTGACCTGTTCCGGCGTCATGGCTTCCTCCCCCGCTTGCATGCGCGCGACTTCCTTCCCGAAAGGGGTGCATGGGTAGCCCGTCCGGGTCAAGGGCCAAGCTGGGTTCGTGACAAGGGGGACGCGGCCAGCCGTCGCGGCGGGGCAGCCCGGCGGGCCGCGGGGGTTGCGAACCGCTCGCAGGACGTGGGACAACCAGCCCCATGGTGGACCAACCCCTGACCGGATTCCGACCCCCGCCCGACGCCGCCCGGCCCCCCGGGCGGCTGGCTGCCTGGCTGCCCAGCCCCTGGCTGGTGGGCGGGCTGCTGGTCGCCTTGCTGGTGGCCCTGCCGGTGCTGATCGTGGGCAGCCGCGTGCTCGTGCCTACGGACGGGGTGTGGGACCATCTGGCGGCCACGGTGCTGCCCCGCTACCTGGCCAACACGGTGAGCCTGGTGCTGGGGGTAGGCATCGGGGTTCTGGTGATCGGCATCGGCACGGCCTGGCTGGTCACCATGTGCCGCTTCCCCGGCCGGCGGGTGTTGGAATGGGCGCTGCTGCTGCCCCTGGCCATGCCGGCCTATGTCATGGCCTATGTCTATACCGACCTGCTGCAGTTCGTGGGCCCGGTGCAGACCGCGCTGCGGGAGGCGTTCGGCTGGACACGGGCCGATTACTGGTTCCCCAACATCCGGTCCCTGGGCGGCGCCATCGCCGTGCTGTCCTTCGTGCTGTACCCCTATGTCTACCTGCTGGCCCGGGCGGCGTTCCTGGAACAGTCGGTCTGCGTGCTGGAGGTCAGCCGCACCCTGGGCGCCGGCGCCTGGCGCGCCTTCTTCCGGGTGGCCCTGCCCCTGGCGCGGCCGGCCATCGTGGCGGGGCTGGCCCTGTCCATGATGGAGGTGCTGGCGGATTTCGGCACCGTGCAATACTTCGCCGTGGACACCTTCACGACAGGCATCTACCGCACCTGGTTCGCCCTGGGGCAGCCGGTGGCCGCGGCGCAGCTGGCCGCCGTGCTGATGCTGTTCGTGCTGGCCGTGCTGGCGCTGGAGCGGACAAGCCGCGGGGCCGCCCGCTATCACCATTCCACCGGCCGATACCGCGCCCTGCCCAGCTACAAGCTGGGGCCCGCCCGGGCCGCCGTGGCGCTGGCGGCCTGCGCCCTGCCTGTCCTGCTGGGCTTCGCCCTGCCCTGCCTGCTGCTGCTGCGCATGACCTTCGAGGGGGGCGACGCCCTGTTCGGGCCGGTGTTCCTGAGGCTGGCGGGCAATTCCCTGACCCTGGCCGGCATCACCGCCGTGCTGGCGGTCACCCTGGCGTCCCTGGTGGCCTATGGCATGCGGCTGCGGCCCGGGCCGGTGCTGCGCGGCGCGGCGCGGGTGGCGGGCATGGGCTATGCGGTCCCCGGCAGCGTCATCGCCGTGGGCATCCTGATCCCCGCGGCCAGCTTCGACAACGCCCTGGACGGCTTCATGCGGTCCACCTTCGGCCTGTCCACGGGCCTACTGCTGTCCGGCACCATCGTGGCCGTGGTCTATGCCTATCTGGTGCGGTTCCTGGCGGTCAGCCTGAACACGGTGGAGGCCAGCCTGGGCAAGATCCGCCCCACCCTGGACCATGCCAGCCGCATCCTGGGCCACACCCCCGGCGGCACCCTGGTGCGGGTCCATGCCCCGATCATGAAGGGCAGCCTGCTGACCGCCGCCCTGCTGGTGTTCGTAGACGTGATGAAGGAGCTGCCGGCGACCATGATCGTCCGGCCCTTCAACTTCGACACCCTGGCCGTGCGGGTCTATACCCTGGCCAGCGACGAGCGCCTGGCAGAGGCCAGCACCGCCGCCCTGGCCATCGTCGTCGTCGGCATCCTGCCGGTGGTCCTGCTGAGCCGCGCCATCGCCAGGAGCCGCCCCGGCCACGAGAACGGCTGAGGGGCCCGGTTCCCGCGAGGGCCGTTCCGCGTTATCCTCGCTCATGACAGTGAGGACGGGAGGCCCCCGATGGACACGCTGATGCGCGACCAGTCCCTGGAAGCCCTGGCCGAGGAGGTGGCCCGGCTGGAGGGGAGCAGCGTGGCCGACGCCGTGCGCCGGGCGCTGGAGGAGCGGAAGGCGCGGCTGGAGGAGGTGGCGGAACGCCGCCGTAAGATCGATGAGTTGGTGGCGGAGGTGCGGAAGCTCCCTGTCCTGGACCCCCGCGACCACGGGGAGATGCTGTATGACGAGTACGGCATCCCGAAATGAGCGAAGCGGCCGTCGATACCTCGTCCGTCCTGGCCGTCCTGCTTGGCGAGCCGGAGGGGCCGGCATTTGCCGACTTCATGGCGGGAAACCAGCTGCTGATGTCGGCCGGGACCCGGATTGAGTTGGAGCTGGTCGTCCAACGCCGCTTGCCCCAGGGCGGCCTTCCCCGGCTGCATGCCCTTCTGGCAACCCTGAAGCTGACCATCGTTCCGGTGGACGAGGAGCAGGCGCGCATCGCCTGTGAGGCGGCGCACCGGTTCGGCCAGGGCCGGGCGGCGCCCCCCGCCGTGCTGAACTTCGGCGACCTGTTCGCCTATGCCCTGGCAAGGGCACGGGGCCTGCCGCTGCTGTTCAAGGGGGAGGATTTCGCCCGGACGGACATCCGCCCCGCCTGCCCTGCGGACCCTGCCCTCTGACCCGCTTTCCTGTCCTGGTCCTGGCCTTGGCCCTGCTGCTGGCCGCCTGCGGCGAGCCGCCAGCCGGGCCCCCGCCGCCCGCCCTGGACGCGCCGGTGGTGCTGCCCGTGCAGGCCGGCGGGTCCGACCTGATGGTCCAGGCCTCGGTGAACGGCGGCACCCCGGAGACCTTCATCGTCGACAGCGGCCTGACCGGGACCCACGTGCTGGGCCGCGACACGGCGGAGCGGCTGGGGCTGGAGCAGCACGGCTTCGCCCTGGTGGGAAGCTGGGCCGGGCTGGGCATGGCCCGTTTCACCCGGGTGGAAAGCCTGGGCCTGGGCGGGCTGGAGCTGCGCGGCCTGCCCATGGCGGTGGTGGGGCTGCCGCCGGGCGTGCTGGCCCGCGACGGCGGCGTGGCGCTGGCGGGCTTCCTGGGGCAGCCCCTGTTCGATGCCTATGCCGTCACCGTGGACGTGCCCGCCGGGACCCTGACCCTGTCACCCCCCGGCGGGCCGGTGCCGGAGGGGGCCATCACCCTGCCCCTGCTGCCCGGGCCCATGCCCCTGGTGGAACTGCGGGTGGACGGGCAGCCGGTACGCCTGTCCATCGATACCGGGGCCGCCACCAGCGACATCACCCTGTATGAAGACGTGGCGGAGCGCCTGGGCCTGCGGGCGCGCTATGGCGAGGGCCGCCGCAGCCGCGCCCTGGCCGCCGCCGGGGAGGTGGAGTTCGAGAAGCTGACGGTGGGGGAGGTCCGCGTCGGCCCCCAGCGCCTGCCCAAGGTGGAGCTGGACATCGTCCCCCGGGCCACCCTGTGGGACCGTCTGTTCCCTGGCGACTGGGACGGGGTGGTGGGCCTGGGCCTGCTGGCCCAGTACCGCTTCACCCTGGACATCCCGAGGGGAAGGCTGGTGCTTGTGCCGCTGACCACCCATGACAGCAGTTTCTGGCAGAGGCTGGAGGACAAGAGCGCCGCGCCCCAATAAAAAGGCCCGCCGCGAGGGATCGCGGCGGGCCTGGTCAATCAATGCGACCGGCTCACTTCCAGCCGGCGCGGTCCATGATCTTCAGCGCCTCGGCGTTGTTCTTGCCATAGGTGGCGGCGTTCAGGGCGTCGGCCTTGAACTCGCCCCAGCCGGCCACCACCGGGTGCGGCTTCACGCTGGACAGGACCGGGTATTCATAGTTGCCGTCGGCGAAGATCTTCTGCGCCTCCGGGCCCACCATGAACTCGATGAACTTGATGGCGTTGGCCTTGTTCGGCGCGTTGGCGGCGACGCCCACGCCGGACACGTTCACATGGGTGCCGCGGTCCTTCTGGTTGGGGAAGAACACGCCCACCTTGTCGGCGATGGCCTTGTCCTCCGGCTTGGCGGAAGCGGACAGGCGCGCGAAATAATAGGTGTTGGAGACGGCCACGTCCCCCTCGCCGGCGGCCACCGCCTTGATCTGGTCAGTGTCGCCGCCCTGGGGCGGGCGGGCCAGGTTGGCGGCGATGCCCTTGGCCCAGGCCTCGGTCTTCTCCGGGCCGTTGGCGGCCAGGACGGAGCCGGTCAGGGACTGGTTGTAGATGTTGGTGGAGCTGCGGATCAGCAGCCGGCCCTTCCACTTCGGGTCGGCCAAATCCTCATAGGTGGACAGCTCCGACGGCTTCACCGCGGCCTTGTTGTAGATGATGACGCGGGCGCGGGTGGACAGGCCGAACCAGTAGCCCTGCGGCTCGCGGAACTGCGGGGCGATGGTCTTCTCCAGCAGCTCGTTCTTCACCGGCTGCAGCACCCCGGCTTCCTGCGCGCGCCACAGGCGCCCGGCATCCACGGCCACCAGCACGTCGGCGGGGCTGTTCTTGCCCTCGGCCTTGATGCGCTCGATCAGCTCGTCGTCCTTGCCCTCGATCAGGTTGACCTTGATGCCCGTCTTCTCGGTGAAGGCCTTGTAGAAGAGCTGGTCGGTGTCGTAGTGGCGGGAGGAATAGACGTTCAGCTCCTGTGCGGCGGCGGTGCCGGACAGGGCCAGCATGACGATGCCGACGGCGGAAGCCAGGGCGCGGCGCATGGGGAGTGCCATGGGGATTCTCCGGGTGGGTCGCTTGTAAAATCTGCAAATCACTCGCAGTTGCGCGGACGATGCGAGCCCCCGCCCCGCCTGTCAAGCGGCATTGCGACCCATTCTCAAAGTGTGGTCTTTCGCCCCACCCGGTGCCGCGACGGCATGGCCCGCGGCACCGGGCCGTATGCCCGCGACCTCACTTCCCCCCGGGCTTGGGCGGCTGGGTCCCGGCATTGCCAGCCATGGGCACCTCGATGATGCCGCAGGCGATGCGCCCGCCGGAGTTGCCGGCCGGGTCGCTGACATAGTCGTCGATGCCTTCATGCAGCACCAGCGACCGGCTGCCGCTGGGCAGCAGGCTGTTGGCGCCGGGGCGGAGCGACAGGCCGGGGGCGACCACGTCGATGGCGCCCTTGCCGTCCTCCCCCACGAACAGGATGGGCAGGTCCCCGGCATGGGGACCCCTGGGGTTCAGGTAGCCATGGGCCTTGCCGCCGGGGTTGAAGTGGCCGCCGGCGGTCTTGAAGTCCGGCGGGTCGCACTTGCCGGCCTCATGCACGTGGAAGCCGTGCTGGCCGGGGGGCACGTTCTCCAGCCGGGCCTGGACCAGCACCCCGTTGGGCGTTTCCGCGAAGGCGACGGTGCCCAGCGGCTTGCCCTTGGCGTCCTTCATGACGCTGGTGGCGGTCACCTGCTGCGGCTCGTCGGTGCGGTTGACCTGGGGCAGCATCTGCTGGTTGGGCGTCTTCACCTGCCCGGCCGGGCGCTCGCCCTGGCCTTGCTGGCCGGCATTGCCGGCATCCTGGCCCAGGGCGGGGCCGGTCGCCACCAGGGAAAGGGCGAGGCAGAGGGCGGCGGCCGGGCCGGCTTTCGGATGGAAGTGCATGGGGGGATCCTCGGGGGGGCTGCGGGGCCGTCAGGGCTTCCACCTGCAACGGCGGGGAGGGCCGAACCGTTCCGGCCCCCTGCCCCATCGCGCTTGCGACTTTATGCGCCCCCATCGACAGCAATGGGCGGTCCCGCTTATACCCGAAGCTGGGGATAGGCGACCTTCCCGAGAGGCGGGCAGGGCTGGACGACAGGGGGATGCCCATGGTGGTGGCGTATGCCGAGGAACCGGTGACCGGCGGGGAACCGCCTGTCGTGGCGTTCGAGGGCAGAAGGGGGGCGTTCCTGCGCCTGCTGCTGGTCAACATGCTGCTGAACCTGGTGACCCTGGGCATCTACCGGTTCTGGGCCCGCACCCGGGTGCGCCGGGCGCTGTGGTCCATGGTCCGGCTGCGGGGGGAGCCGCTGGCCTATACCGGCACGGGCAAGGAGCTGTTCATCGGCTTCCTGGTGGCCATGCTGGTGCTGCTGCCCGTCTTCGTCGTGATCACCATCATCCAGAACCTGGTGCCGCCCACGGAGTTCCTGCTGGTCATCGGCGTGAACACGGGCCTGGGCCTGCTGTTCGGCGTGCTGGGCGTGCTGGCCATGTACTTCGCCCGGCGCTACCTGCTGACCCGCACCGCCTGGCGCGGCATCCATGCCGGGCAGGATGGCGGCTGGGCGGCCTTCACCTGGGCGCACCTGAAGGCCTATGTGCTGGTGGCCGTGACCCTGGGGCTAGCCCTGCCCTGGGCGCAGGCGAGGACGTACAATTACCGCATGGGCGTGACCTGGTTCGGGACCGGCCGGTTCGGCGCGAACGCCGCCGCCGGGCCGCTGGTGCCGGCCTACATGGCCGTCTGGGTCACTTATGCCCTGGCCTATGCCTTCTTCTTCGCAAGCTTCCTGCCGTTCATGGGCTGGCAGGCCGAGGCGGCGGCGGCACGCCAGGCGGGCGGTGCCATGCCGCCTTTCCCGGGTTTCGGCTATCTGTGGATCCCTGCCGTGGTGTTGTTCCTGGCGGGCATGTTCCTGTACGCCCGCTATCTGCTGGTCCGCTTCCGCCACTTCACCGCCCACACCTGGCTGGAGGGCACGGGGTTCCGCTGCGACATCCGCACCCGCCAGGCCCTGTACGTGGCCGTGGTCTACCTGCTGCTGCTGGTGGGGGCCGCGGCGGTGCTGGGCGGGCTGAGTTATCTGCTCATCAAGGCCGCCGATGGCCCCGGCGCCAAGGTTTTCGCGGGGCTGGTGCCGATCCTTGCCTCCTTCCTTTTCGTGCTGCTGATGGGGATGATCAACCAAGCCTGGTTCGCCTTCGAGGCGTTGCGGCTGATCTGCGCCAACCTGCAGGCCAGCGACCCGACCGTGGCGGATGAGTTCCTGAACCGCGGCGCCGTCGCCCCCCGCCGGGGTGAGGGGTTGGCCGACGCCATCGGCGACATCGGCTTCTGACGGGGGGACACCGTGGACCTGGGAACCGCCCTTTACGAGGACCGCCGCCTGGGCCGGTCGGTGCCTGTCCTGCTGCGGGGTGAGGGCGGGTTCCTGCTGCTGCTGCGGGAAGACGGGCGGGAGCTGGACCGGTGGCCCGCTGCCGCGGTGCGGCCCGTGCCCGATGCCGGGGCGGACGGGCACGCCAGGCTGGGCCTTGCCGCCGACTCCCCCGCCCTGCTGGCCCTGCCCTGCCCGGAGGTGCCCCCGGCCCTGGCCGGGTTCCTGGCGGGCCAGGGCCGGTCGCCGGCGCTGAAGGCCCACAAGGCCAAGCGGGACCTGCCGCTGCCGGTCTGGCTGGGCGGGGCAGCGGCGTCCGTCGTGCTGCTGCTGTTCGTTGTGCTGCCGGCCCTGGGCGACGTGCTGGCCGGCTTCGTCCCGCCGTCGCTGGAGCGGCGCATCGGCGAGCAGGTGGCGGAGGTGGCCACCGGCATCCTGGTGAAGGGTGGCCGCAAGGCGGAATGCCGCACGCCGGAGGGCACCGCCGCCCTGGACAGACTGGTCCAGCGGATCAGGCTGCCCGACGGGCCGGCGGTCCAGGTCCGGGTCATCGACAGCGACATGGTCAACGCCTTCGCCGCCCCCGGCGGCTTCATCGTCGTGCCCGTAGGGATGGTGCGCTTCGCCGGGACGCCGGAGGCGCTGCTGGGCGTGCTGGCCCATGAGGTGGGGCATGTGGCCGAGGGCCATGCCATGCGCCGGGTGATGCGGGTGGCCATGTCATCCACCCTGCTGACCCTGCTGACCGGCGACCTGGGCGGCGGCATCGGGGCCGCCGCGGTGGGGCAGATGGTGGAAAGCGGCTACAGCCAGGAGCATGAGCGGGAGGCCGACGCCTATGCCGTGGCCGCCCTGCGCGCCGCCGGCCTGCCCACCGACCCCTTCGCCGACCTGTTCGGCCGCATGCAGTTGAAGGTGGGTGACCAGCCCAAGTGGCTGGCCCTGGTCGCCAGCCACCCGGACATCCAGTCCCGCATCGCCGCCATCCGCGGCGGTGACGGCCCCGCGGCGGGGAGCGGCCCGGACCTGTCCGCCGACTGGGCCGCCCTCCAGGCCATCTGCGGTCCGCCGCCGCCCGAGACCGAGGCAGGGAAAGAGTAGGGGCTTGGCGTCACCCCCGGTTCACCAGCTTGAAGAAGCGGCTCTGCTTCCCGTCGATCTTGTCCTGGTGCAGGAAAGCCAGCTTCCGGTCCTCGAAGGTCTTGAAGAACTGGTCCCAGCTGATCTCCTCCAGCCCTTCCTCCGGCTCACCGAAGTCGATGCGCAGCAGGCCGCCATCGTCCCCCTTGGGCGTGCCCTTCACGGCAGCGGGGCGGCCGCCCCGTTCCTCCGCCCAGCGGCGGATCTCGTCATGGTCGGTGGTGGGGGCGGCGTCTGAGCCGCGGGCATGGCTGGCCATGGTGGTCCTCCTGGTCTGAAGGGGCTTGCTGGCCGTTCCAACCGCGGGAGGCCTGCTCGCGTTCCCGCTTGCAATTGCGAATGACTCGCAATACCCTGGCTTCAGGGCTGACCGAGGAGACTGCCATGGCAGACCAGCAGACCATCCGCCAGATCCACCGCCGGGCCTTCCAGCCTGCCGACCCGGGGCCGCTGGACGGCACCGTCGTCTTCGGCCTGTCGCAGGGGGAGCAATTGCTGCTCTGGTCCGCCCGGCGCTGGCGCCATGGCCGCTTCTGCTGGGACCAGGTGGAGGCGGAGTACAAGCGCCTGGCCGGCCCCCGTTGGGCCGACGCCCTGTTGGCCTGGGAGGAGGCGTTGGACCTGCTGCACCAGCTTCCCAGCCGCACGCCGGAGATCCGCAACGGCTGTGACAGCCGGTTGAGCCCGGCCGAGCGCGCCCTGTTGACCGCCACCGCCGCCAGCCTTCCCGGCGCGGGCGGCGACCCGTCCTTCCTGCTGGCCCGGCTGGCACCCCCGGCAGCCCGGCCCGAGCTGGCCGCCGCCCTGTCCCGTGTCGCCGCCAGCCTGGAAGACTGCCCCCTGCCCCTGCGGGGGCCCGCCCCGGTCGCGGCGGATTCGGAACGGCGGGTGCCGGCAGCCTAGGTCCTGGGCGTCGGGTTCACCAAATCCATCACGGCCACGTCGCCCAGGGTGCGGGTGCCTTCCAGCCGCAGCCGGTTGTCAGGCCCGTGCAGGAAGCTGGCGGGACCCACCATGCGCGGTGCCCGGCCGTCGCCGACGAAGAATGGGGCCACCGCCAGACGCAGCGTGTGGAAGGCGCCGGCGGCCAGGAACAGGGTCAGCACGCAGCTTCCGCCTTCCACCAGCAGCCGCCTTATCCCGAGCCGGGCCAGGGCTGCCAGCAGGGCGGGGGCCGTTTCCTCCGCCACGCCCACCACCTCCGCCACCCGGCCGAAGCGGTCCCGCAGGTCCGTGCACACGGCTTCCGGGCACAGCACCACCCGCCGCCCGGTGGCGGCGAAGAAGGAGGCACCGGGGTCCAGCTCGCCGGTGCGGGTCAGCACCACGCGGGTCGGCTGTTCCGGCAGGCCCTGCGCCTTGCGGGCGGCCACCAGGTCCGGGTAGCGCACGGTCAGCCGGGGGTCGTCCCGGCGGACCGTGCCGGCGCCCACCAGGATGGCATCGCACCCGGCGCGCAGGGCGTGGATGTCGCGCCGGTCCTCCTCGCTGGACAGGCACAGCGTCTCCGCCCCCGCATGGTCGATATGGCCGTCCAGCGAGGCGCAGACGGACAGGTGGACACGCTCCATGCAAGGGCTCCCAAAAGCTTACGCTTTTTCGTTCCTCGATCGCCCCCGGCTCGAGGGCCGGGGCAGGCTCCGCCGCATCCGCGGCTTGGCTTACGCGCACACGGGTGCGCGCTGTAACGGTGGGTTGTGCGGCCCCGCCTGTCCAGTCCCCCATCCGACCAGGGCCCATCTGTTCCGGTTCTGCAACATCTGCCCCCGGATCGGGCTGTGACCGGCGTTGGTCGCTTGCGCAGGGCCTGTCGTTCCGTGTTCGTAACGCCCAGGTCCGTTCCTACCCACAGGATTAACCCATGCGTTCCGCCTTTCTCGCCCTTCCCGTGCTGGCCGTTTCCTTGGCCGCCGCGGCCCCCGCCCAGGCCGCCAGCGTCGGCGCCAGCGTCTCCACCAACGGGGTGGGCATCGATGCCGGCGTCTCCGTCACGCCGTTCTTCGGCATCCGGGTGGACGGCGCCACCCTGTCCTTCGACCACAGCTTCGGCGTGGACGACATCGACTATGACGCCGACGTGCAGCTGAAGTCCCTGGGCGGCATCGTCGATTTCTACCCGTTCCCGCTGGTGGGCTTCCGCGTTTCCGCCGGTGCCCGGCTGAACTGGAACGAGGCTGACGTCACGGCCTCGCCCAACGGCCCGCGCCAGATCGGCGGCCGCACCTATACCCCGGCCCAGATCGGCAGCCTGGAAGGCAATGTGGAGTTCGACCGCCTTGCCCCCTATGCCGGCATCGGCTGGACCTCGGGCTTCTTCGGCACGGGCCTGCAGTTCATCGGCGATTTGGGCGTGCTGTACCAGGGTTCCCCCAAGGTGTCCTTGCGCGCCACCGGCGGCCTGGCGGCCGACCCCGTCTTCGCCGCCGACCTGGAGCGGGAGCGGCAGGAGCTGGAGGACGACGTGGAGGACTTCAAGTGGTACCCGGTCATCAAGATCGGCGTGATGTATAAATTCTAAGTTTCCTCAGTCGCCCCCGGCTCGAGGGCCGGGGCAGGCTCCGCCGCATCCGCGGCTTGGCTTCCGCGACCACGTGGTCGCGCGGCGGCGAAACGCACTTTCGAATTCGAAAGCCCAGAACAAAGGGGGCCTGCCGTCGCCGGCAGGCCCCCGGTTCTTCCAAGGCTGTGGCGTGCTCAATACCGCAGCAGGCCGACGATGTCCTTGACCTCGCCCATGGTCTTCTCGGCGATGGCGCCGGCGCGCTCCGCCCCCCGCTGGAGGATGCGGTCCAGTTCGGTCCGCTCGTCCATCAGGCGCTTCATCTCCGCCGCGATGGGGCCCAGCTTGGCCACGGCCAGGTCGGCCAGGGCCGACTTGAAGCCGCTGAACTGGCTGCCCGCATGCTCCGCCAGCACCGCCGACCGGCTGCTGTCCGCGAGCGCG
The DNA here is from genome assembly GCF_012913305.1 of Aerophototrophica crusticola. Taxonomy (NCBI): domain Bacteria; kingdom Pseudomonadati; phylum Pseudomonadota; class Alphaproteobacteria; order Rhodospirillales; family Rhodospirillaceae; genus Aerophototrophica; species Aerophototrophica crusticola. The sequence continues at coordinate 3,400,525 of NZ_CP051775.1, read as the reverse complement.
GCGTAGATGGTGACGAGGTTGTCCGCCTCCGGCCGCTTCTCCAGCTCCTCCACCGTCTCCGGCAGGGGTTCCGGATCGGTCTTGGCCTTGCGGATCTTCAGGGCGATGGTGTCCGCGTCGTCCGTCAGGTTGATGCGGCTGTAATCGCTCTCGTCCGACTTGGACATCTTCTTGGTGCCGTCGCGCAAGCTCATGACCCGGGTGGCCTCGCCCAGGATCTGCGGTTCGGGCAGGGGAAGAAGTCGTCGCGCTTGTAGTAGCGGTTGAAGGCGCCGCCGATGTCGCGGGCCAGCTCCAGGTGCTGCTTCTGGTCCTCGCCCACCGGCACGTGGGTGGCCTTGTACAACAGGATGTCCGCCGCCATCAGCACGGGATAGGCGTAGAGGCCCAGCACCGCGTTCTCCCGGTGCTTGCCCGCCTTCTCCTTGAACTGGGTCATGCGGTTCAGCCAGCCCAGCGGCGTGTGGCAGGCGAAGATCCAGTTCAGCTCGGCATGGCCCGGCACGGCGGACTGGTTGAACAGGATGTTCTTCTCGGGGTCGATGCCCGCGGCCACATAGGCGGCCGTCACCGCGCGGATGTTGTTCCGCAGGGTCTCCGGGTCGTGGTCGATGGTCAGGGCGTGCAGGTCCACGACGCAGAAGATCGCCTCGAACTGGTCCTGCAAGCGGACCCAGTTCTTCAACGCGCCCAGATAGTTGCCAAGGTGGAGCTGGCGGGTGGGCTGCATGCCCGAGAAGATGCGGTTCATCACATGGCCTCAAAGGGTTGCCCGCTTATGGAGGGCGGGCGGGGAGCGTGAGGTATGAAGGCTGCCTGGGAACGGGTCAAGCGGCCCGGGACTTCACTCAGGCATGCCCGGCGTGGACGCCACGGGCGTGCCCCCGCCATTCCTGGGCCGGCGCATCAGCGCCTTGACCTCCGCCGGCCTTGCGGCGCCGGTCAGGGCGCAGAGGCTGAAATAGGTGAGCACGGCCAGGACGATGACCGTGCCCAGGGCCGCCACCTCCACCAGGATGGGCCGGCCGGACAGGAACCGGTCCAGCAGGGACAGGGCCGCCAGGATCACCCCCACCATGCCGGCCACCGCCACCAGGGTGCGCCACAGCCGGGACCAGAGCCGCCGGTCCAAATCCAACTGCCCGCGCCGGTGCAGGCCCCAGGCCAGCAGGGCCACGTTCAGCCAGGCCGTCAGCCCGGGGGCCAGGGCCAGGCCGACATGGCCCAACGGCCCGATCAGGGCCAGGGACAGCAACACGTTGCTGACCAGCACGATGATGGCGAAGCGTACCGGCGCCTTCGTGTCCTGCCGGGCGAAGAAGGCCGCCGACAGGACCTTGGCCGTGATAAAGGCCGGGATGCCGATGGCATAGGCCTGGAGGGCCGCCGCCGTCGCCGCCGTCGCCTCTGCCGTGAAGGCGCCGCCCTGGAACACCACCTGGATGATAGGGCCGGGCATGACCATCAGGGCCGCCGTGGCCGGCAGGCCCAATAGCGCCGCGAACTCCAGCCCGCGGGACAGGGTGTCGCGGATGCCGGAGCGGTCGCCGTCCTGCACCTTGCGGCTCAGCACCGGCAGCAGGGCCGTGCCCACCGCCACGCCGATCACGGCCATGGGCAGTTGGTTCAGCCTGTCGGCATATTGCAGGTAGGACACGGCCCCGGTGGGCAGCCAGGACGCCAGGTTGGTGCCGATCAGCAGGTTGAACTGGTAGACCCCGGCACCCAGGATGCCCGGCGCCAGCAGGGCGAACAGCTTCCGCACCCCCGGCGTCAGCGTCGGCCGGCGCAGGCGGAGGTCCATCCCCGCCCGGTGGCAGGCCACGGCCATCCAGATGAGCTGGGCCAGGCCCGCCACGGGCACGCCATAGGCCAGCATGATGTGGGCCGGGATGCCCAACGGCCCGGACAGCAGCAGGCCGGTGATCTGCACCAGGTTCAGCAGGATGGGGGCCGCGGCGAAGGGCCCGAACTTCCCCAGGGCGTTCAGGATGCTGCCCAGCAGCGCCGTGAGGGAGATCAGCGCCAAGTAGGGAAAGGTGATGTGGGACAGGCTGATGGCCAGCTTGAACTGGTCCGGGTCGTCGGTGAAGCCGGAGGCCAGCACCGCCACCACCACCGGCATGGCCAGGGCCATCAGGATGCTGAAGCCCAGCAGGGCCGTGACCATCACCGCCAGCGCCTCCTCCGCCAGCCGCTGGGCGTGGGGCTTGCCGTGGCCGTGCAGCTCCTTGGAGAACAGGGGCAGGAAGGCGGCTGTGAAGGCCCCTTCCGCGAACAGGCTGCGGAACAGGTTGGGCAGGCGGAAGGCCACGAAGAAGGCGTCCGCCTCCGGCCCCGCGCCCAGGTAGCGCGCCATCAGGCTGTCACGGATGAAGCCGGCGACGCGGGACACCATGGTGATGCCGCCGACGGTGGCGATGGCGCGGGCGAGGGACATGGGTGGGTGCGGCCGGGGCTTTCTGCGGGGGCAGGCTGCGGCTTAGCGGAAATCCGGGGCGGAAGGAAGGTGATCAATCGCGGCCCGCATGCGCACGCATATGCGCTTCATTGAGGATTTACGGATGCTGGCTATCCTGTCCGCGATAACGGGGTAGGCTTACCCCGTCCGGACAGGGGGAACCATGCGGGTCACGTTTTCCGCCGTCGCACGCTGCGCGGCCATGGTGCTGGCAATCTCGGCCGGGGTTCCGGCGGGGGCGCAGCCAGCCCCTCCCCCCATTTCCGCCTATGCCCACCCCGCCAACATGTCCAGCCCGTCCCTGTCGCCGGACGGGGAGCACGTGGCCTACCTGACCCCTTGGCAGGGCCGCCAGACCATCGTCATCCGCAAGGTGAAGCCCGGTCCCGGGGACAAGCCGTCCTTCGTCGCCCCCGGCGACGCGGAGATCAAGGGGATCACCTGGGCCAACCCGGAGCGGCTGGTCGCGCGGGTGGAAGAGGTGGAAAAGATCATGGGCCCCAGCCGCAGCATTCCCTGGCGGAACCGGGGCTATTTCGCGTTCAACCGCGACGGCACGGAGATGGTGCGGTTGAAGGTGGACCAGATCGTCGATTTCGTCGACGAGCAGACCATCCTGGGGACCCGTGACGGGGACGTGGTCCGCCTGGACATCTATCGCAACCGGTGGGAGCGGGTCGCTGGCGGCACGGACCGGCGGATCGGCTTCATCCCCGACCCGTCCGGCCAGGTGCGGGTGGCGGTCGATTACAGCGACCGTACCCAGACCAGGACCTACCTGTACCGGCAGAAGCCCGGCGACTCGTTCGACGTGCTGTGGAAGGATGAGAAGAACGACGGCTTCTTCGATATCCTCGGCTTCTCCGCCGACCCGGACGTGGTCTATGTCGCCTCGAACCATGAGGGCGACCTGATCGCCACCTATGCCTTCGACCTGCGCAGCAAGACGTTCGGGGAGAAAGTGGCGTCCCACCCCCGCTATGACGTGCGGGAAGCCCATGTGGTGAAGGGGCGCGTGGTGGCCTTCGACTGGACGGACGACCTGCCCGCCCGCCGCTGGATCGACCCGGCCATGCAGCGGCTCCAGGACGCCCTGGACAAGGCCGTCCCCGACAGCCGGGAGATCATCGTCGACCAGACCAAGGACGGCAGGTTCACGCTGGTGGCGAGCTACAGCCCGCTGGAACCCCTGTCCTACAAGCTGTTCGACCGGCAGACCAAGGAGTTCAGCCTGTTCGGCGACACCTTCCCGAAGATTCCCCAGGCCGTCCTGACCCCGCGCAAGGCGGTGACCTACAAGGCGCGGGACGGGCTGGAGATCACCGGCTACCTGACCCTGCCGCCGGGGCGGGAACCGCGGTCCCTGCCCTTCATCCTGATGCCCCATGGCGGCCCGATCTCCCGCGACGACCTGTCCTTCGACCTGCACGCCCAGTTCCTGGCGAGCCGTGGCTACGCCGTGTTCCAACCCAACTTCCGGGGTTCCTACGGCTACGGCACCCGCTTCGAGGTCGCCGGCCGGGGGAATGGGGCGGCAAGATGCAGGACGACCTGAATGACGGCCTGGCCTGGGCCGTGGAGCAGGGCATCGCCGACCCCAAGCGCGTCTGCATCGTCGGCTGGAGCTACGGCGGCTACGCGGCCCTGGTGGGGGCGATGCGCGACCCCGGCCTGTTCCGCTGCGCCATCGCCACCGCACCGGTGGCCAACCTGGTGCGGCTGTACAACGAGTTGGAATGGAGCTTCTTCAAGAACCTGAACCGCGACGTCTATTTCGAGCAGGACAGGGGCCGGCTGAGGAAGGCATCGCCCTATCACATGGCCGACATGTTGGGCATCCCGCTGCTGATGGTCCACGGCGACCGCGACGCCCAGGCCTATGTCCAGCACAGCCGCGACATGGCCGACGCCCTGAAAAGCGCGGGCAAGCCCTTCGAGTACCTGGAGATCGAGGACATGGACCATTCGGCCCGCACGGAGGCCGAGCACACCAAGGTGCTGGAGGCCTGGGACAAGTTCCTGAAGACCCACCTGCCCCCTTGAGGGAGCCTGCCCCGCCCCGCCGAGGGGACTCGCCCGGACCGGATCGGCGGCTATTTCGATGTTCCAGGATGGTGCCGCTTGGTTTAATCCATGTGGTGCCATTTCCACGAACGAGACGAAAAGAAGGGGAGCGGGAATGCGTTTGGGAAAGTTTGCGGCGGGCCTGTTCGTGATGGGGCTCGTCGCCGCGGGGACGTTGGCCAGTGGGGCAGCCGGGGCGCAGCCGGCACCGCCGCCCGTCTCGGCCTATGCCGCGCCGCTGGGCGGGGAGGTGCGGCAGCTGTCCCTGTCACCGGACGGGACGCATGTGGCCTTCGTCACCATGCTGAACGGCAAGATGGTGACGGTGATCAACAAGCTGCAGCCGGCCCCCGGGGACAAGGCCCAGATCTTCCCGCCGCCGGACGGCGCCACCACCCGCTGGGTGGAGTGGATGAACAATGAGCGCCTGCTGGTGGGCGTCGGCACCGTCGAGATGGTCAACGGCCCTACCCGCCGCCTGCCCCAGCGCTACCAGACGATCCTTGCGGTGAACAAGGATGGCAGCAAGCCCATGAAGCTGCGTGCCCGCGCGATCCTCCAGTACGTGGACGATCGGACCGTGCTGGCCGTGCGGGCCGACGACGACCCGTTCGCCGCTCCCGAGATCGTGCGGATGGATGTCTACACCAACGACTACAAGGTGATGCAGGCCGCCAAGCAGGGCCAGATCAGTTTCCTGCCCGACCCCACCGGCAAGATCCGCGTCGCCTCCGACTACAATGACGGCAAGCGCGAGGGGCGGGTGCTGATCCGCGAGAAGCCCGAGGACAGCTTCCAGACACTGCGTACCTTCAAGGACACCGACCCGGTGTTCGAGATGCTGGGTTTCTCCCCCGACGACCCGGACATGGTCTATGTCGCGTCCGGGCATGAGGGGGACAAGGCGGCCGTCTACACCTTCAGCCTGAAGACCCGCGACTTCGTCCAGAAGGTCGCCTCCGACCCCCGGTTCGACGTGGCCGGCGCCATCGTCCGGCGCGGCCGGGTGCTGGGGATCACCTGGACGGATGACATGGATACCATCCGCTGGCTGGACCCGGAGAAGCAGAAGCTGCAAGAGGCGCTGGACAAGGCGATCCCGGACAGCCGCGAGCTGATCGTGGACTGGACGAATGACGGCCGCTTCACCCTGGTGCGGAGCATCAGCCCCAACGAGCCGAACGTTTACCGCCTGTTCGACCGGGACACCAAGCAGTTCACCTTCTTCGCCGACACCTACCCCAACATCCCGCCGGAGGCGCTGGGCACCCGCAAGCTGGTGACCTACAAGGCCCGGGACGGCAAGGACATCGACGCGTACCTGACCCTGCCGCCGGGGCGCGAGCCGAAGAACCTGCCGCTGATCCTGCTGCCCCATGGCGGCCCCATCGCCCGGGACGACCTTGGCTTCGAGGTCCACTCCCAGTTCCTGGCCAGCCGCGGCTATGCCGTGCTGCAACCGAACTTCCGCGCCTCCGCCGGCTATGGCCACGCCTTCGTGCTGGCCGGCAAGGGGAGTGGGGCGGCAAGATGCAGGACGACCTGAACGACGGCGTGAAATGGGCGGCCGACCAGGGCATCGCCGACGCCAAGCGGGTCTGCGTCCTGGGCTGGAGCTATGGCGGATACGCCGCCCTGATGGGGGCGGCTCGGGACAGCAACCTGTTCCGCTGCGCCGTCGCCACCGCGCCCGTGGCCAACATCCCGCGCCTGTATGACGAGATCGGCTGGAGCGCCTTCAAGAACACGGCCCGGGGCAACTTTTTCAATGACAACGACCCGGAGGGCCTGAAGCGCAGTTCCCCCTACCACCGGGCCGACGGGGTGAACATCCCGCTGCTGATCATCCACGGGGACAAGGACGTGCAGGCCTTCGTCCAGCACAGCCGCGACATGATCGACGCGTTGAAGAAGTCCAACAAGAATTTCGAGTACATCGAGATCCCCAACATGGACCACGCCCCCTCGACCATGCAGGAACACCTGCAAATCCTGACGGCGTGGGAGAAGTTCCTGAAAGTGCATCTGCCGGCCAGTTGAGCCGGCATCACCGGCCGGCGGCCCTGCCCGGGTTGCCGGCCTGTGCTACCCCACCGGCGCGTGCCCGCCCCGCTTCCGGGCACGCGCCGCGCCCGGCGGCCGGGTGCATGATCCCCCGACATGACAGGGGGAGGATTCGATGGCCGGTGTTCTGCGGGGGTTGCTGGTGGCGGGCGTGGCGGTGCTGGGGATGGCGGCACCCGCCTGGGCGGATGAGGTGGAGGACGCGGCCAAGGAGGCCCTGGACCTTTACAAGAAGGGCGACCTCGGCGGGGCGGCGGGCCAGCTCGACTATGCCGCCCAGCTGATCCGCCAGCAGAAAGCGGCCGGGATCGAGAAGCTGCTGCCCGCGGCCCCCGCCGGCTGGACGGCGGAGAAGGGGGAGAGCCAGGCCGCCGCGGCCGCCCTGTTCGGCGGCGGGGTGACCGCCGAGCGGCGCTACACCAAGGGCGACGCCGACATGACGCTGAGCATCGTCACCGACAGCCCCATGTTGCAGGGGATGGCCGCCATGTTCACGAACCCGGCGGTGATGGCCAGCAGCGGTGCCAAACTGGAGAAGGTGGGCGGCCAGAAGGCCTTCCTGCAATATGACGCCGAGGCCAGGAGCGGCGAGGCCACCATGATCGTGGACAACCGGATGATGGTCACCGTCCGCGGCAACGGCGCCACGCGGGAGGAGATCCTGGGCCTGCTGGCCGCCTTGGACGTGGCCAGGCTGGCGAAGGCCTGACGCGCCCCTCAGGCGCCGGCGCCGCATCCGCGGCCTGGCTCACGCCCGCATGGGCGGGCGCGGCGGCAGTCGCCGCCGGAGCGTGTTTACGGTTTCCGTAAACACGCCCTAACCCGCCTTCTTCTTGGCCACCTTGGCCTCCGCCGCGGCCGGGTCGTCCAGCACGGCCAGCAGGGCGGTGCGGATGTCGGACAGCTTGCGGGCGTGGGTGACCTTCAGGCCGAAGACGTCCTTCACATAGAAGACGTCCACCGCCAGGCTGCCATAGGTGCTGATCTTGGCGGAGGCGATCTGCAGGTTCTGCTGGGTGAGCGCCCGGGTCAGGTCATAGAGCAGGCCCGGCCGGTCACGGCCGTTGACCTCCACCACCGTGTGGGCGCCGGACAGGGTGTTGTCCACCAGCACCCGCGGCGGCACGCGGAACACGCGGGTGCGGCCGGTGATGGTGGGCCTGCGCCGCGCCAGCTCGTCCGTCAGGCGCACGCCGCCCTCCAGCGTGTTGCGCACCAGGGCGGCCAGCCGGGCCCGCTTGTCCGCGCTGTCGAAGGCGCCCCCACCGGCGGCGGTGACGGTGAAGACGTCCAGGGCCATGCCGTTGGCCATGGTGAAGATGCGGGCGTCGGCGATGTCCGCCCCGGCCAGGGCCAAGGCCCCGGCGAGGCGGGAGAACAGGCCGGGATGGTCGGGGGTATAGACGGTCACCTCCGTCACCCCGCGGCCCTTGTCCAGCCGCGTGTCCAGGGTCAGGGGCGCATGCTCCCGCTCCGCCTCCCGGATCAGCCGGGCCTGGTGGGCCAGGGTCTGGGTATCGAAGGCCAGCCAATAGGAGGGGTAGCCGCGGGCCAGGTGGGCCTCCATGTCCGCCGCCGGCCAATCGGACAGCAGGGCCGCCAGCTCGGCCCGCGCGGCCTGGACGCGGCCGTCCGTCGCCTCCTGCTCCACCCGGCCGGACATGCGTTCCTCCGCCCGGCGGTAGAGCTGGCGCAGCAGGGTGGCCTTCCAGCCGTTCCAGCGGCCGGGGCCCACGGCGCGGATGTCCGCCACCGTCAGGCAGAGCAGCAGCTTCAGCCGTTCCGGGCTCTGCACCAGGTCGGTGAAGGCCTTGATGGTCTGCTCGTCATCCAGGTCGCGCTTGAAGGCGGTGTTGGACATGGCCAGGTGCCAGCGCACCAGCCAGGCCACCGTCTCCGTCTCCTCCTCCGTCATGCCCAGGCGGGGGCACAGCTTCTCCGCCACCTTGGCGCCCAGGATGGAATGGTCGCCGCCGCGGCCCTTGGCGATGTCGTGGCAGAGCATGGCCGCATAGAGGGCGCGGCGGGAGTTGACGGTGTGGATCACCTCCGACGCCAGCGGCACCTCGTCCTTCAGCTCCCCCGTCTCCACCCGGTGCAGGATGCCGATGGCGAACAGGGTGTGCTCGTCCACCGTGAAGTGGTGGTACATGTCGAACTGCATCATGCCGACGATGCGGCCGAAATCCGGGACGAAGCGGCCCAGGACCCCCGCCTCGCTCATCCGCCGCAGGGCCAGCTCCGGGTCCTTGCGGCTGGTCAGGATCTCCAGGAACAGCCGGTTGGCCTCCGGGTCCTGGCGCAGCTTCGGCCCCGCGGCGGACAGGGCCCGGGTGATGGCGCGCAGCGCGTTGGGGTGGATGTCCAGGTCGTGCGCCTGGGCCACGTGGAACAGCCGGATCAAATCCACCGGCTTTTCCCGGAAATGGGTGGTGCCGCGCACGTTCAGGCGGCCCGCCTCCAGGCTGAACCCCTCCAGCTCCGCCCGGCCGAAGGCCCGGCGCAGGAAGGCGAAGCGGGGCGCGCGGCGGCTTTCCTGCTCCAGCGTGGCGCAGAGGATGCGGGTCAGGTCGCCCACGTCCTTTGCCACCATGAAGTAGTGCTTCATGAACCGCTCCACGTCGGAGCTGCCGGCATGGTTGGTGTAGCCCAGCCGCCGGGCCATCTCCGCCTGGACGTCGAAGGTCAGCCGGTCCTCCTGCCGCCCCGTCAGGTAGTGGAGCTGGCAACGGGTGGTCCAGAGGAACAGCTGCGCCTTGGCGAAGCGCTGCGCCTCCTCCGCCAGCAGCACGCCCTTGGCCACCAACTCGGGCACCGCCTCTACCTGGTAGGCGTATTTGGCGATCCAGAACAGGGTCTGAAGGTCGCGCAGGCCGCCCTTGCCCTCCTTCACGTTGGGTTCCAGCACATAGCGGCTGTCGCCCACCTTGCGGTGGCGCACGTCCCGCTCCGCCAGCTTGGCCTCGATGAAGGCGTTGGCGCTGCTGGCCACCACCTCCTTGGCGAAGCGCTTGCGCAGCTCGATGAACAGCCGCGGCTCCCCCCACAGGTACCGCGCCTCCAGCAGGCTGGTGCGGATGGTCATGTCGCCGTCGGCCTGGCGGATGCAGTCATCCACCGAGCGCACGGCGTGGCCCACCTTCCAGCCCAGGTCCCAGAGCAGGTAGAGCATGTATTCCACGACCTGCTCCACCCGCGGCGTGCGCTTGTAGGGCAGCAGGAACAGCAGGTCCACGTCGGAATAGGGCGCCATCTCTGCCCGGCCGTAGCCGCCGGTGGCGACGATGGCCAGCTTTTCCGCCTTGGTGGGCGCGGCCACGGGGAAGACGTGGCCCAGGGTGAAGTCCGCCAGGGCCTGGACGATGGCGTCGGTCAGGGCCGCCGTCTCCTCCACGCAGGCGTCGCCGCGGTGGGAGGATTCGAACCGGGCGCGGATGCCCTGGCGCCCTTCCTCCAGCATCGCCTTGAGGGTGGCCAGCACGGGGCCGCGGATGCTTTCTGCCGGCACCGGGTCCTTGCCCCGGCCCCCCTTCAGCAAGGCATCCAGCCGCTGCCCGATCCCCGCTCGGGTGGGCAGGTCGGCAGGCGGGGCGACGGGGGTGGCGATGGTGTCGGGCATGGCGGGCGGTCCGGGGGTAAGCCTGCCCGACAATATGCCACGAAAGAAGCGGAGGCGCGTGTGTATTGCCGGGCCCCCGGACATCTGGCGCTCCTTCGGCCCGTTCACAGGGGCGTGACCGGGCCTCGTTCGGGTTCCATGTCGTCGGCCGCTGATCGTTGCCGATCAACGACCCCCTCAGACGCTGGGCGCCCGCATCCGCGGGCTTGGCTTACGCGGGCACGTGCCCGCGGGCCGGCGGTCGCCGGTCTCCAGCCGCATCCGCCGCCGCCGGGGCGTTCCGCCCTAGCCTGCAAGCAAGGGCAGCCGCGCTTCCCGCGCCAGGCGCTTGGCGTTGGCACTGGCCGCCTTGTGGATGGGGGCAAGGCCCAGGCCCCCCAGCCGGCTGGCCGCCAGGAACATGTGGTTGCAGGCCGTCTCCGCCGCGTTCAGGCTGGCCTCGGCGAAGCGGGTCTGGATGTCGGCGGCCTTGGTCGCGTCGGTGGTGAACAGCAGCTTCATCCAGGCTTCCTCCGCCGCTTCCCATTGGCGGGAGCCCCAGTCCCACAGCCCGTCCTGCACCACGCGCATGCCCTCGGCCATGGCCAGGTTGGCGTTGGTGGCGGCCTGGAGCTTTTCCCAGACCATGGTGCGGAATTCCGGGTCGCTGGCCGTCTTGGGATCGGCCATCACGCCGGCCAGCCGGGTCATGCGCAGCCCGATCACCACCTGGGCGGCCCAGGCCGTTTCCCCCAGCACCAGCGCGGTTGCCGCCAGTTCCCCCCAGACCTGGGCCGAGCGGGCCCCGTCCATCGTCGCCTTGCGGGCCATGAGATGCCTCCAACCGTGATCCACCGCCGGACCAACAGGTAGCACCTTCTCATGTTGCGGTGCAAACTTATGCTGCACTGCAATATAACTGCGGCAGGGGGCCGCGGGTGTCAGGCGTCGAAGGATTGGCCGGAGACATCCTGGTAAGCGCTGAGGATGCGCACCACCTCGATCCCGTCCGGTGATGGCCGGTAGAAGACGACGTAGGTGCCATGAGGGAAGGAGCGCAGGTCCAAGCCCAACTCCGGGCGGCGCCGGCCGATGTCCGGCTTCCTGGCGTAGAGCGCCAGCTTCTTGTCGATCTCTTTCAGCAGCTTGTCGGCGGCCCGCGGACTGTCGCCCGCGATATAGCCCCACACCGCCAGCAGGTCGGCCTTGGCAAGGTTCGATCGTCTGACCCGCTTGCCCGCCATGCAAGTCCCGCTTGTTAAAGCCGGCCTTCCTTCCTCAGCCGGTGTGCTTCTTGGATAATCTCCTGCATGTTGAGGTCTTCGAAGCCGCTGTCAATGCCTTCTTGTATGTCGCGGCGCAGCGCTTCCAGCTTTTCCCGCTCGGTGCGCTCCTTGGACTCCAGCAACCGCAACGCCTCCCGCACCACCTCGCTGGCGGAGGTATAAAGCCCCGTCTCCACCTTGCGGCGGACGAACTCCTCAAGCTGGGGGGTGAGGGAGACGTTCATGGCGGGGCTCCGGGGCGGCAATGTCAGGCTTTGACATAATCTGACATCATCCCCCGCCCCGTTCAACGGCCGAGCGCGTCCAACGCCTGCCGCAGGTCCGCCACCAGGTCGGCCGGGTCCTCCAGCCCCACGGACAGGCGCAGGGTCGCCGGGCTGATGCCCAGGGTGGCGCGTTCCGCGTCGGTCAGGCGCTGGTGGGTTGTCGTGGCGGGGTGGGTGATCAGGCTTTTGCTGTCGCCCAGGTTGTTGGAGATGGTGATGACCTTCAGGGCGTTCTCCACCGCGAAGGCCGCCGCCTTGCCCTGGCCTTCCGGCGCCTTCACGTCGAAGCAGACCAGGGTGCTGCCGGCCAGCATCTGCCGCTGGGCCAGCTCATGCTGCGGGTGGCTGGGCAGGCCGGGGTAGAGGACGCGGGCCACCGCCGGGTGGGCCTCCAGCGCCTGGGCCACGGCCAGGGCGCTGGCCGTCTGGGCGCGGACGCGCAGTTCCAGTGTCTCCATCCCCTTGAGCAGGACCCAGGCGTTGAACGGGCTGATGGTGGGGCCGGTGTGGCGCAGGTAGGGGCTGAGCTTGGCCGCCACCTCGTTGTTGCACAGGATGGCGCCGCCCAGGCAGCGGCCCTGGCCGTCGATGTGCTTGGTGGCGGAATAGACCACCACGTCCACGCCGAAACGCTTGGGCTTCTGCAAGACCGGCGTGCCGAAGACGTTGTCCACCACCACCAGGGCGCCGGCCTTGTGGGCCAGGGCCGTCACATGCTCCAGATCCACCAGGTCCAGGCAGGGGTTGCTGGGCGTCTCCAGGAACACCAGGGTGGCCGGCTTGGACAGGGCGGCCTCCCATTCCTCCGGCTTCGTGCCGTCCACCAGCACCGTCTCCACCCCGAAGCGGGGGGCGATGTCGTTGACGACGTAGAGGCAGGAGCCGAACAGGGCCCGGCTGGCGACGATCCGGTCCCCCGCCTTCAGCAGCCCCATCACCGCCCCGTGGACGGCCGCCATGCCCGAGGCGGTGGCGAAGCAGCGCTCATACCCCTCGTACGTGGCCAGCCGGTCCTCGAACATGGCCACAGTGGGGTTGCGGAACCGGCTGTAGACGAAGCGCACCCCTTCGTTGGCGAAGGCGTGCTCCGCCTCCTCCGCCGTGCCGTAGACGAAGCCGGAGGTCAGGTACAGCGCCTCGCTGGTCTCGTCGAAGCCGCTGCGGCGGGTGCCGGCATGGACCAGCAGGGTCTGGGGGGAGAGGGGGAGGTCGTCCGCGTGCTCTGCCATCATGTCCTCGGGTGCGCCTGTCTGCCCGACCGGTGGATCGAGGCGCGCAACCCGCGGGAAGCATCCCGGCATCGACGGCTTCGACCTTTTAGCGGCTTCTTTAGCGTGGCCCGCAATCCGGTCTGCAAATCGCCACGTACCGCGTCCTTTCAACGCCCAAGCGCCCCGCCTGTCAACCCGACCCGGGCACAATGCCGCGATGTCCCATGGTCTGGGCTGTTCGGGCAGTCGGCGGCCGCTTCCTTCGGGTTGCCAGCCACGCGCCTTCCGTGCTAGGCCCGCGCGTCCCGAGAACCAACCAGTGACGACCCCCAGGAGCGCACCCCATGTCCGATGAGACCAACGGCACCAACGAGGCCGAGAACGAGCAGCGGGGCGGCTCCCCCATCATCGTCAACGTCCAGTACGTGAAGGACCAGTCCTTCGAGAACCCCAACGCGCCGCAGAGCCTGCTGGCCGGCAACGGGGCCCCGAAGATCGACCTGCAGGTGGACGTGCAGGGCCGCCCCCTGGGCGACAACGTGGCCGAGGTGCAGCTGTCCTTCCGGGCGGAGGCCACCCAGGGCGACCGCACCGCCTTCATCGCCGAGCTGGTCTATTGCGGCGTCTTCACCATGGCCCCGCTGCCGGCCGACCAGCAGCGCGCCCTGCTGCTGATCGAGGGGCCGCGCCTGCTGTTCCCCTTCGCCCGGCAGATCCTGGCCGACATGACCCAGCAGGGCGGCTTCCCGCCGCTGATGCTGCAGCCCATCGACTTCGTCGACCTGTACCGCCGCCAGCTGATGTCCGCCCAGGGCGACGACATGGCCGAGCCCCAAGGTACGGCCTGACCCCTCCCTTCCCCTCTCCTTGGGGCAGGGCTATCGCATATGGCGCTCGACCCGCTTCCGCCCGGCAAACATCGAACTCTGCTGGGTGCGTTTCGGGCAGAATCGCTACTCGAAGAGCGGTTCCAAATGCACGGAACGTACTTGGGATTTTCATATGCGATAGCCCTGCTCCTTGGGGAGAGGGTGGCGCGATAGCGCCGGGTGAGGGAGGTGGGTGTAGGGACCGACCATCGGCCTGCTCCCGGTACCCCCTCACCCCAACCCTCTCCCCGGCGGGGAGAGGGGGTACGTTTCGGTGCTCCCACCTCCCTCACCCGTCCCGGCCTGGCGGCCGGTCTACCCTCTCCCCCGGGAGAGGGAACGGGGTCACCCCTCCCCCTCCCCACCCCGGCGGACCATTCGGCCACGCGGGCCAGGTGGGCGTAGTCGGTGTAGCGGGGGGCCCAGCCGGGGCGGGGTTGGCTGCGGTAGGGGGTGGCTGGGTCGTCGAACAGGGCGACCAGGGCGGCCAAGCCGTCACGGGCCTCTGCCGCCAGGGCGGAGGGGTCTTCCTTCGACAGGTCGTGGACTTTGCCCGCCGGGTCGCCGCCGCTGAGCTGCCAGAACTCCAGCGCCCCCACCTTCGCCGCGGGCACGTTCTCGAAGCCGCCGGCCTCCGCGATCAGGGCTTCCAGCGGCAACTGCGGCGCCTTGCCCAGCCGCACCTCCTTGGCGCTGGGGGTGTGCCGGTCTTGTAGTCCAGGATGGACAGCCGCCCGTCCGGCAGCCGGTCCAGCCGGTCGGCCTTGGCGGTCAGGGTGAAGGGGCCGGCGGGGCCGTCGATCACCAGCTGGCCCTTCACCTCCGTGGCCAGCGGCATGACCTTGGCGGCGCGGCGCTGTTCCTCCAGCGCCAGGAACCAGTCCGCCACCTTCTCGAACCGCGGCCACCAGAAGGCGTAGACGCCGGGTTGGTCCAGCAGCGGGCCGAACGCGTCCCGCCCGCAGGCCAGTAGTTCCTGGCGGGCATTGGGCGGCATCTTTTCGGGGAACTTGCGGACGAAGGCGTCCAGGGCGGCGTGCAGCACCTGCCCCCGCTCCGCTGCCCCGGGGTCGGCGTCGATGGGGTCCAGCGCCGACAGGCCCAGCACATGCCGGGCATAGACGGCATAGGGGTCGCGCATCCAGGCTTCCACCTGCGTCACCGACAGGCGGCGGGGCCGGGCGGAGACGGGCGGCGTGGGGGCCGGCGCCGGGCAGGGGCGCACCGCCTCCGGCCAATCCAGGGCCCGTTGCAGGGCCAGCCATTCCCCCGCCTCTGCCGTCAGGGCGGGCAGGCGGCGAGCCTTGTCCAGCACCGTGTCCAGGCGCAGCAGCCAGCGGGACGGCACGGTGGGCGTGCCCTCCACCCGCTCGCTCCGGGTTAGCACCACCAGCGGCGCCCCGGCAGCCTGGGCGAAGTCATGGGCGGTCTGGCCCACCTGCCGTTCCGGCGCCGGCAGCCCGAAGGCTTGGCGCATGGGGCGGCTCATCCACGGGTCGGCGGGCGGGGCGGGCGGCCAGGTACCCTCGTTTAGCCCGCCCAGCACCATCACGTCGAACTGCTGCAACCGGGCTTCCAGCAGGCCCAGGATGTGCAGGCGGGGGTGCAGGCCGAAGCTGGGACGCACCACCTGCCCGCCCAGCAGCACCTCCAGCATGCCGGCATAGTTGGTGCCGGACAAGGCGGGGAAGCCCTCCGCCGCGTCCTTGGCCTCGCGCAGGAAGCGGGCCGCCGCCTCCCCGTCGTCGCCGGCCCAGAGGCGCAGGGCGCCGTGTTCCTTGTCGGTGCCGGCCAGGGCCTCTGCCGCGGTGCCGTGCAGTTCCACCCAATCGGCCAGGGGCCGGTCTTCCCCCGCATGGCCTCCAGCAAGGGGCCCAACCGCCCGGCCAGCCCATCCAGGAAGGAAAGCAGCTCCTCCCGCTCCCCATGGGTGGCGAAGGCGCGGTGCTCCGCCGTGGTGACGGCGTGGCGCAGCCCTTCCAGCCCGGCGGGCGGCCGGGGGCCGCGGAAGATGGCGCGTTCCAGGGCGCGGGCATGGCGGCGGAACCGGGTGGTCTCCAGGCCCCCGCCGCCAGCGGGTGCTTCAACAGGGACAGCCAGCGCACCGGTGACGGGTCCACCGCCGTGTCCGCCAGCAGGCGCAGGAAGCTGCCCACCGGGGTGGCGGACAGGGGCCGGCCGGCGCTGTCGTCCACCTCCACCCCCCAGCGGCGCAGCTCCATGGCCACGCGCCGGGCCAGGTCACGGTCGGGGGTGACCAGGGCCGCCGTCTGGCGCGGCGTCTCCAGCACCTGGCGCAGGATCAGGGCGATGGTGCCGGCTTCTTCCTGCGGGGTGGGGGCATCGACGCGCATCAGCCCGTCCAGCGCGTCGTCGGGCAGGCTGTCCAGGTCGCGCCAGGCCTCTGTCGTGTCGGCGGGGCGTAGCGCCTCCGCCAGCAGCCACCCGCGGCTGGCGGGGCTGCAGGGCACCACGTCGGCGGGCACCGGCCAGGGCCGCACCTCCTCCCGCCGCACGCCCAGCCGGTCCAGCAGGGACTTCAGGCCGAATTGCGGGTGGGCGGGGTCCAGCGCCTCCCAGCTCAGCGCGTCCATGTCCTGGTCCAGGCCGGGCAGCACCACCGCCCCCCGGGGCAGCCGGGCGATGACCGCCAGCAGGTCGGCCGTGGCGGGGATGGAGCCGGTCGAGCCCGCGGCGATCACCGGGCCGGCGGGCGGGTCCGCCTGGAACGCCTGTGCCAGCGCGGCCAGCCGCGCGTTGCGGTCGGCGGCGGGGTCCACGCAGCCTTCCGCCGCCAGCATGGCGGGCCAGTGCTCCGTGACGATGGTCAGGAACCTCAGGGTCTTTTGCCAGTGCTCGGCATAGTCCTCCGGCACCAGGTCCGTCAGCCGGGCGAAATCCAGCCCCTCCGTCTGCACCTGGTCGATCAGCTTGCCCAGCTCCTTCGCCAGCCGGGCGGCCTGGGGGATGGTGGCGGTGAAGTCCGGCACCTGGGTCACCAGCCGGGTCAGCAGCAACTGCCGCCGCAGCGGGCTGATGGCGGGGGCCAGGTCCAGCCCGCCGGCACTGCCCGCCAGCCCTTCCAGCCGCAGGGACAGCTCATCCTCATCCACGTCGTTGAGGGAGGAGATGCGCGGCAGCAGGGTCACCTGCCCCTCCGACCGGCGCAGGAAGGCCTCCCGCAGGGACCGTTTGGCGCGGGCGGTGGGCAGCAGGATGGTGGCCTGGCTGAGGGCCAGCGGGTCCGTCCCCACCTGGTCCAGCACGCCGGCGGCCAGGGCGTCCACGAAGGGCAGGGAGGGCGGCAGGGTGAACAGGTTCGGCTGGGGCACGGGGCGGGGCCTGAAGCGACGGGGACGGCCCCAGCCTGCCCGGCCCGGGGGGCGAGGTCAAACCCCGGCAGCGTGGGGCGGACCCGGGCCTTGGTCACAGCGACATGAATTTATCACCAGCTCTCGTACCACGCGCAGCTTTCAGCCATCTTGCGCCCCTTGCCGGTTGCACTATGCTGGCTTCCATCGAACGGGTTAAGCCGATGGGGGAGGAAAGCGTGGCGGTGCGGGTAGGACGATCCTTGGCGTGGCTGCTGCCCCTGTCGGCCTTGGCCCTGTCCGGCTGCGGGTCCCCCGCCATCGTCGGCGCGCCGAAGCCGTTGCAGACGGCGGATGAGGTGCTGCAATCGGTCCAGCCCTACCTGGCGCCGGACGTGGTGAAGACCTGGCAGGGGCTGCCCACGGACCAGCAACCCAGTTACCGCGACCAGGTGGTCTATGCCCGCATCGCCGCCGTGGATGCCCGGTTCAAGCAGTTCCTGGCCGGCCTGGGGGTGGAGACGAAGAATTTCGCCATCGGCAGCGACTTGGCGGTGATCGGGCTGAACACCGCGTCCGTCCTGTCGGGGACGGAGACGGCGAAGGACGTGTTCAGCGGCCTGTCCGGCGCCCTGCTGGGCGCGCGCAGCTCCATCGACAAGAACGCCTTCTACGACCAGACCGTGCCGGCCCTGGTCACCCAGATGGTGGCCAGCCGCCGCGCCACCCTGGCCGGGATCATGACCAAGCTCCAGTCGCCCAACTACTCCCTGCTGGAGGCGCTGGTGGACCTGGAAGCCTATGAGTTCGCGGGCAGCTTCGCCGGCGCCCTGCAACAGATCAGCCAGAAGGCCGGCGCCCAGTACCAGACCGCCGACGCCCAGATCCAGGCCCTGGCGGATACCCGGTTCCAGGCGGTGGACGTGGCCCCGGCCCAGGTGCAGGCCCGCGGCACCCTGTTGCAGCAGATCCAGGCCCTGACCGACACCCAGGCCGTCACGGCGGCCCAGCAGGCGGCGCAGATCTCCGGCTTCGCCACCACGGCGCAGCAGGCGGCGCAGATGGGGCTGTCGCCAACCAGCGGCGACAATGCCCGCCGGCTGCTGCGGCTTTTCCTGACCGACGCCACCGGCAGCAGCGGCCTGCTGGCCCAGCTCCAGGCCACCGTTACCGCCGCCACCCAACAGTGAGGGGGGACCACCCCATGACCGACACGACCGCCGCCCCGGACACCCTGGCCGTCAGCAAGACCGTGACCGTGGAAGGGTCCGCCGCCGAGGCGGACGTGCAGGCCCAGGCCCAGCAGTTCCGGGACATGGGCTGGCAGAGCGTCACCGTCACCGCACCCAAGCCGCCGTCCCAGCCGGACTGGACGATCCAGCTGACGGGATTTTCTTGATCGCGCGGCCCTTGCCAAACCGCGCGGCGGCTGCTTGGCTGGCGGCCATCGTCCCGACTGCCAAGGCAGCACCCCCCCGATGCCCCTGATCCTCGTCACCGGCTTCGAGCCGTTCCTGGGCCATGCCCGCAACCCCAGCGCCCTGATCGCGGAAGGTTTGGACGGGACCGAGGTGGCGGGGGCCCGGGTCACCGGCCTGCGCCTGCCGGTCACCTATGCCGGGGCGGCGCCGCGGCTGCTGGACGCGCTGGAGCGGCTGCAGCCCGACGCGCTGCTGATGTTCGGCCTGGCCTATGAGACGGACGCCATCCGGCCGGAACGGCTGGCCCTGAACCTGGACGATGCCGCGGCCGCCGACAATGACGGCGTGGCCCGCCGCAACCGGCCCATCGACCCGGACGGCCCCATGGGGTACTGGTCCACCCTGCCCCTGGACGCCATCGCCGACCGGCTGGAGGCGGAGGGGTATGCCGTGAAGCCCAGCCGGGACGCCGGCGGCTATATCTGCAACCACCTGTTCTTCCAGGCCCGGCACTGGCTGGAGCGGAAAGGGCACCCGGTCCCCGCCGGCTTCATCCACGTCCCACCCCTGCCGGACGGCATCAAGCCGGAGGATGCGGGCCGCCGCACGGGCATGGGGCTGGACCGGCAACTGGCGGCGGCGCGGGTGATCGTCGGGTGGTGTCGGAAGGGCTGGCGGTCGGCTGAAGGCCCGAAGGCCTTGGTGGGGGCCTCCGTTTTTTGGGGTGTTCCAGAAGACACGGATGGACACGGATAATGTCCGGATTGGCACGGATGGTCGCGTGTCAGCACCGGGGCGCGATCTTGGAGTACGGATCGTTGCGCGGCTTTGCCGCGCTCTGATTTCCTTATCCGTGAAAATCCGGAAACCATCCGCGTCATCCGTGTCGATAGCCGCGACGCTGGGGAGTTCCGAAGGACCGGGTGCGGCGAAAGGTTCCCGGCATCCCGCGGGATTTTCCCCCTTCTGCCGGGGTTGGTGCGGGGTTACCCTGCCGTCCCGCCCCTCCTCGGTGCCCAGCCTCCCCCATGCAGGTCTATCTCCCGATCGCCGAGCTTTCGGTGAATGCCCTCCTGATCCTGGGGCTGGGCGGGGGCGTCGGCTTCCTGTCCGGCCTGTTCGGCGTGGGCGGCGGCTTCCTGATGACGCCGCTGCTGATCTTCATCGGCGTGCCGCCCGCCGTGGCGGTGGGCACCCAGGCGAACCAGCTGGTGGGCGCCAGCGTGTCCGGCGTGCTGGCCCACTGGCGACGCAACAATGTGGACGTGAGGCTGGGCGGGGTGATGCTGGTGGGGGGCGTGCTGGGCACCGGGCTGGGGGTCTGGCTGTTCGGCCTGTTCCAGCAACTGGGCCACATCGACCTGGTGATCTCCCTTTCCTACGTCTTCTTCCTGGGCACGGTCAGCGGGCTGATGCTGTGGGAGAGCATCCGCACCATGCTGCGCGGCCGGGCCAAGGCCGTGGCCCCGCGCAAGCTGCACCACCACACCTGGCTGCACGGCCTGCCCTTCAAGATGCGCTTCCCGCGGTCGCGGCTGTACATCTCCGCCCTGCTGCCGGCGGGGATCGGCTTCGTCGGCGGCATCCTGGTGGCCATCATGGGCATCGGCGGCGGCTTCCTGCTGGTGCCGGCCATGATCTACATCCTGGGCATGCCCACCGGGCTGGTGGCGGGCACGTCCCTGTTCCAGATCATCTTCTCCACCGGGATGGCCGCCTTCCTCCAGGCCGCCACGAACCAGACGGTGGACATCGTGCTGGCCATGCTGCTGCTGGTGGGCGGGGTGATCGGCGCCCAGTTCGGCACCCGGGCCGGCGCCCGGCTGCGGGGTGAGCAGGCCCGCGCCCTGCTGGCCCTGATGGTCATGGCCGTGGCGGTGAAGCTGGCCGTGGACCTGATCGTCCGGCCGGAGGACCTGTTCTCCATCACCCGGCCGGGGATGCCATGACCGCGGCGCCCAAGGCGGCCCGCCGGCGCCTTGCCCTGCCGGCCTTCCTGGCCTGTGTCCTGTTGGCGGCGGCCTGCTTCTGGCTGGCGGCCCGGCAGGCCTGGGCCCAGTCCCTGGTGGCCGACCTGTCCAGCCATCTGGTGGCCATCACCACGGGCTTCATCGGCACCGACGTGGTGCTGTTCGGCGCCGTGGACGGGGCGGGCGACGTGGCCGTGGTGGTGCAGGGGCCGGAGGCGGAGGTCACCGTCCGCCAGAAGGAACGGATCGTCGGCATCTGGGTGAACAACGAGGACATCACCTTCGACCGGGTCCCCGCCTATTACGGCCTGGCCACCAGCCGCCCGCTGGAGGCGGACGTGCCCCCCGCCGTGTTGCAACGGCATGAGATCGGGCTGGACCATCTGCGCCTGGTCCCCCGCGGCAGCGCCAGCGCCGAGCGGGTGGCGGAGTTCCGGGCCGCCCTGATCCGCAACAAACAGCGCCAGGGCCTGTACAGCACCGAGGCGGAGGAGGTGTCCTTCCTGGGCCAGCGCCTGTTCCGTACCCGCATCCATTTCCCGGCCAACGTGCCCACCGGCACCTACACGGCCAGCGTCTACCTGATCCGCGACGGGGACGTGGTCAGTGCCCAGACGACCCCGCTGCTGGTCAGCAAGGTGGGCTTTTCCGCCAGCGTGTTCGAGTTCGCCAAGCGAGACAGCATCTGGTACGCCCTGTTGGGCATCGCCCTTGCCGTCTCCGCCGGCTGGCTGGCCGGCGCGATCTTCCGCAAGTCCTGACGCCAACCGTATCCCGGGGGAGGCCGCCATGCCGAACGAGACCCACCAGCGCATCTTCCTGGTCGTCGTCGACGAGTCGGAGGAGATGACCGTGGCCCTGCACTACGCCGCCCGCCGGGCCCGCAACACCGGCGGGCGGGTGGCGCTGCTGCACGTGATCGAGCCGGGCGAGCTGCAGCAATGGGGCGCCATCGAGGAGTTGATGAAGGCCGAGCAGCGGGAGGAGGCGGAGCAGCTCCTGCAGAAGCTGGCGGCGGAGGTGGTCGCCATCTCCGGCAACGTGCCGGCCCTCTATATCCGGGAGGGCAACCGGTCGGAACAGCTCCTGGCCCTGATCCAGGAGGAGCCGAGCATCTCCATCCTCGTCCTGGCCGCCGGCACGGGCCGGGGCGGGCCGGGGCCGCTGATCAGCTATGTGGTGGGGCAGATGTCGGGGTCCTTGCGCATCCCCGTCACCATCGTGCCGGGCAACCTGTCCGACCCGCAGCTTGACGCGATCACGTGAGCCCAGGGTTGGCTTGATAGCTTCAACAGTACTAACCGCCCTGCCCGTCATCTCCGCTTTCGCGGGGATCACGGGATGTTGGCGTCATGCGGTGAACCCTGGAGGCGCGTTGGCCACGATGGGGGCCTCCCCTCCGGGCCCGACGGATACTTCACGTCTGCACCGCCCCCGGAACAATCCGATACCGGACTGATCCCCGCCCGGTCGGGTAATACCAAGCGCATGAGTTTTTGACTCATGCGCTTGGAGGCCGGCGACCGCCGGCCCGCGGGCCCATGCCCGCGTGAGCCAAGCCGCCGGATGGCGGCGCCCGGCGCCTGAGGGGCCGTTGATCGGTCACGATCAACGGCGGCTGGTATAAATCCTGGCTTGTGACATTCCCCGGCGTGACAAGAAAAGGGTGCGTCGCTCCCGAATTGCCAGCTCATGTCGTTTGGTTAACGATCCCTTAAGGCGGACGACGCGCCGCCAGGGGGTAATGAAGTTGGGGAGCAGAGAATGGGTTCCTGGTACGGCAAGGCCGGCAACGACGTCCGCGACGGCTCCGCCTATGGCGACATCATGTGGGGCCGGGGTGGTGACGACATCCTGCGCGGCCACGGCGGCGCCGACACCCTGTACGGGGAGGCCGGCAACGACCGGCTGGAAGGCGGCAGCGGCAATGACAGGCTGTTCGGGGGCGACGGGGACGACATCCTGCTGGGCGGCGACGGCGATGACCGCCTGTCCGGCGGCAGCGGCCTGAACCGGCTGGAAGGCGGGAACGGCAACGACACCTATGTGCTGCCGACCCTGGCCTATGACCCCGACGTGCAGACCGCCACCCGCATCGTGGAGACCGCCGGCGGCGGCATCGACACGGTGGAATACAATGGCGGGGACGAGTTCTTCCTGGCCGACGGGCTGAACGTGGAGAACATCACCATGCGCCAGGCCGGCTGGGTCCGGGGCGACAGCCTGGCCAATGAGATCCGGGGCTCGGCGGCTGCTGACCTGGTGGAAGGCGGGGCCGGGAATGACCGGCTGTTCGGCAATGCCGGCGCGGACGAGCTGTACGGCGGCGACGGCAACGACCATCTGAACGGCGGCGCGGGCAGCGACCTGCTGTTCGGCGGTGAGGGGGCCGACACCTTCTGGCTGTTCAACGCCGCCGACAGCACCGGCGACGCGCCGGACCTGGTCATCGACTTCGACGCCGCGGCCGGCGACAGGATCGGCCTGGGCGCATTCGACGGCAATGCCGGGCTGGAGGGGGTCCAGCGGCTGTCCTTCGCCGGGGCGGGCGAGGTGGCCGCCGTGGGCGAGCTGCGCACCTTCCAGGACGCCCAGGGCACCTGGCTGTTCGGCAACACCGGCGGCGACACGACGCCGGAACTGGTGGTCCTGCTGGCCGGGTCGGTGACCCTGTCGGCTGGCGACTTCGTGTACGCGTAAGGCTGGAGTTCCGGGCGGCGCCATCGACACGGACGGCACGGACACGCCACGGACGACACGGACACGGGTGGAGCGCGCAGCGCGGCGAGCCCCTGCGCGACAAGCGACCGGCCGGGGTGGCAGCAACCGGTCCGTGGCCGTCCGTGGAAAGTCCGTGTCGTCCGTGTTGATGGATCAACCCGCTACCCCCTTGCCCAGCGACTTTCCATCAAGCAAAGTTCGCCTTCTGTTCCCCTGATCCCGGGAGGCGATCCTGGTTACCGTTCCCTTGCCCGTCACCCTGCCCCAGGCCCTGGCCTTCCGCCTGGGGCGGCAGCATCTGGCCAGCCCGGCGGCGGACCCGCTGACGGCGGCGCGGACCCTGCTGGGGGCGCAGGCGCAGGTCCATTCGGCGGCGGTGCTCCAGCTCCGGGCCCGCACGGGGGCCTGCGGGGACGGGGAGATGGACCGGCTGCTCTACCAGGACCGGTCCCTGGTGAAGCTGTGGGCCCAGCGTTCCACCCTGCACCTGACGCCACGGGACGATTTGGGCCTGATGCTGGCCTTCCGCCGGCTGTATGTCGGCAATTACCACCGCTGGTATGAGGCTGAGGGCCTGACCCCGGACCAGGTGGAGCGGCTGGTGGCCGCCGTGGCGGAGGCCCTGGCCACCCACGGGCCGCACAGCCGCATGGACCTGTCGCGCCGGCTGGTCCCGGTCCTGGGCGAATGGGCCCGGCCCATGCTGGAACATAGCTGGGGCGGCATCATCAAGCTGGCCTGCGCCCTGGGCCATGTCTGCCACGGCCCCGCCAAGGGCGGGGAGGAGGGGGAGCGGGAGGCGATGTTCGTCCACCTGCCCGCCTGGGCGGGCGCGCCCATGTCCCTGGAGCCCCGCGCCGCCATGGCCGGCCTGCTGCGCCGCTACCTGCACGCCTTCGGCCCGGCCACCCCGGCCGACTTCCGCAAATTCACCGGGATCGCAGCTGAGCCCGTGCGCCAGGCCTTCGCCGACTTGGGCCCGGAGCTGCTGCCCGTCAGCTTGGCCGGAAAGGCCGCCTTCGCCCTGGCGGCGGACGAAGCCGCCCTGCGTGACGCCGCCCCGGCGGAGGGGCACCTGGCCGTGCTTCCCTTGTTCGACCCCTACCTGCTGTCCCACACCGACACGGGCCAGTACCTGGAGGACCGCCACCGCCCGGCGGTCTACCGCACGGCCGGCTGGATCAGCGCCGTGGTGCTGCGCCAGGGCCATGTGGTCGCCACCTGGACCCATCGCCGCACGGCCAAGGGCTGGGCCGTCAGCTTGGCGCCCCTGTCCAAGGTCTACAAAAAGGAGCTGCCCACCATCACCCGGCGGCTGCGCCATTTGGCGGGAGGCGCGCCGGTGGTGCTTGAGTCCCCGGCATGAAATTCCGATAAGCTGATCAATACTAGGGCCGATATGATTTTTATCAATGCTTCGGGCCTGCGGGTTTGGGATGATGGGTGCAATCCCTTCCATCCGGCCCGGAGTCCCGCGCCATGCGGCTTGCCCCCAAGCTCCTTGCCCCCATCGTCGCCCTATCCCTTGTGGCGGCAGGCCTCGTCGCCATCGGCTTCACCACCCTGCATCGGACCGAGGAAGCCTCCCATCGGGTCATCCTCGCGGAGCGCATGCAGCTTGAGGTGTCGGAGGTGCGGGCGCTGAGCCGCGCTGTCCAACGTGACGCGCTGAACACCACGCTGGAGCCGCCGGCGGACCGCCAAGCCTTCGCCGACCGCGTGCGAAAGCGGGCGGATGAGATGCTGCGCCGATCCGAGACGGTGCTCAGCATGCTGGGTAGCGGGGCGGCCGCGGCCGGCATGGCGGATTTCGTCACCTTGCAGAAGGGCGTGGCGACGGAGGTCCGGACCGTCGTCGACCTGGCCCTGGCCGGAAAGGACCAGGAGGCCCTGGCCCATTTCCGCGCCGCGGTGCGCCCGGCGGAGCGCACGGCGTCCAAGCTGACCGACGGCTTCATCGACCGCCAGGCCGAGGAGGTCAAGCGGCTGGAGGCAGAGGAGGAGGCGGTGCGCCGCACCGCCGATTGGGTGCTGATCCTGACCGGCTGCATCGGCGTGCTGTCGGCCCTGGCCGGGGCGGCGGCGGCCGTGATGCTGGGCGTGGTGCGTCCCCTGTCCATCCTGACCGCCGCCACGGGGCGGGTGGCCGCCGGGGAGCTGGACACCCCCGTCCCCGGCACCGGCCGCACGGACGAGTTGGGCGGGCTGGCCCGCGCGTTGGAGGTGTTCCGCGGCCAAGCCCGCGACAAGCGTCGGCTGGAGGCGGAGGCGGCGGAGAACGCCGCCCGGGCGGAGGCGCAGAAGCACGCCGCCCTGGAGGCGATGGCCGCCACGGTGGAGCGGGAGACGCGCCTCGCCGTGGACCAAGTGGCCGCCCGCACGGAGGAAATGGCGGGGCATGCCCGTTCCATGGCCGGGTCGGCCGGGCTGGTGGCCCAGAACAGCCAGGGTGTCGCCGCGGCGGCCGAGCAGGCCCTGCACAATGCGGAGACGGTGGCCTCCGCATCGGAGGAGCTGGCCGCCTCCATCCGGGAAATCTCGGCCCAGGTCAGCCATGCCGGGGAGGTGAGCCGCGCCGCGGTGGAACGGGGCGTGGCGGCGGAAGCCATCATCGGCTCCCTGTCGGAAGCCGTCGCCCGCATCGGCGACGTGGCCGTGCTGATCGGGGAGGTGGCGAGCCAGACCAACCTGCTGGCCCTGAACGCCACCATCGAGGCCGCCCGGGCGGGTGAGGCCGGGAAGGGCTTTGCCGTCGTGGCGGGGGAGGTGAAGGGCTTGGCCAGCCAGACCGCCCGGTCCACGGAGGAGATCACCCGGCAGATCCAGGAGGTCCAGGCCGCCACCCGCCACGCGGTGGAGGCGGTGGCTTCCATCGGCGTGGCCGTGCGGGACATGGACCAGGTGTCCGGCGCCATCGCCGCCGCCATCGAGGAACAAGGGGCCGCCACGCAGGAGATCAGCCGCAACGTCACGCAGGCCGCCGAAGCGGCGCGGGAGGTCTCCGCCCGCATCGCCGAAGTCTCTGCCGAGGCTGGCACGTCCGGTGACCGGGCCGGCACTGTCCAGGCCGCCGCCTCCGACATTGCCCACGGCATCACCGACCTGCGCACCATGCTGGTCAGGGTGGTACGGACCTCCATCGCCGACGTGGACCGCCGCGCCGCGCCGCGGGTGGCCCTGGCGCGCCCCTGTGTGGTGGATGTGGCGGGCCGGCAGGTAGAGGGGACCCTGGCCGACCTGTCCGCCGGGGGTGCCTGCATCAGCCTGGATGAACCCCTGCCCGTGGGCACGCGCGGCAGCCTGTCCATCCCGGGGCTGGCCGTGTCCCCAGCCTTCACCGTGCTGGAAGCGGACGCCAGGGGCCTGCATGTCCGCTTCGACGGCCTGTCGCCCGCCCACCGCTCCGCCCTGGAAACCCTGCTGCGCCAAGCGGCCTGAAAAGCGAACGGCCCGCCCGGGTTTCCCCGGCGGGCCGTCGCGGTCTGCCCTGGTGCCTGGGCTCATGCCAAGCCCATGAGTTGTTGCCTCATGCGCTTGGAGGCCGGCGACCGCCGGCCCGCGCCCCCATGGGCGCGCAAGCCAAGCCCGCGGATGCGGGCGCCCGGCGCCTGAGGGAACACGAACAAGGCCGGCGACCGCCGGCCCGCGCCCCCATGGGCGCGTAAGCCAAGCCGCCGGATGGCGGCGCCCGGCGCCTGAGGGGCCGTTGATCGGGCACGATCAACGGCGGGGCTGGTATCAGCCCCGAAGGCGCCCTTCAGGTCGGCGACCAGGTCGGTGCGCTCCCAGGAGAAGCCGCCGTCCGCGTCCGGGGTGCGGCCGAAGTGGCCGTAGGCCGCGGTGCGGGCGTAGATGGGCTTGTTCAGGCCCAGGTGCGTGCGGATGCCGCGCGGGGTCAGGTCCATCAGCTGGCGCAGCACCTCGGCCAGCCGGTCCTCGTCCACCCGGCCGGTGCCCGCCGTGTCGATGTACACCGACAGCGGGTGCGACACGCCGATGGCGTAGCTGAGCTGGATCGTGCAGCGCTCCGCCAGCCCGGCCGCCACCACGTTCTTGGCCAGGTACCGCGCCGCGTACGCCGCCGACCGGTCCACCTTCGTGGGGTCCTTGCCCGAGAAGGCGCCGCCGCCGTGCGGGGCCGCCCCGCCATAGGTGTCCACGATGATCTTGCGCCCGGTCAGGCCGCAGTCGCCGTCAGGGCCCCCGATCACGAACCGCCCGGTGGGGTTCACGTAGAAGGTGGCCTCCGGGCACATCCAGCCTTCGGGGAGCACCTTCAGCACGTGGGCGCGCACCTGCTCGCGGATCTCCTCCTGGCCCACGCCCTCGGCGTGCTGGGTGGAGACAACCACGCTGGTGGAGCGCACCGGCCTGCCGCCCTCGTACTGCAAGGACACCTGGCTCTTGGCGTCGGGGCCCAGCCACTTGGCGCCGCCGTGGCGGGCCTCGGCCAGGGACTTCAGGATGCGGTGGCTGTAGTACAGCGGGGCCGGCATCAGGTCCGGGGTCTCGGTGCAGGCGTAGCCGAACATGATGCCCTGGTCGCCGGCGCCCTCGTCCTTGTTGCCGGCGGCGTCCACGCCCACGGCGATGTCGGCGGACTGGGCGTGCAGGTGCACCTCCACCTTGGCGTCGCGCCAGTGGAAGCCCTCCTGCTCGTAGCCGATGTCGCGGATGGCGTCGCGGGCCACGCCCTCCACCTGCTCCAGCAGGCCGGCCGGGCCGCGCACCTCGCCGGCGATGACCACGCGGTTGGTGGTGGCGAGCGTCTCGCAGGCCACGCGGGCATAGGGGTCGGCGCCCAGGAACAGGTCGACCACCGCGTCGGAGATGCGGTCGCACACCTTGTCCGGGTGGCCTTCGGAGACCGACTCGCTCGTGAACACGTAATTCTGCTTCGCCACCGCTGTTCCCTCGTCCCTCGTTGCGCGTGCCGCATGCCAAACGCGAAAACGCCGCCCCCGGCAATCGGCCAGGGACGGCGCTGTTGTCGCAAGCCCGCGGGAACGGTCAAGCGACCGCCCGGCTGTGCAAGGCTTAATCCGTAAGACGCCGGCTTCCCCGTTGCCTCAATGGACGTCGGAGGCGTTGGCGACGGCCTTGGTCAGCTCGAAGATGCGTTTGCGCACGCCGGGTCGGTGATGCGGTAATAGGCGCGCACCAGTTCCAGCGTCTCCCGCTTGGCCATGGGATCGGGCTCACCCGGCTCCGGCGTGGCGTTGGGGTTGCCGGGGGTGGGCTGGTCGTCCAGCGGCATGTCGTCGAAGAAGAAGGAGACAGGCACGTCCAGCACCCGGCTGAGGTCGAACAGCCGCGAGGCGCCGATGCGGTTGGCCCCGCGCTCATACTTCTGCACCTGCTGAAAGGTCAGGCCGATCGCCTCCCCCAGCTTTTCCTGGCTCATGCCCAGCAGGGTGCGGCGCAGGCGGACGCGGGAGCCGACATGGACGTCCACGGGGTTGGGCTTGCCCAGGCGGGGTCGGCCGCCACCACGACGGCCGCGCGTTGCGGTCTGCATTTCAACAACCTCCAGTCAGAGTGACTGCGCGAATTTGCGGCACACTTACGTATGCCGTCAAGAGCGACTCACCTATGCTTCCGTATGATGACGGACGAGTGCCTGGACTTCGTTCTACACCCGTCGGGCGAGAAACGGAACCGCCATGATTACGCACAAGAGTGCTAAGACGAAAAGCCGATCCCCATACCGGCCATACGGTGGTGTGGCGGTACTAGCCATTGGCAAGGGGAGGTCGAGCACCCCCTCCTCTCCCAGGCCGAGGCTGCCCACCACCCTCCCCTGCGGGTCTACCACGCCGGAGATGCCGGTGTTCGCGGCGCGCACCAGGGGCAAGCCTTCCTCCACCGCCCGGACCCGGGATATGGCCCAATGCTGGTGGGGGCCGGCGGTTTCGCCATACCACGCATCGTTGGTGAGGTTCAGCAACCAGCCCGGCCGGGGCTGCGGGCCGGCGGGGTCGGGGGCCACGGCGGCGGGGAAGATCACCTCGTAGCAGATCAGCGGGCTGACCGGCGGCAGGGCCGGCAATTCCAGGGTGCGCGGCCCCGGGCCCGCGCTGAAATCCGCCGAAGACGGCGCGACGGAGGCGATGGCCCCCACCGGCAGGATGGAGCGGAACGGCATGTACTCGCCGAACGGCACCAGGTGGAACTTGTCGAAGGTTGCCACCACGCCCTTGGCGTCAAGCACGGCCATGCTGTTGGCATAGCTCGGGGCGCCGTCCGGCCCCGTCCCCCGCCGTGGGACGCCGGTGATCACCACGCCGCCGGGCGGGGCGACGCCGGATATGGCTTCTTCCAGCCCCTTGTGTTGCCCAGCCAGAAGGGCACCGCCGTCTCTGGCCAGATCACGGCGGTGACCTGGTCCCAGCCGGGTGCCCGGCTCATGTCCAGGTGCTTCTGGAAATTGTCCATGCGGGCCTGCGGGTCCCACTTCAACTCCTGCTCGATGCCCGGCTGCACCAGCCGCAGGGTGGCACCGGGCACCAGCCGGGTCGGGTTGGCGGAGAGGTGCCCGGCCCCCAGCCGCCCAGCACGGCCAAACCGGCCAGTCCCGCCGCCATCGGGGCCCAGGGCCTTGCCCGGCCGCGCCCGTCCAGGGCCACGGGCAGGCCGGCCACCAGCACCGTCAGGAGGGACAGGCCATAGGTGCCCACCAGCGCCGCGCCCTGAAGCACGGGCAGGAAGTCCGCCCAGGCATAGCCGACCAGGTTCCAGGGGAAGCCGGTGAAGATGTGGCCCCGCACCCACTCCGCCCCCGCCCACAGGGCCGCGAACAGCGCCGCCTCTGCCGCCCCGGACAGGGCGAAGCGGTCCCGCAGCTTCACATGGGCAAGGGTCGCCAGCCCGACGAAGACCGCCAGCAGGGCCGGCAGCCCCCCAGCGCGAAGGGCAGGGCGAACCAGAAGCGGCCGATATCCACGAACAGGGCCGCGCTGATCCAGTACAGGCCAAGGACATGGTGGCCGAAGGCGAACCACCAGCCGGTCCAGAAGGCGGGCCAGCCCGTCCGCGCCCCGCGCAGCAGCCAGAGCAGCAGGGGGAACGCCACCCAGAGCAGCGGCACCACATGGGCCGGCGGCAACGCCAGCGTCGCCAACCCGCCGGCAGCCGCCGCGGCAATCGCCCGCCGCCAGCCGGCAAGGCCCGCCAGGGAGGTGGCGAGGCGGGCGGGGAAAGTGGTCTTCGCAAGGTGGCTAACTCCGGGGCGTGGTCCTGGAGGGGGCTATATGGGGATGATGGCGGGAGGATGGTGGGGGGCAATACCCCATGCACATCCCGCCATGCCTGTTTCCCCCGCGCAGGCGGGGTCCACTGTTTTCAAAGGACAGGGAGGGCAGGAAGGGGGTCAAGAACCGTGGACCCCCGCCTTCGCGGGGGAAACAGGAAAAGGGGCGGGGCCATGGGAAGCAGGACGTCCCTACGCCCCCGCCTGCCGCATCTCCACGCCGTTGCCGCCGTCCAGCACCTCCGGCAGGTTGCGGACCCGCAGCCGCTTGATGCGGCGGGGGTCGGCGTCCAGGATGTCGAACTCCAGGCCCGACGGGTGCTTCAGCGTCTCACCCCGGGACGGGACCCGGCCCGCCAGGGAGAAGACGAGGCCGCCCAGCGTGTCCACGTCCTCCAGGTCTTCCGCGTCGAACACGCGGCCCACCTGGGCCTCGAAATCCTCGATGGGGATGCGGGCGTCAGCCACCAGGCTGCCATCGGGGCGCACCTGGACCTTGGGCTGTTCCTCGGCAAGGTCGTGCTCGTCCTCGATCTCGCCGACGATCTCCTCCACCAGATCCTCGATGGTGACCAGCCCGTCGATGCCGCCGAACTCATCCACCACCAGGGCCAGGTGCTGGCGGGTCTGGCGCATGCGCAGCAGCAGGTCCAGCACCGGCATGCTGGGGGCGACCACCAGCACCTCCCGCACGATGGCCGAGAGGTCGTAGGGCTGGAGCCCGGCGATGCAGGGCAGCAGGTCCTTGATGTGGACCATGCCGGCCACGTCGTCCAACGTGTCCTTATAGACCGGCATGCGGCTGTGCGCCTCCTCCGAGAAGCGCTTCATCAGCTCCTGCAGGCTGATGTCGGCGGGCACGGCCACGATGTCGGCCCGCGGCACCATGGCGTCCACCACGGTGCGGTTGCGGAGCTTCAGGATGTTGGCGAGCAATGTGCGCTCGCCCTCCGCCATGGAGGATTCCGTGCTGTCCCGCTCCTCGATCAATTCCTCGATGGTGTCGCGCAGCGTGTCGCCGCCCCGCACACCCAGGATCGACCGGAGCCAGCCCCGGAATTGTTGGGTCAAGGACCCCTGTTCTTCGGCCCCGTCCTCGCGGGGCGATCGACTGTCGCTAAGGTCTGCCATCGTCAGTTCTGGTAGGAAGGGTTCGGACCGCCAGGGTCCTCGTCCCCGGGATCGTCCGGGGCGCGGCGCCTGGGCAGCCCCCGGCGGCGGAAGGGTGGTCGTGCCACGCATAGGGGTCGGCGATGCCGACACCGGCAAGGATGCGGGTCTCAAGGCGTTCCATCGCCTCGGCCCCGTCGTCCTCGATATGGTCGTAGCCCAGCAAGTGCAGCACGCCATGGATCACAAGGTGCGTGAAGTGGTCGGCCAGGGGCTTGCCCTGTTCCGTGGCCTCCCTCCGCACCGTCTCGAAGGCCAGGATCACATCCCCAACAATACAGGAACGGGACCGTCCTGCGAGGGGAAATGCTGCCCGGCCATGGAATCTTCATGGGATTCGGGCTCATCCGCGTCGATTTCGCCTTCATCCTCCCCATCCGGGGCATCATCCCGCCCGGGATCGTCCCCATAAGGGTCGTCGGCATGGATGGCGAAGGACAGGACATTGGTGGGCCTGTCCTTGCCCCGGTAGGTGCGGTTCAGCTCCTGCACCGTGGCGTCGTCCGCCAGCACCACTGACAGCTCCGCCGGCCCGTCCGGCACCCCCTCCGCCTGGGCCAGGGCCAGTTCCGCCGCGCGCAGGGCCGTGGCCTCGGCATCCGGCAGCGCGTCCTCCCAACCGCCGGCTTCCAGGCTGACGATGACTTCCACCGCGTGGGTCATGGCGTGGGCGCGGCCGCCTTGCCCGCCGCGTCATAGGCCCGGACGATGCGGCCCACCAGCGGGTGGCGCACCACGTCGGCATCCGTGAAATGGACGAAGCCCACGCCTTCGGTGTCGGCCAGCACCTGCATGGCATCCTTCAGGCCGGACTTCTGGCCGGGCGGCAGGTCGATCTGGGTGATGTCGCCGGTCACCGCCATGCGGCTGCCCTCGCCCAGGCGGGTCAGGAACATCTTCATCTGCATGGTGGTGGTGTTCTGCGCCTCGTCCAGGATGACGAAGGCGTTGGCCAGGGTGCGGCCACGCATGAAGGCCAGCGGCGCCACCTCGATCACCCCCGTCTCCAGCCGCTTCTGCACCTGGTCGGCGGGCAGCATGTCATAGAGGGCGTCGTAAAGAGGGCGCAGGTAGGGGTCCACCTTCTCCTTCATGTCGCCGGGCAGGAAGCCCAGCCGCTCCCCCGCCTCCACGGCGGGGCGGGACAGGATGATGCGGTCCACCTTGCCCTGGATCAGCAGGCTGACCGCCTGGGCCACGGCCAGGTAGGTCTTGCCCGTGCCGGCCGGGCCCAGGCCGAACACCAGCTCGTACTGGGCCAGCGCCTCCAGGTAGCGGGCCTGGGTGGGGCTGCGCGGGCGATGACCTTGCGCTTGGTACGCAGGCCGGCGCGGGGGTCGGACAGTTGCGACAGGGCCTGGTCGCGGATCTCCAGGTCGGACGCCTGGGCCATGCGGATGGCGGCATCCACCTCGCCGGCCCCGACCTCCAGCCCCGCCTTCAGCCGTTCCCACAGGGCGTCCAGCACGCTGCGCGCCTGCTCCGCCGAGTCCGCGGGGCCGGCGATGGTCAGATGGTTGCCCCGGCTGACCAGGGTCACGCCCAGGCGCTTCTCGATCCGGCTCAGGTACTGCTCATGCTCGCCGAAGAGCAGCGGCAACAATCGGTTGTCGGCGAACGTCAGGTCGATGCGGCGATCCCCGGGGCCCTGTTCGTCCCCCGTGCGTCCAGCGTCAAACCCGCTCCTCCGCTTGCCTGCCGGCGGGCGCCGGCGTTGTTTCAATGACCGAAAGGCCGTCCACGGTCACCACCTCGCCGCCCAAGCTGTTGGCGTGGGCGCCGGTGATGCGGACATCCACCACCTGCCCTAACAGCCGGGACGGCGCGATGGCATGGACCGACTGCATGAAGGGGCTGCGGCCCAGCAACTGGCCCGGCTTCTTGCCCACCCGGTCGAACAGGATGGGCTGCACCGTGCCCACCAGCCCCTCGTTGAACGCCACCTGCTGGGCGTTCAATAGCTGTTGCAAGGCCTGCAACCGCGAATCCTTCATGTCCTCCGGCACCTGCCGGCCGTCCATGCCGGCGGCAGGGGTGCCGGGGCGGGCGCTGTACTTGAAGCTGTAGGCCTGGGCGAAGCCCACGTCGGTCACCAGCCGCAGCGTGTCGGCGAAGTCCTGGTCGCTTTCCCCGGGGAAGCCGACGATGAAGTCGCTGGACAGGGCCAAGTCCGGCCGGGCGGCGCGCAGCCGATCGATGATCCGGCGGTAGTCATCGGCCGTGTGCTTGCGGTTCATGGCCGCCAGGATGCGGTCGCTGCCCGACTGTACCGGCAGGTGGATGAAGGGCATCAGGGCCGGCAGCTCCCCATGGGCGGCGATCAAGTCGTCATCCATGTCGCGGGGGTGGCTGGTGGTGTAGCGCAGCCGCTTCACCCCCGGCACCTCGGCCAGGGCCCGCAGCAGGCGCCCCAGGCCCCAGGTGGAGTCGTCCGGCGCCTCCCCATGGTAGGCGTTGACGTTCTGGCCCAGCAGGGTCAGCTCCACGGCACCGAGGTCGGCCAGCCGCCGCGCCTCCGCCAGCACCTGGCCCACCGGCCGGCTGAACTCCGCCCGCGGGTATAGGGCACCACGCAGAAGGTGCAGAACTTGTCGCAGCCTTCCTGCACCGACAGGAACGCCGACGGCCCGTTGGGCTTCGCCGTCTCCTCCGGCATCAGGTCGAACTTGCTCTCGACGGGGAAGTCGATGTTCACCACCCCGCCGGTGCCGCGCACGGCGCGGGTCACCATCTCCGGCAGCTGGTGATAGGTCTGCGGCCCGAAGACCATGTCCACGTGCGGGGCGCGGAGCATGATCTCCGCCCCCTCCGCCTGGGCGACGCAGCCGGCCACGGCGACGACCATGCGGCCGCCCTCCGTCGCCTTGTCCTTCTGCAGGGTGCGGATGCGACCCAGTTCGGAATAGACCTTCTCCGCCGCCTTTTCCCGGATGTGGCAGGTGTTCAGGATGACCATGTCCGCGCCCTCGGGCGCGTCCACCGGCTCATAGCCCAGCGGCGCCAGGACATCGGCCATGCGACCGCTGTCATAGACGTTCATCTGGCAGCCATAGGTCTTGATGAACAGCTTCTTCTTCAAGGCCACTCCCCGCCCGGCCCCTGCAAAACCCCGGGGAACGGGACCCACCAACGAAAAAACCGCGCCGCGCGAATACCGCCGGCACGGGAGAGCCGCAAAGATAAGCGACCCACGGCCCCAGTCAACCGCGCCAACAACATGGAAGCCGCGTGCGCGGGTGGCTTAACGCCCCTCCACCGAACAGGCCTTGTTCATGGCCTGGTAGGCGGCGCCGGTGCCGGCCAGGCTGTAGGTGTCGGCCGTGCGGGTGCCGCGGCTGCTGGTGCCGCGGACGACCATGGTGGTGCCCTGGCGGATGGCCTGGCTGATGGCGCGGTCGGTGGTTTCCTCCCGCGCCCAGGCCGTCTCCCCGTCCACGAACAGCTTCCAGGTCTGGCGCCCCACCTCCAGCGTCACCGTGGTGTCGGGGGCAAAGGCATAGCCGGCGATGACGCTGACCACGTCCAGCGACCGCTCGTGCGGCCGGTGGGTTATCAGGGCGAACACGTCGCCGCGCTTGGCGAAGTCGCCTTCCTGCTTCTTCGGGCGGCTGGCCATCCAGCAGACGCGGCCGCCCGGCTCCTCCAGCATGAAGGCGTTCCAGTCGCGGAAGCTGCCGATCAGCTTCGGTTCCTCCGCCCGCGCGGGCATGGACCACCCGGACAGGGCGGCGCAGAGGGCGAGGGCGGGGAGGAGGGCGGGGGCAGGCCTGGTGCGGGTCATGTCCGGGCGTATGGGGGCTGACGGCGGGCGGGACCGCCCTATGTCACTAGCCGAAGATGGCGAAAGAACGAAGGCCGAAAAAATTGTTGGGGGGTGACTGATCCGGCCGGGACAAGCTTTCGTAAACCTTTGTGATGGGACAGGCAGGCCTCTATAGTCCGGCGGCGTTCGGACATCCGAACCGGGAAGCCCGTATGGCATCCCCGCGCTGGAACGCCATGGACCGTAAGCCCACCGACCAGGTCGAGGTTGACCGCCTCAACGCCCTCTTGCTGCGCGTGGCGCGGCAGGACAGGCAGGCCTTCGTCGCCCTGTTCCACCATTTCGCGCCGCGCCTGAAATCCTTCCTCCAGAAGATGGGGGCGGATGCGGGGGCGGCGGAGGAGATCATCCAGGACGTGATGGTCTCTGTCTGGCGGCGGGCCGAAAGCTTCGACCCGACCCTGGCGACGGCGTCGACCTGGATCTTCGCCATCGCCCGTAATCGCCGGATCGACCGGTTGAGGCAGGAACGCCGTCCCGAGGTGGACCCCGACGACCCGGCCCTGGTGCCGGACCCGGAGGACCCCGCGGACCGGGCCCTGTTGTTGGAGGAAGAGAGTGAGCGGCTGCACCGGGCCATCCGGCTGCTGCCGCCCGAACAGGCGGACCTGCTGAGAATGGCTTATTTCGAGGACAAGGCGCACAGCGCCATCGCGACGGAGCGCAACCTGCCCCTGGGCACGGTGAAGTCGCGCCTGCGGCTGGCACTGGCCCGGCTGCGCAAGGTCCTGGGGGAGGAGCAATGACCCCGACGCACCACCCCGCCGAGGATTTCCTGGTCGCCTATGCCGCCGGCACCCTGCCGGAGGCGTCCAGCCTGATCGTCGCCACCCACATGGCCCTGTGCCCGGACTGCCGGGCGGAGGTGCGCCGGCTGGAGGCGCTGGGCGGCGCCCTGCTGGCGGACATGCCGGAAGCGCCCGTGGCCGACGACCTGCTGGCCTCCATCTTCGCCCAGCTCGAGTCGCCCCAGCCCAAGGTTGGGCCCATCGGGGGGGATGGCGGGCTCGGCGTCGCCGTCGCCCGCCGGCCGGCCAAGGCGTCGGCCAGGACCGTGATCCCGGAACCCCTGCGCGGCTACCTGGGCTGTGACCTGGACGGGGTGCGCTGGTCCAAGGTGATCCGCGGGGTGGATGAGGTGTCGGTGCCCTGCGGCCCGGCGGGCGGCGGCGCGGGCCCCAAGGTCCGGCTGATGCGCATCCGCGCCGGCACGGCCATGCCCCGCCACACCCATGGCGGCAGCGAACTGACCCTGGTGCTGTCCGGCGGCTTCAGCGATGAGACGGGCCACTTCCTGCGCGGCGACTTCGTGGCCACCGACGGCAGCGTGGACCACCAGCCCGTGGCTGACGACGACGCCGACTGCATCTGCCTGGCCGTCACCGACGCGCCCCTGCGCCTGACCGGCCCGCTGGGGCGGCTGATCAACCCGTTCGTCAGCTTCTGAGGCGGGGCACGACGGGCAGGCGGTGCCTTAAGGCTCCGTCGGGCTTGGGCTTCACGTCACGGCCAGGGGACACGGACGGCACGGATGCCGCTTCGCGGCCACGGATGACACGGACCGCGGTGAGGCTGTGCGGTGCCATGTGGCACCCGCGGCGAAGCCGCAATCAAGCCTCTACCCCAGCCCTCACCAATCTGTTGATGCATTATCGCGGCTTCGCCGCACAAGAGCTCGAGGCGGGCCGAACGCCCTACACCGCACCGTCCGTGCTTGTCCGTGGCCGCGCAAGCGGCATCCGTGCCGTCCGTGTCCCCTGGCCGTGACGCCGCCCCTGGCCCGACCGCCTCGATCACGCCATCCGCCGGCTTCAGAACCGCACCTCCGCCACCAGCGTGCCGACCCAGCCGTCCTGGCCCCGCGCCGGGGTGGCCAGGTCGTTGTCCACGCGGACCAGGTCCAGGCCGAAGGTCAGCGTCTCCCGCGCCCGCCAGGACAGGCCCAGCCCATAGGCCCGGTAGTCGGCCAACCCCTCCGCCTCACTGTCATGCCAGAACAGGGTGGCGCCGTAGGGGCCGTTCTCATAGGTGCCCTGGAGCGTGTAGCCGGACGTGTCGAACCGCCCGGTGGGCCGGCCGCTGTCCCCGTCATCGTACCAGAGGGCGCCGAAGGAGAACCCGCCATAGAGCAGCAGGCCCGCCAGCTTGACGCTTTCCGTGTCGGCGATGCCCGGCGTGTCGGACTGGCCCCTTCCATAACCGGCGGCCAGCTCATAGCTCCAGGCGCCCGCGTCGCCACGGTAGTTCAGGCCAAGTTCCCAGAAATCCTCCTCCGCCGGCAGCAGGGAAGCTTTCTTGATGTCCTCCACCAGGCTGTCCCGCTCCGGCGCGTAGGACAGGCCGGCGCGCGCCCCGGCGAGGCGTGGCGTCTCGTACAGGATCTTGGTGGCGTCGTCGCTGTCGCGGCCAAGGTGGTACTGGGGCGGGCGGGCGCCGGGCATGCGGGTCCAGAACCCGTCCATCTGCCCGCCCACCAGGATGGGCAGCAAATCCACCGCCCGCTTGGCGGCCCCATCCTCATCCCCCAGCTTCACCCGGCCGTAGGCGGAGGTCACGTCCAGGAACACCTCGCTGAGGGTGAGCTTCTCATTGTTGCCGGGGCGGTCCAGGCTTTTCTCGTAATCGCCGGAGCCCACGGTGGCGGTCAGGCCGACCTTCAGCCCGCTGTCGCTGGTCACGGCGAAATCCCCCGTTACCCCATAGCCGGCGAAGGCATCCCAGCGGTCGGCCCGCGGCGGCGGGTCGGTGGCATAGCTGCCGGCCGCCTGGCCCACGGCGCGCCACTCGAAGCTGGTCTCGGCCGCCAGGGCGGGGGCGGCGCAGGCCAGGGCGAGGCCGGAAGCCAACAGTCGGGTCAGGGTCATGGTCGGGGGCACCGGGTGGCGGGACGGGAACGGGTAACGCTTGGGAGGCGGGACGTTTCCGCCCCAGGCAGGTTCAGGCTTGCGCCGACGCTGCCGCCGCCGCAAAAGTCGCCATCCCCGACCGGTTTGTCCACCCCCCTCCCCCCAAGATAAAGCCGTCCCATGCGCGCCACCACCGCCAGCCCCGCCCCCGCCCTGTCCCCCACGGACGACGTGGCCGCCAACCTGTCCGCCGTGCGCGGCGCCGTGGCCGACGCGGCCCGGGCCGTGGGGCGCGACCCCCGGGCCGTCACCCTGGTGGCCGTCAGCAAGGTGCAGCCGGTGGAGAAGCTTCGCGCGGCGCTTGCCGCCGGGCAGCGCGTGTTCGGGGAAAACCGGGTGCAGGAGGCCAAGTCCAAATGGCCCGCCCTTCGGGAAGAGTACCCGGACGTGGAGTTGCACCTGATCGGCCCCCTCCAGACCAACAAGGTGAAGGAGGCGGTGGCCCTGTTCGACGTGATCCAGACCGTGGACCGGGGCAAGCTGGCCCAGGCCCTGGCGGCGGAGTGCCGCAAGCAGAACCGCTGGCCCAAATTCTTCGTGGAAGTGAACACGGGCAACGAGCCGCAGAAGGCCGGCATCGCCCCGGGCGAGGTGGGCGCCTTCCTGACCGCTTGCAAGCTGGACTACGGCATCCAGGTCAGCGGCCTGATGTGCATTCCCCCGGCGGAGGAGGAACCGGCCCTGCACTTCGCCCTGCTGGCCGACCTTGCCAAGCGCCACTTCGTCCCGGGCCTGAGCATGGGGATGAGCGGCGACTTCGACGTGGCCGTGCGCCTGGGCGCCACCCACGTACGCGTGGGCACCAGCATCTTCGGCGAACGCAAGAAGCCGGCGGAGGCCGAGACCCCGGCCGACACCGCGGGCTGAGCCGCCCCCTTGTCCCCGCGGCTGGACACCATCCGCGCCCGCTTGCGCGACCCGTCCTGGATGGCGGGCGGCAGCGGGGCCCAGCGGCAGGCCTGGGCCGTGCTGTCCCGGCACCGGCTGCTGGAGCGGTTGGCCCCCTGGCCGGCGCGGCTGGCCGGGACCTTCCCGCTGGACCTGGGGGTGGAGGGTTCCGACCTGGACCTGCTGGTGGAGGTCACAGACCTGGACGCGGCGGCGGCCACCCTGGACCAGGTCTTCGGCGCCGACTCCAACTACGCTCGCGTCCACGGCACCTTCACCGACGGCCCGGCAGAGGTGGCGTCCTTCACCCTGGACGGCCTGACCGTGGAAATCTTCGCCCAGGCCTGGCCCGTGGAGCGGCAGATGGGCTGGCTGCACCTGCTGGCGGAGGCGCGGCTGCTGCACGCAAGGCCCGACGCCGCCGAGCCCTTGCGCGCCCTGAAGCGGTCCGGCCTGAAGACGGAACCCGCCTTCGCCTGCCTGTTCGGCCTGTGTGGCGACCCGTACGCAGCCCTGGCCGCCCTGGCGGAGGCACCGGACGATTTGCTGGACAGCATCGCCGCCGAACCATTCCAGCCCTGAAATCCGGCCATTCCCCTTGATGTCACGACCCCCAAATCAGGGCTTGAAGCAGGCGGGCATCCTCTATATGGTCCCGCTCCGTTCCAGACGGAGGGGTGGCCGAGTGGTTGAAGGCGCTCGCCTGGAAAGCGGGTATACGGCAAAAACCGTATCGTGAGTTCGAATCTCATCCCCTCCGCCATTCTCCCTTGATCGTCGCACGCGAGGCTGCCCGCCCCGGGAAATGCGCTGTAGCTTGCCCTGGACCGGCGTCCCACCTATCGTCAGTTAAGTTTCCGATGACGCGGCGGGTATCATGCAGACCGTCAGTGCCAGCGACCTCCAGGCCCGGATCGGCGAAGTTTCTGACTTAGCGCGGCGTGAACCGGTGACCGTGACGCAGCCGGGGCGGCCTTCCCTGGTGTTGCTGTCGTCAGAGGATTACGAGCGGCTGAAGCGGCTTGAGGACCGTGCCACCAAGGCGGTGCGGACCGCGGACCTGCCCGCCGCCACCATTGACGCGATGCTGGACGCCGACCTGTCCCATCTGCCGGCAGAGTGACCGCCCCGATGGCGGACCGGGACGTGGCACCGAAGGTCGGCCAAGTCGTCGTCCACCATTTCCTCTGGTTCGAGGAACAGACCGCGGGTCTGGTCGAGGGACGGAAGCCCCGGCCCTGTGTCATCATCGCTGTGGAACCGGACCCTGCCGGCACCGGGTACAAGACAACCGTCCTGCCAATCACCAGCCGGAAACCCAGGGCGGACGCCCACGCCGTCGCCGTGCCGCCCAGCCTGAAGCGCACTTTGGGTCTGGATCAGGCCCGGGACGCCTGGGTGATCGTGGATGATGCCAATGTCTTCACCTGGCCGGGGTTCGACTTGGTGCCACAGGCGGGTGGCGGGTTTGCCCGGGGCTTGGTGACGGCGGGGTTTTTCCAGCAGCTACGGGAAGCGGTTCTTCTGGCGCGAGGACGGGGCCGACCCCGCCGCATCGACCGGGATAGTTGAGCTTATTGGTTCCTTGCACCACGCGCACCATGCTGCTAGCTTCATTGAACATCGTTCACCCGGAGCCTCCCCGTGTCCGCCCCCCTCCTCCCCCTCGGACCCCGCAGCCTTCCGGCCCGCCTCGCGGCGTGGCAGGAGGCCGGGTTGCTGGATGCCCAGACGGCGGCCCGGATCGCGGCGTTCGAGGCGGGGCGGGGCCGGGTGCGGTTGCCGTCGGCGTTGGCGGCGCTGGGCGGGTTCGCGGTGGCGCTGGGGATCGTGGCCATCGTCTCGGCCAACTGGGACGCCATCCCCCTGGAGGTGAAGCTGGGGCTGCACGGGGCGCTGAACGTGGTCCTGGGCCTGCTGGCCTGGCACTGGCTGAAGCCCGGACCCGGCGGCAACCGGGCGGAGGTGGCGTTGCTGCTGCTGTCCGCCAGCACCCTGGCGTTCATCGCCCATGTGGGCCAGGGCTTCCAGTTGCAAGGCAGCGCGCTTGGCCTGGTCAGCTTCTGGCTGGCGCTGGTGACGCCCTTCACCCTGGCCTTCGTGCGGGGGCAGTTCCACCGGGTCCTGTGGGCCTGCGGGGTGGTGGTCTGGCTTTACCTGCTGCTGGACAGGTATCAGGCATGGCTTGACGCCCGCATGCTGTCCGGCCTGGCCCTTATGGTGCCCGTGGCGGCCTTCTATGGCCTGCGCGGGGCCGCCCCGTCGCTGGACCCGGGCTGGGTCCGGCTGTTCCGGGATGGCGCGTTGTCGGCGCTGGCTGTCATGGCAAGCATCTTCCTGGCCCACGGCCATTTCGTCTTCCAGTCGCCCAGGGCCGATTTGTTGACGGAAAAGGCCATCCTGGGGGTCGGCGGCAGCCTGCTTCTGCTCACGGCGCATTTCGCCCTGGCGGAGGGGCGGCGGCGAGAGGCGCGGCCGTTGGGTTTTCTGCTGGGATCGGTCCCCGTCGGGATCGTGCTCCCCACCTTCCTCCCCGCGGTGCCGCAGACCCTCTCCACCGCGCTGCTGTTCTGCGCCGGCTGGGTCACGGTGGCCGTCCTGGCCCTGCGGCACCATGAGCCGGGCCTGTTCAAATTGGCGGTGGCGCTGGTCGCCCTGCGGGTGTTCGGCGTGTTCCTGGAGGCAGCGGGCGGGCTGATGGCCACCGGCTTCGGGCTGGTGCTGGCGGGTGCCCTGCTGATGGGGCTGGGTGTCGCCGCCCGCAAGGTGATCGCCTGGGGCGGGCCCCGGGCGGCGGGGGCGTGAGGCGATGAGACGGCTGATCACCCTGGCCCTGTTGCTGCTGCCCACCGTGTTGGTGGCCGGTTGGGTCGGCGCCATCGTGACGGAGCGGGAGCAACTGCCCGTCCACCGCATCGCCCTGGTGGGGGTGGACCCGCGGGACCTGCTGCGGGGGCACTATCTGGTGGCCCGACTCGACCTCACCCCGGCATTGGGACAGGCCGCCCCGGCCCCCCCGCCCAGGCCTGGCGCCAGGGGGAAGACGCCATGCCGATGGTCCCGCCCTTCCCCGGCCTACCGCCCTGCGCCTGCCTGGAGGACAACCCGGCCGACCCGCTGCGCCCCATCGCCCGCCCGCTGCGATCCTGCGCGCCGGAGGACCTGCGCCAGTGCCCCCGCCCCCTGCGGGAACCGGGGCGGGTCTTCCAGCTCTATGTGCCGGAGGAGCGGGCGGCGGCGTTGGAGGCCATGATCCGCGACCGTAGCGCCACGGTGACCACCGGGGTACGTTTCACCGGCACGGGCGCCGTCCTGCTGGACGGGGTCGAGGTGGTGGCGAGATGACGGGGAAATCCATGGCGCAGGGCGTGTGGCAGTTGGTGCGGGTAGAGGTCCGGCCGGACCTGGTGGAGGCATTCCTGGAGGTCCAGGGCGCCAACGCCGCCGGCAGCCGGCAGGAGCCCGGCTGCGAGCGGTTCCAAGTGGCCCGCGCCCGCGGGGAGGAGCAGCCGGGCGGCCCCGCGATCTTTTACTTCTGGGAGGAGTTCCGGGACGAGGCCGCCATCGACGCCCACCGCCAAGCCCCCCACTTCCAGGCCTGGAAACGCTGGCTGGAGACACAGCCCGACGGCGCCGTCACCCGCAAGGGCATCCGCCTCGAGCCTACGGGTATTTAGGGTGACTCCCCCGCCCAGCCGCAGGCGGCCAGGGCGGCGCGCATATGCGGGGGCACGGGGGCG
The DNA here is from genome assembly GCF_012913305.1 of Aerophototrophica crusticola. Taxonomy (NCBI): domain Bacteria; kingdom Pseudomonadati; phylum Pseudomonadota; class Alphaproteobacteria; order Rhodospirillales; family Rhodospirillaceae; genus Aerophototrophica; species Aerophototrophica crusticola. Next base: position 3,357,507 of record NZ_CP051775.1, on the reverse strand, counting down.
GTCACGGTGACGGGGGGCTTGCTCTGCTGCAGGGGCACGGTCACCGCCCGGCTGTGCAGGTGCAAGGCCAGGGCCTGCCCCTCCGGCGTCAGCGGCTTGCCGCCATAGACGGGGTCCCCAGCACCGGGCAGCCCAGCCCCATGGCATGCACCCGGATCTGGTGTGTGCGGCCGGTGCGCGGGTTGAACTCCATGAAGCTGACGGGACCGATACCCGGCATGGTGCCCCGGCCCAGCACGCGCCAGTCGGTCACCGATTCCAGCGCGTCCTCCGTGCCCGGGGCCACCGCGATCATGCGCCAGCCGCGCTTGGCGTCGGTGCGCTTGACCAGGGCGTTTTCCACCCGGCCGCTCTCCCCCTCCGGCCCGCCCAGCACGGCGGCCCAATAGGTCTTCTCCACCCGCCCCTGCTGGAACAGGATGCCCAGCTTGCGCAAGGCCTTGGGATGGCGCCCCAGCACCAGGCAGCCCGACGTGTCCCGGTCCAGCCGGTGGGCCAGCGACGGCGGCCGCGGCAGCCCGAACTGGAGATGGTGGAAATAGCGCTCAAGGTCGTCGCCCCCGCCCGGCCCGGCATGCACGGCGATCCCGGCGGGCTTGTCCACCACCAGCATCAGCCCGTCCCGGTGCAGCAGGCGGCGTTCCAGCTCCTCTTTCCTCATCATGGCTTCCGGTCGGGGGTGGGGGTGAGGCTTTGGGTATAGACCCCGCGCCCCGCCGCCTCAACCCACCAGGGGCGCAAGTCGTCCGGCGGCGGCACCGGCCGGGTGGAAGGGACCCGGGCGCTGCCGGGATTGCCGTGGGGCAGCCACCCGAGCAGGGAACCGGCCCAGCCGAAGGCCAGCCGCAGCACCTGCCCCGCCACCTCCCGCCCGTCACCCCGGCGAAGGCCCAGGCACAGCATGGCCCAATGGGTGCGGGTATGGGGCCAGGCCCAGGGCTGGGCCAGGATGTGGGCCCGTTCCAGATGTCCCATGGCCCCGTCCAGGTCGCCCCGTCTCCCCGCGGCCCGAGCCCTGTCCATCTCGACCCGGTAGGCCGCCCGCCGCTCCGCCGACTTGCGCATGGTTCCCTCCCTTTTATGGCAGGCGAAGGCTGAAGCTTCCAGCGGCTGGAAGGTCAAGCCCCTGCAACGCCCCTGCCCGTCACCGGTTGGGACCGGACACAGCCACCAGCGGAGGGCCCCATGCGCATCCACCACCTGAACTGCGGCACCTGCTGTCCCTGGGGCGGGCGGCTGATGGACGGGCGGATCAGCCATGCCGGGCAACCGGCCACCCTGGTCTGCCACTGCCTGCTGCTGGAAACGGATAGCCATGGCTTGGTCCTGGTGGACACCGGCTTCGGCATGCGCGACGCCCGCCGCCCGGGGGAGCGGCTGAGCCCCTTCTTCCGCGGCTTGAACCGCCCGCGCCTGGACCCGGAGGAAACGGCCCTGCGCCAGGTGCAGCGGCTGGGGTTCTCCCCGCGCGACGTGCGCCACATCGTGCTGACCCACCTGGACTTCGACCATGCCGGCGGGGTGGAGGATTTCCCCGGGGCCATGGTCCACTTGATGGGGCGGGAGTTCCGGGCCGCCACCAAGGGCCGCGACGGCTTCATCGCCAGCCAGCGCTACAGGCCGGAGCAGTGGGATGACCGCATCCGCTGGCGCCCCTATGACGCGAACGCGGGGGAGGGCTGGTTCGGCTTCCAGGCGGTGCGCGACCTGGACGGCCTGCCGCCGGAGATCCTGATGGTGCCCCTGTACGGCCACACGGAGGGCCATGCCGGCGTCGCCATCCGCCTGCCCGACGGCTGGCTGCTGCATGCCGGCGACGCCTATTTCCACGCGGCGGAGATGGACGCCGACGGCCACCACTGCCCGCCGGGCCTGCGCGGCTACCAGACCATGATGGAGGTGGACCGCCGGTCCCGCCTGCACAACCAACGCCGCCTGCGCGGGCTGGTGGCGGAGCATGGGCGGGAGGTGGTGGTCTTCTGCGGCCACGACCCGGACGAGTTCCAGATGCTGAAGCGCCTGCGCGGCGGCACCGGTGACCGGCACGGGGCGGAGGGGGCGTTGGCCGAGCGGCGGGAGTTCGCCTGACCGAACCTTGCCCCGTGCATGCCGCATCCGATTGGGTTAACCTTCGCCGTCCGAACAGCCGGAGCGGCACCCCATGGTTGAGACCAGGCCCACCCTCCCCAGCCTCGGCGGCCCGATCCCGGAAAGCGGGGGCCGCCGCACGGGCGCCGTGACGGCCCCGTCCACCCGGCCCATCCAGAAGGGCCGGCCCGGCAACCGCTGGCCCAACCCGCTGGAGCTGGCGGCCCTGATGGTGGACGGCATCCTGCGCCTGCCCGCGCGCTATCGCCGGGGCATGTTCCTGGACGTGATCTGCTGAGGCCGGTCGGTCACCCCTTTCCCCAGCCCTGACGGGATCAGGTTGAGAGCTGTCGCTTCCCCTGATCGACACTGTTTTGAACAATGTTCAAAATCCGCCTTGACAACATGCCCGGTGTCGGGTGATGTTCGGACCACGGAATGAACATTGTTCAAAATGAGGGCGCCATGTCGGGGTGGGTACAGGAAACAGCCGGTCGGGTGATGCGCGGTATCGCTTGGCTGCTGGTGCATGCCTGCTACCGGGTGCGGCGGCGGCGGACGGGGTTGATCCCGGCGCAAGGGCCGGCCCTGCTGGTGGCAAACCATGTCAGCTTCCTGGACGCGGTCCTGGTGGCCCTGGCCAGCCCGCGCCCCGTCCGGTTCGTCATGTACTACAGGATCTTCCAGGCACCCCTGCTGTCCTGGTTCTTCAAGGCCTTGGGCGCCATCCCCATCGCCGGCGCCAAGGAGGACGCGGCCATCCATGAGGCTGCCTTCGCCCGCATCGCCGCCGCCCTGCGCGCAGGTGAGCTGGTCTGCATCTTCCCGGAGGGCCAGTTGACCAAGGACGGGCAGATGACCCCGTTCCGCCCCGGCGTGCTGCGCATCCTGCGGGAGACGCCGGTACCGGTGGTGCCGGTGGCCGTGCGCGGCGCCTGGGGCAGCATCTTCACCTATTGCCGCGACCTGCGCGCCCGCACCTGGCCGCGCCGCCTGTGGCGCCGGCTGGAGGTGGTGGTGGGCCACACCCTTCCCCCCACCGCCACGCTGGAGGAGATGCAGGCCCGCGTCCTGGGCCTGCGCGGCGCGAAGCTTTAGGGACACCAAGCGCCGAGCAACCGCCTTACCAACCCTGCCGGCTCCGCCGCCCGCATCACCCCGCCCATGACAGCCAGCCCCGCCGCCCCGGCTTCCCGGCAGGCGGCGGCGGTTGCCACCCCCACCCCGCCCAGGGCCAGCACGGGCACACCGATCGCCGCCGCTCCCCGCAGGGCGCCCGGGCCGAGGGCCGGCCCGTAGCCCGGCTTGCTGTCCGTCAGGAAGATGGGGCTGAGCGTCACATAATCCGCCCCGGCCGCCGCGGCCCGGCGCACCGCGTCCACCGTGTGGCAGGACACCCCGACCAGCGCCCCCGGCCCCAGCAGATCCCGCGCCGCCGTGACGTCACCCCCGGCGCCCAGATGCACCCCGTCACAGGCCCGCGCCGCGTCCAAGTCGCCATGCACCGTCAGCTGGGCCCCCGCCGGCCCGGTCACGGCGCGCAGCTCCGCCAGCAAAGCCAGCCGCCCGGCCGGGCAAAGGTCCTTCTCCCGCAGGCTGACCCACCGGCACCCCCCCGCCACCGCGGCGGCCACCACGTCCACCAGCGGCAGCCGCGCCTGCGTCCGGTCGGTTATCAGCAGAAGGGGCGGGGTGGGAAGCACCTAGCCCCCGATCAGCCCCAGCTCGGGGCTGCTGGCCTCGGCGCGGGTGCGTTTGGGGATGCGGCCGGCCAGGCGGGCGAGGCGGCCCCCCTCCACCCCGGTGCGCATGGCGGCGGCCATGCGCACCGGGTCGGTGCTCCTGGACACGGCGGTGTTCAGCAGCACGGCATCACAGCCCAGCTCCATGGCGAGCGCGGCGTCGCTGGCGGTGCCGATGCCGGCATCCAGCACCACGGGCACGGGGCTGCGGCTGCAGATCAGCTCGATGTTGTAGGGGTTCAGGATACCCAGGCCCGTGCCGATGGGTGCGCCCAGCGGCATCACCGCCGCACAGCCCACATCCGCCAGCCGCTGGCAGACCACGGGGTCGTCGGTGCAATAGGGCAGCACGGTGAAGCCGTCGCGCACCAGCGTGTCCGCCGCCTTCAGCAACTGCTCCACATCGGGGTACAGGGTTTCCCGGTCTCCGATCAGCTCCAGCTTGACCCAGTCGGTTCCCATGGCTTCCCGGGCGAGCTGGGCGGTCAGCACCGCGTCCTTCACGGTGGCGCAGCCGGCGGTGTTGGGCAGCAGCCAGACCTTGCCGGCCACCAGGTCCAGCAACCCTTCCCCATAGCCTGTCAGGTCCGCCCGCCGGACGGACACGGTCAGCACCTCCGCCCCCGAGGCGGCCAGGCTGTCCAGGAACACCTGCTGGTTCGGGTACCCGGCGGAGCCCAGGAACAGGCGGGAGGAAAAGCTTTTCCCGGCGATGGTGAGGAGGTCTTGGGTCATCTCGTCTGCCTGCTTCGGGTGCGTGGATGTTTTACACGGACGGCACGGACATGCCACGGACGGACACGGACCCACTTGATCCCCGCCACCATCCAACCGCCGCGGGGCGGCAACCATCCTTGGTCCGTGCCGTCCGTGTCCTCTGGAAAGACAGGTGGGTTGCCTCACCCCCCCTGGAACACCTTCACCACCTCCACCGCGTCGCCCTCGGCCACGGTGGTCTCCGTCCAGCGGGACCTGGGCACCACGGCGCCGTTCAGGGCGATGGCGAGGCCGCGGGTCTCCGGCCCGTGCCCCAGGCTTTCCAGGAAGGACAGCAGGGGTCCCGGCGGGTGGGGCTTGCCGTTGACGGTGCTCATGCCGCGGCCTCCCTCGGCGCGAAGCGGTCGGCGCCGAAGCCGGCGATGCGCGGGTCCACCTGGCCGGCCAGCACGTATCCCGCGATGGCGTCGGCGGTGATGGGCGCCAGCAGGATGCCGTTGCGGTGGTGGCCGGTGGCCAGCACCAGCCCGTCCACGCCCAGGGCCGGGCCCAGGATAGGCGCGTCGTCCCGGCTGCCCGGGCGGAAGCCGGTCCACATCTCGGTGATCGGCCGTTCCTCGATCCCTGGCAAGGTGCGCCAGGCGGCCTCCAGCAGGGCCAGCACGCCACCGGCGGTCAGGCTGGCGTCAAAGCCCTTCTCCTCCGTCGTGGCGCCCACGATCAGGGTGCCGTCGGCCCGGGGCACCAGGTAGCATTTCGGGCCCCAGACCACATGGCGCAGCAGCGGGTCCGCGGGGTCCATGGACACGGACAGCATCTGCCCCTTCACCGGCCGCACCGGGGGCAGCGATGCGGGCGGCAGCCCGGCCATCTGCCGCGACCAGGCCCCCGCCGCCAGCACCACCACGTCCGCCTGGTGCAGCCCGTCACCCAGCACCACGCCCGCGACCCGGCCGTTGGTGACCTCCACGCCCGTGACCTCCACCCCCTCATGCAGCCGCCCGCCGGCCTTGGCGAGGGCGACCACCAGGGCGCCGCAGGCCTTGCGGTTGTCCACCTGCCCGTCATTGGGGCTATAGACTGCCGCGGCCACGCGGGGGTTCAGGAAGGGCTCGCGCTCCTTCGCCTGGGCGCCGGTCAGCCATTCCAGGGGCAGGCCCAGCTTGCGCTGGAACTCGTAATTGCTGCGCAGGATGTTCAGGTCGTCCCGGGTCAGGGCGACGACCATGGTCCCCTCCCGCCGCAAACCCACCTCAAGCCCGCTTGCCGCCTCCAGCTCCGCCGCGAAGTCCGGCCACAGGCGCTGGCTTTCCAGGCAGAGGGGCAGCAGCGGCTGTTCCCCCGGCTCCGCCTCCACCCCCGCGGCCAGCATGCCAGCGGCGGCGCGGCTGGCCGCCTGCCCGGCCTTGGCCCGCTCGAACACGTCCACCGCGCAGCCGGCCGCGGCCAGCCGCCAGCCGATGGACAGGCCGACGATCCCGCCGCCAATGATGGCGACCCTTGGCCTGGAATGGGGGGGCTTGGATGGGGAATCGGAAATGGTCACTGGCTTCCTCCCTTCGCCGGCATGACCCGGATCAGGTTCGACGGGTGTGATCTCAGCCCCGACGGCCACCAAGCCGCCGGGGCACCCCGGGCTTGCCATGAGTCATGGACCCGGCGGCCGGCGAAAGCAAGGGGGTGAGCCCGCGCGGAGGGACGCAGGTCAAGGTCCCGCGTCTGTTTGTAAAGGACGCTTGATCATGACAAGGAAGCTTGTCATTCTGTCGCCAAGACATGACAGAGGGAGGTGGCGATGGACAAGGCCGACAGGGTGGACAGCGGGGCGGAGGGGCTGTCCGGCAAGGCGTATGGGCGGAAGATGGGGCTGGCGTCCATGGCCTATGCCCTGGTCACCCTGCCTGTTCTTGCCTCCATCGACCGGGGATGGGTAGCCGGACCGGCCCTGGTGCCCGTCGTCCTGCTACCTATGCTTCCGGCCCTCGCAATGGCTTGGCTGGTCTGGCAGCAGTTCCGGCGGATGGATGAACTTCAGCGCCGCATCCAGGGGGAGGCCATCATGCTGGCCTTTGTCGGCACAGCCTTGCTGAGCCTCACCTATGGCTTCCTGGAAAGCGCCGGGCTTCCCCGGCTGCCCATGGTCACGGTCTGGGCGGTAATGGGCACCCTGTGGCTGGTCGCCACCCGCCTGGTGGCCCGGTCCTATCGCTGAGCCGGCTTCCGAAGCGCCAACCAGAAGGAGGGGATGATGGTGGAGATCACCCATGGCGGCCTGTGGGTCCGCTGGTCCAGCCTGACCCGGGCCGACAAGCGCGACCTGCTGTTCGGCCTTGCCTACATGTTCGTGGCCGGCGCCATCGCCGGCTTCCTGGCCGCCCTGTTCGAGGACCGGCCGGCGCTGGCCGAGGATGACCTGACCCGCGCGCTGGCCATGCTGCCCACCCTGCCCTTCGTCGCCGCCCTGCTGCACTGGTTCCGCTTCTGCGGCCGCCAGGACGAGCTGTTCAAGGTCATGGACGGCATCGCCCTGCGCATCGCCGTGCTGTTCTGCGCCGGGGCGGCGTGCAGCTTCGTGCTGCTGCAGGAGGTGGCGGGCCGGCCACCGGTGCCCGCCCTGTACCTGGTCCTGCTGTTCGGGGTCGGCTACACGGTCGGCTGGATGCTCGCCTACCGGAAGTACAGATGATGGAGAACCGCCTGCACATCCTGCGCGCGGAGCGCCGCTGGTCCCAGGCGGAGCTGGCGGAGCGGCTGGGCGTCAGCCGACAGACCGTCAACTCCATCGAGACCGGCAAGTACGACCCGTCCCTGCCCCTGGCCCTGAAGATCGGCCGCTTGTTCGGCCAGCCGGTGGAGCAGATCTTCATCGCCAACGACGACACGCCCTGCGCCCAGGGGTGAACCCGGCGCCTGCGGGAAACCCAATATTCGGGAGGATACGGATGGAAGAACTTTCCCAAGCCTGGGACATGCTGGTCCAGGCCGGCCCCGCGGCGGTGGCCTTCGGCATCGGCTTCGCCCTGGTCATCGTCTTCCTGCCCACCGCCATCGCGGCGGTGCGGCGGCACCGGCATCTGAAGGTGCTGGCCGGGCTGAACCTGGCCGTGGGGTCGTGGAGTTCGGCCGGCTGGGTGGCATTGCTGGTCTGGGCCTGCGTGGACCGCCTGCCCGATTGGTTCAGCCGCAAGCACAAGGTTGCCGTGGACGACAAGGCGGCGGGATGACGGGCCTGCGACACCGGGGCAAGTGACAACCGCCGGCCCAGGGGCCCACCGAACGGGGTATGGTTTGACAAATCCGGCGTTTGCGCTGACGTTCTAGCGGGGTAGTGGTTTCGGAATCCGGGGTGGGCGCATGTTCGCCATCATTGGCCTTGCCGGCGTTTTCTTCTGCGTGTTCGGCGGGTACATCATCTTCGGCGGCAAGATCGGCATCATCATCGAGGCCCTGCCGAAGGAGGTGATGATCATCGGCGGGTCGGCGGCCTGTACCTTCCTGATCGCCAACTCCACCCACGTGATCAAGCAGTCGCTGGGCGACATCAAGAGGATCTTCGGCGGCGCCCGGTTCCACAAGAAGGAGTACATGGAGCTTTTGGCGCTCCTGTACCAGATCCTCAAGACCATGAAGACCAAGGGCGTCCTCGCCATCGAGCAGCACATCGAGAAGCCGATGGAGAGCAACATCTTCAACGCCTACCCGACCATCATGAAGGACCCCTTCACGGTCAAGTTCATCGCCGATTACCTGCGCATGTTCTCTATCGGCGTGGACAACCCCCATGAGCTGGAAGCCCTCATGGAGCAGGAGATCGAGAAGGTGAAGCATGAGGGGCTGCACAGCTCCCACGCCATCCAGGCGGTGGCGGACGCCATGCCGGCGCTGGGCATCGTCGCGGCGGTGCTGGGCGTGATCAAGACCATGGCCAGCATCACCGAGCCGCCGGAGGTGCTGGGCAAGCTGATCGGCGGCGCCCTGGTGGGCACCTTCCTGGGCATCTTCCTGTCCTACGGCCTGTGCGCGCCCATCGCCTCGCGCCTGAAGGGCATCGTGGAGGAGGAAAACCAGTTCTACCACGTGATCCGCGCCGCCATCACCGCCCACCTGGGCGGCTATGCCCCGCAGGTCAGCATCGAGGCGGCACGCAAGAAAGTACCCAGCGAGTACATGCCCGACTTCAACGAGCTGGAAGAGGCGCTGTCGCAGATCAGCTGACGGCGGCCCGCGGGTTGGTTCCGCGGGCGCGGCTTTTACGCCCCTTGCCCCGTGGGGGTATGCCCAATGCCCCCGGGGCCCTTGACCTCTCTCATCGCCGCCCCTGACAGGGGTTGCTAGGCTTTCCCCTTAAGAAGGCAGAAGGGGGAGGCCACGCCATGATCCCGACCCAGGCGGACATCGAGAACCGCAAGAACGCCGTAGACACCGCCACCATGCTGCTGGACAGCGGCTGCGTCTGCTTCGACGACGCCAACCCGTTCCGGGTGGGCCAGGGCCTGTCCAGCCCACTGCATGTGGACATCCGGCCCCTGCTGGGCTTCCCGGACCGGCGCAACCGCCTGCTGGACCACGCGCTGGAGATGGTGGAGCGGGAGGTGGAGGGGCGGCTGGACGCCATATCCTGCTGCACGGACGGGCCGGGCGTGCCCGTGGCCGCCATGCTGGCCGACCGGCTGGGCCTGCCCCTGGTCTTCGTCCGCCGCCCGGCGGGGGAGGCAGACCCGCGCAAGCACAAGGTGGAAGGGCGGGTGAAGCAGGGCTGGCGGATGCTGCTGGTGGAGCAGCTCGCCACCGACGGGCACCGCAAGGCCGGGCTGGTCCAACCCCTGCGCGACGCGGGCGCCAACGTCACCGACCTGATGGTGGTGTTCCAGTACGGGGTGTTCGACGCCATCCATGAGCACCTGTCGCCCCTGGGGGTGCGGCTGCACGCCCTGTCCACCTGGTGGGACCTGCTGGAGGCGGCGGAGGACCGGGACGCCCTGCCCCAGGAGGCCCTGTCCAGCATCCGCCGCTTCCTGTCCGACCCGACGCACTGGAAGGCGTGAGGGGCGGGGCGCGGAGGCGCCACTTTCGAATTCGAAAGCCGTGCCAAGACGACCGGGCGGGAGCTGCCAAACCCTCGACACCCGCCCGCCGCTGGGCCATGTTCAGCCCCGACCCGACGCCCGGAACGCGGACTGAACGCCGATGCCCACCGACACCACCACTGCGACCGAGACCGCCGCGCCCAAGGGCACCCCCGCCGCGGACGGCAACCCGCTGTACCTGGTGGACGGGTCGGGCTTCATCTTCCGCGCCTACCACGCCCTGCCGCCCCTGTCCCGGCCCGACGGCACGCCGGTCAACGCGGTGCTGGGCTTTTCCAACATGCTGCTGAAGCTGCTGGCCGACCTGAAGGCCCAGGCCGTGGCCGTGGTGTTCGACAGCAAGCGGGAGAATTTCCGCAGCGAGATCTATGCCGACTACAAGGCCCACCGGCCCGAGCCGCCGGAGGACCTCCGCCCCCAGTTCGCCCTGATCCGGGAGGCGGTGGATGCCTTCAACCTGCCCTGCCTGGAGCTTGAGGGGTATGAGGCGGACGACCTGATCGCCACCTATGCCCGCCAGGCCCGGGCGCTGGGCCGGCCGGTGACCATCGTCAGCAGCGACAAGGACCTGATGCAGCTGGTGGGGGACGGTATCCGCATGCTGGACCCCATGAAGAACAAGTATATCGGGCCCGACGAGGTGTTCGAGAAGTTCGGCGTCACGCCCGACAAGGTGGTGGACGTGCAGGCCCTGGCCGGCGACAGCGTGGACAACGTGCCCGGCGTGCCCGGCATCGGCGTGAAGACCGCGGCCCAGCTCATCACCGAATACGGCTCGCTGGAGGCCCTGCTGGAACGGGCGGGGGAAATCAAGCAGGCCGGCCGGCGGGAGAAGCTGCAGACCAACGCGGAGCTTGCCCGCATCTCCAAGAAGCTGGTTCAGCTGGAGGAGAACGCCCCGGTGCCCACGCCGGTGGAGGAGCTGGTGGTGCGGGAGCCGGACCACCGCAAGCTGGTGGAGTGGCTGAAACTCCAGGGCTTCCGCTCCATCGTCCACAAGGTGGAGGCGGAGCTGGCCAAGGACGGCGCCCTGGCCGACGGCGCCGCCCCGACCCCCGCGGGCGCCCCCGCCCCGGACCGGACGGACGCGGTGCGCGCCGCCTTCAACGCCCGCAACTTCACCCCCGCCGCCCCCCGCGCCGACGGGGTGCCCGTGCCAAGCCCCGACAGCACGGAGTATGAACTGGTCCAGACGGTGGAACAGCTCCAGGCCTGGGTGGACAAGGCCATGGAGGCCGGCATCGTCGCCGTGGACACGGAGACGGACAGCCTGCACGCCATGCGCGCCAAGCTGGTGGGCCTGTCCCTGTCGGTGGAGCCGGGCAAGGCCTGCTATGTCCCCGTGGCCCACAAGAAGCCGGATGCGGGCCCGTCCGGCGGGCTGGACTTCGGCGGTGACGGCGGGCTGCTGCCCGGCCAGATCCCGTTGGCGGATGTGGTGCGGGTCCTGTCGCCGATGCTGGCCCACCCGGGGGTGCTGAAGGTCGGCCACAACATCAAGTACGACCTGACCGTCTTCAACCGGCACGGCATGGCGGTGGCGCCGGTGGACGACACCATGCTGATGTCCTACGTGCTGGAGGGCGGCGCCCACGGCCATGGGCTGAAGGAGCTGGGCCAGCTCTATTGCGGCCACACCAGCATCACCTATGACGACGTCACCGGCACCGGGCGCAACCGCATCAGCTTCGACAAGGTGCCCCTGGACAAGGCGTGTGCCTACGCCGCGGAGGACGCGGACGTCACCCTGCGGCTCTACCGCTACCTGAAGCCGCGGCTGGTGCGGGAACGGCAGGTGACGCTGTATGAGACCATCGAGCGCCCCCTGCCCGCCATCATCGCGCGGATGGAGCAGGAAGGCGTGCTGGTGGACCGGGCCGTGCTGCGGGACATGTCCCGCGACTTCGCCGAGCGGCTGGTCCATATCGAGGCGGACGTCCACAAGCTGGCCAACCGGTCCTTCAACGTCGGCAGCCCCAAGCAGTTGGGGGAAATCCTGTTCGATGAGCTGAAGCTGCCCGGCGGCAAGAAAAGCAGCAAGACCGGCGCCTATTCCACCGACGTGACGGTGCTGGAGGCCCTGGCGGAACAGGGCCACCCCATCGCCCAGCGGGTGCTGGACTGGCGCCAGCTTACCAAGCTGAAGGTGACCTACACGGACGCGCTGGCCGAGGAGATCAACCCGGAGACGGGCCGCGTCCACACCCACTTCGCCCTGGCCGCCACCAACACCGGCCGCCTCTCCTCCTCCGACCCCAACGTGCAGAACATCCCGATCCGGACCGAGGAGGGCCGCAAGATCCGCGCCGCCTTCGTGGCGCCGGAGGGGCACAAGCTCCTGTCCGTGGACTACAGCCAGATCGAGCTGCGGCTGGTGGCTGACATGGCCGGCATCGACGCGCTGAAGGAGGCCTTCCAGAACGGCATCGACGTTCACGCCGCCACGGCGGCCCAGGTGTTCGGCGTGCCGGTGGACAAGGTGGACAGTGACCTGCGCCGCAAGGCCAAGACCATCAACTTCGGCATCATCTACGGCATCTCCGGCTTCGGCCTCAGCCAGCGCCTGGGCATCCCGCAGGTGGAGGCCACGCTCTACATCAAGAAGTACCTGGAGCGGTTCTGGCAGCTGGGCCAGTACATGGAGCAGACCAAGGAGTTCGCGCGCCAGCACGGCTTCGTCTGCACCCAGTTCGGCCGCCGCTGCACCATCCAGGGCATCCGCGACGGCAAGGGCCCCCAGCGCGCCTTCGCCGAGCGCCAGGCCATCAACGCCCCCATCCAGGGCACCGCCGCCGACATCATCAAGCGCGCCATGATCCGCCTGCCCGACGCGCTGGCTGCCGCCAAGCTGGACGCGAAGATGCTGCTGCAGGTCCATGACGAACTGCTGTTCGAGGTGCCGGACGCGCAGGTGGAGGAGACGGCCGCCTTGGTAAAGCGGGTGATGGAGGGCGCCGCCACCCTGGGCGTGCCCCTGGAGGCGGAAGCCGGTTGGGGCCACAGCTGGGCCGCGGCGCATTGAGGATAAAGAAAGGAGGATAAATTTAACATTGAAGTTATTTCTACTTGAACCAGTGTCGCTTCCTTGGCACCGTCGCACGCAAGTATTTTTTTGATGTACCAACCGCTCGGAATCCTCATCTACAAGTTTCCAGGCTTCAGAGTCCTTGCTCGCCGTCACGCCGATCTGTGTCGATACTCACGGACAAAGATTTGACTGTTGATACTACTTCAAGGGTGCCTTGTACTTGGACTTAATGTAAACGGAGGATTTTTCAAGGTCAGGAAAAACAGTTCCTTCATTAATACCAAGCCTGTCCAATTCCGATAAAATCTGCGCTTTCCTGAGCGCTGGTATATTTATTCTTACTGTGATAAACTTTTCTGAAAAACCACTGTCTAAATTTTTATTGAGGCCAAAAACAATGAACGCCCCGTTCTGAGCAACAATTCTGCGATTGCTCAGTTTTGGCTTTACAAATACCGGCTGACTCAAATCAGCAGGATTTATAGCGGCGGTGAAATAGGGTTTCTCTTCCTTAATGAAACAGACAAGTCTATTGACTTCCGAAAGAGAATTGAAGTGATCTTTAGAAGATTTCATGTTCTTTCTCAAAACATTTCGCTCGGCAGGCTTCAGATACGCCAAATTAGACAAGATACTGACTGAATCACTACCAAAAAACTTCACAAGTTTATCTTCACAAGCAAAAGCAATAACTTCACCATCAGCATTTGGCTCGCCGCATACAGAAAAGTATAAAGCAATCAAAGGGTTTGAGCTTATGTCTAGCAGCCGAGTCGGCAACGAGTAATGTTGAGCCCTGACAAGCCTTTCGAAAGTGGAACTATCGGCCGAAAAAGCATCTGGCTGTGTCGCTACAAGAGACATCAGCAGCCTATCTTCATGACGACGATGCCCCGCATCTCGAAAAAGAGAGGGTTGACAAAGGAAAGACTTGTCAGCATGCCCCCGATAGAAAACGGAGACATTTGACTTTTTCTCCATTGATTGGATTATATCAATGAAGTGACTTACGCCTTTGACAGGCTCCAGAAGATGGAAAAAAAAGAAGAAGACACACCCCCAGGTGATAAGCTAAAATCAATTTTTCATATCTAATTTAGACACAAAAGTCAACAAGCCTACGAATCTTCAATCAATTTCCGACCTTAATCCCTGCATACTCAATGCCCCAGCACCTGCCCCAGGAACGCGCGGGTGCGCTCGCTCTTGGGATTGGCGAACAGCTCGGCCGGCGGGGCGACCTCCACGATCTCGCCCTTGTCCATGAAGACCATGCGGTCGGCCACCCGGCGGGCGAAGCCCATCTCGTGGGTGACGCACAGCATGGTCATCCCGCCCTGGGCCAGGTCCACCATCACGTCCAGCACCTCCTTCACCATTTCCGGGTCCAGGGCGCTGGTGGGCTCGTCGAACAGCATGATGCTGGGATTCATGCAGAGCGCGCGGGCGATGGCCACCCGCTGCTGCTGACCGCCGGAAAGCTGGCCGGGGTACTTGTCCGCCTGTTCCGGGATGCGCACCCGCTCCAGGTACTGGCGGGCAAGCCGTTCAGCCTCCGCCTTCGGGGTCTTCTTCACCCAGACGGGGGCCAGGGTCAGGTTTTCCAGCACCGTCAGGTGGGGGAACAGGTTGAAGCTCTGGAACACCATGCCCACGTCGCGGCGGATGGCCTCGATGTGGCGGACATCCTGGTCCAGGGGGATGCCGTGCACCCGGATGGTACCGGCCTGGTGCTCCTCCAACCGGTTGATGCAGCGGATCAGGGTGGACTTGCCGGACCCCGACGGCCCGCAGACCACGATCCGCTCCCCCTTCGCCACGGTCAACGACACGTCCCGCAGTACGTGGAACGCGCCATACCATTTGTTGACGCCGGACAGCTCGATGATGGGCTCGTCGCCCGACAGGTCGGTCAACGCCGCCTCCCCTTGGACAGGCTGGTTTCCAGGTACCGGCTGTAGCGCGACAGGGCGTAGCAGAACAGGAAGTAGATCACGCCCACGAACAGGTACGCCTCCTTGTAAAAGCCGCGCCAGGCCGGGTCGGTCAGGGCGGCCTTGGCGGTGGACAGCAGGTCCAGCAGGCCGATGATGATGACCAGGCTGGTGTCCTTGAAGAAGCCGATGAAGGTGTTCACCAGGGGCGGGATCACCAGGGACAGGGCCTGGGGCAGGATGATCAGCCGCTGCCGTTGCCAATAGCCCAGGCCCAGGGCCGATGCGGCCTCCACCTGGCCCTTGGGGATGGCCTGCAGCCCGCCGCGCACCACTTCCGCCAGGTAGGCGGCGGCGAACAGGATCAGGCCGATCTGGGCGCGCAGCAGCTTGTCGATGCTTACCCCGGTGGGCAGGAACAGGGGGATCATGACGCTGGCCATGAACAGCACGCTGACCAGCGGCACGCCGCGGATCAGCTCGATATAGGCGGTGCTCAGCACCCGCAGCACCGGCAGCGCGCTGGTCCGGCCCAGGGCCAGCAGCACTCCCAGGGGGAAGGCCACGGCCAGGCCCACCACCGACAGGCCCAGGGTCAGGGGCAGCCCGCCCCACAGCTCGGTCGGGACCGGCGACAGGCCGAACAGCCCGCCGGCCATCAGCAGCCACGCCGCCCCCAGCCCAACCGCCCACAGCACCAGCAGCCTGGGCCCCAGAACCGCCGGTCGGCGCTGGCCAACAACACGCCCATGGTCAGCAGCATGGCCAGGGTGGGCCGCCAGTGCTGGTCGGCCGGGAAGGTGCCGAACAGGATGAAGCGCCACTTCTCCGCCACGAAGGCCCAGCAGGCCCCGCCCGCCGCCCGGCAGGCCGCCGCCTCCCCCGACCAGACCGCGTCGCCCAGGGCCCAGCGCACCACGTCCGGCACCACCAGCCAGAGGACGTAGAGCACCGCCAGGGTCAGCAGCGTGTCGTACCAGGTACGGAACAGGTTGGCCCGCAGCCAGCCCACCACCCCCGGCGCCGCGATGGCCGGCGGCGGACGGGTGGCGGGCGGCTCGCCGGGGGAAAGGCCGAAGGCGCCGTCGCTCATCTCAGCGCTCCGTCCATGTCAGCGGTCCACCAGCGCGATGCGCCGGTTGTACCAGTTCATAAGGGCGGAGAGGCTGAGGCTGACCGCCAGGAACACGGCCATGATGGCCGCCACCCCTTCCACCGCCTGCCCCGTCTGGTTGATGGTGGTGTTGGCGACGGAGACGAAGTCCGGGTAGCCGATGGCCACCGCCAGGCTGCTGTTCTTGGTCAGGTTCAGGAACTGGCTTGTGGTGGGCGGGATGATCACCCGCAGCGCCTGGGGCAGCACCACCAGCCGCAGCACCCTGCCCCGGGACAGGCCCAGCGCCAGCGCCGCCTCCGTCTGGCCGTGGCCCACGGCCTGGATGCCGCTGCGCACGATCTCCGCGATGAAGGCGGCGGTGTAGGTGACCAGGCCGAACAGCAGGGCCGCCAGCTCCGGCGTCAGCGTGACCCCACCTTGGAAGTTGAAGCCCTTGAGCACCGGCATGTCTAGCGCCGCCCCGCCGAAGGCCAGCATCACCAGCCCCGGCAGGCCCAGCAGCAGGCCGAGGGTGATGGGCAGCAGCGGCAGCCGTTTCCCGGTGCGCGCCTGCCGCCCCTTGTTCCAGGCGGTGGCCGCCAGGGCCAGCAGCACCCCCAGCCCGAAGGCCGCGGCCACCCAGGACCAGGTCGGGTCGTCCGCCGGGCCGGGCAGCTTCAGGCCCCGGTTGGACAGGAACAGGCCCGGCAGCGGCTCCAGCGCCTGCCGCGGTCCCGGCAGCCCCTCCGTCAGCACCCCGTACCAGAGGAAGAGTTGCAGCAGCAGCGGCACGTTGCGCAGGGCCTCCACGTACCCCGCGGCCAGCCGGTTGACCAGGAAGTTGCGGGACAGGCGGGCGATGCCGACGACCGTGCCCAGGATGGTGGCCAGCACGATGCCGATGCCCGCCACCTTCAACGTGTTCAGCACCCCCACCAGGAAGGCGCGGGCGTAAGGGTCCTGGGGCCCGTAGGCCACCAGCGTCTCCCCGATCTGGAACCCCGCTTCCCGCCCCAGGAACCCGTAGCCGGAGGCGACGCCCAGCCGGGCCACGTTCGCCATGGTGTTGGACGCCAGGTACCAGGTGCCCAGCGCCACCAGCCCCAGCACCAGCGCCTGCCACAGCAGGGCGCGGACGCGGGGGTCGTTGGGGTTCAGCCTGTTACGGGGGGTGCTGACATGGCCACCGGTTCGTAGGTCGGATTAGGCGCGTCAGCGCCGTAATCCGACAGGCCGCAGGCTTCCTGGTTGCCGTCGGATTACGCGGGCATACGCCCGCTAATCCGACCTACGGGGCTTACCGGAACGGCGGGGCGTACATCAGGCCGCCGTTCAGCCACAGGGCGTTCAGGCCTCGCTCCAGCTTCAGCGGGGTGGACTTGCCCAGGTTCCGCTCGAAGATCTCGCCATAGTTCCCCACCTGCTTGACCGCACGGTGGCTCCATTGCGGCTCGAGGCCCAACAGCTTCCCCAGATCGCCCTGGGCGCCCAGCAGGCGCTGCACGCCGGGGTCGGCGCTCTTCAGCTTCTCGTCCGCGTTGGCGGACGTGACGCCCTTCTCCTCCGCCTCCACCAGGGCATAGACGGTCCAGCGCACGATGTCGCGCCACTGGTCGTCGCCATGGCGGACCACGGGGGCCAGCGGCTCCTTGGAGACCACCTCCGGCAGGATCAGGAAATCGTCCGGCTTGGTGGCCACCGTGGCACGGATGCCGGCCAGGCCCGACACGTCGGTGGTCAGCACGTCGCAGCGGCCGGCGAAGAAGGCGGCGTTCACCTCGTCCAGCGCCTCGATCACCACGGGCTTGAAGCTCATGTTGTTGGCGCGGAAATAGTCGGCCAGGTTCAGCTCGGTGGTGGTGCCGGGCTGCACGCACACCGTGGCGCCGTCCAGCTGCTTGGCGCTGGTCACGCCCAGCGACTTGTTCACCATGAAGCCCTGGCCGTCATAATAGGTGACGGGGGCGAAGTCCAAGCCCTGGGCATCGCGGGTCAGGGACCAGGTGGTGTTGCGGGAAAGGATGTCGATCTCCCCCGCCTGCAACGCCGTCAGGCGCTGTTGGGCGGACAGGGGCGTGTAGCGCACCTTGTTGGCGTCGCCCAGCACGGCGGCGGCGACGGCGCGGCAGACATCCACGTCCAGGCCGGTCCACTTGCCCTGGCTGTCCGGGTTGCTGAACCCCGCCAGCCCCGTGTTGACGCCGCAGACGAGCTGGCCCCGCGCCTTCACGGCGTCCAGGGTCGGCCCGGCCTGGGCCGCGCCGCCCATGCCGATAAGCCCGAGGGCCATCAGGGCGGCGGTCATGGTGCTGAAACGAAGGCTCATGGTCTGTCGTCCCCTGCGCTATGCCGCCGCTGGCGGCAGTTCCCTCCGCCCTCCTGGCGGTCGTTGGCCGACCGTCCCGGGCTGGCAACAGTTAATCATTCGCCGGTGTCGGCGGACAACCCTGTTTCTGCAAGAATTCCAAGGGGATGCATGGAATTTCCGGGGATCGGGCTGGCAGGGTGCCCCCTTCGCCCCCACCTATGGCCCGAGCGCGCCTTGGAAGGGGACCGGACCATGACCACCGCCCACGCCTTCAGTTTCCCCACCCTGGACGGGACGGGCACCATCGGCCTGGGGTCCTTCGCCGGCAAGCCGGTGCTGGTGGTGAACACGGCGTCGGCCTGCGGCTTCACCCCGCAATACAAGGATTTGCAGGCCCTGTGGGACCGCTACCGCGAGCGCGGCCTGGTCGTGCTGGGCGTGCCCAGCAACGATTTCGGCGGGCAGGAGCCCGGTGACGCCGGGGAGATCGGCGCCTTCTGTGAGCGGAACTACGGTGTCAGCTTCCCGCTGGCGGCCAAGCAGCCCGTCCTGGGCGGCGACGCCCATCCCTTCTACCGCTGGCTGGGAGAGGAGGTGGGGGAGGCCGCCTTGCCGAAGTGGAACTTCCACAAGCTGCTGCTGGGCCCGGACGGGCAGGTGGCCGGCATCTTCGGCCCGCGTGTCGCCCCGCTGTCGGACGAGCTTGTCGCCGCCGTGGAGGCGCTGCTGCCGGGGTGAGTCCCGGCGGCACCGGCGGCCAGCATGGATGGCCGCCGGACGTGGCCGGCGCCGGCGCGCGGCTCAGCGCGGTGGCTTGCCGCGGGCGAAGGCGGCCGCGGCGCGCATCAGGCGCTCCATCTCGCGGATGCGCTCGGATTGCCGCCGGATGCGCTCCTCCTCGCGGGAGCGTGCGTCATTTCCCGGGCGGTCGTCCTTGGGAGTGTCACTGGCCGCCATGATGTCTTCCCCTCCGCGCATCGTACCCGTTAACCAGAACCTGCCCCACGCCAACGGGCCTGAAGCCCTTGGGGTTCCGCGGCTTTCGTTATTGTTGTCGGGGTATCCGGGACAGGCAATTCTCGACGATGGCGTAACACGCCGCCGTGTCCCCGCTATCCTGACGATAGGCGAGCTGGGCCACCCGGCCCTGCCTGACCGTGAAGGTCGCGGCGCAGGAGGAGGAGCCACCCCCGCCCAACGGGATGCCCAGGCCGAGCCCGAGCCCCAGATTGCCCCCGCCGCCGCCCACGCCCAGGCCGATGCTGCTGCCGGACCCGCCGGCCCGGGCGCTGGTATAGGTCAGGAACTCGTCCCCGCCCGCCGCTTCCCGCCGCTCCGGCACGCCGGCGCAGGACAGCAGCGTCTCGGCCGGCATGCCCACCAGGGCCTGCTGGGCGTAGCGGGCCTGTTCCGCCTCCCGCGCCGAGGAACAGGCGGAAAGCGCCGCCACGCAAAGCACCAGACCCGCAAGCCCCATCCGCTCAGCCACGGCACACCCCTCTCAGGTCGATCCATATCCTGTCACATTGGTCAACCACGCAGCCGGGGCTACGGTTCCTCCCGTGGTGCCCCGGACGGCCGCGGGTGCTGGCCGGGGGGCACCCCCTTTCAACTTACGGTTCCCCATGCTAACCTTTGCTGGAATCGAACCGTCGGGTGGCCCCCATGGCGCGGTGCCCGCTACCGTCCCGCCGCATGCTGCTGGCAAGCCTGCCGGCCCTGGCGCTGTGGGTGGGCCCCGCCGGGCCGGCCCTGGCTGCCGAGCCCGCCAAGCCGGTCAAGAAACCCCCGCCCAAGTCCCAGGACCCGGACGCCATCCGTTACATCCACCTGACTCCCATCCTGGTGCCGGGGAAGGAACGGTTGGGTTATGCCCGCCTGCTGGTGGACCTGGTGGTGCGCAAGTCCGGCAGCCTGGCCGCGGACGTGGAAACGGTGTCTAGCTACCGCCCCCGGATCATCGGCACGGTGACGGAGGCGCTGGCGGCGGAGGAGCTGGTCCGCCGCGACGCGACCCCGGCGGACCTGGCCCGCATGAAGGCCCGCATCCGCGACATCGCCAACACCGCGGTGGGCAAGGACCTGGTGGAGGACGTGTTCGTCGTCAGCCTGTTCTTCGTATGAGAAGCTGAACAGGAAAGCCTGCGGGGACCGTGTGTTGGGAACACGGACTTGAGCGGATCAAAATGTATGTAAAAAGCACCTAGAAACATTGGGGCATGCCGCCAAAGCGGACGACGCCACGGTCACTTGCAGTAATCCCCCAACGTCGTGGCGCTGGCCTGCTCATAGGGCTGGTTGGGCCGCAGGATGAATTCCGTGGCGCCATAGCGGCTGAAGGCGACGGTCTCGCCCACGGGCGGTTTGCCCTCGGCGGGTTTCCAGTCGAAGGTATAGCCGAGCCGGGTCCAGGGATAGCCGCCGGCCACCACGGACAGGCGGGTGTAGCTGTCGAGCCAGTCCACGAAGCCGACCTTCTCGGCACAGGCCTTGTCCTTGGCGTCGCAGGTGGGGCGGGCCACGGTCTGCGGCGTGTCCACCGGGCAGCTTTCCGCCGTGATGTCCGGGTTGGGGCAGGG
This sequence comes from Aerophototrophica crusticola, assembly GCF_012913305.1. Taxonomy (NCBI): domain Bacteria; kingdom Pseudomonadati; phylum Pseudomonadota; class Alphaproteobacteria; order Rhodospirillales; family Rhodospirillaceae; genus Aerophototrophica; species Aerophototrophica crusticola. The sequence continues at coordinate 3,336,928 of NZ_CP051775.1, read as the reverse complement.
CCGGGCCAGGGACGCGGGCTCCACCCAGAACTCCACCACCCAGGGGTCGTTGGCCTCCGGCCTCAGGCCCAGCCATTGCTGGACACGGCGGCGCTTGGCATCCGCGTCGCCGGGCACGGCCGCGCAGAAGCGCTGGAGTTGCGGTGCCGCCGTCACCCACATGGTGCCCCAGCCCTTGGGGGAGGTGCCGGTGGCCTTGCCGAGGTAATATTTGCGGTAGGAACCGGCGGGCATGACCGACGCCACCTTCACCTGCCGCCCCTTGGCCCCGTCGCGCCAGACCAGGTCCGGGTTGTCCGGGGTGATGCGCACCAGCGGCCGCGCCAGTTCCGGGCTGGTCACCGCCGCCGCGACCTGGGAGATGCCGAAAAGCTGCTCGTCCGTCAGGGCCGGTGCGGGCGCCTCCGCCACCGTCGCCCGGGCCGGCGCGGCCACCGGCCCGCTTCCCTGCGGCCCGCCGGCGGAACAGGCCCCCAGCAACAGCGGCAGCAACAGGGCCGCGACGATCCCCTGGCGCATGGACAAGCCTCCCCCTTACCCCATCGGGCAATGGTATGGCTGATTCCCCCGTTGCGGGAAAGCCTTGTCTCAGGCTTCGCGGCGGCGAACACCGACGGCACTTGAACAAACGTTTGACACAGGCCACCCTGGCTTACCGCCGCCCCTGCCCCGAGAGGTCCGCCCCGTGTCCGACAAGCAGCGCCCCGACATCCCCGGCCGGGACCGTTTCCGCAGCTTCGTGCCCGTCACCACCCGCTGGATGGACAACGACGCCTATGGGCACGTGAACAACGTCACCTATTATTCCTATTTCGACACGGCGGTGAACGCCATGCTGGTCCGGGCCGGCGTGCTGGACATCGAGCGGAGCCCGGCCATCGGGCTGGTGGTGGAGACGGGCTGCCGCTACTTCGCCTCCGTCGCCTTCCCCGACGATCTGGAGGTGGGCATCGTGGTGGCCCACCTGGGCACCAGCTCCGTGAGGTATGAGGTGGGCGTGTTCAAGGCGGGCGCCGACAGCCCCGCCGCCGCCGGCCATTTCGTCCATGTCTATGTGGACCGCGAAACCCGCCGCCCCACCCCGATCCCGGCTGACGTGCGGGCGGTGCTGGAGGGGATGAGGGAAAGAGCTAGCTAGAGAAAATTGTATAAGTCTTATACATTCTTTCGGTATTGTGGTGGTGGTCACTGGCACGCGCAATGGGAAATCCTGATGTTAATAAAGGAATTTCTATTAAGCTACAAAGATATAATATTGCTACTCCTTGCCCTCTGGGGAGCTGGCCTGTCCACATTTAACTTCTTGAAAATCATTCAGAAAGAAAAGAGAAAGCTGGATGTGCAATTTCGGCATCCATCTTCGATGAACGGCGCTCATTCGGGATGCCAACATCTAGAAGTGAAAGTTATTAACAATGGGCATCGACCAGTTACTGTGAACCAAATCTATATCTTGCTACCTCATGCTAAAAAGCTTTTGACTCTGAATGACGCAATTCCATCCCTAGTAGACACGAAACTTCCGGCTAAGTTAGAGGATGGCGCGTCAGCAGCAAAATGCTATACGTATCAATCTATAGGGCAGGCATTAATCCATGAGAAAATAAAAAAGGTGAAAATTTATCCTGCTTGCGAAGATTCAACAGGCAAAATCCATAGAGGAAAAGCGTTAAAGGTCAACGCAGAAGAATTAGCAGGTATGTGATTTCACCTTGCATGCTTGAGAGAACACAAGCCGCTTACACTTTCACCACTGGCGGACGCGGCCGGTGTCCACGTGGACGAAGCTGGATTTGGGATAGTAGCCCACGCCGCCCAGGCGCAAATCCAGCGCGGCCTGGCGGATCTTCTTGAGCTGGCGGCCGGCCATGTCGATGTCGATGGCCTTGCCTTCCATGTGCAGGCTCTTGCTGGCGACGCCGTCGCTGCTGGCGTGCAGCATGGAATTCGTCTTGGGGCTGCGGTAGCCGGAGATGACCTGGAAGGCCTGGTCGGCGCGCAGCTTCTGGCGGAGCTGGAACAGCAGGTCCAGCAGCTTGGGGTCCATGCGGGTCTGCTCACCCGTGCGCCAGTCGCGCAGCATCTCGTTCACGTCCTGCAACGCGGTGGGCAGGTAGCGGCCGTCGGCCCAATAGGTGACCTTCAGCTTCTCCCCCGTGTGCAGGGAGACGAACTGCAAGGTGCGGCGGGGGGCGGACAGGCTGGCGGCCTCGGCCGTGTCGGTGATCAGCGTGGGCAGGCAGATGGCCGCGCCGGCGGCAAGGCCCAGCTTGCAGACGGAGCGCAGGAAACCGCGGCGGGCAGCGTCGGGGGCATCGGAATTCTCAGGAGACTCGGGGCGCGACGTGGAGGGGTTGGTCAGGTCGGTCCCGCTCGGCCGTTCCACCATTTCCTGTCTTCCCTTGCTTCACCCCCCGGCGTTGCAGCCGGGACACGTTCCCCGAGAATGTGTCCTGCATGTGGCGCAGGACAACAATGCCCGTATGGCAGAACGAAGAAGGTCACGCAAGGGACAAATGCACCGACGGGGTAGGCCATCCGTCGCTTAAACCCTGGATTAACCGTGCTTTCCCGGGGGCATCGTTGGGCGGGACGCCCACCCCGGCCCCTACCCGCCTGACCCGCGGCGCCACCCATGCGGGAACAGGTGGGTGGAGGGCGGGGTGCCGGGCCGTTACCCCCTGTGACGGCGGACACAGACGCCCGCCCCGGACCCCGCGGGCCCTCGCCGCGGGATCCGGGGGCCGGTCACGCCGCCCGGATGCTTTGCAGGAAGCTGTCCACCTGCCGGCTGAGCAGGCCGGACTGGCGCGACAGCTCGGCGGAGCTGCTGGCCACCTGGGTGGCGGCACTGCCGCTTTCCGCCGCCGCCTGGCTGACCCCGGCGATGGTGGATGACACCTCGTGCGTGCCCTGGGCCGCCTGCTCCACGTTGCGGGCGATCTCCCGCGTCGCCGCGGCCTGTTCCTCCACCGCCGCGGCGATGGTGGCGGAAATTTCGTTGACCCGGGCGATCACCCCGGCGATCTGGCCGATGGCGGTGACGGAGTTGCCGGTGGCCGCCTGGATCGCCCCGATCTGGCCGGATATCTCCTCCGTCGCCTTCTGGGTCTGCTGGGCCAGGGCCTTGACCTCGCTCGCCACCACGGCGAAGCCCTTGCCCGCGTCCCCCGCCCGCGCTGCCTCGATGGTGGCGTTGAGGGCCAGCAGGTTGGTCTGGCTGGCGATGGAGTTGATCAGGTCCACCACCTGCCCGATGCGCTGGGCGGCCTGGGCCAGGCCGTCCACCACGGCCTTGGTTTCCCCCGCCTGCACCGCCCCGTCGGCGGCCACCTGGCTGGACAGGGCCACCTGCTTGCCGATCTCGGCGATGGAGCTGGACAGTTCCTCCGCGGCGGAGGCCACGGTCTGCACGTTGGCGCTGGCCTGTTCCGCCGCCGCGGCCACGGCGGTGGCCTGGCGGTTGGTCTGCTCCGCCGTGGCCGACATGGCGCCGGCGGAGGCCTGGAGTTCCTCGGCCGCGGCGGCCACCGTGTCCACCACCGCCTTCACCGTGTTCTCGAAGTCGGTGGCCAGCCTCACCTGCTGGGTGATCAGCGACCAGTTCAGCATGGCCCCCACATAGCGCCCCTGGCGGTCGCGGACGGGGGAGATGCGCAGGTCCATGGTCTCCGGACCCAGCCTGATCTTGGCGTTCCAGGGCAGGTTCTCCGGCTTGGAGAGGATGCGGCGCTGGTGCTCGGGGTTCTTGTGGAAGATGTCCACCGACTGGCCCAGCATCTCGTCCGCCTTCACTGGCAGCAGGTGTTCGATGGTCCGCAGCGTCTCCAGCGTGCGGCGGTTGGCATAGGTGATGCGGAACCCGTCGTTCGGGTCGGCCATCATCACCGACACGGGCATGCCGTCCACCATCTGCCGCAGGCGGAACGCCTCCGCCACCGTGCCGCGCAGCGCGGCCAAGGCCTGCTGCATGCGGCCCACCTCGTCCCGGCGGTCGGTCGCCTCCACGGCCACCCCGTCATCCCCCTCGGCCAGCCGGCCCATGGCGGCGGTCATGTGCGCCAGCGGCCCGGTGATGGAGCGGACGACCGCGACGGCCAGGGCCACCCCTGCCAGGATGGCGACGCCCGCCACGGACCAGAGCGTGCCCAGGATGGAGGATTTCTCCGCGTCCAGCCCGGCGGCGGCGGCATCCACCCCCGTGGCCGTGTGGTCCTCCAGCGCCTGGAACCGGGCGCGCATCTCATCCACCAGCGGGGCGGCGGCGGTCACCGCGTCCCCGGCCTCCGCCAGCTTCTCCGCCCTGGCCAACTGCACCACCTGCCGGTGGGTGGCCTGGTAACGCTCCAGCGTCGGGCGGATGGCCTCCAGCTTGGCCTGGACCTGCGGGTCCCCCTGGGCGCGCAGCTCATCCAGCCGCTGCCTCAGGGCGGCCAGCTCGCTCTCCGCCTTGGCCTCTTCGGCCGGCCGGGTGGCGGGGGTGGACAGGGGCAGGAATTCCACCGCCCGCGCGAAGGCCAGCAGGTTGGACGTGGCGCGGCTGGAGGCGAAGCGCACATCGTCGAATGTCTTCAGCGATTTGGCCCCGTCATGCAGCGCGGTGACGGAGAAGGAGCCGGCGGTGGCCAACAAAGCCGCCACGGCGGCCAACAGGCCCAGCACGCCGTAGATCTTGTGGCCGAGGGATTGGTTGCGGACCCAAGTGACCATGGACGCCTCCCCTGTGACCAATTTTGGCCGATGGTCACATTACGCGCCCCGGTTATTGTCAAAGAGTTAACGCGAAAGTGGTGCAAATTTTAATCATGCGCGCAGATGGAAGGGTTCGGGCATGCTGCGCCGCACCCAATTCTTGCCTACTCTTGCCACCTGCACCTCGTTCCCTTGGCGCCACCTTCGGCCCAGACGGCGCCGTCCCGCCGGCGGCGCCGCGGCCCCGGCCCGAAAGCCTTGACACCAGGGGTTTCCAGGGTTGCCCGCCCTTGCCTGGACAGCGGGCGGGCGCCCAGATATGACCGTGCTCAGTCATCATTGGCTGCGTCCGCCCCTGCCCGAAGGTCCTGTCCCATGACCCACCCTGCCGAGACCGCATCCCTGGCCTATCCCCCGGCGGAGGCGAGCCCCGACTTTCCCCGGATCGAGGAGGAGGTCCAGGCGGCCTGGAAGCGGGACCGAATCTTCGAGGAGTCGGTGTCCTTCCGCCCGGCCACGGGTGACGCGGGCACGAACGAGTTCGTCTTCTATGACGGCCCGCCCTTCGCCAACGGCCTGCCCCACTATGGGCATTTGGTCACCGGCTTCGTGAAAGACCTTGTCCCCCGCTACCACACCATGAAGGGCCGGCGGGTGGAGCGGCGCTTCGGCTGGGACTGCCACGGCCTTCCGGCGGAGTTGCAGTCGGAGAAGGAGCTGGGCATCAGCGGACGCCAGGAGATCCTGGCCTATGGCATGGAGCGCTTCAACGAGCACTGCAAGGTGTCCGTCCAGCGCTTCACCCATGAGTGGGAATATTACGTCACCCGCCAGGGCCGCTGGGTGGACTTCCAGAACGACTACAAGACCATGGACCTGTCGTTCATGGAATCCGTGATGTGGGCGTTCAAGCGGCTGTGGGACAAGGGCCTGATCTATGAGGGCTACCGCGTGGTGCCCTACTCTTGGGCCGTCCAGTCGCCGCTGAGCAACTTCGAGACGCGCCTGGACAATTCCTACCGGGAGCGGCAGGACCCCGCCCTGACGGTGAAGTTCCGCCTGGACCCGCGGGACGGCGACCCCGGCCCCATCGACATCCTGGCCTGGACCACCACCCCCTGGACCCTGCCCAGCAACCTGGCCCTCGCCGTGGGGCCGGAGATCGACTACGCCCTGGTGAGGAAGGGCGACCACCATTTGCTGCTGGCCGAGGCGGCCCTGGGCAAATACGCCAAGGAGCTGGAAGGGTACGAGCCGGTCGCGTCCATGAAGGGCACGGACCTGGCCGGCCGCACCTACCAGCCCGTCTTCCCCTTCTTCCAAGGGACGGAGAACGCGCACAAGGTGCTGGCCGCCGACTTCGTGGCCACCGGCGACGGCGTGGGCATCGTCCACATGGCCCCCGGCTTCGGTGAGGACGACCTTAACGTCTGCGTCGCCCACGGCATCCCGGTGAAGGTGCCGGTGGACGTGGCCGGCAAGTTCACGGCGGAGGTGCCGCCGTACGAGGGTATCAACGTCATCGAGGCCAACAAGCAGATCATCCAGGATCTGAAGGCGGCGGGCGTCGTGCTGCGGCACGAGACCATCGTGCACAACTACCCGCACTGCTGGCGCACGGACACGCCGCTGATCTACAAGGCCGTCAACTCCTGGTACGTGGAGGTGTCCCGGTTCAAGGACCGGATGGCGGAGCTGAACAAGCAGATCAACTGGATCCCCGGCCACGTGAAGGACGGGCTGTTCGGCAACTGGCTGGAGAACGCCCGCGACTGGAACATCAGCCGCAACCGCTTCTGGGGCGCCCCCATCCCGGTATGGAAGAGCGACGACGCCCGCTACCCCCGCGTGGACGTGTACGGCAGCCTGGAGGAGATCGAGCGGGACTTCGGCGTCCGCCCGGCCGACCTGCACCGCCCCGGCATCGACGCGCTGGTCCGCCCCAACCCCGACGACCCCACCGGCAAGTCCATGATGCGCCGGGTGGAGGACGTGCTGGACTGCTGGTTCGAGAGCGGCTCCATGCCCTTCGCCCAGCTCCACTACCCGTTCGAGAACAAGGAGCAGTTCGAGAAGAACTTCCCCGCCGACTTCATCGTGGAGTACGTGGCCCAGACCCGCGGCTGGTTCTACACGCTGATGGTGCTTTCCACGGCCCTGTTCGACAGCGTGCCGTTCAAGAACGTCATCTGCCACGGTGTGGTCCTGGATGAGCACAAGCAGAAGCTCTCCAAGCGGCTGCGCAACTACCCCGACCCGCAGGAGGTGCTGAACACCTACGGTGCCGACGCGCTGCGCTGGTACCTGGTGTCCAGCCCCCTGATGGCCGGCGGCGACCTGGCCATGCCCAAGGACGCCCGCGGCATCGCCCAGGCCCTGCGCCAGGGGGTGCTGCCCCTGTGGAACGCCTACAGCTTCTTCACCCTGTACGCCAACATCGACGGGGTGAAGGCGCGGCAACGGGACAGCTGGGACCAGGTGGGCAGCCTGGACCGCTACATCCTGGCCAAGACGCGGCAGGTGGTGGAGGGGGTGACGGCGCGGCTGGACGCCTTCGACCTGCCCGGCGCCTATGCCTTGGTGCCCGGCTATTACGACGCCCTGAACAACTGGTACATCCGCCGCAGCCGCCAGCGCTTCTGGCGGGACGCGGACGGCGCGGCCCAGGACAAGCAGGACGCCTACGACACCCTGTTCACCTGCTTGGTCACCCTGTGCAAGGCCCTGGCGCCGATGCTGCCCCACGTCACCGAGCGCATCTACACCGCGCTGACGGGGGAGAAGAGCGTGCACCTGGCCGACTGGCCGGATGCGTCGGCCCTGCCCGCCGACGCCAAGCTGGTGGCGGAGATGGACCTGGTGCGCGACATCTGCGCCGCCGCCATGTCCATCCGGGAGCAGAAGCAGCTCCGCACCCGGCTGCCCCTGCGCACCCTGACCATCGTCCACCCGGACGCCGCGACCCTGGAAAGCTACAGCCAGATCATCGCGGGGGAGGTCAACGTGAAGGCCGTCACCCTGTCCACCGACATCGCCCTGGTGGGCAGCCGGCAGCTCGCCGTCAACGCCGCCGTGGTGGGGCCGAAGGTGGGCCCGGCCATGAAGTCGGTCATGGCCGCCAGCAAGACCGGCCAGTGGACGGACAATGGCGACGGCACCGTCTCCCTCGCCGGGGTGACCTTGGGGGCCGGTGAGTTCGACATCCGCGTGCAGACCAACCAAGGCCTGGACGCTGCCCGCTTCGCCGGGGGCAAGGGTGTCGTCGTGCTGGACACCACCGTGGACGCGGAGCTGGAAAAGGAAGGCTGGGCCCGCGACTTCGTCCGCGCCGTGCAGAGCACCCGCAAGGACGCCGGCTTCCACGTCACCGACCGCATCCGCATCGGCGCCACCGTCCCGGCGGAGGTCGCCGCCGCCCTGGAGGCCCATGCCGAGACGGTGAAGCGGGAGACCCTGGCCGTGGACCTGAAGGTCAACCAGGGCGGCCTGACCGGGGTCGCCACCAAGGTGGACTTGTCCGGCACGGAGATCGAGCTGGCGATCGCCAAGGCGTGAGGCGGCCATGGTAGGTCGGATTAGCGGCCGCAAGGCCGCGTAATCCGACGGCACCCAGGCCCGGGCACTTGGGACCACCGTCGCTGTCGGATTACGCCGCTGACGCGGCTAATCCGACCTGCGGCATCCCGAACACGAAAAAGCCGGCCCAGCGGCCGGCTTTTTTCGTCAGCGTCTTGATCCAGGACGGGATGGTGGGCGCGGGTGGAATCGAACCACCGACCTCTCGCTTATCAGGCGAGTGCTCTAACCCCTGAGCTACGCGCCCGTCCGTGGGCGGCTGAGATAGAGGTGCCGGGGGCCGCTGTCAAGGCATTTGAACGGTGGCTGCCATGCGTCTGTCATACAGCCCCGGCCCCGCGGCACCGGACCCGCCCCCATGACCATCAGGGCGTGTGGCAGGGCGGCCCGTTGCCCGCACATGCCCTTGGTGTTAGACAATCCGGGATAGGGTGGCACAGGGGGTCTGATGAGGCGGTTGTGGCCATGGATGGCGGCGCTCGGCCCCGACCGGATCCTGGCCGTCACCGTGGTCACGGGCCTGGCCCTGGCGCTCAGCCTGGTCACCCTGCATTTCCAGGCACAGGTGGGGGAGGCGAAGCGGCAGGCGCAATCGCTGCTTCTGGCCCGCGCCGCCGCCCTGGACGGGGAGCTGGCCCGCGCCGGCCGCCAGTTGGAGCAGCTGCGCCACCAGGCCACCCTGTACCTGAAACAGGTCCCCACGCCGGGGGCCGTGCCAGACACGCCCCTGCTGTCCGCCTTCCTGGCCAGCGGCGGCACCGACGGGGCCAACCGCGCCCACAGCCTGGACCAACCCCCGCCCCCCTATGCCGCCGGCGATGTCGGGACCCTGCTGGCCCTGGACGGCGCCATGGCCCGGCGGCGGGAGGGGCTGACCAGCAGCGACGCCGCCACCCTGCGGCATGAGGCGGCGCTGGGCCTCGCGGTGATGCCGGCCCTGTCGGCCAGCCTGCCTGCCCTGCCCCAGGCGCGGCGGGTCTATTACGCCTCCACCCGCGGGCTGGTGGCCCTGGTGCCCTGGGTGCGGGGTGGCGGCACGGACCTGCTGGACAGTTACCCCACCAGCCCCGCCTATCGCCGCCTGGCGGAGGTGACCGACCCCGCCGCACCCGCCGCCTGGTCCGCCATGCCCGGGGACGGCGGCGCCACCCTGGCCCTGGCCTTGCTGCAGGAGGGGCGCCTGCGCGGCATGTTCGCGGCGGAGTTCCCGGCCGCCGGCCTGTCGGCCCTGCTGGGGCCGCCCCCGGCAGACGGCATGCGGCTGCTGCTGCTGGATGAGCGGGGCCGCCCCCTCGCGGCGACCGGCGGCCAGCTGCCGGACCGGCTGGATGATATCCTTCCCGGCGGGGCCGCCGCCCTGCCCGGCCTTACCCCCCTGCCCCGGTCGGAGGGCGGGTCCTATCTGGCGGCGCAAGGCCTGGCCGCGGCGCCCTGGCGGCTGCTGCTGGTGGCCGATGGCGTCGGCGCCCTGTACCCCGGCCTGGGCGAGACGGTGCAGGCCATGGGCGGGCTGGTGCTGATCCTGGCCGTGGTGCTGCTGCTCAGCCGCTGGGCCATGCTGCGGGCGCTGGCGGGCCGGGAGGCGGCGGCCCTGGCGGAGCGGCAGTCCCGCGCCGCGGCGGAGTCGGCGCTGGAAGACCTCCGCGCCGCCCATGACGAGCTGGACTTCCTGAACCGGGAGAAGACGCGCTTCTTCTCCCTCGTCTCCCACGATCTGCGCGGCCCCTTCAACGCGCTGCTGGGCATGACGGAGGAGTTGGCGAACCAGGGCACCCGCATGCGCCCGGCCGATGTGGCCGATTTCGCCGGGTCGGTGCATGAAAGCGCCCTGAAGGTCTTCGACCTGCTGGAGAACTTGCTGCAATGGTCGCGGGTGCAGATGTCCGGCAAGCCCTTCGCCCCCACCGCCTTCCCCCTGCGGGAGCTGGTGGGTGACGCGATCCGCGACGTCTCCGCCGCGGCCGACGCCAAGTCCATCCAGATCCTGGACGCGGTGGGCGACCGCTGGGTCCTGGCCGACCGGACCATGGTGCTGGCCATCCTGCGCAACCTGCTGGTCAACGCCGTGAAGTTCAGCCACCCGGAAGGCGTGGTCCACGTGACCAGCCGTGCCCAGGGCGACCGGCTGGAGGTTGCGGTCACCGACCGCGGCGTCGGCATGGACACCCAGGAGCTGCACCAGGTGGCGCGGCCCGGCCCCGGCCCCAGCCGCCCGGGCACCCAGGGGGAGAAAGGCACCGGCCTGGGCCTGACCCTGGTGCGGGACCTGGTCCTGCGCCATGGCGGCGGGCTGAAGGTGGACAGCGTGCCCGGCAAGGGCACCGTCGTCACCTTCACCGTGCCCCTGGCCACCAACCCCGCCGAGGCCCGCCGCGCCGGACTGCGGGTGGCCGAGTAACCCCTGTCCGCCCTGGCGGCCCGGCCACCGTGCCCCTACCTTCGTGGGACCACCCGAAAACGGAGGACACCATGCGGCGCCTCGTGCCCCTGTTCCTGGTCCTGGCCCTGTCCACCCCGGCGCTGGCAGCGCCCAAGGCCTATGAGGTGGATGAGGAGCATGCCAGCATCGGCTTCCTGGTCAGCCATGTCGGCTTCGCCAAGGTGCTGGGCAGCTTCCGGGAGGTGGAGGGCGGCTTCACCTTCGACGCGGCGGCTCCGGCCGTGTCCGACATCCGGATCACCATAGCCACGGACAGCGTGGACACCGGCCACAAGGCCCGGGACGGCCACCTGCGCAAGCAGGACTTCCTGTGGGCGGACAAGTACCCGACCATGACCTTCGTGGGCACCAAGGCGGAGCAGACGGGGAAGAACACGGGCCGCATCACCGGCGACCTGACCCTGCGCGGCGTCACCCGGCCGGTGACCCTGGACGTCACCTTGAACAAGGTGGGCACCTATCCCTTCGGCGACCGGCATGAGGCGGTGGGGATCTCCGCTCGCGGCACGCTGAAACGCAGCGAGTTCGGCATGACCTATGGCGTGGCGGATGGGCTGGTGGGGGATGAGGTGGAATTGATCATCGAGCTGGAGGGCAAGGCAAAGGGCTGACCCCTGCCCCAAAAGCGCCCTTTGCGCAGTTCGGCAGCCGCATTGTATGAAAGGGCTGCCTGAAATTTGGGATAACCACCATGTGCGGCGTCGCGGGTTTCCTGTCTGGTTTGGGTTGGGTGCGTGACGGGGGCCTGGGGTGGCTGGGGCCGGTCGCGGCGGGGCTGGAGGCGGCGGCGCCGGGGGACGCGGCGGCGGCCGACCGGGCGGTGGACGCGCTGGCGGCGCGGTTTGCCGAGCTGATGTCCTTCGCCACCCACCTCGCCGTGGCCACCGACCCGTCCGCCCGCGCCGCGCTGCAGGCCGTCGCCGCCCGGCTGGACCTGCTGGCCGGCGCCCTGGCCGAGGGGCCCGGCGCCCGCGAGCCCGCGGCCGAGCGCGCCGTGGAGCGGCTGCGCGACTATGCCTGGCAGGTCGGCCACGAGGTGCTGGCGGGTGCCACCCGCGTGCTGGCCCTGATGCCCGACCCGGCCGGGGCGAGCCGCGCCGCCCACATGGCCGCCTTCGCCCTGGCCCAGGTGCTGGAGAATTTGGACCGGCTGGAGGTGCGCGGCCGCGACAGCGCCGGCGTCGCCGTGCAGCTGGAGCTGCCCCCGGGCGTGGTGGACGTGGCCGCCTTGCGGGCCCGCATCATCGAGCTGGGCCGCGGCGGGCTGGACCGGGACCTGTCGGTCAGCGCCCACGCCCTGCCCGGCGGCGGCGCCACCGCGCGCTTCAGCTACAAGACCGCCCAGCTGGTGGGCAGCCTGGGCGACAACGGCGCCGCCCTGCGCGCCAAGCTGCGCGGCGACGCCCTGTTCTGGGAGCTGGCGGGCGCCATGCGCCGGGTCTCAGCATTGGCCCACACCCGCTGGGCCAGCCACGGCGCCATCAGCCTGGACAACTGCCACCCGCTCAACGGGCGCCTGGCCGGCGACAACGGCCCCTGGCTCGACCCGGACGCCGACGCCGTGGCCGTGCTGAACGGCGACGTGGACAACTACCGCGCCATCCGCGAGGGCCTGGTGGAGGCCGCCGGCCACCGCCTGCCGGCGGAGACCACCACCGACCTGAAGGCCATCCCCGCCTGCTTCCGCCTGCAGGCCGCCGGCACGCCCGTGCCCGCCCGCTTCCTGGCGGCCCTGCGCCGGCTGGAGGGCTCCGTCGCCGTGGGCCTGCTGCACCCGGCGGAGCCCGGGCGGCTGTACCTGGGCCAGCGCGGCTCGGGCCAGAGCCTGTTCGTGGCGGAGACCGCGGACGGCCTGTGCGTGGCGTCGGAGAACTACGGCCTGGCCCCGCGCGCCCGCGCCTCCGTGGCCCTGGCGCGGGTGGAGCGCGGCGGCCTGTGCGTGACCCTGTCCACGGAGGGGGGCGACCCCGCCCTCGCGGCCGTGGCGGTGGACGACGGGGCGGCGACCGAGCTGAAGGCGGAGCCCATCGCCATCTTCAGCCGCGACATCTTCCGCGGCCGCTTCGCCCACTTCTTCGAGAAGGAGGTGCACGAGGGGCCGCAGAGCGTGCGCAAGACCCTGGCCGGCCGCTACCGCCGCCAGGGCCGGGCGGTGCTGTTCGAGGCCGGCGTGTGGGGCCCCTTGCGCGAGCGCTGCGCCGACCCCAGCCGCCCGGGGCTGCGCCGGGTGTTCGTCACCGGCCAGGGCACGGCCGCGGTGGCCGGCATGGGGGTGGCCCACCTGCTGCGCCAGGCGCTGGGCGAGCAGGTGCGGGTGGAGGCGGCCAAGGCGTCGGAACTCAGCGCCGACCTGGAGGGCCGCGACCTCACGGACGCGCTGGTCATCGCCATCAGCCAGTCCGGCACCACCACCGACACCAACCGCACGGTGGACTTGGCCCGGGCGGCGGGCGCCTTCGTGCACGCCATCGTGAACCGGCGCAACAGCCCGCTGGCCATGAAGTCCGACAGCACGCTGTTCACCAGCGACGGCCGCGACATCGAGATGGCGGTGGCCTCCACCAAGGCCTTCTACGCCCAGGTGGCGGCGGGCAAGCTCACCGCCCTGTGCCTGGCCGACGCGCTGGGCACCCTGCCGCCTGCCCAGGTGCATGACGAGCTGGTGGCGCTGGAGGGCCTGCCCGCCCGCATCCAGGAGGTGCTGGACGGGGAGGCGGAGGTCGCCGCGGTGGCGGAGCGCTACGCCCCCTACGCCCGGCACTGGGCGGTGGTGGGCAACGGCGCCAACAAGGTGGCGGCGGAGGAGGTGCGGATCAAGCTGTCGGAGCTCTGCTACAAGTCCATCCCGGTGGACTTCACCGAGGACAAGAAGCACATCGACCTGTCCACCGAGCCCCTGACCCTGGTCATCGCCAACGACCTGCCGGCGGCACTGGCCCAGGACACGGCCAAGGAGGTGGCGATCTTCAAGGCGCACGCCGGCAGCCCCATCGTCATCGCGGCCAAGGGCGAGGGCTGCTTCGACGCCTATGCCGAGGCGGTCATCAAGGTGCCGTCGGCGGGGGCAGGGCTGGACATGGTGCTGGCCACCGTGGCGGGCCACCTGTTCGGCTTCCACGCGGCCAAGGCCATCGACCGGCAGTCCGGTCCGTTCCGGGAGCTGGGGGCGGCGCTGGAGGCGGCGCTGGTGTCGGGCACGCGGGAGCTGTCGGCCCCGGCGGGGCTGGCGCGGGGCGCGCTGGCGCGGGTGTCGCACGGGATGATGGACGCCTGCCTGCCGCCGCGGGCGGTGGCGAAACTGGCGGCGCTGGAGGGGGCGCTGCGGGAGCCGCCGGCGGACCCGGTGGCGCTGCGGGGCGCGCTGGAGGGGGGCGTGGTGCTGGCGCGCCAGCTGGCGGAGGAGACGAGCCGTCCGGTGGACACGATCCGGCACCAGGCCAAGACGGTGACGGTGGGCATCAGCCGCCCGGGCCGGGAGGTGGCGCCTTCCCTGGCCCAGGCGCTGGCGGGGCTGGGGCTTTCCCTGGCGGGGCTGGCGGCGCGGGACCGGGACTGGCTGCTGGCCCTGTCGCCGGTGGTCACGGGCGTGCCCTCGGCCATGCTGTACGCGGCCGCCGGGGACGGGCCGGACGGGCTGCCGCTGCTGCGGGCCACGGCGCGGGTCGGGGCGGCGGCGGGGGTGGCGTCGGGCTACGACAACCCGAGGCCGCCGGCGGGCAGCAAGCGCCGGGCGCTGCGGCTGGGCCGGGCGGTGCTGTCGGCGGGCCCGCACGGGACCGAGAACCTGCTGCTGCTGCCGGTGCCGGGCCAGGCGGGCGCCCCGGCGGCGGGGCTGGCGCTGGTGCACCTGGAGCTGGCGGCCCAGGCGCCGCTGCAGCAGAAGGTGGCGCTGCTGAGGGGCCTGAACCTCTACGACGACCTGGTCGACGCCTACAACGAGGCCGTCCACGGCGACAGGCGCGACGCCCTGGCCTTCATCGCCGACCTCTCCCCACGCGCCCTCCTGTTCAGGACGCCGCAGGATCTCCTGCGGGACCTGTGAGGTTGTCGCCAAGGCCGAACGTCCCCACCGCGTCCTCTCCCCCGGTGGGGGAGGGACAGGGAGAGGGGTTGTCCGGCCCCCGGAAGGGGAACTTACTATCCTTGGCTGGCTGCTTCGTATCTCGCGCCAATCTTTTGGAAGAGCGAACCGGACAAGAAGGTGCTTGGGTATAGGTGTGTTTGGAAAACGGATTTCAACAGATCAAAACGGATTGAACGGATAGAGCATAAATTTAAGTGGAGGTGCCCGAATTTGATTTGATGCCAGAAATCAAATCACCATTCAAAATTGTGAAGCTGGAATCCTATTTTCCTTTTATCCGTTCAAATCCGTTGTGATCCGTTAAAATCCGTTTTCCCTTAACAGCTTTCCGCGCGACCGAAGTTTTCCTCGGCGGGCCAAGCCCCCCTTCACCCCAAGGCTTCCCGCCACAAGAACACCGACCGTGCATACCTCAAGACGGGACGGCGCCGCCCGCACCGTGTTCGGCGACAATTGTTGCGTCGCGGCGCCCGTTAACCACCCGGAAAGTACAAGGGCCCCATCCTCCGTCGCGAGTTCCGGAGGATGCCCGATGCGCCGCCTTGCCCTTGCCCTGCTGTTGGTCCTGACCGCCGCCGCCCAGACCGCGGGTGCGCGCGCGGAGCAGGCCGCCCTGTCGGCGCCCCCGTCCCTGCCCTCTGCCACCGTGACCCAGCGGGAGGGGCAGGATGCCACGGTGCTGCGCATCGACGGGGTGCTGACGCCCGAGGTGGCGGCCAAGCTGGACACGGCCATCGCCCGCCTGCCCGCCGGCCGGCCCCTGCTGCTGGAGCTGGACAGCCCCGGCGGCTACACCAACGCTGGCTATGCCATGATCGACCGGGTGATGGCGGAGCGGGAGGCCGGCCGCCGCGTCGCCACCGCCGTCCGCGCGGGCGAGACGTGCGAGAGCATGTGCGTGGCCCTGTACATGGCCGGGGCCCAGCGCTTCGCCGCCCCCTCCTCCACCTTCATGGTCCATGCCCCCGGGGCCTGGCCACCGGCACGGTGACCCTGAAGTCCACCGGCCGCATGGTGGACCGGCTGGTCAGCCTGGGTGCCTCCCCCGCCTGGATCGAGACGGTGCGGGAGGCCGGCGGATTCAGTGGCCGGACCGATTTCCGCACCACGGCGGAGGCGCTGGCCGCCAATGGCAGCAACGTGGTCACGCACTTGGTCCCATGAGGCCAGGGGCATAGGCCCCATGGCCCTGGAGGCCGGCGACTGCCGGCCCGCCCGCACGTGCGGGCGTAGGCCAAGGGCGCGGATGCGCCCGCCCGGCGCTTGAGGGAACTGGTAAGCCACTTTCGAATTCGAAAGTCCCGCCCACCCGGCATCGCCCCTTGATCCTTTCCCGGCCGAACGGACACACTGGTGCTGGGAAAAGGGGGTAGGGATTGGACATCCGCCAGCTTACCGCGTCGCTTGAATGCATCTCCGACGGCATCGCCCTGTTCGATGCCGACGAACGGCTGGTGCTGTCCAACGCCAAATTCCGGGAGATCTTCGACGGCACGGCCGAGCTGATGGTCCCCGGCGTGCGGTTTGAGGAGCTGCTGCGCCAGTCCATAGCGCTGGGGGAAAACCTGGACGCCCTGGGCAAGGACCCGGAGGAGTATGTCCAGGCCCGGCTGCTGCGCTTCCGCTACCCCGGGCAACCGTTCGAGTTCCGCCTGTCCGACGGGCGCTGGGTGCTGGTGCGCGACCAGAAGGCGGCGGACGGCAGCACCGTCTGCATCCGCACCGACATCACCGAGCTGAAGCGGCGGGAGGCCGCTTTGCGGGAGAGCGAGCAGCGCTACCGCCAGCTGGTGGACCTGTCCCCCGACGGCATCGCCGTGCACGACACCCAGGGCCGGGGCCGTTTCCTGAACAGCGCCGGGCGCCGCATCCTGGGCTTGGCGGAGGATACGGACCCCGCCGGCCTGTCGGTTCTGTCCTTCGCCACCCCGGAATCCCGCCCCCTGGCGGAAGCCATGATGCGCCGGGTGGCGGGGGGCGAGTCGGTGACCCAGGTGCGCATCCCCCTGCGCCGCCAGGACGGGGCCGACTGGGTGGCGGAGTTTTCCGCCGTGCCCTTCTTCAGCGGCACGGACCGGCTGGTGCTCTGCCTGTTCCGGGACGTCAGCGACGAGGCCGCCGCCAGCCTGAAGCTGCGCCAGAGCGAGGCCCGCGCCCGCAGCATCCTGGAATCGGCCCTGGACTGCATCATCAGCGTGGACAGCGACGGGCTGGTGCAGGAGTTCAACCCCGCGGCGGAGCGGACATTCGGCTGGTCGCGGGCGGAGGCCATGGGCCGGAACATGGGGGAGCTGATCATCCCCACCCACCTGCGCGCCGCCCATGACCGCGGCATGGCCCGGCTGAAGGAGACGGGGGAGCACCGGCTGCTGGGCCGGCGCATGGAGCTGGAGGCCATGCGCCGCGACGGCACCGTCTTCCCGGTGGAGCTGGCCATCACCGAGGTGGCCCTGGGCCCCGGCCGCCGCTACACCGCCTATATCCGCGACATCACCGGCCAGCGCCAGGCCAAGGCGGAAATCGACGAGAAGACCCGCATCCTGGAAGCCATGATGGAGAGCGTGGGCGTCGGGATCGAGGTCTATGACGCCCATGGCAGGCTTCTGGTGGCCAACCGGCGGCTGACGGAGCTGCTGGACCTGCCGGAGGATTTCCTGTGCCCCGGCACCTGGGACCGGGACGTGCTGAAATACCTGGCCGAGCATGGCGAATACCCGGGCGAGACGGTGGAGCAGAGCCTGGCCGACTATGACCGCATCCGGGAGCGGGGCCACTTCTTCGGGGAACGGCAGCGGCCCAACGGCAAGTGGTTGCAGGTCCGCCACTTCCCCATGCCCGGCGGCGGCTATGTGGCCCTGTTCGCCGACGTGACGGAGCAGAAGACGCTCCAGGCCCAACTTCTGCAAAGCCAGAAGATGGAGGCGCTGGGCCAGTTGGCCGGCGGCTTGGCCCACGACTTCAACAACATCCTGTCCGTCATCGGCGGCTATGCCGGCATGGCGCGGGAGGAGGCCCGTGGGCTGGGTGCCCAGGGAAGCGGGGCCGAGTCGCTGTCCGCCTACCTTGCCAAGATCCGGCAGGGGGTGGACCGGGCCGCCGCCCTGACGCGGGAGCTGCTGACCTTCTCCCGCCAGCGGGTGGGGGAGGCGCGGACCGTGGACCTGGGCGCCGTGGTGCGGGGGCAGGAGTTCCTGCTGAAACCCCTGCTGGGCGCCAGCATCGCCCTGTCCGTGGCCGTGCCGCGGGAGCCGGTCTGGGTGGCGGTGGACCCGGACATGGCCGCCCAGGCCCTGGTCAACCTGGCCATCAACGCCCGCGACGCCATGCCGGAGGGTGGGCCGCTGGCCGTGGCCCTGCATGTGGTGCCGTCGGGCCCCGCGGAGCTGCCGCCCGGCCCCTGCGCCATGCTGGTGGTGGAGGACCGGGGCTGTGGCATGACGGAGGCGGTGCGGGCCCGCATCTTCGACCCCTTCTTCACCACCAAGCCCCCGGCCAGGGCACCGGCCTGGGCCTGGCCATGGTCTATGGCCTGCTGAAACAGGCGGGCGGCACCGCGGCGGTGGACAGTGCCCCCGGCCGGGGCAGCCGCTTCACCCTGTGGTTCCCCCTGGCCGCGGCCCCGGCGGACCCGCCCCCGGGCCAGGTGGTGACGGATGCCGCCACGTCAGGCACCGGCCCGTCGGCCACCATCCTGGTGGCGGAGGACGAACCGGACCTGCTGGCGCTGGTGACCGCGACCCTGGAGCGGGCGGGCCACCGGGTGCTGGCCGCCCCGGACGGGGTGGAGGCGCTGGAGCGGTTCGAGGAGGGCGGGATTGACCTGCTGCTGACCGACCTGGTCATGCCCGGCCTGGGCGGCGCCCGCCTGGCCCACCTGGTGACGGAGCTGGACCCGCGGGTGCGGGTGCTGTTCATGACCGGCTACCCGGCGCGGGGGCAGGAAGCGCCGGCCGACCTCCCCGCCGGGGCCACGATCCTGTACAAACCATTGGACCTGGACAGCCTGCCGGCCACGGTCGCCGCCATCCTGTCCGGGACCGCGACCCTGGTGAGGGCCTGATGACCCGCTTGTTCGTGCCCGAGGACCCGATCAAGTCCCTGCGCATCCTGGTGGTGGAGGACCAGTTGCAGACCCGCAACTGGATCGTCGACA
Organism: Aerophototrophica crusticola; assembly: GCF_012913305.1. Classification (NCBI taxonomy): domain Bacteria; kingdom Pseudomonadati; phylum Pseudomonadota; class Alphaproteobacteria; order Rhodospirillales; family Rhodospirillaceae; genus Aerophototrophica; species Aerophototrophica crusticola. The sequence continues at coordinate 3,317,983 of NZ_CP051775.1, read as the reverse complement.
TGCTGCGCCAGATGGGCGTGCGGGAAATCCTGGCCGCCAATGACGGGATGGAGGCGCTGGATCTGGTGAAGGACCGGTCCCAGGTGATCGACCTGATCATCTGTGATTGGGCCATGCCGCGGATGAGCGGCATCGACCTGCTGATGGCCGTGCGCCAGCTTGACCCCGACATGCCCTTCATCATGGAGACGGGCCACGGCACCAAGGACCACGTCATCGCCGCCCGCCAGCACGGCGTGACGGCCTTCATCGTCAAGCCCTTCTCCGCCGCCCAGCTGGAGGTGAAGGTCCGCGTCATCGCCAAGGGCCTGAAGCCGCGCAACCTGACGACGCTGTGAGCTTGGTAGGTCGGATTAGCCGCGCAGCGGCGTAATCCGACATCAACGGCACCAAGGCGGGGGTTGTTGGATTACGCGGGCTTGCGCCCGCTAATCCAACCTACGATCCTCACACCCGCATCGGCATCAGCACGTACAGCGCCGAGCCGTCGGCCACGTCGCGCACCACCGTGGGGCTGCCGGGGTCGGCCATCATGAAGCGGGCGCCGTCGCCCTCGATCTGGCCGGTGATGTCCAGCAGGTAGCGGCTGTTGAAGCCGATCTCCAGCGGGGAGGCGTTGTAGCTGACCTCCAGCTCCTCCGTGGCGGAGCCCGCCTCCGGCGAGTTGGCGGACAGGGTCAGCACGTTGCGGTCCAGGGACAGCTTCACCGCCCGGCTTTTTTCCGTGCTGATGGTGGCCACGCGGTCCACGGCCGCCGCGAACAGCTTCGGGTCCACTTCCAGCGCCTTGTCGTTGCCGGACGGGATCACCCGCTCATAGTCGGGGAAGGTGCCGTCGATCAGCTTGCTGGTCAGGGTGATGCTGTCGAAGGCGAAGCGCACCTTGGTGTCGCTGAGCTGCACCTCGATCCGGTCCGCCGCCTCATCCAGCAGCTTGCGCACTTCCAGCACGGTCTTGCGCGGGATGATGACGCCGGGGATGCTGGCCGCCCCGTCGGGCAGCGCCATCTCCACCCGGGCCAGCCGGTGGCCGTCGGTGGCCACGGCGCGCAGCACGGCGGGGTCCGTGGTGCCGGCCTTGGGCTTGGCGGCGTGGATGTAGATGCCGTTCAGGTAATAGCGCGTCTCCTCCGTGGAGATGGCGAACTTGGTGCGGTCCACCAGCATCTTCAGGTCGGCCGCGGACAGCTGGAACCGGTGCGGCAGGTCGCCCTGGGCCATCTGCGGGTAATCGTCCACCGGCAGGGTGCCCAGCTTGAACTGGGACCGGCCGGAGCGCAGGGTCAGCAGGTCGCCGGTGGCGTCCAGCTCCACTTGGCTGCCGTCGGGCAGCTTGCGGGCGATGTCATACAGGGTGTGGGCCGGGGCGGTGGCGGCGCCGGGGCGGGCGATGTCCGCCGGCACGCTTTCCACGATCTCCAGGTCCATGTCGGTGGCGGTCAGGGACAGCTCGCCGTTTTCCGCGCGCAGCAGCACGTTGGACAGGATGGGGATGGTGTTGCGCCGCTCCACGACGCTCTGCACATGCCCAAGGGACCGAAGCAGGGCCGCACGCTCGATGGTGATCTTCATCTGGGGTCCGGTTCGTTGTCTCCACCGCCACCCGAGGGGGGCCGCGGTGCCTGTTATTGCCGCCACGTCCCCTACCGGCCCCGGGGACCGAAAGGGGGCGTCACCATAGCATATGGTTGCGCCGGGAACAGTGGTTTGGTGAACCCGACCGCCGGCTTCACGCGGAAAGCGCGAAGGCCCGCCCGGCCTTGCCCCCGGGGGCCCCCGCCTGTACCTTCCGCCGCCGTTCCCGCAGCACGACCCAGGCCCGCCATGACCGAGGATTCCGCCCAGCACCGCCAGATCTTCTACGGGCGGCGCCACGGCCGGCCCCTGCGGCAGCAGCGGAAGGACCTGTTGGAGACGCTGCTGCCCCGGCTGCAACTGGACGCCCCGGCCGGCGGCGGGACGATCGACACCGCCACCCTGTTCCCCCGCCCCGTCGCCGACCTGTGGCTGGAGGTGGGCTTCGGCGGGGGGGAGCATCTGGCCGCCCAGGCCGCCCGCCACCCCGACGTGGGCTTCATCGGCTGCGAGCCCTTCGTCAACGGCGTGTCCAGCCTGTTGAAGCACCTGGAGGAGCAGGGCACCACCGACAGGGTGCGGGTGGTGCCCGACGATGCCCGCCCCCTGCTGGACGCCCTGCCCGATGCCTGCCTGGGCCGGGTCTTCGTGCTGTTCCCCGACCCCTGGCCCAAGCTGCGCCACGCCTTCCGCCGCTTCATCGGGCCGGAGAACCTGGCCCGCCTGTCCCGGGTGATGCGGGACGGGGCGGAGCTGCGCCTGGCCACCGACGACGTGCAGCTGTCCCGCTGGATGCTGGAGCATACCTGGCGCCACCCGGACTTCACCTGGCTGGCCCAGGGCCCGGAGGACTGGCGGGAGCCGCCGGCCGACTGGACCCCCACCCGGTATGAGCAGAAGGCCCGGGAACGGGGCGGCAGGCCGGTGTACCTGCGTTTCAGCAGGAATGGCCGCACATCGTAGGTCGGATTAGGCGCGGCAGCGCCGTAATCCGACGGCCAAGTCGGCGTTCCTGTCGGATTACGCGGGCTGACGCCCGCTAATCCGACCTACCAACGTTCATAAAAGCGCCCGCTAATCTTCCCTATCCTTCCCTGCCGGACGTCTTGTCACGTCCATGTCTTGGAAACTTCTGCCCGTGCCGCGGGTTGTCCGGGCATGCACGCGCCCAGCACCACCCGACCCGCCCCCGACTACCATGGCGTCCTGCCGGCCGCGGCGGCGGAGGCCGAGCCGGTACCCCTGGACTTCGACCGGCTGCCCCGGCGGGTGATCCGGGAGCTGCGCGCCAGCCATGTGGGGGAGACGGTGGCCGTCCATCTGTATGATGGCGTCACCCGCGCCACCCGCGACCCGGACGTGCTGCGCTTCGCCGCCAGCCACCGGGCGGTGGAGCGGCACCATCTGGCCCTGTTCGAGGCCACCCTGCCGCCCCGTTACCGCAGCCGGCTGGGGCCGTTCTGGCGCTTCGCAGGGCTTCTGATGGGGGGCCTGCCCGCCCGTGTCGGGCCCAAGGCCTTCTATGCCGTGGTGTCGGCGGTGGAGCATTGGGTGGACGGGCACTATGCCGGCCAGATCGCCCTGGTCCGCCGCCTGGCCCCCGACCGCCGCCTGCTGGACTTGCTCCAGGCCTGCCGCAACGACGAGGCGCACCACAGCCGCGACGCCGCCATCGCCATGGGCCGGGCGGGCTGGGTGGAGCGGCTGCTGGCCTGGATCGCCGTCGCCGGCTCCCGGCTGGGCGTGGCCGTGGCCCGCTGGGTGTAGGGCCCCGAGGCCGGCGCCTGGGGAAAAACGACCAAGGCCGGCGCCTGAGGGAACGCGTTAAGGCGCCTTGGCCTTGAACAGGCGGAGCTGCTCGTTGAAGCGGTTGGCGGCCTGCATGACCTGCGCCTCCATGATCACCTGCTGCTGCAACAGGGTCAGGTAGTCGCTCACCGTCAGCCGGGCGTAGTTGTCGCGGATCAGCTTGTCGATGCAGCTGTTGAAGGTCTCCCCCTCCGCCACGTATTTGCGGATGCCCTCCTGGGCCGCGCGCATCTCCGGCTCCGGCGCGCTGCGGCCGTCGGGGAACTTCTCCGGCGCCTTCGGGCGGTCGCAGCCCTGGGGCGTGGTCGCCTGCACGATGTCGCCCAGGGTCGGCCCGCCGGCAGCGGCCGGGGCCTGCTGGGTCCGGGCGGCCGGGGCCGGTCGCTGGCCGCCGGCGGGGGCCGCGGGCTGGGCGGCCTGCCGGGCGATCTCCTCCAGCGTCAGGGCGCGGCCCTGCGGGGCGGCGGGTGCCGGGGCCGGGGTGGGGGCGGGACGGGCGGCCGGGGCCGGCTGCTCCGCCTGGCGGACGATGTCCCCCAGGGTGGGGCCGCCCTGGGCCAGCGCGGGCAGTGGCAGCAGCAGAGTGCCCAGCAGCAGGGCGGTGCTTGACGACAGGCGACGCATCGGGACGGGCATGGGCTGGCAGCACTCGACCGGGGTAAGCCCGAGAGGGGCGGAAATCGGGGCGGAGTTAGGCACAGCCGCAAGCCCTTGGCAAGTCACCGCCGCGGTCACGGCGAAAGCCCTTCCCTTGCCGCAATGCCGTGCTACACCGCGGGAAGGCTGGGTTCCCGAATAGGGCGGCAGGTTGGGGCGGTGGATGATCGGGGTCTTCGATTCAGGGCATGGCGGGTTGACGGTGCTGCGGCGGCTGCACGCGGCCATGCCGGGGCACGACTTCGCCTATCTGGGCGACCACGCCGCCGCCCCCTATGGCGACCGCACGCCGGAGGAGATTTACGACCTGACGCGGGCCGCCGTGTCCCGCCTGTTCGACCAGGGCGCCCGGCTGGTGATCCTGGCCTGCAACACCGCATCCGCCGTGGCCCTGCGCCGCATGCAGCAGACTTGGCTGGAGGGGGCCTATCCCGGCCGGCGGGTGCTGGGCGTGCTGGTGCCCATGGTGGAGGCCATCACCGGCCAGCCCTGGATGGCGGACGTGCCCGCCGGCGGCCATGCGGGGGAACCGCGGACCATCGGCATCTTCGCCACCCAGCGGACCGTGGACAGCGGCGCCTACCCGCGGGAGATCAACAAGCGCGCCCCTGAGGTGACGGTTGTGCAGCAAGCCTGCCCGGAGCTGGTGCCGCTGATCGAGGCGGACGCCCCGCCGGCTGCCGTCACCGCCGCCGTGAACCGGTACGTGGACGGGCTGCTGACCCGGCTCGGGGGCGCCTTGCCCCAGGCCGTGGTGCTGGGCTGCACCCATTACCCGCTGGTGGCCGATGCCTTCGCCGCCGCCCTGCCGCGACAGGTGGAGATCCTGTCCCAACCCGACCTGACCGCCCGCAGCCTGTCCGCCTATCTGGAGCGCCACCCGGAGTTCGACCGGACGGGCAGCGGCCATGTGCGCTTCATGACCACCGGCAACGCCCCCGCCGTTACCACCCTGGCCACCCGCTTCTTCGGCAAGCCGGCACGGTTCGAGGGGGTGGGGGCCTGAGAGGTGGGGGCATGGACACGGACGGCACGGACACGCCACGGACGGACACGGACAGTCTCACCACCCAGACCAGCTCGCAAACCGAGGCAGGTTAGGGCTGCGGCAGCGATTCATCCTTGTCCGTGCAGTCCGTGGATCGTCCGTGCCGTCCGTGTCCCCTGCACCACCCTCACGCCGCCGGCTTCCGGAATTCGTGCAGGGTCCAGACCAGCAGGGTGATGACCAGGATGGCCCCGCCCTGGTGCGCGGCGCCCAGGGCCACGGGCACGGCGGCCAGCAGGGTGGCGATGCCCAGCAGCACCTGCAACAGCACGGCCCCCGACAGGCCCAGGGCCACCTTCTTGGTGCGGGCATCCAAGTCCGCCTGCTGCCCGATGCGCCAGGCATAGGCCAGCACCACGGCCGCGGTCAGGATGGCCAACCAACGGTGGGTGAACTGCACGGCGGCGGTGTTCTCCACCAGGTTCGACCACAGGGGCGACAGGGTCCACATCTCCGGCGGGGCGAAGGTGCCGTTCATCAGCGGCCAGGTGTTGTAGGCGAAGCCGGCATCCAGCCCCGCCACGAAGGCCCCCCAGACCACGGTGACCGCCACCAGCGCCAGGGCCGCCTTCCCGTGGCGGCGCAGGGAGACGGCCTGGGCCGCCCGGTGCGCCAGGGGCCGCGGGTCAAGCAGGCCCAGGGCCACCCACAGCAGCATCCCGTACAGCACCAGCGCCATGCCCAGGTGCAGGGCCAGCCGGTAGTGGCTGACGTCCGTGCGAACGGACAGGCCGGACTGCACCATGAACCAGCCGATGAAGCCCTGCAGCCCGCCCAGCGCGAAGATGCCCAGCAGCTTCGGCACCAGCGGCCTGGACAGGCGCCCCGTGGCCCAGAACCAGACGAAGGGCACGAGGAACACCAGCCCGATCAGCCGGCCCCACAAACGGTGGAACCACTCCCAGAAGAAGATGAACTTGAACTCTTCCAGGCTCATGCCCTTGTTGATGAGCTGGTACTCCGGGATCTGCCGGTACTTCTCGAACGCCACCAGCCACTGCGCCTCCGTCAGGGGCGGGATGGCGCCGGTGATGGGCTTCCACTCGGTGATGGACAGGCCGCTCTCGGTCAGCCGGGTGATGGCGCCGATGATGGCCATGGCGAACACCATGGCGGCGCAGGTCAGCAGCCAGGCGGCCACCGTGCGGGTGCTGGCCGACGCGCGGTCGGCGCGGCGGCCCATTGTCTCGGGGGAAAGGACGGTTGACGTCACGGGGCCTGTCCTGCCGGGGCTGTCTGGGGAAAAAGTTCCGTCGCGATATGGTCGCGGACCCCACCCCCGGACAAGCGCAGTTCTTGCGTCCCCGCGTCGCAGGCGGGGCCGCATGGCCCCGGCCTAACCGGATTGCATCCAGCGCGCGCATAATCATGGGCGCTTGAAAGTGTATGCGCTAGAAAAGGGAACGGCGGGCCGGGAATGGGTCCCGAACCCGCCGCCTACAGGGAGAAATGGCATGAGGAGAATGCCGTTCCTCTTGGTGCTCCGTTTTCCGGTCTGGAGACGACGCTCGGTGAGCCTCGTTTTCCTGATCGAGCGGACCTAGGAGCGGGCGGGGTGGTGCGCCAACACCACCCCGCCTTTCCCTTCTAGAATATAGACCCGATCGCCTCGCCCCGCAACGCCCACAACGAGCGCGGGAAAGACCATCCCTCAGGAATAGCGCTCCTCGGTCCAGGGGTTCCCCTCATTGTGGTAGCCGCGCAGTTCCCAGAAGCCGGGCTGGTCCTCGGCCACGAACTCGATGCGCTTCAGCCACTTGGCGGATTTCCAGAAATAGAATTTGGGGATGATCACCCGCACCGGGCCGCCATGCTCCGTCGTCAGGGGCTTGCCCTCCCAGCTATGGGCCAGCAGCACGTCGCTGTCGGCGAACACGTCCAGCCGGACATTGGTGGTGTAGCTGTCGTAGGAGTGGAAGACGATGTGCCGCGCCTCCGGCTTCGGCCGCACGGTGGCCAGGATGTGGGCGGCGGACACGCCTTCCCACCGGTTGTCGTAGCGGGACCAGGCGGTGACGCAGTGGATGTCCGACACCTCCTGCACCTGCGGCTGGGCCTGGAAGTCGGCCCAGCGCCACGTCACCGGGTTCTCCACCAGCCCGTCGATGGCCAGTTCCCAGTCGCCGGTGGCGATCTCCGGCTGGATGCCAAGGTCCAGCACCGGCCAGTTCTTTACCTCCCGCTGGCCGGGTGGAAGGCGCTGCTCCGGCGGGACCGGGGCGCCGGTCAGCAGGCGCCCGTCCTCGGCCCATTTCTGCTTGCTCTCCACCAGCTTGGCGTTGGGGAGGGGGTTCTGGTCGTCGGGTGCCATGGGATCGGCCTTCTTCACGTCGTCAAGATGCGCTCGGCCCCGTAACATAGCGTCGGCCGCCGGCTGGGGCGAGGGGGGATGCGGTCATGGTCGCGGCCTCCGCAAGCCTTGGCCTTTAGCACCATCCGGAGACACTGGCATTCGGCTTGTTGGCATGGCGCGCTTTGGCGTCTAACCTCCCGCCCGTTTTTCGACCGCAACCGTTGGATGGGCTGACCGAATGTCCCGCGTCCGCCGCCTGTGCCTGCCGGCGCTTTCCCTGATCCTGCTGCTGCTGGGAACCCTGCCGTCCCCGGCCCAGGTGCCCGTGCCCGCGCCGTCCAAGCCCGCCCCGGCGGCGGAGGTGGACCCCAAGCAGATCGACAGCTTGGTCCACACCCTGGAGGACGAGGGCCAGCGGGCCGCCCTGGTCAAGCAGCTCAAGACCCTGTCCGAGGCCCAGAAGGCGGCCGATGACACCCCGCCGGAAACCTTCGGCACCCGTATCCTGACCACCCTGTCCGACCGGGCGGAGGATGTGAGCGCGGAGATCAGCGCCGCCGGCCGCGCCCTGGTGGACACGCCCCGGGCGTTGCGCTGGCTGAACCAGCAGGTGCAGGACCCCGCCAAGCGCGCCACCTGGGCCCGGCTGTTCCTGGAACTGGTGGTGGTGGTGGCGGCGGGCTATGTGGCCCGGTTCCTGATGCTGTGGTTGCTGGCCCGCCCGCGCCGGGCCCTGTCCGCCCGGCCGGCCAACGGCGTCTGGTCGCGGCTGCCCCTGCTGTTCGTGCGGGTGCTGATGGACCTGTTGCCCGCGGTGGCCTTCGTGGCCGCGGGCTATGGCGTGCTGGCGGTCACCAACCCGCCCAAGGTGGTCAGCCAGGCGGCCCTGGCCTTCATCAGCGCCAGCATCGTCGTCCAGCTGGTCATGATCGCGGCGCGCGTGCCCCTGTCGCCGAGCGGGCCGAACCTGCGGCTGCTGAAGGTGTCGGACGAGACGGCGCATTACCTGGTGATCTGGGTCCGCCGCATCGCCTTCACCGCCGTCTACGGCTATTTCATCGCCCAGGCCGCCCTGTTCCTGGGCTTGCCGTCACGCCCCTATGCCGCCCTGCTGAAACTGGTGGGGCTGGTAGTGGCGGCCATGCTGGTGGTGCTGGTGCTGCAGAACCGGCACGCCTTCGCCGACTGGCTGCGCGGCACCCGCCGGCTGGAACCGGGCACCCAGGACCCGGCCGACGTCGCCCTGGCCGCCGCCGTGGCGGGGGAGTCCACGGGCGACCACCCGCCGGTCAGCGTCACCGCCACCACGGGCGCCAAGCGGGAGCCCCGACAGGCCTGGAACGCCGCCCGCCGCCGGCTGGCGGAGGTCTGGCACGTGCTGGCCATCCTCTACATCGTGGTGATCTACGGCATCTGGGCCTTGGACATCGAGGGCGGCTTCGAATACGTGCTGCGCGCCACGCTGGTGACCCTGGTGGCGCTGGTGGTGGGCCGGCTGGTTTCCCGCGGCGTGGACAGGCTGGTGGCCCGCGGCTTCCGCGTCGCCCCCGACCTGAAAAGCCAGTATCCAAGGCTGGAGCAGCGTGCCAACCGCTACCTGCCCATCCTGAACCGCGTGCTGAAGGGCTTCGTCTCCTTCGTCGTCGCCATGGTGGTGCTGGAGGCCTGGGGCATCGACAGCCTGGGCTGGCTGGCCACGCCGGTGGGCCAGCGGGTGAGCGGCAGCCTCGTCTCCATCACCTTCATCATCGTCTTCGCGTTGGTGGCGTGGGAGGTGGTGAGCGGCGCCATCGAGCGCTACCTGACCGCCACGGACACCAGCGGCCAAGTGGTCCAGCGCAGCGCCCGGGTCCGCACCCTGCTGCCCCTGCTGCGCAACGCCTTCATGGTGCTGCTGCTGACCATCGTCATCCTGACCACCCTGTCTGAACTGGGGCTGGACATCGCCCCGCTGCTGGCCGGCGCCGGCGTGGTGGGCCTGGCCATCGGCTTCGGCGCCCAGACCCTGGTGAAGGACGTCATCACCGGCCTGTTCATCCTGTTCGAGGACACGATCAGCATCGGCGACGTGGTCAACCTGGGCGCCCTGGGCGGCGTGGTGGAGGGCATCACCATCCGTACCATCCGCCTGCGCGACTATAACGGTGCCGTCCACACGGTGCCCTTCAGCTCCGTCACCACCGTCAGCAACCTGACCAAGGACTTCAGCTTCGCCGTGCTGAACGTGACCGTGGACTACCGGGAGGACACGGACCGGGTGGTGCAGGTGCTGGGGGAGATCGCGGAGGGCATGCGCCAGGACCCGAAATACGCGCCCCTGATCCTGGCGCCCCTGGACGTGGCGGGGGTGGACGCCTTCCAGGACAGCGCCGTGCTGGTGAAGGCCCGCATCAAGACCCGCCCCATCCAGCAATGGACCGTGGGGCGGGAGTTCAACCGCCGCATGAAGAAGCGCTTCGACGAGCTGGGCATCAACATCCCGTTCCCGCAGCGCACGGTCCATATCGCCGGCGGCCTGCCGGAAAAGGCCGACCCCAAGACCCTCGCCCTGGCCGCGGCGCAAGGGGCGGTGGATTGAGGGGGGGTGCCGCCCTGACCGCTGCCGGGTTCCCGGCAACACGCACGGACACGCACCATCCACTCACGGACACGCACGGGTGCCATGCGCCGAGCCGTTTCGCCGGCACCTGAGCGCCGCAGGCATTCTTCTCTTGTGCGTGTCCGTGAATGTTTCGTGCGTGTTCGTGCATGTTGAATGCGCACACGGGCATCAAAGCAGGCTTTCCGGGTCCTCCGCCTCCAGCACGCGCCGGGCCGTGTCCAGGTCGAAGCCGGCGCGGGCCATGGCGGACAGGTCTTTGTCGCGGCGGGCGCGGGGGTCTTCCCCTTCCCGGCCCGGGCGCTCCACCCGGAAGGGGCCGATGCGGCGGCGCTTGGCATAGGCGATGGCGGCGGCCAGGTCGGCCTCCCCGCTCTCTGCCCCCTCAAGGCCGCCCACCGCCTGTTCCACCAGGTCCGGGTCCACGCCCTTCGCGGCCAGCTTCTGCCGGATGCTGCGGGTGGAGCCGCCGCGGCGTTGCAGGCCGCCGGCCTTCATCTCCGCATAGGCCTTGTCGTCCAAGAGGCCGCTCCGCCGGTAACGGGCCAGCAGGTCCTCCACCCAGCGCGTTCCCTCCTCCGGGTCGGTGCCGTGCGCCCGGGCGGAGGCCTGGACCTTGCGCAGCAGCACCCGGCGCAGGTTCGCGCTGCTGCTGGCATAGCGCTCCAGGTAATGCAGCGCCGACCGCTCCAGGTACTCGGGCGAGACCTTGCGCGGCTGCTTGCGCTTCGGCGGCGGCTTGCGTCCCTCGTCCATCCCGTTCCCCATCATCGCACCCTGGCGGCCGGACCGCCGCATCCCTGCCAAAACCCCACCCGCGGTTGCCCCGTCCCCGCCGCTCCGCTAGGGTGCCGCCCGCCCGAGGCCCCGAGGTATCCCGATGAGCGAGACCAGCTTCCCCATGCCGCGCGCCGTCGGCGCCGTCAACTGGGTGGGGTTCCAGACCCTGGTGCGCAAGGAGGTCCGGCGCTTCCTGAAGGTCTGGGTGCAGACCATCGCCGCCCCCGTGGTGACGACGCTGCTGTTCTACGCCGTCTTCGCCCTGGCCCTGGGCGGGGTGGTGCGCACCGTGGGCGGCGTGCCCTACATGGAATTCCTGGCCCCCGGCCTGATCATGATGGCCATCACCCAGAACGCATTTGCCAACGCCAGCAGCTCCATGCTGGTCAGCAAGGTGCAGGGCAACATCGTGGACGTGCTGATGCCGCCCCTGTCAGCGACGGAGCTGACGCTGGCCTATGTGCTGGGCGGGTTGATCCGCGGGCTGCTGGTGGGGGTGGTGACCTGGGCCGCCATCGCCCTGGTGGTGCCGCTGCCGGTGCTGCACCCGGGCTACATCCTGTTCCACGCCGTGGCCGCGGCCACCCTGCTGGCCCTGCTGGGGCTGATCGGCGGCATCTGGGCGGACAAGTTCGACCACATGGCGGCGGTGACCAACTTCGTCGTCACGCCCCTGGCCTTCCTGTCCGGCACCTTCTATTCCATCGAAAGCGTGCCACCCACCTTCCACTTCCTGGCCCACCTGAACCCGTTCTTCTATTTCATCGACGGCTTCCGCTACGGCTTCATCGGCCTGACCGACGGCACCCTGGGCACCGGCATCCTGGTCATGCTGGGCGCCAACCTCGTCTTGGGCTTCGCCGCCTGGCGGATGATCGCCAAGGGCTACAAGCTGAAGGCCTGACCCCTTTCCCGCCACCCTTCCCGCCGCGGAACCCTCCCCCATGCCGGACCCCACCACCCTGCCCGCCGGCGCCTTCCGGCCGGAGATCGACCGGCGGATCCCCGCCTTCCACCTGCCGGGTTTCCAGGCCCTGTTGCGGCGGGAACTGATGCGGGTGTGGAAGATGGCGGCCATGGTGGTGGTGGCGCCCGCCGTGATGGCGATGATCTATTTCACCTGCTTCCATTTCGGCTTGGGCGCCGAGCGGGGGACGGACACGGGCGAGCGGGTGCTGGACTTCCTGGTACCCGGCCTGGTCATGCTGTCGGTGCTGCTGCGGGCGGCGGAGAACACCAGCTTCAGCCTGCTCTATGCCAAGATCGAGGGCATGGTGAACGACCAGCTGATGGCCCCCGTCGGCGCGCGGGAGGTGGTCCCCGCCTATGCCCTGTCCGGCATGCTGTCGGGCCTGGCCAGCGGCACGGCCGTGTGGCTGGGGTCGCTGCTGCTCTGGCCCATGCCGGTGGCGCACCCGCTGGCGGCCCTGCTGTTCGCCGCCGGGGCCGCCCTGATGATGGGGTTGGCGGGGGTGCTGGCGGGCATGGTCAGCCTGAAGTGGGACCACATGTCCGCCTTCTTCACCTTCGTCTTCGTCCCGGTCAGCTTCCTGTCCGGCCTGTTCGCCCCGGTCAGCGCCATGCCCCCGGCCTTCGCCGCCATCGTCCAGGCCAACCCCATCTTCTATGCCATCGACGGCTTCAGATGGGCCCTGCTGGGCAGCAGCCAGCAAGACCCCGCCGTCTCCGCCCTGGTGGTGGCCGGGACTGGTGCCGTGTTCCTGGCCCTGTGCCTCAGGCTCTATGCCCAGGGCTGGCGGATGAGGGGCTGACGGGCGCGTCGTCGCCGTCAGCCTGGTCCTTGATGTCGTCCCCCTCCCGGTGGATCGCCTCGCTGTCCGGGTCGGCGGTGGGGTCCATCTGCTCGGCGGAGCGCATCAGCCGCTGGTGCGCGGCGATGCCCACCAGCATCAGCACCACCACGGCCAGCAGGATGGCCGGGTAGACCACGGTGCGCACGTCGTCCTTGCCGGCGTCGAAGATGAAGACCAGCGCCTCCAGGCTGACGGCGATGACCAGGATGGTCATGAACTTGGTCAGGGTCCGCCGCGCCTCCGTGGCGGAGCGCAGTTCCTTGTCCCGGACGATCTCCTCCTCCCAGAGGAACTTCGCCACGTCGAACACGGCCAGCGCGATGACAAGCAGGCCGATGGAGCGGAGCATCACCTCCACCACGTTCTCGCCACCCAGGGCGGCCTTGGCCACCATCCACCAGGCCCCGACGACGAACAGCATGGCCATCAGCAGCAGCGAGCCGGTGACCAGCCCGTAGATCACCAGCGCCAGCCGCGCCAGGACGGTGCTCATGCTCGGTTGCCCTCCCCCTTTTCCCCGTGGGTGTGGGAACGCTCCCGCGCGGGTTTCGGACCGGGGAAGCTTGCCCCGGGCGGGGCGGAGGGCGATGATGGGCAGGGGCCGGGCGTAACGGCCCGGTGAATTTTGTAAATGCCGTGCAACGCCGGCGGACAGGCCGCAACGGCCGCGCCATAGTCCCGGGGTAGAGCCATTCCCATGCGAAAGACCCGTCCCATGGATGCCAGCCCCCTCGCCGCCCGCCCGCGCCTGAACCCCGGCATCCCCGCGGGGGGCGTCGCGGCCCTGGCCGTGACCCTGGCCATGGTGGGCTGGGGCATCATGGCCGGCGGGTCGTCGGACCGGGGGTTCGACGTGGATTTCGACTTCGACACCGACCGGGCCGCCTTCCACGTCCCGGCACCCCCTGCCCCGCCGGCCCCGCCCGCCCCGCCCCGCGGGCCCGGCGCCCCGGGGGAGATCGTGGTGCGGGTGGACGCGGACGCCATCCGCCGGGCGGTGGAGGAAGGCCTGCGCACCGGCGACGTGGAGGCGATCCGGCGGGAGGCGCTGCGCGCGGCCGAGCAGGCCCGCGGCGCCCAGGCCCAGGCCATGGCCGCCCTGTCCGCCGGGCTCCAGGCCCAGGACGGCGCCCTGAAGGCCAGCTTCACCGCGCCCCGGGGCGTGCGGCTGGTGGACATCACCGGCGACGTGCGGGTGGAGGTGAGCCGCCGGGCCGACAAGGTGGGGCTGGAGGTTGAGGGCGGCGGCGAATCCCTGCGCACCGGCGTGGTGGACGGCACCCTGACCCTGGTGGGTCGCGGCGGCGACATCCCCGGCGCCGACATCAAGCTGGTGGTGCCGGATGAGGCGAGCCTGGAGATCACCGGCCTGGCCGGCGACCTGGCCATCGACGGCAACATCGACGGCAAGCTGACCCTGGACCTGCGCCGCGGCGACGTCACCGCCGGCCGCCTGCAGGATGCCAACATCACCGTGCATGAGGCCGGGACCTTCACCGCCGACCGGGTGGAAGGCAAGCTGTCCTTCAGCGCCCACGGCCATGGGGAACTGACCGTGGATCGGGCCGGCACGCTGAGCCTGGACGTGGCCGGCAACGCGGAAGTGAATGTGGGCCGGGTGGAAAGCGGGCTGACCCTGTCCATCCCCGGCCATGCCGACGTCACCGTGGACCGGGTGGAGGGCCCGGTGAAGGCCGACCTGCCCGGCGCCGGCACGGTACGGATCAACGGCGGCACCGCCTCCCCCCTCAAGGTGGCATCCACGGGGGCGGCGGAGTTCACCTTCGACGGCACGGCGGAGAACCCGGAGGTGCTGGCCGCCGGTGCCGGCAGCGTCCACGTCTCCCGCCACACCGGCACCGCCCGGGTGCAGAACATCGGCCAGGGCAGGGCCATCGTCGGCGATTGACGTCGGCGACTGACGGGCGCCCTGGACCACGGCGCCGGGGCGGCGCACACTTCCCCCATGCGCAAGCCCCCGCCCAAACCCCGCCCCCGGCGGAGCCCGAGCCCGGCGCCCTGGACCACCGCCTGTCGGCGGCGGAGCTGGAGCGTCGGCGCAAGCGCGCCCTGGGCGACGGTTTCCGCAAGCGGGTGGAGGACCAGGCCCGGGCCGCGGGGGAGGACCCCTATGCCCTGCTCGCCCAGACGATCCGGAAGATGCTGCGGGACGGCTGAAGGGGGTATGCACCCCCCTCGCCTGCGCCACGCTGCCCTGATCTTGCGGCCACAAATCCGAAATGCCGCCAGGGACCTGCCCAAAACCGGCCACGGTTCGATCTCCAAACTAATGGGCAGCCGGTCGGGGGAAATACCCCGCCGGCGGGGCCGGGAAGGCCCGATGTCCTGAGCTTCGGAGGGAACAGATGCGTGTCCATGTCCTGGTCGGCGCCGCCGCCATCGCCCTGATCACCGGTGCCGCGAGCGCGGGCCTGGTGGGTGGGGTCACCGGTTCCGCCGGGGGGAGCGTGACCGGCACCCTGGGCGTCACCGGCCCGGCCGCCCCCGGCAACACCCTGGGCAGGGCGACCGACACCCTGGGCAAGACGCAGGAGCGGGCCGGCAGCCTGGCCGGCACCGCCGCCGCCCGGGCGGAGAAGGCCAGGGCCGCCGCGGAAGCCAAGGCTGCCACCGTGACCGATACCGTCGCCGCCAAGACCGACACGGCCACGGAAAAGGTCGCCGCCGCCGGCGACAAGGCGACGGCCACCGCAGCCACCCTGCCCGCCACCGCCGCGGACAAGGCGACCGCCGCCACCGGCAAGGCCGAGGGCCTGCCGGCCCAGGCCGCGGACAAGGCCGACGCCGCCGTCACCAAGGCCGCCGAGGCGAAGGCCGAGCCGAAGCCCGCCCCCAAGGCGGACCCCAAGCCCGAGGTGAAGGCGGAAGCCAAGCCGGACGCGAAGGCCAGCGCCACCCCGTCGGGCGTCCAGGCCGGCGCCGGCGTCAGCGCCACGGCAAGCGCCGGCACCGCCAAGTAAGGTCTCAACAGCCCGATACCCCAGGGGGCGGTGCCAAGCGGCGCCGCCCCTTCTGCTTTGCGGCGGGGGCGCTGCCAGGGGGTGACAAGCACCGCCCGTCTTTGCCACCTTGCCCCAGCCCCCAAGGACAAGGCCATCCCCTGCCCATGCTGCGACTGCCCCGCCTGACCTTCCCCCTCGCCCTGGCCCTGTTGCTGGCCGCCTGCACACAGAAGGCGGAGGAGCCGCCGCCCCCGCCGCGGCTGACCCTGTCCGCCGCCAGCCTCAACGACCTGCCGGGCTGGTCCGCCGACCGCCCGGCAGAGGCGCTGCCCGCCCTGGCCAGGTCCTGCCCCAAGCTGCTGGCCCAGCCTGCCGACCGGCCCGTGGGCCCCGACGGCATCATGGGCCGCATCGCCGACTGGCAGGAACCCTGCCGCGCCCTGGCCGCCGTGCCCGCGGGCGACGACGCGGCGGCGCGGGCCTGGCTGGAGCGCTGGTTCACCCCCTGGCTGGCCGCCAACAACGGCAAGGCCGACGGCCTGTTCACCGGTTATTACGAGGCGGAGCTGCGCGGCAGCCGCACCCGCCAGGGCGCCTACCAGACCCCCCTGTACCGCCGCCCGCCGGACCTGGTGATGGTGGATCTGGGGGAGTTCCGCCCGGCCATGAAGGGGGAGCGCATCGCCGGCCGGGTGGTGGACGGCCGGCTGAGGCCCTTCGAGGACCGCAAGGCCATCGAGGCCGGCGCCCTGGCCGGCAAGGGGCTGGAGCTGCTGTGGGTGGACGATCCCGTGGACGCCTTCTTCCTGCAGATCCAGGGCAGCGGCCGGGTGATGATGGATGACGGGACGGAGGCCCGCATCGGCTTCGACGGCCAGAACGGCCACCCCTATGTCGCCATCGGCAAAGAACTGGTGGCCCGCGGCGCGCTGGCCAAGGAACAGGTCAGCATGCAATCCATCCGCGCTTGGCTGGAAGCCAACCCGGCGGAGACGAAGGCCGTGCTGGACAGCAACCCGTCCTTCGTCTTCTTCCGCCCGCTGGAAGGGGAAGGCCCCCTGGGCGGCCAGGGCGTGGCCCTGACCCCCGGCCGGTCGCTGGCCATCGACCGCAGCTTCATCGCCTATGGCGTGCCCCTGTGGCTGGACGCCCAGGACCCGCTGGACGCCAACGCGCGCATCCGCCGCCTGATGGTGGCCCAGGACACGGGCGGCGCCATCCGCGGCCCCGTGCGCGGCGATGTGTTCTGGGGCCATGGCGCCGACGCCGAACTGCGCGCCGGCAAGATGAAGAGCGAGGGACGCTACTGGCTGTTCCTGCCGAAGACGGTCACGCCGCCGGTGTCGTGACGCCCCTCACCCCGCCCCGTTCGCCCCGTCGTTCGCCGCCAGGGTGCCGGGGGCGAACTCGTCGGTGGGGGAGCGTTCCAGTCGGTCGGCCACCACCTCGAAGGCGCGGGCGTTGTGGTCCATCTGGGGCTTGATGGGGGCGTTCTGGTCGCCGACCTGGCGGAAGAAGTCGGCGGCATCGCGCAGCAGCTGGGCGGCGATCTCGGCATTCGTGGGCATGGGTCTCGTCCTTGCTCAGGCGCTTTCACGGGTGGGCTCGGCCGGTTGGTCGGGCAGGTTCAGGGCGGCCAGCCGGTCCCGGTCCTCGCGCAACCGGTCCTGGTGGCCGGCCATGGCCTCCAGCACCTCTTCCGGCAGGTCCAGGTCCAGCATGCGGCCATAGACGGACAGGGTGGCTTCCTGCGCCGCCACCGTGTCGGCCAGGATGGCCGGGTCGCTGCGGGCACCCAGGGCGGCGGCCACCTCCGCCACCATCCGCCGGGCCCCGCCCATCAGGGTGCCGGTGGCCTCCGGCGCCCCCCCAAGGGCGGCCACGGTCCGTTGCAGGTCCCGCACGATGGCGCCGCGGCGGGCCGCCATGTCGTTCAGCAGGGCCTTGGTGGCCTCGTCCTTCATGTCCTCGGCCGAGCGCTGCAGGCCCAGATGGCTGTCCTCTGTGGCCTGGATCAGGTCGTTAAGCGTGTCGATGACGGCGTCTTGTTCCATGCCGCGTTCCCCCGGAGCCCGGACATCGCGCCCGTCCCAGGGAAACCCCGGGGCAAGGCTGCCGGTTCCCCCCGCGCTTCGGCGGAAAGGGGCACCGCACCAGGGGGCTTGGATTCGCCGGAAGGGGACGCTAGCCTAGCGGAAAGGAACGGGTCGGGATGCAACCCGTCGGCGAAACATCCGGTCCTGTCAGGGGCCGGCCCACAGGGAAAGGGAACGGGAAGGATGGGCGTGCTCGGGATCGACGCGCTGCTGGACCGGCAGGCGATCCAGGATTGTCTGGCACGCTACTGCCGCGGCATGGACCAGAAGGACCGCCGGCTGCTGGCCAGCGCCTATTGGCCGGAGGCCCAGGGCCCCGAGGGGGTCGAGGGGGGCCTGGCCGCCATCGGGGCCGCCATCGAGCAGGCCGTCGGCACGGGCTGCACGCCCCACCGTTGCATGCATAAGCTGGGCAACGTGCTGATCCGCTTGGAGGGCGACCGGGCCGAGGTGGAATCCTACGTCGTCGCCTACCATTGGGTCCGGGAGGGCGGCGTGGAGCGGCAGGTGGTGGTGGGCGGCCGCTACCTTGACCGGTTCGAGCGCCGTGATGGCGACTGGCGCATCGCGGAACGCCGCTTCGTCCTGGACTGGAACCGCAGCGACGCCCGCCAGGACACCGCCGAGGTGGGCCTGCTGTCCCTCCGCGGCGCCTTGATCGAGGCGGCGCCGTAGCCCGGAGAGGGCTGGGGTGCCGTCGGATTACGGCGCGTCGCGCCTGATCCGACCTGCGACTTCCCCCAACTCCCCGCTGAGCCGCAGCGTCACCAGCCCGCCCAGCTCCGCCTCCAGCGCGGGATCGTCGACCGCCGCCATCCCCGGCGGCAGCCAGCTCGCGACCAGCGGGGCCGGGTCCCGGCGGGCGGCGATGTGGAGGAACGGCCGCAGGTCGAACCGGAAGGCCCGGTGGCCGCGGGGGAAGCGGTCCAACAGGATGACGCTGGGTGCCTGCCCTGCCAGCACCGCCAGGGTGGCCGCGGCGCGGCGCTTCTTCCAGGCGTTGTCCACCGGCTCCAGCGTGTCCGGCCGGCAGACCAGGCCCGCCCCGTCCCCCACGGCGGGCGGCAGCGGCGCCACGGCCACGCCGGGGATGTCCGGCAGACCGACACCGCCCCAGGCCAGGGTCACGGCGAACCCCGCCCCCGCCAGCGCCCCGGCCATGGCCAGCAGCGGCGGTTCCTCCGCCCCGGACAGGGGTTGGGCCCAGAACAGGAGCTTGGTCACGCGGCCGGCACCACCACCCGGTCCCCAGGGCCTGCGGCTTCCAACAAGGCCAGCACCGCGGGCAGGTCCACGGCCACGCAGCCGGCGGTGCCCTCATACTCCGGCCGGGCCAGGTGCAGGAAGATGGCGCTGCCCAGGCCGGGCACGGGCGGGTCGTCATTGTGGCCCAGGATGACGACCACGTCATAGACAGGGTCCTCCCGCCACATCACCTCGTGGCTCGCCGCGAAGGGCAGCTTGACCGGGCGGTTGTAGTCGGGATGGGCGGGGTCGTCGCACCAGCCGTCGTCCGGTTCGATGGCCGCCACCGGCAACGCCGTGCGCGGCGCCGCCAGCCGGTCCGGCCGGTACAGCACACGGCGCAAGGGCCAAGCCCCCACCGGCGTGGCCCCGTCCCCTTCCCGCTTGTCGCCGACGATCCCGTTCCGCCCCACGGCACATCGGGCACCGCCGCCCGGCCAGGAAAGGCGCCAAGTCCCGTCGGCTTCACGTGAAACAATCAGGTCCATGGTCGCAGTCCTCGAGGCGAGGGGCTGATTTTCACGGACGACACGGACACTCCACGGACAAGCACGGACAGAATTTTTTGGCGCCAAGCGCCGCAGGCATCACCCTTTTTGTCCGTGTCCGTCCGTGGCTTGTCCGTGCCGTCCGGTCTATTGCAAAAACGCCCGGGTCAGAACGCCCTCGGCTCGAAGCTTGCCGGGGCCGGGTCCACCACGTTGACGCCGGCCCGGGTCACCTCCAGCACCGGCAGGCCCCGTTCCGGCAGGCCGTTGGGCAGCAGGCGGAAGATGCCGTCGATACCGGCGAAGCCGTTGGGGTTGGTCAGGGCGCCGGGGGTGAAGGGCTCCCGCCCGCCGCCCTTGGACAGCACCGCCGCCAGGGCCGTGGCGTCATAGGCCAGGGTCGCCAGCCGGTGCGGCCGGTAACCGTACAGCTCCTGGAAGCGCGCCTCGAAGGGCTGGCGGGACTCCGGGGCCGGGGCGGCGTACCAGCCGCCCAGCAGGGCAGGTTCCCGGCCCAGGCCCGGCTCGTCCCACAGGCCGGTGCCCAGCACCCGCACGGGCCCCGGGTCCACGTCGAAGAAGGGTAGCAGGCTGGCCAGTTCCTTCAGCTTGGCCCCGCCTTCGGCCAGCAGCACGGCCTGGTAGGGCAGCTCCCCGAAGGTGCTGGCGTTGGCGAGCCGCCTCAGCCCCGGCTCATCCCCCGCCTGGCGCAGGCGGGCGCGCTCCGCCTCCAGGGCGGCGCGGCGACGGTCGAACTCGGCGAAACGCTTCACCAGGTCGGTGGGGTTGGACGGGTTGGCGGCATAGCGCTCCACCTTCGTCACCTGCCCGCCGCCGGCCTGGGCCGCCTGGGCCAGGCTGTCCACCACGGCCTGGCCATAGGCGGTGTTGGGCGCCAGCACGCCGAAGCGGGTGATGCCCTGGGCCAGGGCGTGGTTCACCACCCGGCGCACCTGGTCCTGCGGCTGGAAGCCAAGGGTCCACAACCCACCCCCGGCGATGGCCCAGTCGCTGCTGAAGCTCAGCACCGGCACGTTGGCCGTGGCTGCGATGGGGCGGATGGCGGTGGCGTCATTGCTGAACAGGGGACCCAGCACCAGCTTGGCGCCCTCGTCCATGGCGGCCTGGGCGGCGGCGGCGGCCCCTTCCGGCGTGCCGCGGGTGTCACGGGGCAGCAACAGGAACTCATCCCCCGCCAGCTCGAACACCGCCAGTTGGGCGGCGTCCAGCATGCTCTTGCCGATGTTGGCGCCCCGGCCGGTCAGGGGCAGCAGCAGGGCGATACGGGTTTTCCCATCATTGGGGACCACCCGCGGCGGCGGGGCCACCACCTGGGGTAACACCTCGGCCTGCGGCGGGGGTTGCGGTGGGGGTGGCGGGGCCGGTACCGTCTGGGGGCTGGCGCAGGCGACGAGCCCGGCCAGTGCCATGCACGCGGCCACCCCGCGCATGCGCTTTCCCACCCGTTGCCGCGTGAAACCCAACAGCCCCATGGCCCAACCCCCTGACTCTGACGCCGGCGACCCCGACACGACTGAGGACAACGCCGCAACCGGCGGTCCGGATTTCGGCGCGGAGCCTACCGGCGTGAAGCCCGGCCGTAAACCCGGACCCGGACTCCACATCGTGGCAACCCCCATCGGCAACGCGGGCGACATCACCCTGCGCGCGCTGGAGACGCTGCGCGGCGTGGACGCCGTGGCCTGTGAGGATACCCGCACCACAGGCAGCCTGCTGCGCCGGTATGGCATTTCCGTGCCCTTGTTTCCGTATCATGAGCACAACGCCGCCAAGGTCCGCCCCAGATCCTGGCCCGGGTGGCGGCGGGGGAGGCGATCGCGCTGGTGTCCGATGCCGGCACCCCGCTGGTCAGCGACCCCGGCTTCAAACTGGTGCGGGAGGCGCGGGAGGCAGGCCTGCCCGTCACCCACCTGCCCGGGGCCAACGCGGCCATCACCGCCCTGGTGCTGTCCGGCCTGCCCAGCGACCGGTTCCTGTTCACGGGCTTCCTGCCCAACAAGGGCGGCCCCCGCCGCACGGCGTTGGAGGAGCTGAAGCCCGTCCCCGCCACCCTGGTGCTGTACGAGTCCCCCAGCGCCTGCCCGACTTCCTGGCCGACGCGGCCTCCGTGCTGGGCAACCGGGAAGCCGCCGTGGCGCGGGAGCTGACCAAGCTGTTCGAGGAGGTGCGCCGCGCCCCCCTGCCGGAGCTGGCCGCCCACTACGCCCAGGCCGGCCCGCCCAAGGGGGAGGTGGTGGTGGTCATCGCCCCGCCCGCGGAGGGGGCGGCGCAGGCCGAGGCCGCCGACCTGGACACGCTGCTGCGCCAGGCCCTGGCCAGCATGAGCGTCCGCGACGCCGCCGCCCACGTGGCCACCGTCACCGGCCAGCCCAAGAAGCAGGTCTACGCCCGCGCCCTGGAACTGGCGTCCGCGGCACGGGACGGGGGGCCATGAGAGCGCCAGCGACGCATGGCCCCAGGCCGGCGACCGCCGGCCCGCGGACGCGTGTCCGCGCAAGCCAAGCCGGCGGAGCCGGCGCCCGGCGCTTGAGGGAACAAGCGTAATGCCGAAGCAGCGGACGAAGCGCGACCGGCGCAGCGCCGAGCGGAAAGGCCGCTGGGCGGAGTGGCTGTGCTGCTTCTCCCTGTGGCTGCGCGGCTACCGCATCCTGGGCACAAGGCTGCGGCTGTCGGGCGGGGAGATCGACATCCTGGCCGTGAAGGGTAAGGCCCTGGCCGTGATCGAGGTGAAGGCCCGCCCCAGCCTGGAAGCCGCGCTCGCCGCCGTGTCCCTGCCCAACTGGCGCCGCCGCCACGCCGCCGCCAACCAATACCTGTCCGGCCGCTCCCACCTGCACAGCCTGGGCATCCGCTTCGACCTGATGGTGGTCCGCCGCCGCCGCTGGCCCAAGCACATCAAGGATGTCTGGCGGGCGGAGGGGTAGGCACTCCCGTAGGTCGGATTAGGGGCAAAGCCCCGTAATCCGACGGCCCCAGAACCCGCCGCCCTCACGTCGGATTACGCGAGCTTGCGCTCACTAATCCGACCTACGAACCGATATACCAGTCAAGCAACAGCATTCGTTAATTAATCCGGACCAGGCGATAGTCCAAAACCCAAAAGCCACACCGTGTCCTGACAGCTTCCTTCACGAAGATTGTCGCTTCATCGACACAACATGCGTTTTCCCTGTCACGGTCCCCCCTTGGCTTGGGTACCCATAAGCGGAAGACCACCCCCATTGCGGTTTGCCTGTCCCATGATTGTCTTGGCTTTGGTTAATTCCTGTTAACCATTGCCGCCCATCCTGCCCCTCGTCGCCCGGCACCCCCGGGACGGCAGCACCAGAAGGCCGGTGGGGTCCGCCCCGCCTGCCTTGGCGGTGGGGGCCAAAGCCCGGCGATGGCCGGAAACCCTTCCTCCCGGCCCCGCCCGCCAAGCAAGCGCGACCGCGCCACCCGACCCCGACCCGTCGCCAAGCGGGCCCAGGGGACGGGCGCGGCTTGCCGCCGGCCAGAAGAACGACAAGGGGACAGAGGCAAACATGACCCAGACCATCACCCTGCGCTCCGGCGCGGATGCCGACGACATCCTTTCCGCCGTCGCCAAGGCCGGCGCGGACGCCCGCATCGTCTTCCCGAAGAACGAGACCATCCGCCTGGACAAGTCGCTGTCGTTCGACCTGAACGGCCGCAAGATCACCTTCGACCTGAACGGCGCCACCCTGCAGCAGGGCAGCAAGATGGGCACCGTCATCAAGGTGGAAGGCGGGTTGGAGCAGGCCCACGGCGCCAGCGGCCTGTCCACCAAGGACGGCAAGCTGGTCATCGACCTGAAAGGCATGCCCCAGGGCATCCAGGTGGGCGACTGGGTCAAGGTCACCGCCGACGACAAGCTCCCCAACGCCAAGCATTCCGGCAACAACCCGGTCCGCATCGGCCAGGCCACCAAGGTGGTGGACATCCAGGGCGACAAGCTGATCTGCGACCCGCCCCTGCATGAGCAGTCGGTCTACAAGACCAACATCCGCGTGGCGGCGTTCGAGACGGGCAAGTTCACCCTGGTGGACGGCACCATCAAGGGCAATGGCGACAGCGGCGCCGCCCTGGTCAGCATCCGGTCCACCGTGAACCCGGAGGTGCACAAGGTGATGGTGCGGGACGGCGGCGGCCCCGGCATCGACTTCGTCAACACGGTCCTGGCCAAGGCGACGGAGGTGGCGGCCGTCAACCTGAAGGACGACATCGCCAACGGCCATTACGGCTACGGCGTCCACTCCGCCCAGTCTTACGGCACCCATGTGGACGGGCTGTACGGCCAGCGGGTGCGGCACACCGCCGACAACAACAGCGGCAGCGACCCCGCCAACTCCGACATGTCCAAATATGGCGGCGACATCGGCATGGTGGTAAAGAACGCCATCAGCTACGGCACCACGGCGGCCGCCTATTCCTGGCATTCCGAGGCCAAGCTGGGCGTCTATGACAGCGTCTTCGCCTTCGACAGCCAGCAGCTGGCCGTGCTGCGCGGGGTGGACAACGTCTTCAAGAACAGCGGCGGCAGCAACATGCCCCGCGGCATCCAGCTGTTCGAGTATGGCGACGGCGACGGCAAGCGCCTGCTGGTGGAGGACGTGGTCCTGCGCGACATGACCGACAAGACCCTGGTCACCGCCGGCTCCGTCACCAACAGCATCGTCCGCAACGGGGAGTTCGAGAGCGCCCGCCAGTGGCACTTCGGCGTGGGCGGCGGCGTGAAGCTGGAGAACGTGCAGCGCCTCTGGGACCGCGGCGGGGAGGACGAGACCCTGGGCGGCACCGCGGGCCAGGACATCCGCCTGGGCGGCGACGGCAGGGACACCATCACCACCGGCGCCGGCGACGACCTTGTCTGGGGTGGCCGCGGGGCCGACCGCCTGACCGGCGGCGCGGGCCGTGACCGCTTCCTGTTCAACGACGTGTCAGAGGCCGGGGATACCATCACCGACTTCCAGGCCGGCCGCGGCGGCGACGTGATCGACCTGGGCGCCCTGCTGGTCCGCGGCGGGCTGATGCTGGCCGACAGCTACGGCAGCCACGTGAAGGCGGTGCAGTCCGGCGCCGACACCAGGATCCTGGTGGACCTGGACGGGGCCGGCAGCGGCCGGGCGGTGGAACTGGCGACCCTGAAGGGCGTCCAGGCCAATAGCCTGACCGGGGACAACATCAAGCTGACCCTCGGCACCGGCTCCAGCCTGGGCTTGGTGGGCCTGTCCGACACCGCCACGGTGGACACGGGCTTGTTGTTGGGGTGAGGCGAAGAGCCAAGTGATGTCGGGGTTCCCGTTGGTCACCCCGACCTACGGTCCATCGTAGGTCGGGGTGAGGCGAAGCCGAACCCCGACACACCCCAATAACGACGGCGTCACCGCATCAACAGCGGCCCCAGCTTCTTCCCGCCGACGATGTGCAGGTGGTAGTGGGGCACCTCCTGGTGGCTGTCGGGGCCGTGGTTGGCCAGGATGCGGTAGCCGGTGTCCTCCACCCCCGCCTGGCGGGCGATCAGGCCCGCGGCGCGGGTGAAGCCGACGATCTCCTCCGGCGTCGCCTTCTCGCTGAAGTCGGCGAAGCTGACATAAGCGCCCTTGGGGATGACCAGGATGTGGGTCGGCGCCTGGGGGTGGATGTCGTGGAAGGCCAGCACGTGCTGGTCCTCATACACCTTCTTACAGGGAATCTCCCCGCGCAGGATGCGGGCGAAGATGTTGTTCGGGTCGTAGGTCATCCGTTGGTTCCTCCCGGTGGTGACGCGCGTTGGGCTATCCGGCCGGGATGGGGGTGATTGTTTCCCCCGCGAAGGCGGGGGCCCACGGTTTTTGACCCCAATCCCGCCGGACACCGATTCCAAGAACTGTGGACCCCCGCCTTCGTGGGGGAAGCAGGGGAGACGGGACAGGCAACCTTCCGGCCCTACCCCTTCCTGTTCTTCTTCTCCTCGATGCCGCTCACCCCCTTGCGGCCTTCCAGGATGCCATAGACCTCCGCCGGGTCCACGCCCGCGTCGGCCCACAGGACCAGCAGGTGGTACAAGAGGTCGGCGCTTTCCTCCGCCAGCTTCTGCTTGTCGCCGCGCACCCCCTCGATCACCGTCTCCACCGCCTCCTCCCCCAGCTTCTGGGCGATCTTGGCGCGGCCGCGGCTGAACAGGCGGGCGGTGTGGGAGGTTTCGGGGTCGGCGCCCTTGCGGGACAGGATGGTGGCGTAGAGCGCGTCCAGCACCTCCACGCCCGGCGCGCCGGCCTTCTTCTTGCTGTTCTCGGCCAAGGGTTGGCCCTTTCCTAGTGCCGGACGGGGATGCCGGCGGCCGCCAGGTGCGCCTTGGCCTGGCCGACGGTGAAGGTGCCGAAATGGAAGATGCTGGCCGCCAGCACGGCGCTGGCATGGCCGTCGCGGATGCCCGCGGCAAGGTGGTCCAGGGTGCCCACCCCGCCCGACGCGATGACCGGCACCGGCACGGCATCGGCCACGGCGCGGGTCAGGGCGATGTCGAAGCCGGACTTGGTGCCGTCCCGGTCCATGCTGGTCAGCAGGATCTCCCCCGCGCCCAAGCTGGCCATCCGCTGCGCCCAGGCCACCGCCTCCAGCCCCGTGGCGTTGCGGCCGCCATGGGTGAAGACCTCCCACCGCCCCGGCGCCACCTGCTTGGCGTCCACCGCCACCACCACGCACTGGGCGCCGAACTTCTCCGCCGCCTCCCGCACGAAGTCCGGCCGGTGCACGGCCGCGGTGTTGATGGAGACCTTGTCGGCCCCCGCCAGCAGCAGCTTGCGGATGTCCTCCACCGTGCGCACGCCCCCGCCCACGGTCAGGGGCATGAACACCTGCTCCGCCGTCCGGCGCACCACGTCGAAGATGGTGTCCCGGTTCTCATGGCTGGCGGTGATGTCCAGGAAGGTCAGCTCGTCCGCCCCGGCGGCGTCATAGACCCGGGCCTGCTCCACGGGGTCGCCCGCGTCCACCAGGTCGACGAAGTTGACACCCTTGACCACCCGGCCGTCCTTCACGTCCAGGCAGGGGATGATGCGCGCCTTCAGCATCAGGCGGCCCCCCGCAGCACGGCCAGGGCCTTGCCCGGGTCGATGCGGCCGTCATAGAGGGCCCGGCCGCTGATCACCCCCTCGATGCCCGTATGCTCCACCGCCTTCAGGGCCTGCAGGTCGGCCAGGGTGGAGACGCCGCCCGAGGCGATCACCGGCGTGGTCAGGTGGCTGGCCAGGTCCGCCGTCGCCTCCACGTTCACCCCGCCCAGCGCCCCGTCCCGGTCGATGTCGGTGTAGATGATGGCGGCCACGCCGCAATCCTCGAACTTCAGGGCCAGGTCCAGCGCCTTCACCTCGCTCGTCTCCGCCCAGCCCTCCACCGCCACATAGCCGTCGCGGGCGTCGATGCCGACACAGACCTGGCCGGGGAAGCGCTTGCACGCCTCCTTCACCAAAGCGGGGTCGCGCAGGGCGATGGTGCCCAGGATCACGCGCTTGATGCCGCGGCTGAGCCACGCCTCGATGGTGGCGATGTCGCGGATGCCGCCGCCCAGCTGGGCCGGCAGGCGGGTGCGGGACAGGATGCGCTCCACCGCCTCGGCGTTCACCGGCTTGCCGGCGAAGGCGCCGTTCAGGTCCACCAGGTGCAGCCATTGGAAGCCCTGCGCCTCGAACCGCACGGCCTGCTCCGACGGGTCGCTGCTGAACACCGTGGCCTGGGCCATGTCGCCGCGGACCAGCCGCACGGCGTTGCCATCCTTCAGGTCGATGGCGGGGAACAGGATCATCTCAGCGCTCCTCCCCGCCGTCGCGCGGGGCCGTTTCGTCCAGGTCCTTGTAGTAGTAGAAGCCCGCGAAGACCCGTCCATGTGCCATGGCGTAGCGGGGGTGGCTGCCCCAGCGCTTGTAGCCCAGGCTCTCATACAGGGCGATGGCCGCCTTCTGCGTGTCGCGCACGTCCAGGTTCAGCACCTTGAAGCCTTCCTGGCGCGCCCGCCCCTCCACCGCCAGGGTCAGCATCCGCGCCAGCCCATGGCCCCGGGCCCAGGGGGCGACGAAGGCCGTGGTCAGCCCGGCGGCGAAATGCTGGGCCTCGTTGTTGCGGGTGGGCCGGACCAGCTGGGCGGAGCCGGCGATCACCCCGTCCAGCCGGCCCACGAACAGGGTCCGCTCCGGCACCGCCAGCACGCCGCGCCAATACCGCTCCATCACGTCCCGGGGCGGCGGGTCCACCCAGCCGAAGCCGCCGCCATCCACGATGGCCGCGTCCGCCGCGTCGCACAGGTCGTAAAGGTCGCCGCGCCTGAACTCCTCGACCACCTCGACCGCGGTGGTGGCCTTCTGCATCATGTTCATCGGGGACCCTCAGGGATGCCAGCGCAGGAAGTTGGCGATCAGGGCAAGGCCGGTGGCCTGGCTCTTCTCCGGGTGGAACTGGGTGCCGACAAGGTTGTCCCGGCCCACCACCGCCGCGAAGGGCCCGCCATAGCCGCATTCCGCCAGGACCAGGGTGGGGTCGGCGGGGCGCATGCAGTAGGAATGGACGAAATAGGCATGGGACCGGTTGGGGATGCCGTGCAGCACCGGGTGCTGCGGCCGGACCACCAGCAACTCGTTCCAGCCCATGTGCGGGATCTTCAGGGCCGGGTCGGACGGGGTGAGGGGCCCCACCTCCGCGTCCAGCCAGCCCAGGCCCGCATGCTCCCCATGCTCGTGCCCCACCCGGGCCATCAGCTGCATGCCCACGCAGATCCCCAGGAAGGGCCGCTTGTGCACCAGCACCGTCTCATACAGCGCGGTGACCATGCCCGGCACCGCCTCCAGCCCGCCCATGCAGTCGGCAAACGCCCCGACCCCCGGCAGAACCACCCGGTCGGCCCGGCGCACCGCGTCGGGGTCCGCCGTCAACTGCACCACCACGTCCAGCCCGGCCTCAAGGGCCGCCCGCTCCAGCGCCTTGGCGGCGGAGCGCAGGTTGCCGGAGCCGTAATCGATCAGGGCGACGGTTTCGGTCATGTCAGGGCCTTCGATGCCGTAATACCGTAGGTCGGACTAGCGGCAACGCCGCATAATCCGACATCAAAACGTCGATGGTGGGCCGTCGGATTACGCTACGCTAATCCGACCTACAACGACCCGCCAAGCACGCCCTTCGTCGACGGGACGGCGTCGGCCTTGCGGGGGTCGATCTCGATGGCCGCCCGCAGGGCCCGGGCCAGGGCCTTGTAGCAGCTCTCCACGATGTGGTGGTTGTTCTCGCCGTACAGGTTCTCGACATGCAGGGTGGCGCCGGCCGTCTGGGCGAAGGCCTGGAACCACTCCTTGAACAATTCCGTGTCCATGTCCCCCAGCTTGTCCCGGGTGAAGTTCACCTTCCAGATCAGGTAGGGCCGGTTGGACAGGTCGATGGCGCAGCGGGTCAGCGCCTCATCCATGGGCAGGTAGGCATGGCCGTAGCGCTGGATGCCCTTGCGGTCGCCCAGGGCCTTGGCCACCGCCTCGCCGATGGCTAGCCCCGTGTCCTCTGTCGTGTGGTGGAAGTCGATGTGCAGGTCGCCCTCCGCCTTCACCGTCAGGTCCATCAGGGAATGGCGGCTGAGCTGTTCCAGCATGTGGTCCAGGAAGCCCACCCCGGTGGAGACCGAGTACTGGCCGGTGCCGTCCAGGTCCACGGACACCTGGATGCGGGTTTCCTTCGTCGTCCGGGCGACGCTGGCGGTGCGGCGGGGGGCGGGGGCGATGCTGTCCATGCCGGTTAGGTAGCAAGGGCCGGCGGCTTCGTCCACAACCACCCCCGCCATGCTGTCCTGCCCTGGGGTCTTGCCGGCCCTAGACTTGTAGGCTACCGTCCGCGAGCACACGCACCGCGGGAACAACGCCATGCACATAGCCGCACGGCTTTGGTTCGGCTTATACGCGCGGCTGTTGATCGTGACCGATCAACAGCCCCCTCAAGCGCCGGGCGCCCGCATCTGCGGGCTTGGCTCACGCGGGCATGGGCCCGCGGGCCGGCGGTCGCCGGCCTTCAACGGCATGAGCCTTTGCCTCAAGCCGTTAGCCCTGCTAGCCAGCCTGACCGGCTGCGGCCTGGGGGCGGGCCTGGGCGACGGCGGGCTTGGTCCCGCCCCGCCGCGTGAGGCCGTGGTCTGGGAAGCGTCCGCCGCCCGCACCCGCCCGGCCAGCGGCATGATGGTGCCCACCGGTTTCCAGAAGCTGGTGTTCGACATCCCCCGGGGCACCGATGTGGGCGGCTATCCCTTCAGCCTGCTCTGCGGCCCGCCCTATGAGCGGATGACCTGGGTCACCCCGCCCGGCGCCAAGCTGGGGTTGGCGGAGGTGGTGTATGAGGGGCTGTCCACCCTGGGCTATGACATGGTGGGCGACCCCGCCCGCCTGTTCGAGCTGGAGGAGGACTACCAGCGGGCGGAGGCGCTGCTGGCCGGCCGGGTGACCTTCGTCCGTTACGACCTTTGCAACGCCGTCAACTTCTGGACCGGCTGGCCGGAGGGGGTGACCGGCCAGGCCCAGGTGCGGGTAGACTGGGCGCTCTATTCCCGGGTGGACCGCCGCATGCTGGCCCAGGCCACGACAGAGGGGCACGGCAAGCTGGACCGCGCCAGCGCCGACGGGGAGTACCTGGTGCTGCAATCCGCCTTGGCGGACGCGGTGAATGCCCTGGGCGCCACGCCCGCCTTCCGCGCCGCCCTGACCCGCGGCGGGGCAAGCGCCCCCGGGGGCGACCAGGCCGTGGCCCGCAGCCTGCGCACCCTGCGGGAGGGCAGCCGCGACCCCGCGGAGGGCCTGCTGGAATTCCGCGGCGCCGCCGCACCCCCCGCCTGGACCGGCGGGGTGCCGGGGGAAGGCGGGCGGGAAGAAGCCGAAGGACCACCCGTCCGCATGGCCGCCGCGGCCGCGCCGGGCCTCTCGCCCGTCGTCGGGGCTCCCGGTGACCCACCGCCATCCGCACTGCCGGGCCAGGCGCCTGCCTGGGTGGACGGCCCTGCCCCGGCAATCGCCCTCACCGCCCCCGGTTCACCGGGGCCCGGCACCCCCCAGCCTTCCCGGCCCGACACCGACCTGTCCCCCGTTTCCGGCGGCCTTCCCTGGCTGGACCTGCCCGCTTTCCCCCTGCGGTCCAAGCCCCTGGACGGGCGGGTGCAGGACCAGGCAGTGCTGGTGGCGGCCGGGGGCGGGCACGGCTCCGGCTTCTTCATCGACCCGGACGGGCTGCTGCTGACCAACGCCCATGTGGTGGGCAATGCGGATCGGGTGCGGGTGGTGTTGCAGGATGGGGTGGCCCTGGTGGGCACGGTGGAGCGGGTGCACCGCAAGCGCGACGTGGCCCTGGTCCGCGTCCCCCGCGGCCGCTACCCCGCCCTGCCCCTGCGCTTGGCCCCCCGCCGGTGAGCGAGACGGTGCTGGCCGTGGGTGCCCCCCTGTCCGAACGCATGCAGGGCACGGTGACCCAGGGCATCGTCAGCTCCCACCGCAAGGACCGGCTGACCGGCTATCCCCTGATCCAGGCCGACACGATCGTCCATCCCGGCAACAGCGGCGGCCCGCTGCTGGACGCCAACGGCAACGTGGTCGGCATCACCGTCGCCACCTTCAGCAACGCCGAGGGCCTGAACACCGGCCTGAACTTCTTCATCCCCATCGCCGACGCCCTGGCCCGGCTGAACCTGCGGGTGGAGGGGGGTGGGCCGGGAAGTTGACGGTGCAGGGCCCTTTGATTGGCGGTCGGTTTGGTGGTGGGGGGTGTGGGGAAAACGGAGTTGAACGGATCGAAACGGATTTGAACGGTAATGTTGGTGTGGCGAAAGGCGTAGGGATTTATCCGGCTATCAGAGTTCCAGTCTAATTCTCATCCCCTTTTTCGCGCCTGCGGCGTAATATTTCCTGACAACTTCCGCGGAGCAGACGAACACCTCCACCACCAACCCCGCCTACCGTTTACATCCGTTTCGATCCGTTCAAATCCGTTTTCCCAACACACGCCCTCGCCGGCACCCCGGCGCCAAGCACATCCCCGTGCCCTCCGCCACCATTGACGCCCCTACCCGCCCGCGTCACCCTGGACCCACCCAACAACCGCACCGGCAGGCCGGCCGTGAAGGAAAAGGAACTTCGGGTCGCGCTGGTCTGCTATGGCGGCGTGTCGCTGGCCGTGTACATGCACGGGGTGACGAAGGAGGTGTGGAAGCTGGCCCGGGCGTCCCGTGCCTGCCATGACCGGCGGCCGACCGCCGCCCCGGTGGAGGACAGCGAGGGTGTCTACCTGGACCTGCTGCGGCGGCTGGGGCGGGACCTGTCCCTGCGGGTGGTGGTGGACGTGGTGGCGGGGTCCAGCGCCGGGGGTATCAACGGCGTGCTGCTGGCCCGCGCCCTGGCCCACGATCTGAGCCTGGAGCCCCTGACCCGGCTGTGGCTGGAAAACGCGGACGTCACCCGCCTGCTGGGCGATGACCGCCGCGCCGGGAAATGGAGCAAGTGGTTCCTGCGCCCCTTCCTGTGGGCCGGCCTGCCCCGGCTGGAGCGGCTGGCCCCCGACCCGGAGGTGCGGGAGAAGCTGTCCCTGTTCGTCCGCTCCCGCTGGTTCCAGCCGCCCTTCGACGGGGACCGGCTGATGGCTTTCCTGCTGGAGGCCGCCTATGCCATGGGCCCGGCCGACGACGGGCCGGAGGGGCCGAGCCTGCTGCCCCGCGGCCTGCCGCTGACCCTGTTCGTCACGGCCACGGACTTCCACGGCTACCGCACCCGCATCCCCGCCCACGACCCGCCCCTGGTGGAGGAGCGGGAGCACCGGCACATCTTCGCCTTCCGCTACCGCCGCGCCGCGGAGGGCCCGGTGGAGAGCGACTTCACCGATGCCAACGTGCCCGGCCTGGTCTTCGCCGCCCGGGCCACCAGCAGCTTCCCCGGCGCCTTCCCCCCGGCCCGCCTGCCCCAGATGGACCGGCTGCTGGAGGACCAGGGGCTGGACTGGCCGGACCGGGACAGGTTCCTGGCCGGCAACTTCCAGCCCTACCTGGCCGCGGGCGCCAGCCCGGCCCAGGCCTGCTTCATCGACGGCAGCGTGCTGAACAACAAGCCTTTCGCCGCGGCCCTGGCGGCCATTGCCGGCCGCCCCGCCTACCGTGAGGTGGACCGCCGCGTCGTCTATGTGGACCCCAACCCCGCCGGCCCCACCGGCCCGGGGCGGGCGGACGTGCCCGGCTTCTTCCGGACGCTGAAGGGGGCTTTGTCCGACATCCCCCGGAACGAGCCCACCCGTGACGCCCTGGGCGCCATCGCCGACGCCAACCGCCGGGTGGAGCGGCTGCAAGGGGTGCTGGACGCCGCCCGGCCCCGCATCGCCGACCAGGTGGCGGCCATCGTGGGCGGCCCCCTGCCCGACGCCCCGGGCATGGAGCAGGTCCGCCGCTGGCGGGAGGGCGCCAGCCGCCGCGCCGCCGCCCAGGCCGGCTTCGCCTTTGAGGCCTATATCCGCCTGAAGATCGAGGGGGTGCTGGAGGAGCTGTCGGGCCTGCTCTCCACCCTGTCCGGGCACCCCGACCCCGCCGGCCGCGCCGCCCTGCTGGCTGCCCTGAAGGGCTGGGCCCGTGCGCGCGGCATCCTGCCCGACCGGCTGGACGCGCCGGAGCCCGGCGGCCCCGCCCCCGCCTGGGTGGGGTTCCTGCAGGGGTTCGACATCGGCTTCCGCGAGCGCCGCCTGCGCTTCCTGATCCGGGAGCTGAACCTGCTGTATGAGGCGGTGGGCACCGGCGCCCTGGCCGATACCCGCCCCCATGACCTGGATGAGCTGAAGGTCGCCTTCTATGGCAGCCTGGAGGGGCTGCGCCGGGCCCGCGCGCTGGAGACCCTGTCGGCGGAGGACCGCCCCGCCCTGGCCGCCCTGCTCTCTGCCGCCGCGATCCCCGGCCCGGCCGACCTGGACGGGGCGTTGGGCATCCTGGAACGGGCCTGGGCCCTGGAAGGCAGCAGCCGGGAGGTGGATGAGGTCTTCGCCCTGATGGGCCTGAACTATCTGGGCCTCGCCGCCCGGCAGCAGCTTTTCGAGGCGTACCTGGGCTTCGCCTTCTGGGACGTGCTGACCTTCAGCACCAGCGGCTGGCAGGAGTTGGACGAGTTCCACGCCATCAAGGTGGACCGCATCGCCCCGCCCGACGCCCGCCTGCTACGCGAGGCCGGCGCCCCGCAGCAGATGCGCAGCGCCCGGCTGAACGCCTTCGGCGGCTTCTTCAGCCGCACCGATCGGGAGCACGACTATGTGCTGGGCCGCCTGCACGCGGCGGAGCGGGTGATCGACCTGGTCCTGGACAGCGCCGGCAACCCCCTGCCCCCGGCCGAGGTCCGCGCTGCCAAGCTGTCCGCCTTCCACGCCATCCTTGATGCCGAACGCCAGCGCCTGGGGTCCGGCAGCGCCGGTTTGTGCCAGGCGGAGGCTTGGGTAGAGCGGTGCCAGGTGCCATAAGGCGACGTCGGGCACGCGGAGCGAGTCTTCCAGGAGACACGGACGACACGGATGCCGCTTCGCGGCCACGGATAGGCACGGATGGCATTGGATGCCGTGTGGCCCTCACCGCACCGACACCCCGCGGCGAAGCCGCAAGAACATCCTACTGCGGCTTCGCCGCGCTTGGTCTTCATCAAGGCCGAACGGCCCCGTTGAACCGTCCGTGTCATCCGTGGCCGCGCAAGCGGCATCCGTGCCGTCCGTGTCCCCTGGCCGAACACCAGCCCCAGGCCCGACCGCCTCGATCGCACCGAAAGAAAAAGGGCGGGCCCCGCAGAGCCCGCCCCCTGTCTCCAGTCCAGGACCGGAACCTCACTCCTTGTCGGTGCCCTTGGCCCGCTCGAAGGACTCCATGATCAGCTTGGCGGCCTCGTCGGCCTCGCCCCAGCGGACCACGCGGACCCACTTGCCGTGCTCCAGATCCTTGTAGTGCTCGAAGAAGTGGGCGATCTGCTCCACCAGGATCTGGGGCAGCTGCCGGTAGCTGGCGATGTTGGAGTAGAAGGGGTGCAGCTTGTCCACCGGCACGGCCAGGATCTTCTCGTCCACGCCGGCGTCGTCTTCCATGATCAGCACGCCGATGGGGCGGCTGCGCAGGATCACGCCCGGCACCACGGCCTGGGTGCCCACCACCATCACGTCCATCGGGTCGCCGTCCAGCGCCAGCGTGTGCGGGACGAAGCCGTAGTTGGCCGGGTAGAACATGGCGGTGTGGAGGAACCGGTCCACGAACAGGGCGCCGCTGTCCTTGTCCATCTCGTACTTGACGGGCTGGCCACCCTGCGGGATCTCGATGACGACGTTCAGGTCCCAGGGGGGTTCTTGCCCACGGGGATCTTGGTGATGTCCATGGTTCGGCCTTCTGACAATATAGGGAGCGCGGCCCCTGGGGCACCGCACGTCGCCGGGGCACTCTACGCCAGTGCAGGTGCGAAATGAAGGTTCCGGTGGTCGGGGCGGCTGTGCGTTTCCGACGCATGGACTTTGGTACTGCCCCTTGGGGACGGGTACCAGGTGGGCTGCTCCTCTTGCTCCTCGCCTTTCTTGTCTCTGCGCCCGTCCTGGCGGGGGAGCTGGGGCCGCCCCAGGCGGCCATCGCCATGCAGGGGGAACCGGCCCTGCCCCCGGCTTCAGCCATTTCCCCTATGCCGACCCCGCCGCGCCCAAGGGCGGGCAGCGGCGGGAAAGCATGACCGGCGGCTTCGACAGCCTGAACCCCCACGCCATCCGCGGCAAGGCGGCCACCTACCTGACCGGCTGGGTCTACCAATCCCTGCTGGCCCGCAGCTGGGATGAGCCCTTCACCCTCTATGCCGGCCTGGCGGAGAGCTTCCGGGTCGCCCCCGACCGTTCGGCCATCGAGTTCACCCTGGACACCGCCGCCCGCTGGCATGACGGCCGGCCCGTCACCGCCGACGACCTGCTGTTCAGCTTCCAGGAGCTGAAGACCAAGGGCCGCCCCAACCACCGCAGCTATTACGCCCGCGTCGCCAGGGCGGAGCGGACGGGGGAGCGCAGCGTGCGCTTCGACCTGTCCCCCAACCCCGACGGCAGCATCGACCGGGAGCTGCCGCTGATCCTGGGCCTGATGCCCGTGCTGCCCAAGCACTGGTGGCAGGCGGAGGGCCGCGACGTGGGCAAGACCCACCTGGACCCGCCCCTGGGCAGCGGCCCCTACCGTGTCGCCGTGGCCGAACCCGGCCGCCGGGTGGTCTATGAGCGGGTGCCGGGCTGGTGGGGGGAGCGGGTGCCCGCCTACCGTGGCCACTTCAACTTCGACCGCATCACCATCGATTATTTCCGGGATGAGACGGTGGCGCTGGAGGCCTTCAAGGCGGGCGGCATCGATTTGCGGCGGGAGCCGGACGTGGCCCGCTGGGCCCGGGACTATGACACGCCGGCGGTGCGCGATGGCCGCATCCGGCTGGTGGCCCTGCCCCATGGCCGCACCGAATGGACCCGGGCCGTCTTCCTGAACCTGCGCCGCCCGCCCTTCGACAACCGGCTGGTGCGTGAGGCGGTGGCCCTGGCCTTCGACTATGACTGGATGGCCAAGAGCCTGTATTTCGGCCAGGTCCGCCCCATCGAGAGCCTGTATCCCAACGCCGACCTGGCCGCGCCCGCCGGCCCGCCCAGCCCCGCCGAGCTGGCCCTGCTGGAGCCCTTCCGTGACCGGCTGGACCCCCGCGCCTTCGGCCCGGCCTGGCGGGTGGCCCGCACCGACGGCACCGGCTATGCCATGCGCCCGCACCTGCGCCGCGCCATGGAGTTGCTGGCCCAGGCCGGATACCGCGTCGTGGAGGGGCGGCAGGTCGGCCCCGACGGCACGCCCTTGGAGGCGGAGGTTCTGTACCAGCTCCCCGCCGAGGGGCGGATGCTGCTGGAATGGTCCCGGTCACTGGCCCGGATCGGGGTGGTGCTGCGGCCCCGGCTGGTGGATGCCGCCCAGTTCCAGCAGCGCCTGGACCGCTTCCAGTTCGATGCCATCACCCACCGCTGGGTCAACAGCCTGTCCCCCGGCAACGAGCAGGCCCAGTATTACGGTAGCGCCGCCGCCGACATCCCCCGCAGCCGCAACTGGCCCGGCCTGCGCAACGGGGCCGTTGACGCCGCCATCACCGCCCTGGGCCAGGCCCGCACACGGGAAGAGCTGGCCGCCGCCACCGGCGCCCTGGACCGGGCCCTGCTCTGGGACTTCCCCATCGTGCCCCTGTTCTACAGCCCCGAGGACCGCATCGCCGCCTGGAGCCACATCGCCTGGCCCGACCGCGTGCCCTTGTACGGCGTGGTGCTGGAAACAGCCTGGGACAGGCGGGCGGGAAGCAGCATGGCAGCGGGGGGCTTGACCC
This sequence comes from Aerophototrophica crusticola, assembly GCF_012913305.1. Taxonomy (NCBI): domain Bacteria; kingdom Pseudomonadati; phylum Pseudomonadota; class Alphaproteobacteria; order Rhodospirillales; family Rhodospirillaceae; genus Aerophototrophica; species Aerophototrophica crusticola. The sequence continues at coordinate 3,281,232 of NZ_CP051775.1, read as the reverse complement.
ACCAACCCTGAGGGACCAAGGTAGTGACTACACACTACTGGCACGGTGGGTGGCATGCCCGACGCCTTCATCTCAGCGACTGACGCCAACCGGAGCTTCTCCCGCCTCCTCCGCAGCGTGGAGGATGGCGCGCAGGTGACCATCACGAAGGATGGCAAGCCGGTGGCGGTCATGGTCCCCGCGTCTGCGGTGCCCGACCTCGTGGCAGAGGCCGCCAGGACCCGGATGCTTGAGATGCTCCAGAAGGGTATGGCCTTCCATTATGACGGCAAGCTGGACCGGGACGCGTTGCACTCCCGATGATCCGGGCGGCCTTGGACACCAATATCCTGGTTTATGCGGCCAACCCGACGCACGATGCCGGCAAGCATGGGATCGCCGTGGACATCCTGGCCCGCCTGAGCCTCGGGAACAGGGGCTTGCTGCCGATGCAGGCCTTGACGGAATTCTACACCGTCGTCACCCGGAAAGTGCATGCCGATCCGGGCAAGGCGAAGGAGCTGGTCGAGGTCTGGGGCGCCGTCTTTCCACCCCGCTCAGCGGAAATGGCAGATTTGGCTGATGCCATGCGGGTCCATCGGGACCACGGCATCTCTTTTTGGGATGGCATGATCTGGGCAGTCAGCCGCCGGGCCGGCGCCGCCTACCTGCTGAGCGAGGACCTGCAAGATGGCCGGGAGTTGGAAGGGGTGCGGTTCGTGAACCCCTTCAACCCTGCAAACCAAGACCTCTTGGAACACGTCCTGGCATTCTGAACATCCGGGCCAGGGGAGGTTTGCCCTCCCCCAGCCAATCCCCTCACCCCAGCTTCGCCTTCGCCAGCGCCTTCAGGTCGGCTTGGCTGCGGGCGCCGTAGTGGCTGATGATCTCGGCCGCGCAGATGGCGCCCAGGCGGGCGCAGTCCGTGGGGCTGCGGCCGGTGGTGTAGCCGTGCAGGAAGCCGGCGGCGAACAGGTCGCCGGCCCCCGTGGTGTCCACCACCTGGGCCACCGGCTCGGCCGGGACGCTGTAGGTCTGGCCGCCGGCCAGCACCACCGCACCCTTCTCGCTGCGGGTCAGCACGGCGGTGTCGACATGCTTGCGGACCGCCGCGGCGGCGCTGTCGAAGTCCCCGCCATAGAGGGCCGTGACCTCCCCCTCGTTGGCGAACAGGATGTCCACATGGTTGGCCACCAGCTCCAGGAAGCTGTCATGGTGGCGGTGGACGCAGAAGCTGTCCGACAGGGACAGGGCCACCTTGCGGCCGGCCGCGTGGGCCAGCTCCGCCGCCTTCAGGAAGGCCTGCTTGGCGTCGTCCCGGTCCCACAAATAGCCTTCCAGGTAGGTGACCTGGCTGCCCTGGATGACGGCCGGGTCCACGTCCGCCGGGGTCAGCAGGGTGCAAGCGCCCAGGAAGGTGTTCATGGTGCGGTGCGCGTCCGGCGTCACCAGGATCAGGCACTGGCCGGTGGGGGTGCCGTCGGTCAGGTCCGGCGTGTCGAAGGTGACGCCCACGCTGCGGATGTCGTGGCGGTAGACCTTGCCTAACTGGTCGTCGGCCACCTTGCCGATGAAGGCGCCCTTGCCGCCCAGCATGGCGATGCCGGCCATGGTGTTGCCGGCGGAGCCGCCGGACATCTCGATCCCCGGGCCCATCTTGGCGTACAGCTCCTCGGCGCGCTGGGCGTCGATCAGGGCCATGCCGCTCTTCACCAGGCCGTTGGCGGCCAGGAACTCGTCACTGGCCTGGGCGATCACGTCCACGATCGCGTTGCCGATACCCACCACATCGAACCGAGCCGCCACGGAAAAGCCTCCACCGGGAAAGAAAGTGCGGCGCAGTATAGGCGGCGGCGCGCTTGCGGCAAGGGCGGGCTTTCTCCTAGATGGTATTCCTCCGGCACCTGTTCGCGTGGCACGATGATCGACGCTTTCTTCAAGGCCGTTAGCCAGCTTACCGACCGGGCCTTCACCCGCGTGGTGCTGTTGTCGGTGCTGCTGACCGTGGTGGTCTTCGCCGCCGTCTGGGCCGGTTTCGGCTATCTGGTCACCCATACGGCCCTGTTCGAGACGCCCTGGCTGGACTGGGGCGTGGACCTGCTGGGCGGGGCGGCGGTGATCGGTCTGAGCTGGCTGGCCTTCCCCGCCGTGGTGGTCACCACGTCAAGCCTGATGCTGGACAGCATCGTGGAAGCGGTGGAACGGCGCTGGTACCCGCACCTGCCGCCGGGCCGTTCCCAGACGCTGGCAGAGGGGCTGTGGAGCAGCGCGAAGTTCCTGGGCCTCGTCCTCCTGTTGAACCTGCTGGCCCTGCCGTTCCTGTTTCTGGGACCCCTGTATCCGCTCATCTTTTATGGGCTGAACGGCTACCTCCTTGGGCGGGAGTACTACGAACTTGTGGCCGTGCGGCGCATGGATGCTCGCAGCATGAAGTACCTACGTTCGTCAGAGTCGTTGAGACTTTTTGTGGCCGGAATCATTATTGCCTTTATCTCCTCCATCCCAATCGTGAATCTGCTGGCGCCCGTCGTCGCCACGGCCTTCATGGTGCATCTGTTCGAACGGTTGCGCCGAGGCTTGCCGCGGACGGGGGGCGCATGATACCCGGACGGTGTCAGCCCAACGGCCAAGACGACCGTCGTCACCGCGCAAGCTTCCTGGGGGCAAGACCGCCATGTTCCGACGCACCAAGCCACCCTCCGGCCCCGGCACGCCCGTGAGCCCGCCCGCGGCGCCCGAGGCGCGCGTCCCGGACCCTGCGCCGAGCCCCACGCCGCCCGCAGCCGCCCAGCCCACCGACCCGCAGACGAGGCCCGCACCCATGAACACGCCCACCTCCTTCCCGCCGGGCACCGGCGCGTCCGGCACCACCCCGGCCGGCGGCAACCCGCTGACCCAGGGCTTCAAGCCCGACATCCCCCGCCGGGTGGTGGAGATCCCGGGCACCCCGCCGAAGCGGGTGGCCCCCACGGGCACGGAGGGCGGCGCCCCCGCCACGGAGATGCGCAAGCTGATCGTCGGCCGCGACATCAGCCTGTCCGGTGAGATCGCCGCCTGCGACGTGCTGGTGGTGGAAGGCACGGTCGAGGCCAAGCTGCGCGACGGCCGGGTGATCGAGATCGCCGACACCGGCCTGTTCAAGGGCTCGGTGGAGATCGACGACGCCGACATCGGCGGCCGGTTCGAGGGCGACATCACCGTCCGCGGCACGCTGAAGGTCCGCGGCACCGGCAAGATCACCGGCACCATCCGCTACGGCACCCTGGAGGTGGAGAATGGCGGCCAGCTGTCCGGCACCATCGAGGTGCTGACCGGCGGCCCGAAGCCCGCCACCGCCCCCGCGCCCAAGGCCCCCGAGCCCGCCGGCGCCTGAGGGCATCCTTCGGGATTGAGACGAGAAGCCCCGCCCCTTCGCGAGAGGGGGCGGGGTTCTTTATTCGGCAATCTGGTCAGTATCCATTAGCTCGTCCACACTTTCGCTTCTTGCAAACTGAACACCTCTTCGGACAAGTTCAGCCTGGAGAGTGCGATGGAGGGCATTCAGGTCAAAGCCATTTCCAGACCTCCAATACTTCATTATCTCATCTTTTCTAGAATAGAATACTTTGAATGCACTTTCATTTGGACGGACCCCAAATCCGCCAAAGAAAAAATATTCGTGATGCTCTTTGATGAAATCTCGTAATTCCTGCCGATTATGTTCTAACCATATCCTATCACAGAGAAGCAATCTAAACTCTCGAATTGCTGGATCAGCATGCCATATATCCTGCCATGTAAGTCCTTCTGAACTTAATTCTAAGCCATCAACATAGCTTTCTATTGTTACTTCAAGTGCAGATGTCTGATTCAAGGCTTTTTTCATACGAATAAGTTCAAGCTGGAAATCACTCTTATCGGAAAGTCGTACATTTAATTGGTTTCGCTTTTTTGTTCTCTGATTTGTCTGGGCGCTCATGACCTTCCCCGCCGAACTTGAAAGAGCTTAGGCGATTGTAAGCTATCAGAAATGCCCGTGAAATTTTCTGCGATCCCTTACCGCAGATTGACGCTTTCAACAGAGTGACAGGTGACAAAAATTTCCAAGTCATTTCAATTGCTTAGCAGCCGACCTAATGACACGTTGGTTCCAAAGAAGACACTTATCAACAGACGCACCAGATTTATCCACAAGTTGCTAACAGCCCTAGCAATTTCTATACACAAAAGCGTTTGCGAGAAGGGGGTAGGCTCTCCATCATAATGTAGCGTCGGCTTTCGCAGAAAACTCGCAAGATATGGAGGATGGAATGAAGGGGCCCCAAAGGAGCACGAAAAATTTTAAGCTGATCAGGTTGCTCGTGGCGACCAGCTTGTTGCTGGAAATTTGCCACAAAGTTTTAAGCATTTACGTCAGCTACTCCAGCATCCATTGATGGCTGTCGTATCTGGAAATCATCAGAAATGATTGCAAGATCTCATCGGAGCCAACGCAAAACAGACTCTTGGTTTTAGGGTGGAAGATTTTCTACTCGTGCTCAAATCACGCCGCCAGCGCCTGCTTCGGCTCGTTCAGGGCCAACTCGAACCCCACGGCGTCCCGGGCCTGCTCGACAGGGATGCCGAACCAGTCGGCGGCCGCCTCCACGTCGCCTCCCTCCGCCGCCCAGATGTCGGCGATGGCCCGGGTCGGGACCAGGGCGGGGACGATTGGCTGCCCATAGGCAATGCGGGGATCGATCAGGATGGTCGGGAAACTGTCCGGGCGGGGTGCCCAGCGGGCTGCCAGATGGGTCTGGGGATCGAAGCTGACGCCCTTGGCCAGCGTCGCCTGGATCACCTCCCACATCTCATACTGCCGGGTCAGCAGGTTCCACAGCCGCGTGTCCCCCGCCTCTTGCGCGGCCGGTTTCAGCACCTCCTCCACCAGCACGTTCTTGCGGTCGGCCGTCAGCAGGAAGCGGACCTTGTCGCTGGCCAGCGGCTTCGCCTCCCCGAACAGGGCGCGGGCAGCCTCCAGCGCCCGGCGCAGGGTGCGCACCTTCACGCCCTGCTCCCGCAAATGCTCCACGAACCGCACTTCCATCAGGTCCAGGAAGCTCAGCTCCTGGCGCCCGCCCAGCGGCTGGTAGTCCCGGTGCAGCAGCGGCCCGATCTGTCGGTCCGGGTAGCCCCGCAACCAGCCCAGGATACGGCGCGCGCTGCCGACCTCGATCAGCCGGGCGGCATCATCGACGGTATAGAACCCTGCGGCCAGCGGGTTCGTCGGTGTGGCGTTTCCCATGACCCGGTCCCGGACGGCCACCGGCATCGACGGCGTGCGGGCGGCTCCTACAAATGAATCTACCGGAAATCCAACCCAAGGCAACTTTCGCGTTTATGCATGCCCCTTGCCCGACAGGTGACAAAATTCCTAGGGCGTGCCATGCTCCTCCCACGCCCTTTCGGCGCGGTTCTTGGACAGGGTGAATTCCTCCATCCGCGGCTTTCCGGACATCATCCGTGGACATCCGTGTCCCCGTCCATCCGCTACACCTGTCAACAGGTCAGCACTCCTGACGCAACCACCCCTTAAGGTGACACAAAGCGCAACCCGGTCAAGTTAGTCGCCTTAAGGCACAAACCCCAGCAAAATCAGCCACATATAACTTAACCATGGTAAAGTTAAGCGTCACCTTTAGGTAAAGTTAGTCACCTTAAGGTCAATTTTGTCCAACGCTCACGCCTCCGGAGCCGTCCGGCCCTTGGCCATTTCCTCGGCGGTGGTCTTGGCGGGGTAGGCGCAGAGGTCGCGGACGATGCAGGCGGGGCAGTCGGGCTTGCGGGCCTTGCAGGTGTAGCGGCCGTGCAGGATCAGCCAGTGGTGGGCGTGCTGGCGATAGGGTTTGGGCACCTTCTTCAGCAACACCTGTTCCACCGCATCGGGGTCCTTGCCGGGGGCGAGGCCGGTGCGGTTGCCCACGCGGAAAATGTGGGTGTCCACGGCGATGGTGGGTTCCCCGAACGCCACGTTCAGCACCACGTTGGCGGTCTTGCGCCCCACCCCGGGCAGGGCTTCCAGGGACTCCCGGTCGCGGGGCACCTCGCCGCCATGCTTGTCCAGCAGGATCTGGGACAGCTTGATGACGTTGGCGGCCTTGTTCTTGTACAGGCCGATGGTCTTGATGAAGTCCCGCACCGTGGCCTCGCCCAGGGCCACCATGGCGGCCGGGTTGTCGGCCGCGGCGAACAATCCCTTGGTCGCCTTGTTGACGCCCACGTCGGTGGCCTGGGCCGACAGCACCACGGCCACCAGCAGGGTATAGGGGTTGCCGTACTCCAGCTCGGTCTTCGGCTCCGGGTCGGCCGCGGACAAGCGGCGGAAGAACTCCTCTATGGCGGCACGCTTCACGGGGGACCTCGAGATGGCGGACGGGACCGGGCAGCAATCTAGGGGGGCGACAGATCGCCCGCAATCGCCGGCACGGCAGGCCTTGCCCGGTTCGCCCGGCGAAGCATATTCTCGCCCCATGGATACGCGGGCAGACCATCCGGGGCAGGGGGGTCAGCGGCCGGTCCTGTTCCGGGCCGTGCTGCACCCCAACCGCAGCCTCAGCGCCAAGGGCTTCCGCCGGCTGATGCTGGTGGTGGGCGCCCTCAGCTTCACCCTCGGCCTGGGCTTCTTCCTGGCGGGGGCTTGGCCCATCGTGGGTTTCCTGGGCCTGGACGTGCTGCTGGTCTATCTCGCCTTCAAGGCCAGCTACCGCAGCGGCCGGCTGTATGAGACGGTGGAACTGGACGCGGACACGCTGACGGTGCAGCGGGTGGACCCCGCCCGCCGCGTCCGAACCTGGACCTTCCAACCCACCTGGCTGCAGGTCCACATCCAGGAACCGGTGCAGCATGACAGCCACGTCACCCTGTCGTCCCACGGGCGGCACCTGGTGGTGGGCAGCTTCCTGGCGCCGGAGGAGCGGTTGGACTTCGCCCATGCGCTGCGGGGAGCCCTGGCGCGTTGGCGCAGCCCGAAGGAACTGTCGGGCCATCCGGCCTGACCCCCATTTCGGGTAATGGACGCGGCCCCGCCCGGCGGGCCATGCTTTCCCCCGGAACCGGGACGCAGAAAGGGTGAGCGATGACGGTCCCAACCGGCAGGGGCGTGGGCTTCGCCGCACGCCTGTCCGCCCTGGCCCTGTCCGGGCTGGTCCTGTCCGCCTGTGTCGCCGGGGGTCGGGACAGCATCTGCCCGGGCCTGCCCGATTGCCAGTTCGCCGACCCCTGCGCCGCCCTGGGCCGCCCGGCGCAGGAGAAGGACGCCATGCCCTTCCAGCGGGCGCCGCTGCTGGCCATGGCCTACCTGCAGGCCTGCCAGGGTGACAAGGCCGCCGCCCTGGTCATGGGCGAAAGCTTCGAGACCGGCATCGGCGTGCCGGAGGATGCGGAACTGGCCTCCCGCTGGTACCGGCTGGCCGCGGTGAAGGGCCCGCCGCCCACCACCTACATCGTCGTGCCCGGCAACAACGCCTCGCCCCTGCCGGGCCCGCTGGACGGCCGGGGCCCCGCCTTCTACCCGGAGGCCGCCTTCCGCCTGGGCGTGATGCACATCGAGGGGCGGGGCGTGCCCCAGGACCTGAAAGCCGCCCGCCACTGGCTGAGGAAGGCCATGGACGGGGGCCACCCCCTGGCCGGGCGGGCCTTGCGGGCCATTGAGTGAGGCGCCGGGCCTGCGGCAATTGTGCGCCGCAATAAGCCGTCGGATAAGCCTGCTCACCCGCTTGAGGTATGTCATCGCCGCGTCGCGGCACAGGTTTATGGTGGGCCGCGCCGGCGGTTCGCCGGGCCAACCATTCCAGCTTTCACAGGGAAGGGCTGACATGACGATCCGCAACCTGGACCGGCTGTTCAAGCCACGCTCCATCGCGCTCATCGGCGCCAGCCGCCGGGCCCGCGCCATCGGCCAGGTGGTGGCCCGCAACCTGTTCAACGCCGGCTTCGACGGCCCGATCATGCCGGTGAACCCGCGGGAGCGGTCGATCGAGGGCGTGCTGGCTTATCCCTCCGTCGCCGACCTGCCCGTGGTGCCCGACCTGGCGGTGATCGCCACCCCGCCGCAGACGGTGCCCGGCCTGGTGCGGGAGCTGGGGGAGCGGGGCACCAAGGCCGCCATCGTCATCACCGCCGGCTTCGCCGAGCTGGGCGAGGAGGGCAAGGCGCTGCAACAGGAGCTGCTGGACGCCGCCAAGCCCCACCTGATGCGGCTGGTGGGCCCGAACTGCCTGGGCGTCATGGTCCCGGGGCAGGGGCTGAACGCCAGCTTCTGCCATGTGCCGCCCCTGAAGGGCGACATCGCCCTGGTGGCACAGTCGGGCGCCGTGGTCACCAGCATCGTGGACTGGGCCACGCCCCGCGGCATCGGCTTCAGCCACCTGGTCAGCCTCGGCTCCATGGCCGACGTGGATTTCGGCGACCTGCTGGACTATCTGGCCCAGGACAGCAGCGTGCGCGCCATCCTGCTGTACGTGGAGGCCATCACCCACGCCCGCAAGTTCATGTCCGCCGCCCGGGCCGCCGCCCGCGCCAAGCCGGTGATCGTCATCAAGGCCGGCCGCAGCGAGGAAGCCGCCAAGGCCGCCAGCAGCCACACCGGCGCCCTGGCCGGGGCCGACGCGGTCTATGACGCCGCCTTCCGCCGCGCCGGCATGCTGCGGGTGGCGGAGCTGGACGAGCTGTTCGACGCGGTGGAGACCCTGGCCACCGGCGTGCACATCCAGGGCGACCGGCTGGCCATCCTGACCAACGGCGGCGGCATCGGCGTACTGGCCACGGACGCGCTGATCGGGTCCGGCGGTCGGCTGGCCCAGCTGGCGCCGGAGACCATCGAGAAGCTGAACGGCGTTCTGCCCCCCACCTGGAGCCACGGCAACCCGGTTGACATCATCGGCGATGCCGACGGCAAGCGCTATGCGGACAGCCTGAAGATCCTGCTGGAGGACCGCGGCCTGGACGCCGTGCTGGTGCTGAACTGCCCCACCGCCGTGGCGGACGCGGGCGAGGCGGCGAAGGCCACCGTGGACGTGATCCTGGAGCACGCGAAGAAGCCCGGCGGCGGCCGCAAAGTGCCGGTGCTGACCAGCTGGCTGGGGGAATTTGCCGCGGCCGACGCCCGCAAGCTGTTCGCCCAGCACCGCATCCCCGACTACCACACGCCGAACCAGGCGGTGCGGGCCTTCATGCACCTGGTGCGCTACCGCAAGAACCAGGAACTGCTGATGGAGACGCCGCCCAGCGTGCCGGAGCAGTTCGACGTGGACATGGCCTCCGCCCGCGCCATGGTGGACGAGGCGCTGCGGGAGGGCCGCGCCTGGCTGACGGAGTTCGAGGCCAAGGAGGTGCTGCGCGCCTATGGCATCCCCTGCGTCCGCACAGTGGTGGCCAACTCCCCGGCGGAGGCGGAACGGGCCGCCAAGCGCCTGGGCGGGCGCATCGCCCTGAAGATCCTGTCCCACGACATCGTGCACAAGTCCGACATGGGCGGCGTGTCCCTGAACCTGCTGCCGAACCAGGTCTGGGCGGAGGCGGAGGCCATGCTGGAGCGTATCCGCACCGCCCTGCCGGACGCCAAGATCGAGGGCTTCACGGTGCAGGAGATGGCCCACCGCCCCGGCGCGCATGAGCTGATCGTGGGCATGGTGGACGATGTGCTGTTCGGCCCGGTCATCCTGTTCGGGGAGGGCGGCACGGGCGTGGAGGTGGTGGCCGACAAGGCCCTGGCCCTGCCACCCCTGAACCTGAACCTGGCGCGGGAGACGATGGCCCGCACCCGCATCTTCAAGCTGCTGCAAGGCTACCGCAACCGCCCGGCGGCGGACCTGGACGCGGTGGCCCTAGCCATGGTCAAGGTCAGCCAGCTGGTCAGCGACTTCCCGGAGATCGCCGAGCTGGACATCAACCCCTTGTTCGCCGACGAGAACGGCGTGCTGGCCCTGGACGCCCGCATCAAGGTGGTGCCGCTGACCCAGGCCGCCACCAAGCGGCTGGCGGTGCGCGCCTACCCGAAGCGGCTGGAGCACAAGGAGACGCTGCGCGACGGTCGGGAATTCTTCATCCGCCCGATCCGGCCGGAGGATGAGCCCCTGATCCACGACATGGTGGCCCACACCAGCATCGAGGACATGCGCCTGCGCTTCTTCGCGCCCATGAAGCGCCTGTCCCACCAGATGGCCGCCCGGCTGACCCAGATCGACTATGACCGGGAAATGGCCCTGGTCGCCACCTTCCCCGCGGGCCGGGGGGAGGAGCAGGACGCCCAGGACCCGATCTATGGCGTCGTCCGCATCACCGCCGACCCGGACAATGAGCGGGCCGAGTATGCCGTGCTGGTGCGCAGCGACATGAAGGGCAAGGGCCTGGGCCACATCCTGATGACGGAGATCCTGAAATACGCCAAGAGCCGCGGCATCAAGGAGGTGTTCGGCGAGGTGCTGCGGGAGAATTCGGGCATGCTGGCCCTCTGCCGCGAACTGGGCTTCACCACCCACGACAGCCCGGACGACCCCGGCATCAAGGAGGTGTCATACCGGTTCGCGGACCATCCGTGAGGACGGTCGCCGGCCGGGCCGCCTGCAACGTGCCGTTCAGCAGCCCTACCGGATTTTCTTGACTCCCAGCCTGGGACGGCGGCGGAATAAGGCATGTTGATCCCGTCCTACACACCGCCGCCGCCACCGGCATCGACACCAGCGCCGCAGCAGAACGCGGCGTTGGCCTCGGCCATGGTGACCGCGCAAAAGACGGCGCGGCCGACGGAGGTGCAGACGTCCCGCGCCACCGCCGCCGTGGCCCAGGCGGACCGGGGCCGGGAGAACCAGAGCAGCACCTTCCAGGGTTATTCCGTGGACACGGAAGCCGGGACCGTGCGCGCCAAGACCAACGGCGGCAGTGCCCGGGGCACCCGGCTGAATCTGGTGGTGTGAGCCGGCTTACGGCTTTCCCGGCGCTTTCAACCCTTGAGGCCCAGGTTTTCCTGCTTCCCCTGCGAAAGCAGGGGCCCACAGTTCTTCTGCGGCCGTGACGCGGAGATGGGAGTCAAAAACCGTGGACCCCTGCTTGCGCAGGGGAGGCAGTTGATGCTGCCAAAACAGGCCGGCCTACCAGGCACCCGGACAGCGAGGGTCTCCCACCCTCACCCCACCGCGGCCTTCGCCCCGTCGGCGGCGTTGGCCGGCACCGGCAGCTCCGCCCGGTTCTTCACGGCCCGTTCCACGCCCTGCGCCACGGTGCGCCAGCAATGCTCCGCCAGGGCCTTGCGGCTGCCCACCTGGTCCACGGTCAGGGCAGGGTGGAACTCCACCACCACGCGGATGCGCCCGGCCCGCACCATGCGCCAGAGGTGCGGCGGCAACTCCATGTCGCCATACCAGGCATAGAGGGCCCGCCAGACATGGCCCAGGGGCAGGCCGTCCAGGTGGGTGGCGGTGACGGAGACGGGCTGCACCAGCACCGGCGCCTCATCCACCTTGGTACCGGCCACGCTGAACAGGGCGGTCTTGAAGGGGAGCACGCGGTTGCCGTCGCTGCTGGTGCCTTCCGGGAACAGCACCAGGCAGTCGCCGGCCTGCAGGCGGCCGGCGATGCTGTCCCGCTGCTCCTGCGCCTTGGTGCGCTTCTCCCGCTCCACGAAGACGGTGCGCTGCAGCCGGGCCAGCAGGCCGAAGAAGGGCCAGTCGTTCACTTCCGACTTGGCCACGAAGGACACGTCGGCCACGGCGGACAGGACGGGGATGTCCAGGTAGGAGGAATGGTTGGAAATGAACAGGGTGGGCCGCTTGGCCGACGGCGCGCCCTTCACCACCACCTCGATGCCCAGGATGCGCAGGCAGAAGCGGTGGTAGGCCCGGGGGAAGCGGACATAGGCCTTGGTCCAGCCCAGGGCCAGGAACGCCGCCTGCACCGGGATGCCGGCCAGGGTCACCGAGACATAGGCCACGAGCCGCAGCACGCCGCGGAGGGTGGAGCCGATCTCCATTCTGGTGCGGCCCTCCCGTGCCGGCCGGTCAGAGCAGGGCGGAACCGCGCCGCTCGTAATGGCGCAGGTACTTGTCGGTGATCATGTCGGTCTTCACCACGATGGACACGTCGGTGGTGTTGAACTGGTGGTCCACCACCGCCCCCTCACCGACGAAGCCGCCCAGGCGCAGGTAGCCCTTGATCAGGGGCGGCACTTCCTGGATGGCCGTGCGCGGGTTGATGGCGTGCTCGTCCAGCATACGCATGTCCACATAGCGGTGCGGCAGCGCCACGGGGCGCAGGGCCGGCGGGGCCAGGTGGTGGTAGTAGAGGTAGGAGAGGGGGACCGCCAGCGCATCCGGCTTCGTGCCCGGCAGGCTGGCGCAGCCGAACATCAGCTCGACATTGTAGACCACCGCATAGGCCGCGATGCCGCGCCAGAGCAACTGCATGCTGCCGCGGGAGCGGTAGGCGGGATCGACGCAGGACCGGCCCAGCTCCAGCACCTCACCTGGGTATTCCTCGATGCGGGAGATGTCGTATTCGTCGGAGGAATAGAAGGACCCGGCGCGGGCCGCGGCGGGGCGGCGGATCAGCCGGTAGGTGCCCACCACGCCCGCGGCACCCGGGCCGAGGTTGTGGTCCACCACGAGCAGGTGGTCGCACAGGGTGTCATAGCGGTCGAAATCCCGCTTCTGGGCGGCGATCTCCGCCGTGGGGCGGGCGTTCATCTCTTCGTAGAAGACGCGGTAGCGCAGTGCCTGGGCGGCCTGCACCTCGGAGCTGGTCTCGGCGAGACGGACCTCGAGGTTGCCGAAGCGCAGCTCCCCGGAGGTCAGCGAGTCGATCGTGATGTCTGCCATGCTCTCGTTCGCGGTCGCTGGCGTTCCCGGGTGGGCACGCCCAGGGGACGTCTCGGCCCATTGGCATACCACAAAGCGGCGGAGCACGGTCAACCAACTCCGACACTGCCTACGGCCCGATCACGAAACTTTCATCCCAGCGGAAAGATTGTGCAACACCCCCCGCAAAAGGGGAGGGCCGGTGTCGCCACCGGCCCTTTGGTCTATCCGGACGGCCGCCGGGCGGTCGCATCCGCGCCCCTGGCTTGCGCGGGCATGGGCCTGCGGGCCGGCGGCATGGGTCAAGACGTTATGCCGCCGGTCCTTACCTGGTACGTGGAACCCTTACTCCTCGTCCGCACCGTTGCGGCGGGCGCGGGTGCCCAGGCCGATCTGCTTGGCCAGCTTGGAGCGCTGCTTGGCATAGTTGGGGGCGACCATCGGGTAGTCGGCCGGCAGCGCCCAGCGGTCGCGGTATTCCTCCGGCGTCATGTTGTACGCCGTCTTGAGGTGCCGCTTCAGCATCTTCAGCTTTTTGCCGTCTTCCAGGCAGATGATGTATTCGGGGGTGACGGACTTCTTGATCGGCACGGCGGGCTGCGGCTTCTCGCTCTGCACCACCGGCTCGGTCCCGACGTTGGACAGGGTGCGGTACACCTGCTCGATCAGGGCCGGCAGGTCCTGGATGCCCACTGTATTGTTGGAGACGTGGGCGGCCACGATCTCGGTGGTGAGAGACAACAGCTCATTCGTCGGGGACGTAGTGGACATCTATCTTTGCTCCAGCCTAGGAACTTTCCCGTGATATAAGTCTTCTCCGGTTTGTACGCAATATCGAATTACTCCCTTCGAAAAGGAAAACGCGGTGGCTGAAAGCAGTCCCGACCAGTTCCTGGACATCACCAGTCAGGTCTGCCCGATGACGTTCGTGCGGGCCAAGCTGGCTATAGAGCGGATGACTGCCGGGCAAATCATTGAAATCCGGCTGAATTCCGGGGAGCCGCTGGTCAACGTGCCCCGCTCACTTGCCGAGCAGGGACATGAGATTTTATCCGTTGCGCAGGAAAGTTCCGCCGCCGGAACGGGCGTGCATCGCCTGCTGGTAAGACGGGGAAGTTAGCGCTACTCAGGGAAGTGGGCGGGCCATGACCACCGCGTCCACCGGGCCGCCGCTCAGCCGGTAGTAGCAACGCCGGCGGCCCACAGCAGAGAAGCCGAAACCGGCATAGAGGGCCAGGGCCGCCGCATTGGTCGCCGCGACCTCCAGGAACAGGGTGGCGGCCCCCGCGGCCTGTGCCGTCCGGGCGGCCGCCGACAGCAGCCCCCGCGCCACGCCGCGACGCCGGGCGGCGGGCCGGGTGGCCAGGGTCAGGATCTCCGCCTCGTCCGCCGCGGTGCGGAGCAGGACGAAACCCAACGGGTCCCCGTCGCGGCCGGCCAGCAGGGCCGCGGTGCCGGGCAGGGACAACAGCTCCGTGAAGGCCTTGGCTTCCCAGGCGTCGCCACTGACGGCGGGGTCGAAGGCCTCCGCATGGATGGCGGCCAGCAGCTCCGCCCCCGCCGGCCCCAGGGTGGTGACCTCCGTCATGCCGGCCGGGTGGGGGCCAGCGTCACGTCGGGCAGGCGCAGGTAGAAGGGATCGGCCGGCCGGGCCGCGATCTCCTCCAACGACAGCGCCGCCGCCAGCCGGGCCACCGCCACGGCCTCCGCGGCCCCGGTGGTCTGGATGACCCGCAGGTCCGGCCAGGGCCCCAGCGCCGCGGCCCCACGGCCCACAGCGTCGCCCACCAGGGTCACGGGCCCCGGCGGCAGTACCCGGGCCGCATAGGCGGGCAGGTCCGCCGGCAGCACCTCTGCCGGGTCGGCCAGGGGGCCAGGTCGGCGCCCCAGGGCTGGACGAACAGCTCGTCCCGCCGGCTTTCGATGCAGGCCAGCAGGGTCCGGCCGTCCCGGTCGCCCACGTCCAGGCCGCGCGCCGCGGCCTCCAGGCTGGTGACGCCGAGCAGGGGCCTGTCGGCGGCCAGGGCCAGCCCCCGGGCGGCGGCAAGGCCGATGCGCAGGCCCGTGAAGGTGCCGGGCCCCACCACGGCGGCGTAGCGGCCGATGGCATCGAAGCCCAGCCCGGCCGCCGCCAACGTCTCCTGTACCAGGGGGATCAGCCGTTCCGCCTGGCCGCGGGTCATGGCTTCCGCCCGGACGGCCAGGGCGCGGCCCTCGCCGGCGGACCAGACGGCGCAGGCGCAGGCGCTGGTGGCCGTGTCGATGCCGAGGGTGATCATGAGGCTGCCCCGCGTTCGCCCTGGACGCCCGTCCCGTCCGTGGTACAGGAGGCCGGCAGCAACCCACGGGACCCATGCCCCATGCGCTTCGTCGAGATCACGTCGCCGGCCGTCGATTTGGACCTCCGCTATGCCACGGCGGACAACCTGACGGGAAGCCCCATCTATCGCCGGCCCCTGTGCCTGCTGCACCCGGAGGCGGCACGGCGGCTGGAGCGGGCGCGGATGCTGGCGGAAGCCCAGGGGTTGCGGCTGCGCGTGTTCGACGGCTTCCGGCCGCCCGCGGCACAATGGGCCCTGTGGCGGGCCCTGCCGGACCCCACCTTCATCGCCGACCCGCGCCAGGGCTCCAACCACAGCCGCGGCGTGGCCGTGGACCTGACCCTGGCGACGGCCGACGGCACGCCGCTGGAGATGGGCACCGACTTCGACGACATGAGCGAGCGGGCCTACCACGCCGACACCGCCGTGCCGGTGGAGGCGCAACGCAACCGCCTGCTGCTGCTGGGCCTGATGGCGGCGGCCGGCTGGCAGCACTATACCTTCGAATGGTGGCATTACCAGCTGCCGGACGCCAAGCGCTATCCGCTGGTGGATGACGGGGCGCTGGGGCCGCGGGTGGCCTGACGGGGCGTAAGCCAAGCAGGCGGAGCCTGCGCCCGCGACTGAGGAAGCGAACGGCTGGACCGGTTTCCGGGCTCCGGAAACGTGTTTAGAGCGTGTTTACGCTGACCGTAAACACGCTCCGGCGGCGACTGCCGCCGCGCGGGCCCATGCCCGCGTAAGCCAAGCCGCGGATGCGGCGCCGGCGACTGAGGAACACGAAGAGCTAGACCGGTTTCCAGTCTGCGGGAAACGGGTCTAGCGCTTCGCCGCCACCTGCTGCACGCCTGCCGGTTCCGGCCGGATCACCTGTTCCGGCCCGTCCTGGCGCAGGACGGCGCGGTCGAAATCGTCCAGGCCGTTCTTGCGGATCAGGGTGCGGATGGTCTTCACGTAATCCGTCCCCCGCTCGGAGTATTTTTCCAGCGCGGCGACGAGCTGGATGCCCTCCAGCGGCTTGCCCTGCTTGCGCAAGGATGCCCGCATGGCCCGGAACTGCCCATAGGCCTGGTGGGTGTTCAAATTGTGGACATAAGCCTCCACCGCCGCCTTGGGGTCATCGAAGGCCCGATAGCGCCAGGTCTCACCCGGCACCCGGTTGCGGGGGTGATGCCCCGGTGTTCGGTGTTGGAGGTGGTCTGCCCGAACAGCACGTTGCCCTTCTGGGCGATGCGGCTGGTACCCCAGCCGCTTTCCTCTGCCGCCTGGGCCAGGGCCAGGGAGGGCGGCACGATGTCCACCTTGCGCAGCAGCGGCCTCAGGTCGCCGCCCGTGTCCAGCTTCACCCCGTAGCGGTCGGCCAGTTCCAGCACCCAGCGCTGGTCCTGGGGGGCCAGGCTTTCACCGCCGTCGCGGACCGCCTGCAGCTTCTCCAGCCGGCGGCGGTCCGCCTCGATCTGTTCGTTGGCCATCAGCACCAGCGGCAGCATGGTCTTGACGAAGACCGACTTGCGGTCGTCCACGCTGTCCAGGGCACCCAGATCCTTGGGCAGGTCGGTCAGCACCAGCCGGGGCACGGCGGTGTCGCCGCTGCGGACCTGGTCGATGAAATAATCCTGCTCGTGGAACATGGCGAGCACGGTGCGCGCCTCGAGCTTTATGGTGACCTCGGTCTTCGCGGGCGGCAGCACGGCCGCCTCCACCGCCGGCGCGTCCACGGGGCGCAGCACGGGCAGCAAAACCTCTGGCGCCGACACGCCCCAGGGTCGGGACGACACGGTCCCGAAGACTGCGGATGGCAGGACCAGCAGCAGGGTCACCGCCATGGCAAAAAGGGAGGCATTACGCGGGCCTTGTCGGCCCTCGGTCTCATCACTCGGCATTGGCAAATCGCTCCGTCCCGTTTCCAAGGCCTAAGGAGTTGCCGGGGCGGACTTCTCCGCCCCAACGTCTCCGGTGCCGGAACTCGTCCGGTCAGATCCGCCGCCGACCTTGCCGCATGAGGTCGGAGCACGGATCCGGGTCGGTGTCGGCCGGGAGTCCCGTCACACGCGGGTGCATCCCTGTCGGCCTTTCCGACCCTTCGCGGGGGGCCAGTCGGGGTCTTCTACCCCGAAAGAGCACTGCTCCCTGGCTCCGCATTTGCCTGCCATTTCAGTCAAAATTTAGGCAGGTGCGCTTACCCTACCGGATTTGCCGCACCTCGACAACCTCTGGAATGTAGTGCCTCAACATGTTCTCAATCCCCGCCTTCAGGGTAGCGGTGGAACTGGGGCACCCCGCACAGGCACCCTTCATCGCCAGGTAGACGACACCCTGGTCGAAACCGTGGAAGGTGATGTCGCCGCCGTCCTGGGCCACGGCCGGGCGGACGCGGGTGTCCAGCAGCTCCTTGATCTGGGCGACGACCTCGTCATCGTCCTCCGACACGGCGTTGTCGTCCGCCTGCTCCGCCAGCAGCACCGGCCGGCCGGCGGTGAAATGCTCCATGATCACGCCCAGGATGCTGGGCTTCAGCAGGTACCAGTCCTTGTCGTCGGCCTTGGTCACCGTCACGAAGTCGGCGCCCAGGAAGACCCGCCTCACCCCCTCCACCTCGAACAGGCGCTGCGCCAGGGGGAGTTGCCGGCACCCTCCGGGGCGGTGAAGTCCGCCGTGCCCCGGCCCAGCACGTCGCGGCCGGGCAGGAACTTCAGGGTGGCGGGGTTCGGGGTCTCTTCGGTCTGGATGAACATGGGGGTCGCCCTCGTGGGTCCGCGCCGCCCATCGTGCGGGGCGGTGGTCATTCCCCGCGAAAGTGGGCAGTATGCCGCGGCAGATCAAGCCATCCGTTGACCCGGGTGGACATGACCGGGACAGGTCGGCCATGCGGGATTCGGCCATGGGACAGCAGGATGACGGACAGGGCACGGGTTCCGGCGGGCCCCTGGGCCCCGCCGCACCCGTGGTCGCCTGGCTGTTGGCGGAAGGCTACCACCTCTCCACGGCGCCCACCTTGCTGGAGGGGTTCCTGGCCCATCTCCGCGCCCTGGGCCTGGGCATCGACCGCTGTTCCCTGAACGTCCGGCTGCTGCACCCGCAGATCCGGGGCATCACCTACACCTGGCGCTCCGACCGGGACGGGGTGGAGCAGGTGAACCGCGAGCACGGGGTGGAGCACACGCCCGGCTACAAGACCAGCCCCATCGCCGCCATCATGGAGGACGGGTCGGAGGGCATCCGCGTCCCCATGGGCCGAGTGCCGCCGCCCTATGGCTTTCCCATCGTCGACGAGCTGGCGGCGGAGGGCTTCACCGACTATGCCGCCATGCCGCTGCTGTTCAGCAACGGCCGCCGCAACGTCTTCTCCGTCGCCACGCGGCGGCCGGAGGGCTTCACCACGGATGAACTGGCGTTGCTCTACGCCTCCCTGCCGGCCCTGACGGTGCTGCTGGAGACGCGGATGCTGCGGCTGCTGGCCAGCAACCTGCTGAACACCTATGTCGGGCCCGGCGCCGGGCAGCGCATCCTGGACGGCGACATCCGCCGCGGCAGCGGGCTGACCATCGGCGCCGTGCTGTGGTTCTGCGACCTGCGCGGCTTCACCGTGCTGGCCGATACGCTGCCCATCGGCCAACTGATCGCCCTGCTGAACAACTATTTCGAGATCATGGGCGGCGCCGTGCAGCGCCGCGGCGGGGAGATCCTGAAGTTCGTGGGCGACGCCATCCTGGCCATCTTCCCCCTGGACCCCGCGGGCGGCGACGCCGACCGCGCCGCCAAATGCGCCCTGGCCATGGGCGCGGCGGAGGAGGCCATGGCCGGCATGGAGGCGGTGAACGCGGAACGCGCCGCCTGGGGCATCCCCCAGCTGGGCGCCGGCATCGCCATGCATGTGGGCGACGTGCTGTACGGCAACATCGGCACCACGGACCGGCTGGACTTCACCGTGATCGGCCCGGCGGTGAACCTGGTGACCCGGCTGGAGGGCCTGACCCGCACCCTGGACCGCCCCCTGCTGACCTCCGCCGAGTTCGCCGCCGCCTGGCCCGGCGACCGGCTGAAGAGCCTGGGCTACCATCCGGTGAAGGGGCTGAAGGAGCCGGTGGAGGTGTTCGGGCTGGGGTGAGGCCCATCAGGGCAGCAGCTCGACCTTTTCCAGCAGCACCGGCGTGAAATGTCCACCCGTGTGCTGCCCGAAGGCCGAGCCCGCCAGCCGCACGGGCTTGCCCAGCAGCGGCCGTAGCTTGGCATAGGCCTGTTCCGACGGCAGGACCAGTTGGATGTCTGCCACGTCGTAAGCGGATTCGTACAGGCTGTCCGTTTTGTCTTCCGGCTCGAAGCAGGTGGGCTGGGCAAGGTGCAGGACGAACAGGGTCACGGCCTTATCGCCATCCGCCACGCTCTCATAGTTGGGCGGGCCGGGGAAGGTTTTGCGGACCACCGACCCTTCCAGCACCACGCGCTCGTCATAGCGGTGGCACGCCGCGGCGTGGACCGGCAGGCTGGCGAGGAGACCGAGGGCGATGAAGCTGCCCGACAGCAACCCCAGCTTGGACGCGAACGGCAAGGGACACCCCTGGGCGGTGGATACACGGTCTGGGGAAGGCTACTTGGCCCAGGGGAATGCCAGCGAGCTGTCGCGGGTTCGCCGGCATCGGGATCACCTGCGCCATCTGGACATACACGCCCCATACCCCTAATTCGGAAGGCGTGTATCGAAACAGTCAGGCACCTCACAAGGGAATTCTGGCATGGCTGACAGGCAGGAAGTCGTCACGGTAGCCGCCAAACGTGGTCCGACGCTTTTCCTTTTCCTGTTCTGCGCAATCGGCTCCGCGTTGCTGGCCTGGGAGGCTGTGACACCTGCCGGCTTCCTGTCGTATGCCGACGACAATGCGAACCTGGTCGTCGGGATGGTCCGGTGGTTGCGGGAGCAGCTCCCGCCATGGATGTCGCGTGGACTCCTCTGCCTGCTGGCCCTTGCCATGGCAATCCCGGCGATCAGGTTGGCACCGATGCTGTCCGGCCCCGTCCTGATAGCGGACCGGCGGGGCCTGGTGGTTTTGGACGGGCTGACGAGGCGCCGCCATGCCTGGGCGGAGGTCGAGCGGGTGGCTGTCGGGCCCGACCGAGTCAAGGTCCTGGCAAGGTCAAGTGGTCAGTCGCGGAAGGCCAGCTTGCAGGCTTCCCTGCTGGACATGCCGCCCTGCGACATAGCCCAGCTTTCGGCAAGGATCGCGCCGGACCCGGCGGTCGTGACCTTCACGGGAAAGCCAACCGGAAGCTGAGCGCAGCCGAAGCACTAGCCAGCTCCGGATCTGGCGAGGGTGCCCCTCACTCCGCCGCCAACGCCTGCCGTCCCGTGGCCTTCGCGTGCGGGCAGCCGCTGAACTGGGCGGGGCAGAGGCGGGTGCCGAAGGCGTTGCAGACCTTGGCGTCGCCGCCGGCGGCCCGCACCTGGCGCACCAGGTTGGCCAGCCCCTGGATGAACTCGGGCGAGACGCTGACCGTGGGCACGGCGGTGAAGTGGGGGACGCCGTTCTCCAGCGCCAAGTGCCGGTACTCGTCGCCGATCTCCACCAGCGTCTCCGAATGCTCGGACACGAAGGCGATCGGGACCACCACCAGGGGCACCCGGTCGCGGCCGGCGCGGTGCACCTCGTCATCCGTTGACGGGCCGATCCATTTCAGGGGGCCGACGCGGCTCTGGTAGGTGCTGACCCAGTCCAGGTCGGGGATGGCCAGTTCCTTGACCAGCGCCTCGGCCGTGCGTTCGCACTGCCACTGGTAGGGGTCGCCGTCCTTGACCACCTTCTCCGGCAGGCCATGTGCGGAGAACAGCACCCGCGGGGTGCCGTGCTTGCCGGCCTCCACCAGCGCTTCCCGCACCAGCCGGGCGTTGGCGGTGATGAATCCGGGTTCCGTGGGATAGCAGCAGATCAGCTTCGTGGGCTTCACCAGCCCCACCTTGGCCGCCGCCTCGTGCCAGACGCGGACGGAGGACGCCGTGGTGGTCGTGGAGAATTGCGGGTAGAGGGGCAGCAAGACCACCTCATCCGGGTTCCAGGCCTTCACCTCGGCCACGGCCTCATCCGACATGGGGTGCCAGTAGCGCATGGCGATGAAGCAGCGCACCTCCCCCTCGTCCCACAGCGCCTCTTCCAGCGCGCGGGCCTGGGCCACCGTGTTGGGCAGCAGGGGCGAGCCGCCGCCCATCTTTTCATAGATTTCCGCCGCCACCTTTGCGCGCCGGCCTGAAATCAGCTTGGCCAGCAGGTAGCGCACCGGGCCGGGGACCCGCATGATGGCGGGGTCGTTGAAAAGGTTGAAAAGGAAAGGCTTCAGCGACTCCAGCCGGTCGGGCCCGCCGAGGTTGAACAGGACGATGGCGATCTTGCGCCGCCCTGCGGGGGCCTTGAAGGGAATGGGGTCTGACACGGCTCTTCTCACCCGGTTTGGGTCGGACACCCTGCCTAGGTAGGCCGGGAGGCGGACCGATCAAGCTGGCGGGACAACAGCCGACAGCGACAAACCGCCCCGGATCACGGCCCCAGGACATGGGGCCGTGACCCTGGACCGTCGCCAGGGGTAACGCAAGGGGCTTGTGGCCATCGGATGCCGCCCAGGGCCGGCCCGCCCAAACCAATGCCCGCGGATGCGGGTGCCGAGGCCTTGGGAAGGCGAAATCAGCCCTGCTTGCGGAGCCGCTGCGCCAGCCGCGCCACATGCTCCGGCGGCGTCTCCTTCAGGATTCCGTGGCCCAGGTTGAAGATGTAGGGCCGGCCGGCAAGCTGTTCCATCAGGTCGTCGATGCCGCGGTCCAGCGCCTCGCCACCCACCAGCAGGGTGATGGGGTCCAGGTTGCCCTGCACGGCCAGCCGCGGCTGCAACACCCGCGCCGCCCAGCGCGGCGGCACGCCGGGGTCAAGGGACACGGCGTCCACGCCGGCCTCCAGCACGAAGGTTTCCAGGTTCAGGCCAGCCTGGCGCGGGAAGCCGATGATCGGGATGTCAGGGTGGCGCTGTTTCAGGGCGCTGGTGATCCTGCGGGTCGGCCGGATCACCCAACGCTCGAACTCCGCCGCCGGCAGGGCGCCGGCCCAGGAATCGAACAGTTGCAGGATTTCGGCCCCGGCCTCCACCTGGGCGGACAGGTAATCCACCGTGGCGTCGCACAGCAGGTCGATCAGCTGCTGGAATCCGGCCGGGTCGCCATAGGCCCAGCGCTTCACATGCGCATATTCCCGCGAGCCGCCGCCCTCCACCACATAGGACGCCACGGTCCAGGGGCTGCCCGCGAAGCCGATCAGCGCCGTGTCCGGGAAATCCTTCTCCAGGGCGGCGCGGATGTTGCGCACCGCCTGGAACACCGGTGCGGCCCGTTCCCGCAGGCGGCCCGGCTCCAGCCGCTTCAGCGCCTCTGAATCGCGGATCGGCTCCAGCACCGGCCCCTCGCCCTCGGCGAAGGCCACCTTCTGGCCCAGGGCGAAGGGCACGGTCAGGATGTCGCTGAACAGGATGGCCGCATCGAAGCCGTAGCGGCGCAGCGGCTGCAACGTCACCTCGCAGGCCAGTTCCGGATTCATGCACAGGTCCAGGAAGCCCCCGGCCTGGGCCCGGGTCGCCCGGTATTCCGGCAGGTACCGCCCCGCCTGGCGCATCAGCCAGAAGGGCGGCCGGGCCAGCCCCTCCCCCGCCAGCGTGCGCAGCATCGGTTTGCGCCGTGGGCCGGCGCCCTTCCCGTGGTCCGTCATCCTAGGTCCGTCATGTTCAAGGTCAGGCCGTCAGCTTATCCCAGGCCCCCCTATTACCCTCTCTGTTTTTTAGGGAAGGGATGGAGGGGTAGTGGGGCCTGTGGATATCGGTAATTCCCATTTGTCCGCATGATTGTCCACAGGCCGCGGACGGCTTTCGCGGCTGCGAAAAGTTTTGTGGAAAACTCCGGGCGTACGCGGCCGCAACCCGCATGGATGCTTGGCTTGCGGAACCATGAGTCTTGGGGAAAAGGAACGCTTCCGAACCGATTCGTCCCGGATTCACAGGCAAGCCCGACGCGGCAATCCCAAGGCCAGCAAGCGGCCTGTCAACAGACCCTGGTGCGGGGACACCTGATTCCGGGTTATCTATGCCCACCGGTTCTCCCAGGGTTCCCCCACAGATGTCCACAGCCCCCCCCTCCCCCCCGTCACCTGCCAAGACCTTCCACCTGCACCTGGTGTCCGACGCCACGGGGGAGACGATCAATTCCGTCGCCCGCGCCTGCGTCAGCCAGTTCGACCGGGTCCAGCCCATCGAGCATTTCTGGAACCTGGTCCGCACCGAGCGGCAGCTGGACATGGTGATGGAAGGCATTAGGGACAATCCAGGGTTGGTGATGTTCACCCTGGTGAACGACAAGCTGCGGCGCAAGCTGCAGGACACCTGCCGCGACCTGGCCGTGCCCTGCATCCCCGTGCTGGACCCGCTGATCAATGCCCTGGGCGCCTACCTTGGCCTGGAGAGCCAGAGCCAGCCCGGCCGGCAGCACGCGCTGGACGCGGAATATTTCGGCCGCATCGACGCCATGGACTTCGCCCTGAACCATGATGACGGGCAGAGCGGCTGGGACCTGCATGAGGCGGACGTGATCCTGGTGGGCGTCAGCCGGACATCCAAGACGCCCACCTGTATCTACCTGGCGAACCGGGGGGTGAAGGCGGCCAACATCCCCTATGTCCCCGGCGTGCCCCTGCCGGCGGAGCTGGACCTGGTCACCCGCCCCCTGATCGTCGGCCTGACCAAGGATGCGGAGCGGCTGGTGCAGATCCGGCGCAACCGCCTGCGCCTGCTGAACCAGGGCGACGACACCAGCTATACCGACCCGGAGCAGGTGCGCGCCGAGCTGACGGAGGCCCGCCGCCTGTTCACCCGCAAGGGCTGGCCGGTGCTGGACGTGACCCGCCGCAGCATCGAGGAGACGGCGGCCGAGATCCTGATGATCCTGGCCCGGCGCCGCGGCCCCGGCGCCATCCCGGCGGAGGTGAAGCCGTGAGCGTGTTCCTGTCCACCCAGCCGGTCATCCTGGCCTCTGCCAGCGCCACCCGCCGCCTGATGCTGGAGAATGCCGGGCTGGAGGTGCATGCGGAGGCGGCGGCCGTGGATGAGGAGGAGGTCAAGCACTCCTGCAAGGCCGCCGGCATGAAGGTGGAGGAGGTGGCGGAAGCCCTGGCCGAGTTGAAGGCCCAGAAGATCGCCCGCCGCTATCCCGGCACCTATGTCATCGGCGCCGACCAGATGCTGGAATGCGGCGGCGCCTGGTTCGACAAGCCCGTGGGCCGCGACGGGGCCCGCGACCAGCTCCGCCGCCTGTCAGGGAAAACCCATCGGCTTGTCTCGGCCGCCGTGGTCTTCCACAACGGCGCCCGGGTCTGGCACACCACCGACCACGCCACCCTGACCATGCGGCCGCTGGGGGAAGACTTCCTGGAACGCTACCTGGACGCGGTGGGGGAAAAGGCCCATGGCAGCGTCGGCGGCTACCAGCTGGAGGGGCTGGGGGCGCAGCTGTTCACGAACGTGACCGGCGACTTCTTCACCATCCTGGGCCTGCCCCTGCTGCCGTTGCTGGGGTTCCTGCGCGGGCGTGGGGTGGTGTTGGCTTGAGCCAGTGGAAGGATGCCAACTTCCCCCTCTCCCGCCGGGGAGAGGGTTGGGGTGAGGGGTGCCGGAGCAGCAAGACGTCCAGCCCCGGTGCGGCGGAGACACCCCCTCACCCGCCCGCTAGCGCAGGCGACCTCTCCCCGGTTGGGAGAGGGGAAGATGGCTGCCGTCCTTGATGATCTCCCCCCTTCCCCAGGACGCGCGCACCCCCTACCCTGTCCCGGATATCTTATGGATGGGCACCGATGATCCTGAGTGGCAAGGCCAAGGTGGCGGGGGTGATGGGCTGGCCGGTGGGCCATTCCCGCAGCCCGCGGCTGCACGGTTACTGGCTGGAGAGCTATGGCATCGACGGCGCCTACATCCCCCTGGCCGTGCCGCCCGACGGCATCGCCCAGGCCCTGCGCGCCCTGCCCGCCCTGGGAATGAAGGGCTGCAACGTCACTGTGCCGCACAAGGAGGCGGCGTTCCGCATCGTTGACGTGCTGGACCCGGCGGCGCGGCGGATCAAGGCGGTGAACACCGTCATCGTCCGCCCCGACGGCAGCCTGGAGGGCCGCAACACCGACGCCTTCGGCTTCGCGGAAAACCTGCGGGAAGGCGCGCCGGACTGGCAGCCCGCGGCGGGGCCCGCGATGGTGGTCGGGGCCGGCGGGGCCGCCCGGGCCGTGGCCGTGGCCCTGCTGGACATGGGCGTGCCGGAGCTGCGGGTGGTCAACCGCACCCGGGCCAAGGCGGAGGAGCTGGCCGCCGACCTGGGCGCCGCCGTCACCGTGATCCCCTGGGAATGGCGGGGCCGCGCCCTGGCCGACTCAGGGTTGCTGGTCAACACCACCACCCAGGGGATGCAGGGCCAGCCGGCATTGGAGCTGGACCTCGCCGCCCTGCCCCGGCCGCCGTGGTGACGGACATCGTCTATACCCCGCTGTTGACGCCCCTGTTGGCGGAGGCGAAGCGGCGGGGCAACCCGATCGTGGACGGGCTGGGCATGCTGCTGCACCAGGCCCGCCCGGGTTTCCAGGCCTGGTTCGGCCTGCTCCCCCAGGTGACCCCTGCCCTGCGCCGTTTCGTGCTGGAGGGGATTTGATCGTCCTTGGCCTGACCGGCTCCATCGGCATGGGCAAGAGCACGGCCGCCGGCATGCTGCGCCGGCTGGGCTGCCCGGTGCATGATGCCGACGCCGTCGTCCACAAACTTTATGCCCGGGGCGGCGGCGCCGTTCCGCGCATCGCCGCCCTCTATCCCCAGGCCATCCGCGACGGGGCCGTGGACCGCGCCGCCCTGTCCGCCATCGTGGTGGCCGACCCCACCGCGTTGAAGAAGCTGGAAGCCGTGGTCCACCCGCTGGTGCGGCAGGCGGGTGACCAGTTCCTGCGCCGGTGCGCCCGGGCCCGGGTGCCGGTCGCCGTGCTGGACATCCCCCTGCTGTTTGAAAGCCGGGGCCGCAACCGGGTGGACCAGGTGGTGGTGGTCACCGCCCCAGGTTTCATCCAGCGCCGCCGGGTGCTGGCCCGGCCCGGGATGACGCCGCAGAAGCTGGCCACCATCCTGGCCCGGCAGATGCCCGACCGTGACAAGCGCCGGCAGGCGGAGCATGTGGTGCCCACGGGCCTTGGCAAGCGCTACACGTTGACCAAGTTGGCGGGCATCGTCAGGATGCTGCGGGGACAGCGGGGCCGGGTCTGGCCCCCCATCCCCCGCAGCCGCCATTACCAGTCCCCGTGATATCAGGACCGCCCCCATGCGCGAGATCGTGCTGGATACCGAGACCACCGGCATCGACGCCCTGAACGGCGACCGGGTGGTGGAGATCGGCTGCGTGGAGCTGCTGAACCATGTCAGCACCGGCAACCATTTCCACGTCTACCTGAACCCCGAGCGCGACATGCCGGCGGAGGCCTTCGCCGTCCACGGCCTGTCCACGGAATTCCTGAGCGACAAGCCGCTGTTCTCCCAGAAGGTCGGCGACTTCCTGGAGTTCATCGGCGACGCGCAGCTGGTGATCCACAATGCCAGCTTCGACATGGGCTTCCTGAACGCGGAACTGGCGCGCATCGGCATGAAGCCGTTGCGCAACCCGGTGCTGGACACGGTGCAGGTGGCCCGCCGCCGCTTCCCCGGCGCCCCCGCCAGCCTGGACGCCCTGTGCCGCCGGTTTGAGATCGACAACTCCAACCGCACCCTGCACGGCGCGTTGCTGGACGCCCAACTGCTGGCCGAGGTTTACCTGGAGCTGATGGGCGGCCGGCAGCCGGACTTGGTCCTGGCCGGCGGTCCCACCAACGCGTCGGGCGGGGCAATCGTGAAGGTCGAGCGCCCCTTCCGCCCCGCCCGCCCGCATGCGCCCTCCGCGGAGGAGCTGGCAGCCCACGAGGCCTTCCTGAAAGGCTTCAAGGCCCCGCCGCTGTGGTTCGGGGAGAAGGCCGGTTGATGCCAAGCACGGAGTCACCCCGGGCTTGACCCAGGGTCCTTGGGAAAGCCGATGTGCCAAGGGGCGGCAGCGGGCCCCCGGGATTTGCACCAAACGCGACTTTCGAATTCGAAAGTGGGTGCAGGATAAGGAAAAGCGTGGCTTTCGGTGATCTGCATCGGCCGATCCCGAGGACCCCGGGTCAAGCCCGGGGTGACCTCACGTGCCCTGCACTTCCATGTTCCACGTGGAACATCACGGCAGCAGCACCGTGGAGCCGGTGGTCTTCCGCGCCTCCAGCGCCCGGTGCGCCTCCGCGGCGTCCTTCAGGGCGAAGGTCTGGTGGACGTTGATCTTCACCCGGCCGTCCCGCACCACGCCGAACAGGTCCGCCGCCGTTTCCAGCAGCTCATCCCGCGTGGCGGTATAGTGGGCGAGTGACGGGCGGGTCAGGAACAGGCCGCCCTTCTGGCCCAGCAAGGCCGGCGGCATGGGCGGCACGGGGCCGCTGGCGTTGCCGAAGGTGACCATGAAGCCGCGCAGCTTCAGGCAATCCAGGCTCTTCTCGAAGGTGTCCTTGCCGATACCGTCATAGACCACCTCCACCCCGCGCCCGCCGGTCAGCTCCCGCGTGCGGGCGGCGAAGTCCTCTTGCGCATAGTTGATGACGTGGTGGCAGCCGTGGGCGCGGGCCAGTTCCGCTTTGGCGGCAGAGCCCACAGTGCCGATCACCGTGGCGCCCAGGGCATTGGCCCACTGGCAGGCGATCAGCCCCACCCCGCCGGCCGCGGCATGGACCAGCACCGTGTCCCCCGCCCGCACCGGATAGGTCTTGCGCAGCAGGTAGCGGGCGGTCATGCCCTGCAGCAACATGGCGGCGGCTGTCTGGTCATCCAGCCAGTCCGGCAGGGGCACCAGCTTGTCCGCCGGGGCCAGCCGCACCTCCGCATAGCCGCCCACCCCGGCAGTGCAATAGCCCACCCGGTCGCCGGGCTTCAGGTTGGTCACCCCGGGTCCCACCGCCTCCACCACCCCTGCCCCTTCCGACCCCGGCGAAAAGGGCAGCGGGATGGGGTACAGGCCTGTGCGGTGGTAGACGTCGATGAAGTTCAGCCCGACGGCCGTGTGCCGCAGCCGCACCTGCCCCGGGCCCGGTTCCCCCACCTCGACCTCCTCCCACGCCAGGACCTCGGGGCCGCCGTGCTGGTGGATGCGGATGGCGTGGGGCATGGGATGGCTCCGGAATTGGGAAAAGATAAGGGGCGGGTGCCGCGCGACACCCACTCCAGGCATGATGGATCAGCTCTTCAGATACCGGGAGAAGAAAGCGGCCGTGCGCTCGTTGGCGGCCTTCGCGGCCTCCGGGTCCCAATGGATGCCGTCGGTGCGAGCGAAGGCGTGGTCCTGGTCCGGGTAGGCGTGGATGGTGACCAGCGGGTTGTCGGACAGGGTGGCCTTGATCTTTTCCTGCGCTTCGGGCGGCACGAACTTGTCCTTGCCGGCCATGTGCATCAGCAGCGGCTTGTCGATGGCCGTGGCCTCCCCCAGCGCGCCATCGATGCCGACGCCGTAATAGCTGACATTGGCATCCGCGTCGGAGCGGGTGGCCATCAGATAGGCCAGCTTGCCGCCCAGGCAGTAGCCGACGCTGCCGATCTTGCCGGTGACGGCCTCATGCCCGCGCAGGAAATCCAGCGTGGCGATCAGGTCCTCTACACCCTTGGCCTCGTTGAAGCCCTGGTAGAGCTGGAAGGCCTTCTGCCATTCCGCATCCGTCTTGTCGGAAATCTGGATGCCCGGTTCCTGCCGCCAGAACAGGTCGGGGCAGAGGGCGACGTATCCCTGGGCCGCGTACTGGTCGCACAGGCCGCGCATCACGTCGTTGACCCCGAAGATCTCCTGGATCACGACCATGCCGGGGCCCTTGCCGCCCGCGGGCAGGGCCAGATAGCCGGTAAAGCTGCCGCCGTCCTTGGCCTGGATGGTAACCTCGGTCATGCCTGCCCCCTGTTTGCTTGATGGCACGGCGCCCAGGGTCGGTGGCGGGCGCCGAACGGTTCGGCGGCACGATACTAAGCAGCCAAGCGCTTGTCACGGCAGGGAAAGCGGGGGTAACGCGATGTTCATGGCGCCCTCTCAGGCACCCGCGTCCGCGGGCTTGGGCCGCTGGTGTCACCGCCCGGGTGCCCTGCCCTCCAGCACGGCCCTGCCGATGGTGGTTTCCCACCGTGTCAGGGCCGAGGGCGGGATGGAAGCGTCGGCGGAGTCCAGGCTGGTGCCGGTGACCAGGTAGACGAACCCCCAGCCCCCGGCCGGGTCCACCAACGCCCCGCCGATCAGGCCATAGGCATCACCCAGGTGCCCGCACAGCATAGGGGCGCCAGGGGCGATGCGGTCGCCCTCCCCCGTGTTCAGGCAATGCACGCCCAGGCCCCAGCGCTGGTACAGCCCGCGTTCGGTGTCACCATCACCATTCGGGAAGGCCCAGGCGGGCGCGAGCATGGCGTCCACCGTTTCCGGCCTCAGCACCCGCACCCCGTCCACCGTCCCGCGGTCCAGCAGGACCCGCAGCATGCGGGCAAGGCCGCGGGCGGAGATGCGCAGGCCGCCCTGGGGCGCCAGGGTGGTGGCGTTGCGGCCGGGCTGGTAGGCGGACAGGGGAAGTGTCGCCGTCACGCCGAAGGGGCTGACGAAGCCGTCGGGCCGGACGCCCCGGTGATCGTCCACCTGGGCCGACCAGGTACCCCCAGGGTCGCTCACCTCCCCCGTCACCTTGCGGTAGACCGGGGCCAGCTTGGCAAAGGCGGGGTCGGGCAGGCGACGCACGTCGAAGCCGGCCTGGATGCCCAGGGGCCGGAACAGCACCCGGTCCACGGTCGAGTCGAACCGTTCCCCCGTCACCCGCTCCATCATGGTGGCGACGACGCCCAGATTGATGTTGGCGTAGCTGAACCAGGCGCCGGGCCCGCGGTCCCTGCCGTCGCCGTCCGGCTTGGCCCAGCGGCTGCCGTCCTTGTCCCAGGGGCCGCCGGGCCGCACCAGCTCCTCCAGGCTGTGCTGCACCGGCAGGGCATAGACCTCCCCGTCGCGCAGGCTGCTGGTATGGGTCAGCAAATGGCGCAGGGTGATGGGGCGGTCAGGCCAATGCGGGTTGCGTAAGGCAAAGCCCAGCACCGCGCCGGCATCCCCGTCGAGGGTCAGCTTGCCCTCCTCCACCAGCCGCAGCGCCGTGATCGCCACCGCCAGCTTTGAGATGCTGGCCACCCGCACGGGCGTGTCCACGTCCAGGGCCTGCTGCCGGGCCGGGTCCGCCGGGTCGATGACGGCCAGCCCGGCGGCGTTGGCAAAGGCCTCCCGCCCCTTGTCCAGCACCACCAGCGCCACCCCGCTGACCGGCGCCGTCTTGTCCGCCACCAGGGCCGCCAGGGTGCGGTCGAGCAGCTCCGTGCGCGTCTCCGCCACGGCCGGCCGCGCCAGCAGCGCCAAGGCCAGCAGGGCGGCCCCGATCCCCCGTCCCAGCCGCATCAGCCGCCCAGCGCCTTCGTCAGTTCCGCCGGGTCGGTGACCGGCAGGCCGCAACTGCCATAACGGCAGACATAGGCCGCGGCCTTGCCATCCACCAAGCCCTTGCCTGCGGCCGGGTGCCCCTCCGGCAGGGCCATGCCCGGCGCCAAGGGTGTCAGCACCAGGGTGGGCAGGGACAGGCCATGGACGGCCGCCAGCAGGGCGCGCGTGTCCGCCGCCCCCGGTTCCCCAGCCACCACCACCTGCACCGCCGTCTCCAGCAGCTCGATCCCGTTCAGCCAGGTGGCCAGGGGGAAGAAGTTGCGGGTCAGCTCGCCACTGAAGGCATCCACCAGCGCGTCGGCCCGCTGGCGATAGGCCTCCTCTCCCGTCAGCAGCCACAGCCGGGCCAGCACCCCCACCATGGTGCCGTTGCCGGCGGGCACGGCGTTGTCATGGGCATGCCGCGGGCGGACGATCAGGTCGGTGGCATCGTCCGCGACGATGAAGTAGCCACCCCCTTCCCCATCCCAATAATGCTTGTCGAGCACGGCCACCCAGGCCCTGGCCTGCTCCACCAGGGACCAGTCGCCGATGACCTCGAACAAGGCCAGGGCGGCACGGGCCATGTTGGCGTGGTCCTCCAGCGTGCTGGCGTGCTTCAACTGCCCATGCCGCCAGCTATGCTTCAGCCGCCCATGTTCCTGCATGGAGGAGGCGACGAAGCCGAAGGCGCGGGCGGCCGCGTCGATCCAGGCCTGTTCCCCCAGCGCCGCGCCCGCCTTGGCCAAGCCGGCGATCATCAGCCCGTTCCAGTCGGCCAGCACCTTGTCGTCCCAGCCCGGCCGCACCCGCTTGTCCCGCACGGCCAGCAGCCTGGCGCGCTGGGCGGCCAGCGCCGTTTCCCGCTCCGCCCCCAGCCAGGACGTGTCCTTCAGCCGGTTGGGGATGTTCGTCTCCTCCCAGTTGCCATGGTGGGAGATGTCGTAGACCGCGCAGAACGCGTCCGCGTCGGCGCCCAGCACCGTGTCCACCTCCGCCTTGGACCAGACGTAGAACCGGCCCTCCTCCCCCTCGCTGTCGGCATCAAGGGTGGCGGCGAAGCCCCCGGCCTCGGCCACCATCTCCCGCAGGACCCAGGCGGCCGTCTCCCGGATGCGCGCCTCGAACAGGGGGTCGCGCGTCTCCTGCCACACCGCCGTCAGCAGCTCGAGCAGCTGGGCGTTGTCGTACAGCATCTTCTCGAAGTGGGGTGCCAGCCACTGGGCGTCCGTGCTGTACCGGGCGAAGCCGCCGCCAAGGTGGTCATAGATGCCGCCCTGGCTCATCCGCGTCAGGGTGTTGATCACGGCGCTGGCATAGGGCGGCTTGCCCGTCCGCTTGAAGGCCTGCCAGAGCAGGGTAAAGATGCTGGGCTGCGGGAACTTGGGCGCGTCGCCGATGCCGCCGTTGAAGGGGTCCACCTCCCGCACCAGGCGCTCCGCCACCTGGTCCAGCACGGCCGGTTCCACGCTGCCGCCCGGGCGGTTCTGCGACAGCTTGGTCAGCGCGTCCTTCAGGGCGCTGACATTGCGGGTCACCTTCTCCGGCTCCGTCCGGTAGGTGTTGGCCACCCCGCGCAGCACGTCGGGGAAGCCGGGCCGGCCCCAGCGGGTGGCCGGCGGGAAATAGGTGCCGCCCCAGAACGGCTCCCCGCCGGGCGTCAGGAACATGGTCAGCGGCCAGCCGCCCTGTTGCCCCAGCAGGGACAGGGCCTGCTGGTAGACCTGGTCCAGGTCCGGCCGTTCCTCCCGGTCCACCTTCACGTTGACGAACAGCTCGTTCATCAAGCGCGCGATCTCCGGGTCCTCGAAGGACTCATGGGCCATCACGTGGCACCAATGGCAGGCGGCGTAGCCCACGGACAGCAGGATGGGCTTGTCCTCCGCCTTGGCCCGGGCGAAGGCCTCCGGCCCCCAGGCCATCCAGTGCACGGGGTTGTCCGCGTGCTGGAGCAGATAGGGGCTCGTCTCGCGCCCCAGAAGGTTCGCGCCTTCGGCCATGGTCCCTTCCCTTTCCCCCGATTTCCCCCAAATCCCAACAGGCCGCGCGCCGCTTTGGCGTGGGGCCGCCGGGTCGGGGGCCGTTTGCGGGCAGTGTAACCTCGTGTAGACTGACCCGCGCCAGGAAAATGGCCTTGGATAACTTACGGTTATGGCCCCGATCCGCGGGCCGGCCGGTTCTTCAGCAGGGATGGGAGGGCGGCGATGAAGGTGACGGTCAACATCGACTGCACGCCGGAGGAGGCCCGGACCTTCTTCGGCCTGCCTGACGTGCAGCCCATGCAGCAGGCGCTGATGCAGCAGTTGCAGGATCGGCTGAGCGCCAATATCCAGGCCATGGACCCCGAGGTGATGGTAAGGACCTGGTTGCCTGCCAGCATCCAGGGCTTCGAGCAGATCCAGAAGATGCTCTGGAACCAGATGGCGGCCGCCATGGGTGCCGCCGGCCCGTCGAAGGATGGAAAGAAGTGACTGATCCCGCCCCCTATTTCCGCGCGCATGTCTTTGTCTGCACCAATGAGCGGCCGGACGGCCACCCCCGCGGCTGCTGCAAGGCCAAAGGGGCGGAGCAGTTGCGCGACTACATGAAGAAGCGCGCCTCCGCGCTTGGCCTGGGCAAGGCCGTGCGGGTGAACAATGCCGGCTGCCTGGACCGCTGTGAGCTGGGGCCGACGCTGGTCATCTACCCGGAAGGGGTCTGGTACACCTATGCCGATGAGGCGGACCTGGATGAGATCCTGCAGACCCACCTGGTGGAGGGTGGCCGGGTGGAGCGGCTGATGCTGCAGCCCGGTGACAAGAAGCCGGAGGACCGTGAGGCCCGGCTGGTGGTGGGGGCCTGAGCCATGGACATGGACCGCCGTGCCGTGATGCTGGCCGGGGCCGGTGCGGCCACCCTTGCCGCCCTTCCCGCCGCCGGTGAGGATGATGGGCCCCGCAAGGTGGTCGAAGCCTTCCACAAGGCCTTGGCCGCCGGCGACCTGGATGGGGCCGTCCGGCGGCTGCACATCGGCGTGACCGTCTATGAGCAGGGCGGGGTGGAGCGGTCGGCGCGGGAGTATGTGAACCACCATCTCCGCGCCGACATGGAGTTCGCCCAGGCCACGAGGCGGGAGGTGTCCAACTTCGTTTCCGGCCGTTCCGACGACCTGGCCTGGGAAGCTTGTGAGACCCGCACGACGGGCACGTTCAAGGACAAGCCCGTGGATGTGCGCGGGACGGAGACGATGATCCTGCGCCGCGGCGATGATGGCTGGCGCATCCACCATATCCATTGGTCGTCACGCAAGGCGTGAGCCGACCCAATGTTCCACGTGGAACACAGGCCATGAGCGACAGCATCTTCGCCCTCGCCAGCGCACCGGGCCGGGGCGGGGTGCAGGTCATCCGCCTGTCCGGGCCGGATGCCGGTGCGACCCTGGGGCATCTGACCGGCCGCCCCCTGCCCCCGCCGCGCCAAGCCACCCTGGCCAGCCTGCGCGAACCCGGCAGTGGCGAGGTGATCGACAAGGGCTTGGTGCTCTGGTTCCCCGGCCCTGCCAGCTTCACCGGGGAAGACGTGGCGGAGCTGCACTTGCATGGCGGCCGGGCCGTCCTGTCCGCCGTTACCGACGCCCTCACCACCCTGGGCCTGCGCGTTGCCGAGCCAGGGGAATTCAGCCGCCGCGCCTTCGAGAACGGCAAGCTGGACCTGACGGAGGCGGAGGCCATCGCCGACCTGGTGGATGCTGAAACGGCGGCCCAGCGCCGCCAAGCCTTGCGGCAATTGGATGGCGACCTGGGCCGCCTCTATGACGGCTGGCGTACCCGCCTGACCCGTGCCTTGGCCCACCTTGAGGCCGATATCGACTTCCCGGAGGAAGACCTGCCCGGCGGCCTGTCCGACGCGGTCCGGCCCGTGGTGGAAGGCTTGGCGGCGGAGATCGGGGCCCACTTGGCCGACAATAGCCGGGGGGAGCGCTTACGCGACGGCATCTCCATCGCCATCCTGGGCGCCCCCAACGCCGGCAAGTCCAGCCTGCTGAACGCCATCGCCCGGCGGGACGTGGCCATCGTCTCCAACACCGCGGGAACCACCCGGGACGTCATCGAGGTGCACCTGGACCTGGGCGGCTACCCCGTGTTGCTGGCCGACACGGCGGGCCTGCGGGAGGCGGCGGAGGCCATCGAGGCGGAAGGCATCCGCCGCGCCCTGGACCGGGCCTCGCGGGCGGACCTTAAGCTGCTGGTGTTTGACGGCAGCCGCTGGCCCTTGCTCGATCCAGCCACATTGGCGCTGCTGGACGAGGACGCCTTGCCCGTGCTGAACAAGGCCGACCTGGCCGCACACCCGGCCGAGCCCGTGGTGGGGGGCCGCCCCGCCCTGCCCGTCTCCGCCGCCACCGGCCAAGGCCTGCCCGCGCTGCTGTCGGCGCTGGGGTCGGAGGTGGAGCGACGCTACGCCCCCAGCGGCGCCCCCGCCCTGACCCGGGCCCGGCACCGATCCGCCCTGGAGGACTGCCGGGACAGCCTGCTCCGCGCCCTGTCCGCCCCCCTGCCCGAACTGGCCGCCGAAGACATCCGCCTCGCCACCCGCGCCCTGGGCCGCATCACCGGGCGGGTGGACGTGGAGGAGCTGCTGGACGTGATCTTCCGGGATTTCTGCATCGGGAAGTGATCGCCGATGCCAATCACTTGATGTCACCCCGGCCTTGAGCCGGGGCCCTTGGGAAAGCGGACGTGCCAAGGGGCGGCAGCGGGCAAAAGGACAAAGAAAAACACCGCTTTCGGTGATCTGCATCGACCGATCCCGAGGGCCCCGGGTCAAGCCCGGGGTGACATCAGCGCTCTGCATGGACGGCAGATGTCCCCCCTGTTCCACGTGGAACACTGGACTCCTCGGCCCCTCATCCATACATTCCGCGCCATGCGCAGCTATGACGTGATCGTGGTGGGCGGTGGCCATGCGGGATGCGAGGCTGCTGCCGCGGCGGCGCGTGCGGGGGCCCGCACGGCGCTGGTGACCCACAAGGTCAAGACTATCGGGGAGATGTCCTGCAACCCGGCCATCGGCGGCCTGGGCAAGGGCCATCTTGTCCGTGAGATTGACGCCCTGGACGGGGTCATGGGCCGGGTGACGGACCAGGGCGGCATCCAGTTCCGGGTGCTGAACCGATCCAAGGGCCCTGCCGTCCGCGGCCCCCGGGCCCAGGCGGACCGCAAGCTGTACCGGCAGGCCATGCAGGCCACCTTGGCCGCCCAGCCCAACCTGGACATCATCGCCGCGGCGGTGGAGGATTTGGTCATTGACGGCGGCGGCACCTGCGCCGGTGTCGTGACGGCGGAGGGGGAAGTGATCCGCGCCGGGGCCGTGGTGCTGACCACCGGCACCTTCCTGCGCGGCATGATCCATATCGGGGAGGAGAAGATACCGGCCGGGCGCGTGGGGGAGGCCCCTGCCCTGGGCCTGTCCGCCACCCTGGCCCGCTTCGGCTTCCCCCTGGGCCGGTTGAAGACCGGTACCCCGCCCCGGCTGGACGGCCGCACCATCGACTGGGCGGCGCTGGAGATGCAGCCGGGCGACGACCCGCCCCCGCCCTTTTCCACCCTGACCACGGCGATCACCACGCCGCAGGTGCAGTGCGCCATCACCTACACCACCCCGGCGGTGCACGCGGCCATCCGCGCCAACCTGCACCGGGCACCCATGTATTCCGGCCAGATCGAGGGCACGGGCCCCCGCTATTGCCCCAGCGTGGAGGACAAGGTCGTCCGCTTCGCCGACAAGGAGCGGCACCAAATCTTCCTGGAGCCGGAGGGGCTGGACGATGACACGGTCTATCCCAACGGCATCTCCACCAGCCTGCCCCGCGACGTGCAGGCGGAGATGCTGCGCAACATCCCGGGCCTGAAGCGGGCGGTGATGCTGCGGCCCGGCTATGCCATCGAGTATGATTATGTGGACCCGCGGGAGCTGACCAACAGGCTGGAGACCAAGCGCCTGCCCCGCCTGTTCCTGGCCGGCCAGATCAACGGCACGACCGGGTATGAGGAGGCGGCGGCCCAGGGCCTGGTCGCCGGGTTGAACGCCGCCCTGGCCGTGGCGGGCTCCGCCCCCTTCGTGCTGGACCGGGCGGAGGCCTATATCGGCGTCCTGATCGATGATCTGATCACCCGCGGCACCACCGAGCCCTATCGCATGTTCACCAGCCGGGCGGAGTACCGGCTGCTGCTGCGCGCCGACAACGCCGACCAGCGCCTGACCGACCGGGGCCTCGCCGTGGGTGTGGTGGGGCGGAGCGGCAGGCGCACTGGCAGGCGAAGAAGCAGGCCCTGGCCGCGGCGCGGGACCTCGCCACCAGCCTCGCCGCCACGCCGAACGAGCTGGCAAGGCACGGCATCCATGTGAACCGGGACGGGGTGCGGCGCACCGCCCTGGACCTGCTGCGCTACCCGGACATCGACCTTGCCCGCCTGTCCACGGTCTGGCCGGAGCTGGCCGCCCTGCCCGCCGACATCGCGGAACAGGTGGAAATTGACGGCAAGTATGCCGGCTACCTGGACCGGCAGGAGGCGGACATCCGCGCCTTCCGCCGGGATGAGGATCTAGCCCTGCCCGCCGACCTGGACCCCGACCGCATCGCTGCCCTTTCGGCGGAGATCCGGCAGAAGCTGAAGACCGTGCGCCCCGCCACCCTTGGCGCCGCCGCCCGCATCCCCGGCATGACCCCGGCTGCCCTGACCGCGCTGTTGCGCTATGTGAAGCGCAAGCCTCCCGCGGCGGCGGTGGCCTGACATGGCGTGGGTTTATCTGGTCATCGCCGGCCTGCTGGAGATCGTCTGGGCCATCGGGCTGAAATACACGGAGGGGTTCACCAAGCTCTGGCCCTCCGTCTGGACCCTGGCGGCCATGGCCGGCAGCTTCATCCTGCTGTCCCAGGCGCTGAAGACCATCCCCGTGGGCACCGGCTATGCCATCTGGGTCGGCATCGGTGCCGTGGGCACGGCCATCCTGGGCATGGTGGTGCTGGGGGAGCCGGCAAACCTCGCCCGCATCCTGTGCATCCTGCTGATCATCGCCGGCATCGTCGGCCTGAAGCTGTTCAGCCCGGTCGCGTGATCCTATGGCGTCTATGACCCCCACCGACTTCGCCGCCACCTTCCATGTTCCACGTGAAACACTGGAACGGCTGCAAGCCTATGAGGCGCTGTTGCGCAAGTGGAACCCGGTGGTGAACCTGGTCTCCAAGACCACCCTCGCGGATGTCTGGACCCGGCACTTCGCCGACAGCGCCCAGCTCTTCCCCCTGCTGCCACCCGGAACCCAGACCCTCACCGACATCGGCTCCGGCGCAGGCTTCCCCGGCATGGTGCTGGCGATCCTGGGCGTGCCTCACGTCAACTTGGTGGAGTCCGACCAGACCAAGGCCACCTTCCTGCGGGAGGTGGCGCGCGTCACTGGCGCTCCCGCCACCGTGCATGCCAGCCGGATCGAGGCGGTGGAGCTGCCGCCGGCCGATGTGGTCAGCGCCCGCGCCCTGGCCGACCTGTCGCAACTGCTACCCTGGGCCCTGCGCCTGCTGAAACCGGGGGGCACCTGCATCTTCCCGAAGGGCAGGTCGGCGGCGGATGAATTGACCGGGGTGGCGGATTCCTGGACAATGCGGACCGAGGCGTTCCCCAGCCGGACGGACCCCGCCGGCACCATCCTGCGCCTGTCCGACATCTCCGCGAAGTAACGTCGCGCGAAAGGCCTGAACCCCGTGACGACCGCCCCCCTGCCCGTCCCCGCCCCTGCCGCGCGCGTCATCGCGCTCGCCAACCAGAAGGGCGGCGTGGGCAAGACCACCACCACCATCAACCTGGCCACCGCCCTCGCCGCCTGCGGCAAGCGGGTGCTGATCATCGACAACGATCCCCAGGGCAATGCGTCCACCGGCCTCGGCATCGCGCAAGCCGACCGGGAGTTCGGCATCTACGACCTGCTCTTCGCCGATCTGTCGGTGGAGGAGGTGGCGGTGCCCACGGCGGTGCCCAACCTGTCCATCGTCACCGCCAACGTGGACCTGTCGGGGCGGAGGTGGAGCTGGTGAACGTGGACCGGCGGGAGTACCGGCTGAAGGATGCCCTCGCCCGCTCTTCCCGCGCCTATGATTATGTGCTGATCGACTGCCCGCCGGCCCTGGGGCTGTTGACCCTGAATGCCCTGGCGGCGGCCACGGCGGTGCTGGTGCCGTTGCAGTGCGAGTTCTATGCGCTGGAGGGCCTGTCCCACCTGGTCCGCACCATCGAGCGGGTGAAGCGCGCCTTCAACCCGTCCCTGGAGATCGGCGGCGTGGTCCTGACCATGTTCGACCGCCGCAACAATTTGTCGGAAATGGTGGCGGCGGATGTCCGCGGCTTCTTCGGCGACAAGGTGTATGAGACGGTGATCCCGCGGAACGTGCGGGTCTCCGAGGCGCCCAGCCATGGCAAGCCGGTGCTGCTCTACGACATGAAGTCGGCGGGCGCCCAGGCTTATATCCACCTGGCGGGCGAGATCCTGAAGCGTGAGCGCAAGCGGCAGATGGCGTGATGGTGGGAATGGACGAGTCGAAGAAGCAGCGCACGGGCCTGGGGCGCGGGTTGTCCGCCCTGTTCGGGGAGGCCCAGGGCGGCCAGGAGGAGCAGGTGGACCGGGTCCGCCTGACCCGGCTGGTCCCCATCGACCAGGTGCGCCCGGGCAAGTACCAGCCCCGCCGCAAGTTCGATGAGGAGGAGCTGCGCGCCCTGGTGGAGAGCGTGCGGGAGCGCGGCGTGCTCCAGCCCCTGCTGGTGCGCAAGGACCCTGCCGCCGCCCCCGGCGCCACCCAGTATGAGATCATCGCCGGGGAGCGGCGCTGGCGCGCGGCCCAGCTCGCCGGGCTGCACGAGGTGCCGGTGCTGGTGCGGTCCCTGACCGACCGGGAGGCGCTGGAGATCGCCCTCATCGAGAACATCCAGCGCCAGGACCTGACCCCGCTGGAGGAGGCGGAAGGGTTCAAGCGCCTGATGGACGAGTTCCAACACACCCAGGAGGACCTGGCCCACAGCGTGGGCAAGAGCCGCAGCCACGTGGCCAACATGCTGCGCCTGCTGTCCCTGCCGGACGGGGTGAAGCAGATGGTGCAGGACGGTCAGCTCAGCATGGGCCACGCCCGCGCCCTGCTGACCGCCGCCGACCCGCTGGAGCTGGCCAAGATCGTCGTGGAGCGCGGCCTGAACGTGCGCCAGACGGAGGCGCTGGTGAAGCTGGGCGCCCAGCCCGTCCCGGCCAAGGCGCCGACGCCCAAGGCCCCCGATACGGTGGCCCTGGAAAAGGAGGTTTCCCAGGCCC
Organism: Aerophototrophica crusticola; assembly: GCF_012913305.1. Lineage (NCBI taxonomy): Bacteria > Pseudomonadati > Pseudomonadota > Alphaproteobacteria > Rhodospirillales > Rhodospirillaceae > Aerophototrophica > Aerophototrophica crusticola. Next base: position 3,241,216 of record NZ_CP051775.1, on the reverse strand, counting down.
TGGGCCTGAAGGTGACGCTGAACTCCGCCGGCCCGAAGGGCACGCTGCAGATCCACTACAAGAGCCTGGACCAGCTGGACGGGGTGCTGACCCGCATCCTGGGCCGGCGGTGAGACAAGGGCTTCGTCTGCGATACGCTTACCCAAGGTAATCCGCGTCCCCCGCGAAGGCGGGGGCCCACGGTTTTTGATCCCGTCCCTACGTCACCGTCGCTGAAGAACTGTGGACCCCCGCCTGCGCGGGGAAGCAGGAAGGGCGTTGGGTTTGACCTTGCACCTCCGGGCTTGCGCTGGGATGGCGGTAGAAGCAAAAGGATAGGTGCGGACACACCCTGTCCCGGCGCCCGTCCCCCTATCCCCGGATTTCACCCATGGCCGACACCCCCGACGCCACCCAGATCGCCGACACCATCGGGGCCGAGGCCGCCGCCTTCTTCGGCACCTACTCCGCCGCCTTCGCCAAGTACGACGCTGACGCGGTGGCTGCCCTGTTCGACCAGCCCCTGGCTGTGCTGACGGCGGACAAGCCCCTGTCCTACCCGGACGCCGCGGCGGTGCGGGGCTATGTGGAGGAGTTGCTGGGCGTCTACCACAGCATCGGCCTGGCTTGGCCGGTGCCCGCGGCGGTCTGGGCCTGGCCCTGCGGCCCCCGGCTGGCCCGGGCGGAGGTGCTCTGGCTGCTACGCAACGAGGGGCGGGAGGAGATCATGCGCTTCTCCACCAGCTATGTGTTGCGCAAGGCCGATGACGGCGCCTGGAAGCTGGCCGTGGTGATCTCCTACGAAGAGCCGGTGATGCTGCCCGCCGCCAACCCTGCGGCGTGATGCCGGCCGGCATCCCCCTTACCGTCCTGCCGGGGGAACTGGCGGTCTGCCGCCTGCCCCCGGACGCCCCGTTCCCTGCCTGGGCCGACGGGCCGGGTTTCCTGTCCCTGACCCGCACGGCGGAGGAGCTGTCCGTCGTCTGCCTCGCCGACCGGGTACCGGACGGGGTGCAGGCCGTCGCCCCCTGGCGGGCGCTGAAGGTGGAAGGGCCGCTGGACTTCGCCCTGACCGGCATCCTCGCCGCCCTGGCCCGGCCCCTGGCAGAGGCCGGCATCAGCTTGTTCGCCGTCGCCACCTATGACACGGATTATCTGCTGGTGAAGGCGGACATGCTGGACGCGGCCGTCGCCGCCCTGCGCGGGGCGGGGCACGCCGTCATCGGTTGACGTGACCCGCCACGGAACCAGTCCGGCACAGGCCAGGCTTGCGATGGCGTTGTCCCGCAAGCTGGCGACGTCACATATTCACAATGCCCCAATGATAGCGGATCGATATAGTATCCTTGTCGGGAAGGACGTGTGCCTCGCCGTTATCCGCTAATCAGGCATAAGCGTCGCGACGGCTATCGGAGAGCCGCGCCTCCTCCTCGCCAGCAAGGGGCTCGTCAACGGAGGACGCACCATGACTGTCACCATCCCTCCTGAAAGGGACCTGGACAAGAAAGACCCCCAGGGAAAGCCCGATCCGGTTGTCCAGGCGTACAAGGACGCGCTTGAGAAGATTCGCAAGGCATACGAGGACCAGGCCAAGCTCCCGGTACCTGCCAACACCTATGAACTCGCCCTGGTCCTGGGCGGCACTGTGTCGGCCGGGGCCTACACGGCGGGTGTCCTGGATTTCCTGCTGGAAGCGCTGGAAGAATGGGAAAAAGCAAAGCAGCTGCAGGCGAAGCCGTCCGCCAAGAAGACTGTGCCGACCCATAAGTTGATGGTGAAGGTCGTGGCCGGCGCCTCGGGCGGCGGGGTGAACGGGGCGATCTTCGCGAAGGTCGCTACCAACGGCTTCCCCCATGTCACGCCGGTGTCCGCCAACGCCGTGCGGATGCGCAACCCCTTCTACAACACCTGGGTCAGCAAGCTTGACGTGGCCGGCTTCACCGATACGTCTGACCTGAAGGGCAACCGGGTCGTGGAAAGCCTGCTCTGCCCGGCCCCGATCGACAGCGCTGCCTTGGCGATCGCCTCGTTCGCCGGCGATAGGGTCGACCGGCAGGGTTACTTGGCGGACCCGCTCGAACTTATCCTCACATTGACCAACCTGCGGGGCATGCCATACACCGTCGCCTTTTCCGGCGCGGCGAAGGGCCAGTATTTTACCGACCATGCGGACCATGTCCGCTTTGCCATCGGGCTGGACACGGCCAGCAAACCCAAGGCCCCGCGTGAAGCGGCAGGAGATTCTTTTCTCGTGGTGGCGGAGCCGGGCAACGCCGGCGACCTTCACCAGATAGACTGGGAGGAGTTCAGCCTCTTCGCCCGGGCCACGGGGGCGTTCCCGGCAGGCTTCCCTGCCCGCAAGCTGCGCCGCCCCCTGGAACATTACCTGTGGCGGCCGGCGGTGCTGCCCGGTGAGCAGGGTGGGCCCAGGGTTGTGCTGCGCACCCCCGTCTTCGACCTGCTGCGCGACCAGCGGGGGGTGCTGCCCCAGGATTACGAGTTCGTGGCGGTGGATGGCGGCGGCACGGACAACCAGCCGGTGGAGCTGGCCCGCACCGCCCTGGCTGGCGTGACAGGGCGGAACCCACGGAACGCAACGGAGGCCAACCGCGGCGTCTTGCTGGTGGACCCCTTCGCCGACATGCCCACCTTCGACTCGACCGACATCACCACCCAGCTCCTGTCGGCCGGGCTCCAGACGGTCGGGTCCCTGGTGGGGCAGGCCCGCTACAGCACGTCCGACCTGCTGCTGGCCCTGGACGAGACCGTGTTCAGCCGCTTCATGATCACGCCGGTCCGGGAGGATGGCGACGCCCCCCCTTGGTCGGGGCGAAAGCCATTGCCAGCGCCGGTTTCGGCGCCTTCATGGGCTTCCTGGACGAGGCGCTTCGCCGCCACGACTACTTCCTGGGACGCAAGAACTGCCAGGATTACCTGAGGACGGAGTTTGTCCTTGATCCTGGCAACCTGGTCTTCGACCAGCAGGAGGTTGCCGCCGGCCTGGCGGCCTGGAAGAAGGCCGACGACCGCTTCCTGCCCATCATCCCCTGGTCGGGACGGCTGCGGAGGAGCAGCGGCTGGAGCCCTGGCCCGCCGGGCGGGTGGTCGTCAGCAAGGTGGAGCGGCTGTTCCGCAATCGTATCCGCAAGGTCGTGGACCAGATCACGGACGAGGATCGGCCGAAGGGCTTCTTCAAGCGCTTCCTGATCGAGAACGTGGCCGACGGCGCCATCGCCGATTTCATCGTCGACAAGCTGGTGGAGAAGGTGGAGGCGGACCTGGAGACCTGGAAATTGTGATGTCCACGGCGGGGCGGCCATCACCGGCCGCCCCATCCGCTACCGCTTCCCGCGCGGCCGACAGGACCACCTGTTCCAGCCGGTCGGCCTCTTCCTCCGTCAACTCGGCGAAATGGCGCCGGCGCTTCTCCGCACCCACCTTGCCGTTCTGGAGCACAAGGTTGGTGAACAGGCCCGCCTTGCGGTCCGGCATGGCGCTGACCTCCATCAGGGCACGCAGGGCCCGGTCATACTTGGCGAGGAAGGCGATCTCCTGCTTCAGGTCCACCCGGATCGCCTCCGCCACGCAGCGGTACAGGAACTCCACCATGGGCGTGGCGTCGAAGTAGCGGTACAGGTCCGCGGTGTCGTTCTTCACCACGACGGTCGGCAGCCCGTCCGGGCCCGGGGTCCAATCCCAGTCGATGAAGGGCATGATGGCCTCAGAGAAGGCCTCCAGCGCCTCGTCATAGGCTCGCCGGTTGCGCAGGATGACGGCGGAAACGGGGAACAACAGGCCGGGCGGGGTGAAACCCAGCCGCTCCAACACATGGTGGATCAGGAAGCGGTGGATGCGGCCGTTGCCATCCTCGAACGGGTGGATGAAGACGAAGGCGAAGCTGATGACGGCGGCGGCGGTGATGGGGTCCAGCATGGCCGGCGGGTGCGGGATCGTCGCGCCGAATGCGGCCGACAAGCTCCTGTCGAACTCCACCTCCCCAAGCTGTCCACGTACCATCTTGGCGAAGCCGCCCATCAAATCGCGGATGTCCTCGGGCTGGGGGCAGATGTAGCGGACCCGGTCGGCTTGATTCAGAACCGTCTCGCCGATGTAGATCTGCGCGCCGCGCCAACCCCGGGCCCCATAACGTGGGTCGCCCACGATCAGGTTCTGCAAGCCCGTCTGGTCAGCCTCGCTGGCCGGGTCGAAATCCTGGACAGTGCGCAGGGCGGCAATGAAGCGCTCCGCCCGCGACCCGGCGACCTCATCCCGCTCGATGGCGAAGCTGCTGCGTGTCTCCTTGGTCAGCACGTATTGCACCGCCCGCGCCAGGACCGCGGGGTCACAGCCCTCGACCAAGGCGCGAACCTCCGTCCCAAGTTCGGTGACTTGCCTTTCGCGCAAGGTCCGGGAGAGGCGTACGACCGGGCAGAAAGCGGCCGAACCCAACAAATTATTGGAGACACGGTAGCGGCGTAGCGGCGTGGCCAGCATGCTGGTGACGTGCTTGTCCTCATCCAGCGCGTCCACCATGGCCCCAGCCGTCGCATCCGGCAGGTCCAGGCGCTCACCCATAAGCCATTCATAGAAGAACCAAGCACGCCGGGCGAACTTGCCCGTTGGCTTCTGGCGCACCCAAGCCTTCACGGGTTCCGGGCCCATGGTACGGAAAACCGCCTTCAAGATTCCGAGGTGCAGTGGCTCATAGCGCAGCGCGAAGGCTAAGTCGGACAGGGGGTCGTCGCCCTTGTCGTAGCTGGAGCCATACCGCTCCACTTGGTGCTCGGGCGTTTCATGGATTTGCAGACGCCCTGCCCCACAATCGAGATCGTGTAAGGCGGCGGCACGCGCAGGCCGAAGCGATGGACCAAGCCCATCTGGCCGGTGTAGCGTTCGTTGGGCCCAAGCCGGATCGGCATCGCCCGCCCCTGCCGTCAAAATTCGTGTCAGCGCGGTGATGGTCGCACGAATTCTGTTCGGCCGGTAAAAATTCTGTTCGTTTGGGCACGTCCGGTAAAAATCCCGTACGGCCTCACCCCCGCCGCGCCAACTGCGCCAGTTGGAAGAACGCCCGCGCGCAGATCGTCTCGTCCGGGCTGTGGGTGCGTTTGCACTCGGCTTCGGCTTCCAGCAGGCGGTCCAGGGCCTGTTGCAGCAGGGGCAGGGTCCAGCGGCGGACCTGGGCGGTCATCTGGGGTTCCAGCTTGAAGAAGACGGGGGGCCGCAGGGTCTTCACCGCCTGCTGGGGGGTCTGGCCGCGGGCCACGTGGGCGACGGCGATGTGCAGGCGCTGGAAGTGGCGCTGGGCGGCGCGCAGGATCGGGACGACGCTGGTGCCCTCGGCGAACAGCTTGCGCAAGGACCGGTCCACCTCCGCCAGATTGCCGTCGGCTGCGGCCAGGGCGGGCTCGTCCATGTCCATGGCGGCGCTGTCGCCCACCACGGCCTTCACGTCCTCGATCCCGATGGCCTTGCTGCCCAGCATGTAGAGGACCAGCTTGTCCACCTCGCTGCGGGCCATGGAGCGGTCGCCCACCAGGTTGGCGGCCAGCCAGTCCCGCGCCTCCGGCGTGATCTGCATGCCGTGCTCGCCCACGATGCGGGCGATGGTGCCGGCCAGCTCCCCCCCCTCCTCCACATAGCAGGCGATGGCGGCGCCCACCTCGCCGGCGTCCTCCACCAGCTTGCGCAGCTTGGACCGACCGTCCAGCTCCCCCGCCTCCAGCACGGCCAGGCTGTCGCCCGGCGGCGGCTCCTTCAACAGGGCGGCGACGGCCCGCTCCAGCTTGTCGTCCACGTCCCTGATGCGGACCACCCGCCGGCCGCCGGTCAGGGCGATGGCGGCCATCTCATCAAACAGGCGGGCCGGGTCGGCGGCCACCTGGTCGGGCTTCAGTTCCGCCACGCGGAAGGGGTCGGACAGGTCCTCGCAGGCGGACTTGGCCGCCTGGGTCCCCCGCTCCCGCACCAGGCCGGCGTCGGGGCCATAGACCAGGACCAGCCGGGTGGCGGGGCCGGGCCGCTTGGCAAAGGCGTCGGCGTTGCGGGGTTGGACCTTCATGGGCGGGGGCCCGGCCGGTTCGGGGTCAAGAGGGCTGGCTGCCGGGGTCGCGCATGAAGAACAGGGCCAGGCGGGTGCGCACATCCTCCGCCAGTTCCGTCAGGGCGCGCTCATAGGCGTCCTGCTGGGCCACCAGGGTGGCGTATTGCGCCTCCAGCAGGTTGTAGCTGACCACGGCCCGGCTGAAGGTGCGATAGGCGACCTTGCCGGTCTTGGCCTCGATCAGCTCATAGCTGGCCTGGACTGTCAGGCGCGCGCGGGTGGCCGTGGCGTCCTTGCGGATGCCCAACCCCTCCTCCGCGGCCGCCAGATTGACCACCAGCCGGTAATTGGCATCGGCCGGACGCCCATTCTCATAGAACCGGTCGATCAACTTGTTCCGCAGGACCTGGCCCGTGCGCTCCGGGATCGGGTCGATCTGCACTTGCGCAAGTTGCTGCACCGGGGCGGTGGCCGCCCCGCGGGTGCCATAGACGGGCGTGAAGCCACACCCGCCCAGGGTCGTAGGGACCAGGGCGAGCACAGCCAGCAGGCCGAGGCGGCGGAAGACCTTGGGGGTCTCAGACCACGACATTGACGATCCTGTTCGGCACGACGATGACCTTGCGGGGCGGCTTGCCGTCCATGGCCTTCCGCACCGCCGGGTCGGCCAGGGCGGCCGCCTTGGCCACATCTTCCGCCGCGTCGCGCGGCAGGGCAAGGGTCGCGCGCAGCTTGCCGTTCACCTGCACCGCCACGGTGGCCGTGTCCTCCACCAGCAAGCCCGCGTCGGCGGCCGGCCAGGGCCGCTCCACCAGCAGGTCCTGGTGCCCCAGGCTCACCCACATCTCCTGTGCCAGATGGGGCATCACAGGCTGGACGATCTGGCTCAGGATCTCCAGCGCCTCCCGCACGGCCCAGGCCTCGTCCGCGCCCACGTCCTGGCTGTTGCCCTGCTTGGCGGCCAGCTTGGACAAGGCGTCGCCCAGGGCGTTGCTGAAGATGCGCAGCTTGGCCACGGCGCTGTTGAAGCGGTACTGCTCGATGTCCTCCGCCACCCCGTGGGCCGCCTTGTGGGCAGCGCGGCGGATGGCGGTGGCGTCGGCGCCGAACTCCGCCGGGGCAGGCGTGCCGGCGGCGGGCAGGGTGATGCCGGGCTCCGTCACCAGCCGCCACAGGCGGTTGATGTAGCGCCAGGCGCCGTCGATGCCGGCCTCCGTCCATTCCAGGTCACGGTCAGGCGGGCTGTCGGACATCATGAACAGGCGGGCCGCGTCGGCGCCATAGCTGTTCAGGATGCCTTCCGGGTCCACCACGTTCTTCTTGGACTTGGACATCTTGATCACGGGGCCGACGGTGACCGGGCTGCCGTCGGCCCGCTTCACCGCCTTGCCGCTTGCCAAGTCCACGTCGGTGGGGAAGATCCACTTGCCCTCCGCGTCCTGGAAGGTGGCGTGGGTGACCATGCCCTGCGTGAACAGGCCGGCGAAGGGCTCCGCCAGGTCCAAATAGCCACAATGGGCCAGCGCCCGCGTCCAGAAGCGGGAATAGAGCAGGTGCAGCACCGCGTGCTCGATGCCGCCGATGTAGTTGTCCACCGGCAGCCAGTACTTCACGGCGTCCTTGTCAAACGCCACCTCGGTGTTGCGCGGGTCGGCGAAGCGCAGGAAATACCAGCTCGACTCGATGAAGGTGTCGAAGGTGTCCGTCTCCCGCCGGGCCGCCTTGCCGCAGCTCGGGCAGTCCACATGCTTCCAGGTGGGGTGCCGCTCCAGCGGGTTGCCGGGCGCGTCGAAGGTCACGTCCTCCGGCAGGGTCACCGGCAGCTGCGCCTCCGGCACGGGAACCACGCCGCAGGCCTCGCAATGGATCACCGGTATCGGGCAGCCCCAATAGCGCTGGCGGGACACGCCCCAGTCGCGCAGGCGGAACATGGTGGTGCCGGTGCCGCGGCCCAGCTCCTCGATCTTGCCGATGGCGGCCTTCTTGCCCTCCTCCACCGACAGCCCGTCCAGGAACCGGCTGTTCCGCAGGGTGCCGGGGCCGGTGTAGGCCTCGTTGCCCACGTCGAAGCTGGCCGGGTCCTCCCCGTCGGGGACTACCACCGGCTTCACGGGCAGATCGTACTTGCGGGCGAAGTCCAGGTCGCGCTGGTCATGGGCCGGGCAGCCGAAGATGGCGCCGGTGCCGTATTCCATCAGCACGAAGTTGGCCACATAGACCGGCAGCTCCCACCCCGGCACGAAGGGGTGCTCTGCCGTCACGGGCGTCCGGAATCCCTTCTTCTCCGCCTGCTCCAATGCCGCCTCGCTGGTGCCCATGCGGTTGCACTCGGCGATGAACTCGCCAAGCTCGGCATTGCCCTCGGCCAGCTTGGCGGCCAGGGGGTGGTTGGGGCTGATGGCCACGAAGCTGGCGCCGAACAGCGTGTCCGGCCGGGTGGTGAACACCTCCAGCTCCTCATGCCCGCCGGACAGCTTGAAGAAGAACCGGCAGCCCTGGGACTTGCCGATCCAGTTCTCCTGCATGATCCGGACCTTCTCCGGCCAGCGGTCCAGGGTGGCGAGGGCCCCCAGCAGCTCGTCGGCGAAGTGGGTGATCTTCAGGAACCACTGGGACAGCTGGCGCTTCTCCACCAGCGCGCCGGTGCGCCAGCCGCGGCCGTCGATCACCTGCTCGTTGGCCAGCACGGTGTTGTCCACCGGGTCCCAGTTCACCCAGGACTCCTTGCGGTAGGCCAGGCCCGCCTTCAGGAAGTCCAGGAACATCTTCTGCTCGAACCGGTAGTATTCCGGCCGGCAGGTGGCGATTTCCCGGCTCCAATCGATGGCTAGGCCCATGGACTGCAGCTGGCCGCGCATGGCGGCGATGTTCTCATAGGTCCACTTGCCGGGTGGACGCCCCGCTCCAGCGCCGCGTTCTCCGCCGGCAGGCCGAAGGCGTCCCAACCCATGGGGTGCAGGACGTTGAAGCCCTTGGCCCGCTTGTAGCGGGCGATCACGTCGCCGATGGTGTAGTTGCGGACGTGGCCCATGTGGATGCGCCCCGACGGGTAGGGGAACATCTCCAGCACATAGGTCTTGGGCCGGGACGGGTCAGCCTGGACGGCGAAGCTGCGGCGTTCGTCCCAGACGGCCTGCCACTTGGCCTCGGTCTCACGGACGTTGTAGCGGGACATGGGGTCAACCCCTCGGCATCTCGGGTGGCGCTCCGGCGGGGCGTCACCCAGGATGGGGGTCTGGCGCGCCCGCCGTCGGCGGAGTCAGAGCGTGACAGATATCAGCATGGGTGGTGTCACGCTCTGACCCTGTTGGGTGGTCGCGGGATTCACGCCTCCGGTCGTTCCGACCTGCAGCGATCCCGCTCAGCGGGCCGGCGCGTTCGCCTGGCGAAGCTGCCGCGCCCGGGTCAGGATGGTGTCCTCCATCTGGGTCACCGTCTCCGGCGCCACGGGGGCGTCCGTCCAGAAGCCGTTCTGGTTCACCTGACGGAACACCGTGGCCCGGATGCCGTCGGCCCGCAGCGCCGCGTCCAGGATGTACAGGTTGATCTTGAACCGCTCACTGGGGGTGGCGGGCGGGCTGAACCAGTCGGTCAGGATCACGCCGCCATAGGGATCGGCCTGGGTCACCGGCATGAAGGCCACGGTGTCCAGCGCGGCGCGCCACAGGAAGGCGTTCACCGCGGCACCGGCGGCCGGCACCGCGGCGGCGGTCATCCCGGCCACGTCGGACGTGTTCTGCCGGGTGACCATCATCTGCTGCGCGGTCTGCGGCTCATCCTCCGCGCCGATGCTGTTCAGCCAGGAGCAGCCGGACAGGCCCAGGGCAACCAAGCCCACCAGGGCGGTGCGGCCGAACAGGGTAACGCGACGAGTCATGGATGAACCACCTGGAACGCCAGCAGGGATCGGAGGAGAACCCTTAGAGCAAAAAAGCCGGGCTTAGGCAAGGCCGCCAGGGTTCCCGGACTTCCGCATCGCACGCAAACGGGGCAGGATTGCGGCAATCCAGCCCTGACACACGCGTTGCTCCAGGGGACGTGCGGTTGCAAGAGGATGCGGGTTGGGGTATAAGCGAAGGGCAGTCGGGCAGTGTTCGTGACACACCGCCCGACGCTCCTCACCGACGGATCGTCAGTTCGACAGAGATGCCGAACAGCCGAAGCCTCAGGTGAAGGAAGAAGGGCTTGCTCATCAGCCCTGTCCTCCAGGTGGCGGGGGTGGACCATCCACCCCCTTCACCACCGCTGCTAGAGTAGCGGCTACGGAATTTCTTGCATATAAGAAGAGGGGCCGCAGGTTGCCGCACCGGCAGGCCGGCGGTCGTTCATGCCGCCAACAGCCGCTCCAGGGCGGCTGAGACGTCGCCCATGCCCAAGCCGGACAGGTCGTCGCGCTTCAGCCAAGCGGCCCGGGGCCCCCAGGGGGCGCTGCGGGCCGGGTCCGTATGGTGGGACATCAGCATCAGGGTGGGGCAGCCCAGGGCCGCCGTCAGGAACACCGGCCCGGTGTCGTTGCCCACCGTCGCCTTGGCGAACCGGGCGAGGCTCGCCAACTGCCCCAGGCTGGTCCGGCCCACCAGGTCCACCACCCCGGGGAAGGCTTGCCCGATGGCGTCCGCGGCCTCCCGGTCGGCGCCCGTGCCCACCAGCACCGGGGTCAGCCCCAGCCCCTTCAGCCGCCGGGCCAGGGCGGCATAGCCCTCCGCCGGCCAACGCTTGTGCGGAAGGTGGGGGGAACAGCCAGGCACCAGCAGCACGAACGGCCCATCCGGCAGCAGTCCCGCCAGGTCACCCGTCAGCCAGGACAGGTCCGCCGGTCCCGCGTCGGGCACCCCGGCGGCGGCGATCTGGGCCATGTAGCGGTCGTGGTTGTGCCTGCCGGCAACGTCCGGGATGGGCCAGTCCGCCCCGGGCAGGATGCCGGACCAGCGGGCCTTGCGCCCTGGCGCCATCAGCTTCCGGTACAGGCTGGTGCGCGGCTTGTTCTGCAGGTCGTACACCACCGATAGCCCCGCCCCCCGCAGACGCGACCGCATGCGCAGGTAATGCAGGGGCGACCGGCTGCGCGGGTCCTCCCACACCTGGTCGAACCAGGGCATGGACCGGCCGAAGCCGGCGAAGGCGGGCTTGGTCAGCAGGATGGCCTCGGCCCCCGGATGGTGGGCGCGGATGGCCTGGAACGCGTCGAAGCACTGCACCAGGTCGCCCAGGGCACCCAGGCGGATGACCAGCACCCGCTCCCGGCTCACCGCCGCCCCCTGGCGACCGGGGCCCGTGCGGCCAGCAGCTCGGCATAGATGCCCAGGGTGGCGGCGCACATGCCTTCCTTGGTGAAGTGGGCGCGGACATGCCGCATGCCGTCCAGCCCCACGGCCTTGCGGGTCAGCGGGTCCAGGTCCAGCACTTCCCGGATGGCGTCGGCCAGGGCGCCGGCGTCGCCCGGCGGCACCACCAGCCCCGTCTCCCCCGCCACGACCGTCTCCCGCACGGCGCCAAGGTCGGTGACGATGACCGGCCGGCCCATGGCCTGGGCCTCCACGATGATGCGGCCGAAGGCCTCCGGTTCGGTGCTGGCGCTCACCACCACGTCGGCCAGCATGTAGGCGGCGGCCATGTCGTTGCAGTGGCCGGCGATGGTCACCTGCCCCTCCAGCCCCAGGGCGCGGATGCGCCCCTCCAGCTCGGCCCGGTAGTCGCTGCGGCCCTGGTCGCCGCCCACCAGAACGGCGCGGACATCCTTGCGCCCCAGTTTGGAGATCGCCTCGATCAGCACCCCCTGCCCCTTCCAGCGGGTCAGCCGGCCGGGCAGCATGACGATGCGCTGGTGCTCCGGGATGCGCCATTCCCGGACCAGGGCGGCCATGCGCCCCTGGGTCACCTTCTCCGGCGTCAGCAGGTCCACGTCCACGCCCCGGTGGACCAGGCGCAGCCGGTCCGGCCCCACGCCATAGTTGGCGGCCACATGGTCATAGACATAGCGGGACACGGCGATGACCCGGTCGCCCCGGGACATGACGCTGTTGTACCAGCGCTTCAGCCCGTTCTTGAAATTGTAGGGCGCGTGGAAGGTGGTGACGAAGGGGATGCCCAGCGCCTCCGCCGCCCACAGGCAGCTCCAGGCCGGGGCCCGGCTGCGGGCATGGATGATGTCCACCCCTTCCGCCTTCGCCAGGGCAGCCAGCCGCTTGGCGTTGCGGCGGATCACCAGGGGGCTTTTGCTGTCCACGGGCAGGGTCACGTGCCTGGCGCCGTACCGCTCCAGCTCCCGCGCCATGGGCCCGCCCGAGGAGACGACGATGGCCCGCCCGCCTGCCCGCTGCACGGCGGCGGCAATGTCCACGCAGCCGCGCTCCGCCCCGCCGGTCACCAGGCTGGGGATCACCTGCATCACCACGGGCCGGCCGCCGCCGAAGTGGTCCGCCGGGTTTACCGGGGCAGGGTCGGGCGATAGGGTGCCGGGGGCTGCGGCCAGGACGGACATGATGGATACGAAGGACCAGACGGGGGGCGGGATGGACGGGCCGATACATAGCCTAAGCCGTGACGGCGCCACCATAGCCTATCGCCACACCCCCGGGTCCGGGCCGACCATTGTCTTCCTGGGCGGCTTCCGCTCCGACATGACGGGCACCAAGGCGGTGGCGCTGGAACGCTGGGCCCAGGCGCACGGCCGATCCTACATCCGCTTCGACTACCAGGGCCACGGCGCCTCAAGCGGGGTGTGGGAGGACTGCACCATCGGCCTGTGGCTGGGAGACGCGCTGGCGGTGCTGGACCAGGTGGCGAAAGGGCCCGTTGTGCTGGTGGGCTCCAGCATGGGCGGCTGGGTCGCGTCGCTGGTGGCGAAGGCGCGGCCGGAACAGGTGAAGAGCCTGGTCACCGTCGCCGCCGCACCCGACTTCACGGAGCGCCTGATCTGGCAGCGCCTGTCGGCGGAGGCGCAAGGCCGGTTGCCGCTGGAGGGCAGCTTCCTGCGCCCCTCCGCCTACGACCCCGCCGGCTATCGCATCACCTGGAAGCTGGTGCAGGAAGGGCGCGACCACTTGGTCCTGGGCAAGCCCCTGCCCTTCACCGGCCCCGCCCGCCTGCTGCACGGCCTGCGTGACACGGACGTGCCTTGGGGCCTGAGCCTGGAACTGGCGGAGACCCTGTCCGGCGAGGACGTCCGCCTGACCCTGGTCAAGGACGGCGACCACCGGCTGAGCCGGGACCAGGACATCGCGCTGCTGCTGGAGACGGTGCGGGCGGTGGCTTCCTGATCCCTCTCTCTGGGGAGAGGGGAGAACTCACACCGCCAGATCCACCATGACCGGCACGTGGTCGCTGGGCTTGGGTTCCCAGCCGCGCGCCTCGCGCAGGACCTGGTACCCGGTCAGGGAGCCCGCCAGGGGCGGGGTGACCCAGATATGGTCCAGGCGGCGGCCGCGGTCGCTGGCCTCCCAGTCGGCGGCGCGGTAGGACCACCACGTGTACAGCTTCTGGTTGGCCGGCACGAAGCGGCGCACCGCGTCCACCCAGGACAGGCTGTCCTGCAGGGCGGTCAGCTTCTCCACCTCCACCGGCGTGTGGCTGACCACGTCCAGCAACTGCTTGTGGCTCCAGACGTCATGCTCCAGCGGGGCGATGTTCAGGTCGCCCACCAGCACCATGGGCTTGTCCTTGGACCGGTTGGCCGGGAACCAGTCCCGCATCTCGTCCAGGAAGCGCAGCTTGTGGGCGAACTTGTCGTTCACCGCCGGGTCCGGCACGTCGCCGCCGGCGGGGACGTACAAATTGTGGACCTCGATCCCGCCGGGCAGGGTGGCCAGCACGTGGCGGCAGTCCTGCTTCTCGCACCAATGCTTGACGTCCCCGCCCTCCAGGGGCAGGCGGCTGATGATGGCCACGCCGTTGTAGCTCTTCATCCCGTGGATCTGGATATGGACATAGCCCCGGTCCCGGAACTCCGCGGTGGGGAAGCTGTCGTCCACCACCTTGGTTTCCTGCAGGCACAGCACGTCGGGCCGGTACTCGTCCAGCAGCTTCAGCACGAGCGGCAGGCGCAGGCGGACGGAGTTGATGTTCCAGGTACAGATGCGCACGGGGGAGGGCCTTGGGGCGAGGGGGGATGCCGGCGCCCGGCCCCGGGCTCAGCCGGCCGCCGCGCGCTTCTGCTTGTCCGTCTCGGTGTAGAAGGCGTCGCCGTGGATGTCCACCCCGGCCATGCCCTTGGCCAGCAGCCGGGCCACGGCGCTCTCCACCATGACAGGCGGCCCGGCCAGATAGGCCTTGTGGCCGGACAGGTCCGGGAAGTCCGCCGCCACCACGTCGCCCACATAGCCGGTGCGGTGGGCGGTGGGCCCCGCCGGTTCCGACAGCACGGGCACGAAGCGGAAGTTGGCATGGCGGGCGGCCAAGTCCGCGAAGTACCCCGCCATGTACAGGTCCGCCTCCCCCCGCACGCCGAAATACAGGTGCACCGGCGCCTGATGGCCGCGGGCCAGCGCCTCCTCCACGATGGACTTCATGGGCGCCAGGCCCGAGCCGCCGGCGATGGCCAGGATCGGGCCGTCGTGCCCGTCATGCAGCACGGCACTGCCCAGGGGCCCCCGCAGGCCCACCCGCTCCCCCACCCGCAGCTGCCGCACGGCATAGCGGCTGGCGCCGGTGCCGTGGTCGCGGATGTGGAATTCCAGTACCGTGTCGCTGGGCCGGCTGGCGATGGAGAAATCCCGCCCCGGCAACCCGCCGAAGGACAGGTTGGCATACTGCCCGGCGCGGAAGGCGAAGGGCCCCGCCGGGGCCAGGCGCAGGATGCGGATGTCGGCCGTCACCAGCTCCGCCCCCACCACGGTCAGGTCCACGTCCCGCACGGGCGGCAGGTCGGGGGCGGTCAAGGCGGATTCGACGATCATGGCAGGGCCACCGCTGGTTCCATCAGGAAGCAGCGATATGGCGGAGGTCGCCGGGCTATCAACCCCGATAGGCGCAAGCCTGCTAGGCTGGCTGGGGCTGGCCCGTTCGTGACAGGCACGACCGCTTCCCCCGCGCAGGCGGGGGCCCACAGTTCTTGACCCGGTGTGTGCCGGCACTGTCGCTGAAAACAGTGGACCCCCGCCTGCGCGGGGGAAGCAGAAAGAGCAACGCGCCCAACAACCTAGCGCCCAAGAGCAGTCTCCCCTACTCCTCGTCCCCGCCCTGCCGCTCCAGCGCGTCCATGTCGTCGTCGCTGAAGCCGAAATGGTGGCCGATCTCGTGGATCAGCACGTGGCGGATCAGGTGGGTCAGGTCCTCCCCCGTCTCGCACCAGTAATCCAGGATGGGCCGGCGGTAGAGGAAGACCATGTCCGGCTCGGCCCGCGGGGCGGTGACGCTCTGCCAGGGCATGCCCACGCCCCGGTACAGGCCCAGCAGGTCGAAGGGCGATTCCAGCCCCATCTCCCGCTCTGTCTCCTCGTCGGGGAAGTCCTCCACATGGATCACCACGTTGCGTACGTGGCGCCGAAGCTCCTCCGGGATGTCGGCCGCCGCGCGCTCGGCGATGGCCTCCATCTCCTCGAGGCTGGGGGCGGTGGTGAAGCGGCGGAGGGAGGTGATGGTGGCCATGGGGTGCGGTGCTGCCGGTTGGGACCTGATGGGGTGCGGGTGGCACCCTTGCGACTTGACGGGGCCATCATCCTGCGCCACGTCAGGCCGCACCAGCGGATAGAACAGGGGGACAGGACGATGGCACAGAAACTGGACGCCGCGGCGCGGGCCCAGGCCCTGGCAGGCCTGAAAGGGTGGGGCGAGGTCGAAGGCCGCGACGCCATCACCAAAAGCTTCCGCTTCGCGGACTTCAACGCCGCCTTCGCCTTCATGGCCCGCGTGGCGCTGCTGGCGGAAAAGATGGACCACCACCCGGAGTGGTTCAATGTCTACAATCGCGTGGACGTCACCATGGCCACCCACGACGCCGGCGGCGTGACCGAACTGGACATCCGCATGGCGCGGTTCATGGACGAGATTGCCGGGGAGTGAGGGAGGTCCCCAGCCGTGGCGCGGCGGAGGGGTGTGTTGGGAAAACGGATGGGAACGGATCACAACGGAATTGAACGGATAGCCGTGCGGCGGCGGCTTGCGCGGCCTGCTCGAGAGAAGTTTCCCGCGCCTGCGGCGCAATGAAGCCCAAACACTGGCGGGCTTTCCCGACCGCCGGGAAGCACCACCGGCCTACCGTTTACATCCGTTTCGATCCGTTCAATTCCGTTTTCCCCAAACAGGGCCCCACCCACGGAACGGCCGCGGAAGGGATACTCACCCCACCCGCCGCGGCACGCCCCAGAAATCGTGCATGTGGGCCTTCAGCCCGTCCACCAGGGCCTGCTTGGCGCTGTCCGCGCCGGGCCCCATGGGGGTGGCGGCCAGGCCCTGGACCACTTGCCAGGTGATCTGCCGGCCCAGGGCGAAGCGCTGGGGGTCGCGGGCGTACAGCTCGGGATAGGCAGCCTTGGCGGACTCGAACCCCCGCTCCTCGAAGCTGGCAGAGGCCGGGTACATCACCGCCCGCAACTCGTCATCCGTGCGGGCGGCGGCGATCAGCTCCCGCCAGGCGGTCCACAGCGGGTTGGTGCGCACCATCTCCCAGATCTTGTCGATGCCCTGGTCGATGGTGTCGGCCCCCGCGGGCAGGGCCTTCATGGCGTCGTCGAATTCCGCCAGGAAGCTGGTCTGGATATGCTCCGCCGTGGCGCGCAGCACCTCCGGCGTGGTCGGGAAGTAATATTGCACGGCACCCCGCGTCACCCGGGCCCGCTTCGCGATCTCCGACGTGGTCGTGCGGTGATAGCCGATCTCCAGGAAGCAGTGGATGGCCGCCTCGATGATCCGCCTGTGGGTGGCGATGCTCTTGCGGGTCTGGCGCACGCGGGAACTGGCCGGCAAGGGCAGTGGACGATCGGTGTCTTGGGGCCGGGTGGGGGCGGCGACGCTGGTCACGGAAGGGTCCATCAAGGAAAAAGGCTCAGGCCATGCCCATCTTTTACGCAGGGTGGGGGCAGCGGGCAATGGGCCGATACACGAAAAGGGTGAAGCGTTCCTTATCTGTCCGCCCGGCGGTATTGTCGGCCCGCCCCGTCCCCCCGTCAGCCCGGACCCTTGCCCCATGCCGCCCGATCCCGGCGTCACTGCCGCCGACCTGGAAGCCGGATTGCAGGCGGCCCTTCGCGGCGCGCCGGGTGACCCGGCCGGGCTTTTCGGCCCCACCTCCCCCATCTGGCGGGTGAACGGGGAGGCGGTGATCTTCCTCGGTGCCGCCAGGGCCCTGCTGCTGCAACTGGCCCACCCCTGGGTGGCCGAAGGGATCGTGCGGCATTCCCGCGCCCTGGCCGACCCGGTGGGCCGGTTCCACCGCACCTTCGGCCTGGTCTACCCCATGCTGTTCGGCACGGTGGGGCAGGCCTTCGGCGCCGCCCGCCGGCTGCACCGCCGCCACGCCGTGGTGACCGGCACCCTGCCCCAGGCTGCCGGCCGCTGGCCGGCCGGCAGCCCCTACCGGGCCGACGACCGGGCGGCCATGGCCTGGGTACAGGCCACCCTGGCCGACACGGCCCTGCGGGTCTACGAACTGGCCCTGCCCCCGCTGGACGCGGCGGAGCGGGAACGTTACTGGCAGGACACACGCCGCCTGGCCGGGCTGTTCGGCCTGTCCGGCGACGACCTTCCCGTCGACTGGGCCGGGTTCCAGGCCGCCTTCGCCCGTACCCTGGACCTCACCGGCACGCCCGGGGGGAACTGGCGGTGACCGATGCCGCCCGCACCGTTGCCCGTGCCCTGTTCCATGACGTGAAGCCCTGGTTGCGCCAGCCGGCCTGGGCCCTGGACTTGACGGCAAGCCTGTTGCCCCCGGTGCTGCGTGACGGCTTCGGCCTGACCTGGGACGCCGCCAGCGAAGGCCGGGTGGCCCGCCTGACGGGCCGGCTCGCCCGCCTCTACTCCCGCCTGCCCCGTGCCGTCCGGCAGGTCGGCCCCTGGCAGGAGGCGCAGGCCCGGCTGGCCGGGCGCGCCCCGTCCTGGGCCGTCCGCGCCAACAACCGGATATGGCTGGGGCGCGATCTCCTGTGACCCGTTTGGGTTGAAGCTTGGCCCCTCACCCAATGGTCCGCGCCCACCCCCTCGACACCCGCCCCCGGGCTGCGCTATGGGAGGCGCGCGCCTGTGACCCACCCCCGATCCGCCGTCCGGAACCGCCCCGTGAAGACGCGTCAGAAGGCTTTGGAGCTGTTGCGTACCGTCGGGACCCTGCCCGACGACCGCATCGACCTTGCCGAGGCGGCCCTCGCCCTGGCGGTCCTGGACCAGCCGGGGGCGGAGCCCGAACCCTACCGCCGGCACTTGGCCCAGCTCGCCCTGGACGTGGCCGACGCCACCCAGGCCGCGGGCAAGGGGCCGTTGCCCCTGTCCACCCGGATCGCCGCCCTGCGCGACGTGCTCTATGCCAAGCACGGCTACCGCGGCGACAGCGATACCTATGAGGATTTGCAGAACGCCAACCTGATCCGGGTGATCGACCGCCGGCTGGGCCTGCCGGTCGCCCTGGGCATCCTGCTGATCCATGCCGCCCGGGCCCAGGGCTGGGGCATATTGGGCCTGTCCTTCCCCGGCCATTTCCTGGTGCGCATGGATCTGGACGGGGAACGCGCCATCCTCGACCCCTTCGATGGCGCCGCCCGGCGGGAACCGCGGGAACTGCGCGACCTGCTGAAGCAGACCGCCGGCGCGGAGGCGGAGCTGACGCCGGAGCATTATACCCCGGTGACCAACCGGGAAATCCTGCTGCGCCTGCAGAACAACCTGAAACTCCGCCACCTGCGGTCCGACCGGGCCGACCAGGCGGTGGAGGTGATCGAGAACATGCTGCTGTTCGACCCGGAGAACCCGGGCCTGTGGCGGGAGGCCGGCCTGCTGAACGCCCACCTGGGCAAGCTGACCGCCGCCATCCAGGCCTTCGAGACCTTCATGGTCCAGGGCTCCAAGCTGGGCGCCTCCCCCCAGCTCCTCCACCAGACCGCCAGCCTGGTGCAGCAGTTGAAGACGCGGCTGAACTGAGAGGGCTGCGTAGGTCGGATTAGCCGCGCCAGCGGCGTAATCCGACAGCCCCCCGGGCCCGGTGCCGTCGGATTACGCGGCCGCCCGGCCGCTAATCCGACCCACCAGTGCCGCGCATCCCCTTGACAGCGACCCCGCCCCCGGCGTCCGTTGCTGCTCCCGCACCCAGCCGACAAGGGACGTGACCCATGGGCCTGAAGGTCGCCATCCAGATGGACCCGATCCAGTCCATCAACATCGACACCGACAGCAGCTTCATGATGGCGCTGGAGGCCCAGCGGCGGGGCCATGCCGTCTGGCACTACCACCCGCGTGACCTGGCCCTGCGCGGCAACCGCCTGTTCGCGTCCGTGCGGCGGATGGAGGTGCGGCGGGAGCGGGGCAACCACTTCACCCTGGGCGACGCGGAGGTGGTGGAGCTGACCGGCTTCGACGTGGTGCTGATGCGCCAGGACCCGCCCTTCGACATGGCCTACATCACCGCCACCCACCTGCTGGAGCATGTCCAGCCCCAGGTGCTGGTGGTCAACGACCCGGCCTCGGTGCGCAACGCGCCGGAAAAGCTGTTCGTCACCCACTTCCCCGACCTGATGCCGCCCACGGTGATCACCTCCAGCAAGGATGAGGTGCTGCGGGCCCGCGAGGAGTGGAAGGACATCATCGTCAAGCCGCTGTTCGGCAACGGCGGCGCCGGCGTCTTCCACCTGAAGCCGGACGATGAGAACCTGGGCGCCCTGCTGGAGACCTTCACCCAGCTCTACCGGGAACCGGTGATCGTCCAGAAATACCTGCCGGAGGTGCGGGAGGGCGACAAGCGCATCCTGCTGGTGGACGGCGAACCCGCCGGCGCCGTCGCCCGCATCCCGCAGAAGGGGGAGGCCCGGGCCAACTTCCATGCCGGCGGCAGCGCCCGGAAGACCAGCCTGACGGCGCGGGAGCGTGACATCTGCGCCGCCATCGGCCCGACGTTGCGGGACCAGGGCCTGGTCTTCGTCGGCATCGACGTGATCGGCGACTACCTGACGGAGATCAACGTCACCAGCCCCACCGGCATCCAGGAGATCAACCGCCTGGACGGGGTGCAGGTGGAGGTGACCCTGTGGGACGCTATCGAGCGGCGCAAGAACGGGGGCTGAGAAGCGGCCGTGGAAGGGGGGCGGGCGCAACTTCCGGGTGGCGGGGGACAGGCCGTGGCGGCACCCTGCCCCCATGCCGCTCCAGAACCGCGTCACCCCCTTCGGCCACATCATCGCCCACCCGGCCCGGGGCCTGTTCATGGGCAACCGGGGCCGCCTGCATGACGACCGGCAAACCCTGGCCAGCCAGGGCTGGCGCTCGCGCCTGTGGATCACCTGCCTGACGTCGTTCAAGGACCGCCGGCGCCCCCTCATGCGCCCCGGCCACTACACCGAGCTGTTCTTCCTGGACGAGGCCACGGCCCTCGCCGCCGGCCACCGCCCCTGCGCCGAGTGCCGCCGGGCCGACTACCGCGCCTTCCGCGACGCCATCACCACCGCCCTTGCCCTGCCCGCCCCACCCCGGGCGGCCGACCTTGACCGCCTGCTCCACGCCGCCCGCATCGACCCCGCCACCCGCCAACGCCGGACCTGGCGCGCCGACCTGTCCACCCTGCCGCCCGGCACCATGGTGGTCCGGGACGGCCAGCCCGACACCGCCTGGCTCCTGGGCCCAACCGGCCCCTGCCCCTGGTCCCCCGACGGCTATGGCCCGGCGCAGGGGTTCACGGGCGCGGTGACGGTCCTGACCCCCGAACCCACCGTCGCGGCCCTGCGCCAGGGCTACCGGCCCGTCCTGCACCCGACCGCGATGACTTCGTATGTCGGATTAGCGGCCACAAGGCCGCGTAATCCGACACCATCCCGCCACTTTCGAATTCGAAAGCCTCAAACCGGCTCCAGCACGCCCCCATAGCGGATCACGAACCCCAGCCCCGGCAGTGTGACGGGGATGTCGAAGCGGAAGCGGCCCTCGTGGTCCTGCCATTCGCGGGCGGGGCAGTGGGGGACCAACGGCCGGGGCAGGGGCAGGCCCAGGACGGACATGCTCTCCAGCGTCAGGTGCAGCATCCCGTCCCCGTCCAGCCGCGGGCGGAAGCGGAAGCGCAAGGGCCCCATGTGCTCCACCAGCAGGCCCGCGTCCCGGCCGTCGCCCGCCTTGAACCGACTATGGTAGCGGCGGCGGGCGAAGCGGCGGTCCCAGTGGTCGCTGCCTGCGCCGTTGTCGAACACCAGGGTCACCGGCACGTCGCGCCCTGGCTCCGGCAGGCGCAACAGGGCGCAGAGCAGCCAGGGCAGGGGGCCCTTGCGCCGCTCCACCTGGGCGAGGCCGGTGAACCGGTGCCTGCCGGGCGTGGCGTGGGCCCGGCGCAGGGTGGGGGGCAGGCGGGCGGCGTCGGGGCCCAGGGCGGTGGCGAGGGCGGTGCTCACAGGGGGATGTCCGGCTTGGCGACCATCAGCCAGAAGATGATGATGACACCCACGAAGGCCGGCCAGCCCAGGGCGAACCACCAGCGCGCATAGGTGCGGTAGAGGGGCGGCAGGGGCGTGCCCTGGCACAGCGCCGCCTCCGCCATCCGCCGCATGCGGAGTTGCAACCAGACCACCGGCAGCCAGCAGGCGCCCACCAGCCCGTACAGCAGGATCGCCAGCAGCAGCCAACCCGTGGTCATGGGGTACCCGGCCTGCAGCGCCAGCCAGACGCCGGTCACCGGCTGGGCGATGACGGCGGGGGTGGTGAACAGCCAGTCGGCCCAGACCACCTGCCGGTTCACCACGGCGGTGGCCTGCAAGTTGCCGGACCGGTTTGCCATGAAGCCGTGGAAGGCGGTGCCCAACCCCGTGCCGAACAGCAGGGTGCTGCTCAGGATGTGCACGGTCTTGACCAGCAAATACTCATCCATGGTCGGCCTCCAGCGCCATCATGGCCAGGGTCGCCCCGGCAACGGCCAGGTTCTTGGACAAAGGCCCGAAGGGGTGCAGCCACCAGTCGGGTTGCCCCACGGTCAGGATGCCGGTGTAGCCCAGCATCAGCACCAGGCTCAGCGTCCCCACCAGCGCCGGCCGCCAGCGCACGGCCAGGGCCAGGCCGATGCTCAAGTCCAGCAGCGCCGCCCCGTACAGTGCCCCCAGCGCCACGCCGCCGGTCAGCCCCACCCCGGCCAACAGCTCCAGGCTGCCCGCGACCGGGTACAGCCCCAGCGACACGATGCCCGTCCATAGCCACAATGCCGCCAGCAGCAGCCTCAACGGCGCCGGCAGAAAGAACAGCCGCGCCCGCCACCGCTCGGCCACCCCCGCCGGGTGCCGCGCCAAAGCCTGGGCCAGCGGGCGCGGGGTGAAGCCAAAGGCGGCGCGGAAGCCGTCTACCGGGGCGGTGTTGCCTGCCTCCAGCATGCTCAGGCTTTCCCCCGTCGCCGGACCAATACCCACCTTGTCGCCCAGCCAAGCCGTGGCGGCCAACGCCCAGCGCGGGATGGGGATGAAGGGGGCAGGGGCCATCCCCAGCCATTGGCGGAAGGTGGCCGTCACCGCGTCCGTGGTCATGGGCTCGGGCCCGACGCAGTCCACCCGACGGGCGAACGGCCCCTCCCGCCGCAGCAGGGCCAGCACCGCCTCGACAAGGTCGTCCACATGGATCGGCTGCACAGCCCAAGTCCCCGGCCCCAGGCGCAGCGGCCAGGGCAGGGCGCCCAGGGCTGCCAGCAGGTCGCCGGTGGCGTTGCCTGGCCCGATGACCAGCGACGGGCGCAGCACCGCCCAGTCCATTGTTTCGCCGGTGGGGTCCAAGCTCGCCAGGAAATCGTCCGCCGCCTTCTTGGTCCGGTGATAGCGTGTGGTGCCGCCCTCGTCGGCACCCAGGGCGGAAATTTGGATGACCCGCCGCACGCCTGCTTGCCGGCAGGCCTGGAACAGGGCGATGGCGCCCTGCTCATGCACTTGGCCGAAGCCGCCCTGACCGTCGCGGATCAGCCCGGCCAGGTTCACCACCGCGTCGACCCCTGCCAGCCGGGGCAGCCAGTCCGCCACCCCGTCCCGCGCCAGGTCGCAGGCTTGGTACCGCATCCCCGGGAACAGCCGCCCCAGCCGGGCCGGCGACCGGCCGGCGGGGATGACGCACACCCCCTCCCCCGCCAGCCGCCCCACCAGGTGCCGGCCGATGAAGCCGCCCGCCCCCACCACCAGCACCTTGAGGCCCATGTCCGTCACTCCGCCCCCGCCACCCCGGCCAGGCTTTGGCCGCGGGGCGGCGCCTCGGCCGGGCGGTTGCTCCACACGGTCCAGCCCACCGCCACCAGGGCCAGCCCGATGCCGCCCAGGGCATAGAAGACGACCCCTTGCACCAGCCGCGTCAGGTTCTCGTCAGTGCCCAGCAGGGTGACCGCCAGCATGGGCAGCAACACCATCATGATGGTGGCATAGACGGTCCAGAAGCGCGACCGCTGCTCCGTCGCGCACAGCTCCCCCAGCAGCACCCGCATGGGATGCCACAGGATCGCCGCCACGAACCCCGCCAGCACCAGCGTGATCCCCCAGGCCAGGAACAAACCACCCAAGCTACCCATCGTCCCCTCCATCCGTGTCCGGCCACCCCGTCGGCGGCCGCTGCCAAGTGGGACTGCGAATGGCATGCCAGATGCTGTGACGGGGGGCAGCCCCGGCAGTTCAGCCCTTCCGCGCGGACAATGACGGGGATCGCTGCTACCATCGTGGACAGGGGAACGGGGGTCGGTATCAACGATGTTGACAGTCGCGACGGGTCCCGGCTTCGCGCAGGCCTACCTGGCCGCCCTGGCGGCGGCGGCGTTGGCCAGCCTCGCCCTGGCCGGGCTGCTGGCCTGGCGGGCGCGGCACGTGCCGGTCTGGGGGGTGCTGGCCCTGTTCCTGCTGGGCGTGGCGGGGTGGAGCGTCGGCATGGCCCTGCCGGCCCTGTTGGGCCCGGCGGCGGATCCCTGGGCCAGCCTGCTGGTGGCCCTGTCGCCCCTGCCCTCCGCCGCCTTCGTCCACCTGGTCTTCGCCTTCGTGCGCTGCGGCGCCCTGACGCCCGTGGCCCGGGCCGCCTATGCCGCCGGCGCGGTGGCGGCCCTGGGCGGGGTGGTGCTGGACACCGGGTCGGTGGAGCCCTGGCGCGGCTTCCCCGGCATGTTCGTGCCCAGCCTCGCCGGCTGGGCCGTGATGGGGACCAGTGCCGCCTTGTCCGTGCTGGGGCACCTGCGCCTGGCCCAGGGCTGGTGGCAGGCGGAAGGGTTGCGGCGGCGCCAAGCCGGGGCGGTGCTGCTGTCCAGCGCGGTGGGCCTCGCCTCCCTCACCGGGTTCCTGTTCCCGGCGCTGGGCGTGCCGGCCGACCCCTGGCCGGTGCTGCTGCTGCCGGCCTATTCGCTGGTCATGGTGTACGGCATCCTGCGCTACCAGTTCATGGACGTGAATTTGTGGGCGCGGCGGCTGGTGGCGTGGGGGCTGCTCAGCCTTGTGCTCGCCGCGGGCAGCGCCTTGGTGGCGGCCCTGCCCCTGGCCCTGGGCACCGGGTTGGCGAGCCCCGGCTTCTGGGAGCGCTGGGCCCTGCTGGCGCTGACGCTGCTGCTGGCCCTCGCCATCCTCTCCCCCCTCCAGCGCCTCGCCACCCGGCTGGTCTTCCCCGGCGGGGCGGTCACGGCGGCGGACCAAGCCGCCTGGGCCGCCGCCCTGGGACGGGCGCGGGACTGGCCGGGGTTGCTGGAGACGGCAAGGACCCTGCTCTCCGCCCGCCTGGGCACGGCGGTGGCGGTGGTGAAAGGTGATGCGTCCTCCCCCATCCCCACCCTGTCCCTGTCCCAGGCGGAGGGGGGCTGGTCCGTAAGCCTGCAAGGCTGGCAGGATGCCCCGCCGGGGCCCTTGCACGTAGCGGGGCTGTTCGGCGCCTGCCTGTCCGCTGCGGCCGGGCGGCTGGACCAAGCCCTGGCCCTGGCCGCGCAGGAACGGGAACGGCAGCGGCAGGAACGGTTGGCGGAGCTGGGCCAGCTCGCCGCCACCGTGGCCCACGATTTGCGCAACCCCCTGAACATCATCGCCATGGCCGCCGCCGGGGCAGCGCCTGACGTGCGGGCGGAGGTGGCGGCCCAGGTGGCCCGCATGGAGCATCTGGTAGCGGACATCCTGGACTACGCCCGCGGCGGCACCCTTTCCCCCCGCACCGTGGACCTGCGCGACCTGGCGGACCAGGCGGCCCAGGGGCTGGCGGGGCCACGGCCGGACATCGCCATCCCGCCCGGCACCCTGGCCCGGGTGGACCCCAGGCGCCTGGCCCAGGCCCTCGCCAACCTGCTGGCCAACGCCGCCGCCCATGGCAGCCGCGTGGCCGTGTACGCGGAGCGCGACCCCGCCGGCGGCCTTTCCCTGCATGTCTGCGACGACGGCCCCGGCATCCCGGCGGAAATCCGGGACAGCCTGTTCCGCCCCTTCGTCAGCCGCCGCCCCGGCGGCACGGGCCTCGGCCTCGCCATCGTGGCCCGCATCGCGGAGGCCCATGGTGGCACCGCCAGCCTCACCGACCGGCCCGGCTGGTCCACCTGCATCACCCTGGCCCTGCCGGCGGAGGCCGCCACCCCATGACCCTGACCGGACACATCCTGCTGGCGGATGACGAGCCCGCCTTCCAGCGGCTGGGCAGCGCCTGGCTGAAGGGGCTGGGCCACCGCGTCACCCTGGCCGGCGACGGGGACGCGGCCCGCGCCGCCTTCGCCGCGGACCCGGCGGACCTGGTGTTGCTGGACCTGTCCATGCCGCCCCACCATGACCCGGCGGCCGGGTTGGCCCTGGTGCCCACCTTCGCCCCAGCCCCCGTGGTGGTGGTCACCGGCCATGCGGACCACGAGCTGGCGTTGCGGGCGGTGGAGGCCGGGGCCTGGGACTTCCTGGCCAAGCCGCTCGACCCGGACATGCTGCGCGTCGTCGTCGCCCGCGCCTTGGAACGGGCCCGGCTGGCGGCGGAGCTGGCGGCCTTGCGCGCCAAGGCGGGGGCCGCGGACGACCTTGGCATGGTGGGCACCAGCCCGGCCCTGCGCCGGCTGCGCGACCTGGTCCGGCGCCTCGCCCCCACCGGGCTGCCCGTGCTGGTCCTCGGCCCCAGCGGCACGGGGAAGGAGCTGGTGGCCCGCGCCCTGCACGCTGCCGGGCCCCGGCGCGACCGCCCCTTCGTCGCCGTCCATTGCGGCGCCATCCCGGCGGAGCTGCTGGAGAGCGAGCTGTTCGGCCATGTGAAGGGCAGCTTCACCGGCGCCCATGCCGACCGGCCGGGCCTGGTGGAGACCGCCCACCGCGGCACCCTGTTCCTGGACGAGGTGGGGGAGATGCCGGCGGCCATGCAGGTCAAGCTGCTGCGCTTCCTGCAGGACGGCAGCTACCAGCCGGTGGGCGGGCGGGAGCCGCGGACCGCCGACGCCCGCATCGTCGCCGCCACCCACCGGGACCTGGAGGCCATGGTGGCGGAGGGGACCTTCCGCGAGGACCTGTACTACCGCCTGCGCGGCATGGTCCTGCGCACCCCGCCCTTGGCGGAACGGGCGGAGGACGTGCCCGTGCTGGCCACCCTGTTCCTGCGCCGCGCCCTGCCCGGCCCGGCGCGCTTCACCCCGTCCGCCCTGGCCTGGCTGGCGGAGCGGCCGTGGAAGGGCAATGTGCGGGAACTGCGCGCCGTGGTGGAATGCGCTGCCGCCCTGGCGGCCCCCGGCCCCGACGGCACCGTCACCCTGGGCGCCGACGACCTGGACTTCGCGGCCGGCGGCGGCACCCTGCCGGACCCCGTGCTGGACTTGGCGCCGGGGGCCCCGCCCGCCGGCCGCCGCACCCTGGACGAGGAGGTGGAGGCCCTGGAGCGCCGCCTGATCACCAAGGCCCTGGCGGAGACGGGCCACAACCACACCCACACCGCCCGCCTGCTGGGCCTGTCCCGCATGGGCCTGTTGAAGAAGCTGGACCGGATGGGCCTGCGATGACCCCGCCCCCTGCCCCCTTGCCCGACGGGCCCCTGTACCTGTTCGACGGCGCCTGCGTGTTGTGCAGCGGCACCGTGCGGTTCTTGCTGCGGCACGAGGCCGACCAGCGGATGCGCTTCTGCGCCGTCCAGTCCCCCGCCGGCCAGGCTTTGCTGGCGAGCCTGGGCATGGACGCCATGCCCGACACCTTTCTGTTCATCGACGACGGGACGGTCTACCAGCGCTCGGCCGCCGCCTTCCGCCTCGCCCGCCACCTGAAAGCCCCCTGGCGCTGGCTGCGGGTGCTGTCCCTGCTGCCGCGGGGGCTGACCGACCGGGCCTACGACTGGGTGGCCCGGCACCGCTACCGGATCTTCGGCAGGCACGAGGTGTGTTTGGTGCCGGAGCCGGGTCAGCGGGGGCGGTTTCTGTGAGCATTCGCCGCTAGAGGGCGGTATCATGATTGACGCCCACCGGTTGATAAAAATATATTTTCCCTTACTCGATTTATGAGGGGGCGGTATGCGAATTGGCCAAGGTGTCAGCGTCAGTGATGAACTGAAATTTCTGGAGGGCGCTCTCCATCAATTCCATGAAAACCTGACTTACTATGCTGAGGCGGGAGGTTGGGAGGACCTTCCCCATTTTTATAATGAGCGGGCCACCCTCTCGTTCCTGGCCGCAGCGGCTTGGCAAAAGAAGCTGTTGGCCATCGAAGAGTTTGTGAATTGGAAGAAGAAAGAAGACGTCGATTATCTTGGCCGGTGTGATATCTGGATTGCCGAGCGTGACAAGCAGCAATCCGCTTCCATCGAAGTAAAGCAGTTCTGGCCAAAGCCAGGCACGCGATCCGAAACCTTCTCGACTTGGCTGTCCCATGGGGACAAGGCTGCCGCCGGAAATCCCCGGTATGGGTTCAGGGTGGCGATGACCTTCTTCTCCCCCGTCATCCCCGTCGGGTCGGAGACGGGGGAAACCCTGGCCGTGGTACGGAAAATCGCGGAAACCGTCGAGCGCGACGGCAGTGATGGCATCGCTTGGTGGTTCCCCGATGCCGCGATGGAACGCGGTCTGCCGCGACGGGATGGGAAAGGTATGGCCCATTGGCCGGGTTTGCTGACGGTAATGCGGAATCTCGGGCAGGCGTCGCGGCGGCGGACGATCATCGGTCGCCCCTTTGATCGCCCGGCGTGGTGGCCGGGCTGATCTGCCCGCGCTGGCTGGCCTCGAACTAGGCGAAGGCGCGCTTCGCGGCTTCCAAGTCCAGCCCCATCAAGCATTGAGCGAGCAGGCTGAGGCAGCCCGCCGCTCCACCCGCACCACCCCCTTCGTTTGCGCGTGCAGGTTCGCGACCTCAGGCTGGAGGAACGCGAAGGGAAGGCGTGGGTCAGCGTTCCTGCAGCTATCTATGGAAGCATTTGCAAGGCTGCAACTGGCAAAATTTTCAAGGCTGATAATATGACAAATAGTCAAAGAGTCTTTCCATATCGGCAAGTCGCGGGATAAAAAATCCTACATCGGCATATAACGGACATTGTTCCCGCGTGTATCTGGACCGTGTTCGAGCGTCAAACGGAGATCAGAGTGCAAACAGCGTTGCAGATCATCAAGTATTGGTTGTCAATCGAGTATCTTCAACCCGCAACCGCTCCCGATGAGGATGCAAAAAATCGCGTATGGACTATAGAAGCGAATGGCGAGTATCCATGGCAAGATCAAATAAAAATACGAACTCAACCGTATATCGAAAAGAAAGTCTGGCAGTCCATACTGTACGTCGGCTTGATGGATATGTCTTGGGTTGTCGAAAACTTGCGTAAATCTTTGGGTCTGCTCGAAGAACAAGAGGAGTTCCAGCCGTCCAAGCCAGCAGCCATGCTGTCATTCACCGTCGATGCGGAAGGTCGCATCGCGTCAGACATATCTATCAGCAGCCTTGTCTGGGCGGCAGGGAAAATCAGGCACCAACCTCAGATGCCGCTCGATCCGGATGAGTTTGAGGATTTCTGTACCCAAGCCGTATCGCGCGTGCGGGCACTGGTCGTTGAACGGGCAGTGCTGTCCCCGGCTTATGCAAAGGGTTGCGGCCTGGACGCGGATACCGTTTGCAAGACCCCCTTAACCCACGACGACATCGCCGCGATACGGGAACTTGTCGAGAGGCTGGCCGAGTATTCCCCCCAGATCGCCGTTCCGGTGCGCGCCAAAACAGTTTCCGTTTCAATCGAAGCCAATGGCGATCGTTCCGACGACGAAATCCTGAACAGCTTCATCGCGCCGGACCTGAAACTTGTGCAGGACGCGGTGAGGGCGGGGGACGTCGGCGTAGCGTTCCAATCGTACCTGTTCGGGACGCGAGAGGCGAAGAAGGACGTGGCGAATGACCGCAACGCGGCCTTCGCCATGGTCGCTCCCGAAAAGTTCCCCTTGGGACGCTGGGCGTCCGAGCACCCCTTGGCCTTTGCCCAGCAAGCCGGGGTGAACACGATCTTCGAGCGCCTGGCCGACGAGGGGATTTTCTCGATCAACGGCCCGCCCGGGACAGGCAAGACGACGTTGCTCCGGGATGTGGTTGCCCAGATCGTGGTCCAACGCGCGCTGGTGCTGGCAGAGTTCGGATCGCCGGAAAAAGCCTTCACGAAATCGATCCGGATCGAGGGCCAGCAATACCCTTATTACGCGATTGACGAACGTCTGATGGACTTCGGGATCGTCGTGGCGTCGGCCAACAACGCGGCAGTCGAGAACGTCACGCGGGAACTGCCGGGCATCTCCGCCCTCGGGAAGGGCTACGGGTCCTACAGGCACTTCGCTGACGTCGCGGACACCCTTGCCTGCACCGAGAGGAACAGCCGCTCGCCCGGCGCGACCTGGGGCTTGATCAGCGCCGTGCTGGGGAACAAGGCCAACCGAAGTGATTTCATTGGCCGCTTCTGGTTCGCGCAGCAACCGGAAAGGGGAAGGGTTAACGCCACGGGCGCCGTGTCAATCCAGACGGCGCTGGCGCAGGAGGCTGAGCGTAGCCCAAGCTGGGATGACGCGCGTAAAGCCTTCTCGGCAGCCTTGGATCGGGCGAAAGAGGCCCTCGCCCGAGTGCAAAAGCTTGCCCAGGCGCTGTTGCGGCATGACCAGGCCAAGGTCGAGTCCGATAAGGCCGAGGCGGGCCTACCGGATGCCCGACGGGAGGTGACCCGTCTCTCGGAAACGTTGGCCGCGGCAAGGCAGCAGCGCGACCTGCGACAGGCCGCCTTCCAATCGCTCTCGAACGCCCATAAGGCACTGGTCGAACGGGACACCCTGCAGCAGAAGCTCCAGAAACTTGACAAGTCCCGGCCCACCCTGGACGTGGAAAAGAAGAAGCGGGAAAAGAATGATGCCGAACTTGGCGTGAGGCAGGCCCAGCGGGCATATGACGACGCCAGAAGGGACTATGAGAACCATCTGGCTTTGCGGCCTGGCGGCCTGCGGAACCTCCTGAGTTTGGGCAAGGCATTGAGAGAATGGGAGAGGGAGAAGTCCGAGAAGGCGGCAAAGGTCGAGCAGGCCAGGACGGCCCTGGACGCCGCGGAGAACCGGCTGAGGGGGATCGTTGCCCAGCTTGAGCAAGCGGAAAGCTGGCATAAGCGATGGGTGAAGGCATCGACGGAGTTGAACGCCGCCCTAGGCCGGCTGCGTGACCTTGGCGTGGCCCAAGACGCCGCGGCCGAAGGGGTCAGGCAGCAGATGGCGACCGCAGAGGCTGAGTTCGGCCGCGCCCATGCGGCAATGACAGCAGCGGAACAGGCCTGCGCGGGTGCCCAGGTGAAGCTTGGCGCCCTGGAACGGGCGATCGTGGGCAATCAAGCGATCATGGCGGCCAGCTTGGGCGAGATCACCCGAAACGGGACCACGCTGGAAGCCCTAGGTAGATGGCGCAAATTCCATGCGCCAGTGGACGAGCTCCAGCTCTGGGCGCCTTGGGATGATGAAACGGCACGGGAGGCCAGGGCAGAGCTGTTCCTTGCCGCCCTCGACCTGCATCGCGCCTTCCTGGCCGGGGCACAGAAGCGGTTTGCGGCCAACATGCGCGTCTTCGTGGAGCTGCTGCAGGGAAGCATGCACCACAGTCGGCTGCATGATGGCGGGGCGACCCTCTGGAATACCTTCTTCCTCTCGGTTCCCGTCGTGTCCACGACCTTCGCGTCGTTCGGCCGACTTTTCCCCGGGCTGGGGCGGGAGAGCATCGGGTGGGTCCTTGTCGATGAGGCAGGGCAGGCAACGCCGCAGCTCGCCGCCGGGGCCCTGTGGCGTGCCCGCCGCGCGGTGATCGTCGGCGATCCTCTCCAGGTGGAGCCTGTGATGACGGTACCGAAGCGCGCCATCTCGGCGCTGGGGCGGACCCTGGGGGTGACCGAGGCCTGGGACCCGTCCCTCCACTCCGTGCAGGTCTTGGCGGACCGGGCCAATCCCCTGGGGACCTGGATCAAGCAGGACGAGACACCCGACGACGGTAACGAGGACGGTAACGAGGACGGGGGCCGGATCTGGGTCGGCTCCCCTTGCGGGTCCATCGCCGGTGCTTCCGCCCGATGTTCGACATCGCCAACACCATCGCCTACAAGGGCCTGATGGTCTACGGGACCATGGGCAAGGATACCAAGCCATGGCTAGGGGCGAGCTGCTGGATCGACGTGGTCGGGGCCAGCAATGACGGGCACTGGCTTCCCGACGAAGGCGCACGGGCCTTGGAATTGCTGCGCGCCATCGCCAAGCAGGAAGGCGGGCTGATCCGGGATGACGGAAAGGCGAACGTGTATGTGATATCGCCCTTCCGGCGTGTCGCGGATGAAATGCGCAAGCTGATCGCCGGCGCTTTCAACTGGCAGGTCGCACGCCAGATTTGCGGCACCGTCCACACCTTCCAAGGAAAGGAAGCGGATGCGGTGGTCCTGCTGCTCGGTGGCAATCCCAGCCGGCCTGGGGCCATCACAACCTATGCCGGGCGCCGGCCGAACATCCTGAACGTCGCGGTCACCCGGGCAAAGCAGCGCTTGTATGTGATCGGTAACCACGGGCACTGGGCCCGGCACCAATTCTATTCAGAGTTGGCAGCACAGGTCCCGCGCCTCACCTGGGACGTGTTCAAAAAGCAAACCGCAAAGCCATGACCCGAGGCAGCGGCGGCCCCAAGCCTGGGCCGCCGCACCCTTTTCCATCTCGTAAGGGCCAACACTCCTCCGGCTACGCCTCCAGGAACGGGAACAACCCCGGGCTGCCACCGCGTGGTCGCGGGACGCGGTGCCGTCCACCACCCCCGCGGCCAGCCAAGTCCCCGCCACCCGGCGCAGGGGCACGGCGGTGGAGGGGCGCAGCAGCCCGTCGGCGAAAAGGTTGTCCAGCAGCGGCCGGACCTCCGGCGCGTCGAACGGCACCAGCCCTTCCGCCCAGCCGCCTTGCGTGGGGGAGAGCTGGCGGTACAGGAACGGCTCCCACTCCCGTTGCAGCAGGGCCAGCAGCTCTTCCTCCTTGCCCTGGTCCAACAGCCGGCCGAAGCCGATGCGCACCGCCTTCGGTCGGGCCTTGGCGAAGCGCTTCTTGCCGCCGCCGCGGTATTGCTGGAACTCGCCCCACATATGCTCTTCCCGCTGGCGCTCCATCTCCGCCTGGTCGGCGGGTTCGGGCACGTACCAGACGCCGCTGGCCAGCCGCTTGGTCATCGGGTCGTCCGGCTGCATGTTCAGGAAGGCGTGGCGGGACTGGCGCAACAGGCGCAGCAGCTTCTCCGGCACCGGCCGGTCGCCTTGGTATTGCAGGAAGTTGTAGCGCAGCAGGTCCTTCAGCTCGATGTCCTGCTCCTTCGCGGGCCAGGTCTGGGCGGCGTCCTTGTAGGGGTTGTACAGGTCCTCGATGCTGCGGGGTTCCCGCTCCAGCTCCTGGTGAATTCTTTCAGAATCCAATCGCATCGATTGCGTTATGACGACAGCCTGAAACAATAGAAAATGTGCAATAACCGGAGAAAAGGTCTTTTCAGCATTGAAGGCTGGCCACATTCGCCCTTACGCCGAAGGTGGAGAACACTCGATACCAAATGGGCTCCTTATGCAGCGAGATATTCACCGGCTCTTTGACCTGGGCTACGTGACAGTTACCCCAGAATACAAATTTGAGCTTAGCAAATCGGTCAAAGAGGATTTTTCAAATCGCAAAGAATATTATGGATTGCATGAATTGAGCATCCTTTTGCCCAACAACCAAGCTGAGAAGCCTGACCCTAAAATTTTAATGTAGCATAATGAACACGAGTTCCTCACCTGAATAGCTAAGGCCGGTCTTGCCCTCCGCTACGTCGTCGGCATAGGACAGCGCATCGTACACGTCATCCGGGTCATGCGGCCGGCCCACATGGGCCACGAACTCCCCCAGGAACGGGTTGGGGCAGGCGGTGAACCAGGGCGGGTCCGACAGGCGCAGGATGGTCGCGTCATCCGCCTGGGGAAAGCCCGGCTGGTCGCGGAACCCCGGCTCCCGCAGCTTCTCAGCCAGCCGCGCCAGGTACCAGTCCCGCCGCGCCCCTTCATCCGGAAACCGCCGCCCCAGACACTCCACCGGCCCCCCGGCCCCCGCCGCCGCCCGGGCACCCCCCAACCAACCCCAACCCCTCAACTCCCGGAAGGCAGCGACCATAGCCGATAGGGCCGGGGGGATGGGGTGGGGGGCGTGGGGGGTGGCGGAATGATGGCGCGCGATGTTACTATGGCATTAGTGCGGAGGAAAAAATGACAGGCTTGGATAGCACTCAGCTTGATGTTCAGCAGAAGCCGCACGTCGATAACGCTGGTCTCGGTCAAAACGAAAATTTCGACATATTAGGTAAAATGGCTGCTGATCGTAAACTTCGCGATGAAAAGTCGCGCAGATCAGGAAAGCTTATGAAAACAATCAAATCAGATATAAATAAAACCTACACAGACTTCCTGGCCCCGGAAACCGAGGGAAGCATTCTTGGATACTCATGGGCTCCGGCAATGGTTTTCATTATTGCGGCGATACACAGATTTTTTCTTGTAGAGTATATTGATAATTCATATAGAAGTCAATACGAAAATATAGTTGAGCTTGCGATGATTGCTGGAGGCAGCGGGTATATTTTCCTTATCCTTATATTTTTATTCAGAAGGTTGGCTTTCTATCTTAACGACCACAAAAGTTATGGATCAGAAAAGAAATTAGATAGCTCTCTTATGAATACAACTGATTCTTCTGATCGATTCGAAAATAAAGATGTTTCTTCACGAGAACATCATTACAATATTGAGCATAATCTGGGCAAATATTCAGCATTATCAAGTAAAAATACGGATGATCAAGGTTTGTCTGCTGATGTCCTCCAACCTATTCAGTCACTGTTGTCCGATGTTCCCGGGCTACACAGTATTATTCTACGTAGCCTATATTTTGAATTGCAAAGAGCAAAAGACCGCCTTGCAGCGGAAGTAGAAAGCTTGACACGCCGTGGGAACGTGAACTTATTGATTGGAATTGCAATAAGCACATTAGGAATCGGCATCCTAATATTCAGTTTATCAGACTTCAATCAATCAGAAATGTCTGGATCAAAATTCTGGATTTATTTTATACCGAGATCAAGCGTAGCACTTTTGGTCGAGATTATAGCATTCTTCTTCTTAAATCTATATAGAGCTAGCCTATCAGAGATAAAGTACTTTCAAAACGAGATCACAAACCTCGATATGCGTCTTGTTGCTCTTCTTGCCAGCACGGCCGACCCAAAGGGCAAAGCCTTTGTGGACGCTGGCAAAGAACTGCTGAAGGTGGATCGAAACCAACGCTTGAAGAAAGGCGAGTCCACCATTGAGATCGAACGGGAGAAGCTCAACCCCGCCCCGTTCGAGAAGATGTTTGACAAGATGCTGGACACCGCCGTGAAGCTGCGCGGCGAGGGGAAGGGGGGCAAGGCGGGGGAGTAGGCGCCCCGTCCCCATACCCCTTCGCCCCGTCCTGGAAGGTCACGCGCACCTCCGCCTCCGTGTGACTGCCCAGCAGGGTGCGCAGGTCGGTGTTGAAGCGGTCGCGCAGGTCCTTGACGGTGGTGGGGGCGCCGTCGCCAGGCAGGGCGGCCAGCAGGGAGGCTTCCTCCAGCGTCACCGGCCGCAAGGATTGCAGGGCGGCGCGCAGGGCTGCGACGAAGTCGTCCTCGACCGGCTCCGGCAGGGCGCCGTCCTCCAGGAAGTCCTCCACCATCCGGCGCTCCGCCGCCGACAACAGGGCCAGGCCCTCCTGCGCCTGGGGCCGCGCCAGCTCCGCCCGCAGGGACTGGGTCCAGGTGTCGCCCAAGCCGTGCAGCCGGTTCTCCAGGGTGGACAGGGCCCGGGCCATGTCGCGGCCGAACAGGGCGTCCTGGGCCGGGCGGAACTGGCAATGGGGGCAGGTGGCGGTGTGCTCCAGCTCCTGCGCCGCCAGCATGTGGCAGTCCGCCAGCCGGGCCGTGGGCAGGATGGGGATGGCGGACAGGCGCTCCAGGTCGAGCCGCAGCCCCCCTTCAGCCGGGCGTCCCGCTCCGTCGCCTGCGCGCTGGTCAGCCGGGCGGCGGCGTGCAGGCGGCGGTAATGCTCCACATAGTCGCGCTTCACCGCCTCCAGCGACTTGTGCAGCCCCGCGTGGGCGGCGGGGTCGGTGCGGCGGGCGGGGTCGGCGAACAGGGCCCGCACCTCCTCCCGCACCGCGGCCAGGCTGGCCTGGAACGGGTCGTCGGGACGCAGCACCCCCTCCGCCTGCATCAGGTAGTTGGTGGGGGAGGATAATTGCTCCACCGCCTCGCGGAGGGCGACCACCTGCGCCACGGCGTGCCGGCCGGGGGCATGGCTGGCGATGGTCTCCAGGTCCCAGCGCAGGCTGCGCAGCTTGGCCGGGCAGTCATAGGCGCGCAGGGCCTCCAGGAACTCCTTCCACCGCTCCACCTGGTGGCCCAGGCCGCCTGCTCCCCCGCCGTCAGCGGCGGCAGGCCCCAGAGCTGCAGCCCGCCTTGCAGCTCCCGCTTGGCGTTCAGGGCGTTTGTGATGGCCAGCTCCGCCTGGGCGCGCAGGTCGGGGACCAGCTCCTCCCAGCCGCGGTCGGTGGCCAGCTTGCCCTCCGGGATGCCCTTGGGGCGTTGCAGCACGCTGAACCCGGCCACCCGGGCGCTGCATAGCCCGGCCAGCTGGCGCAGCCGGGTGGCGTCATACTCCACCCCATCAATGCGCAGCGCCGCGTCGCCCTGGTGGACCAGGGCGACGACGGACACGGACAGGTACTCCGGCTCCAGCCGGAACGGCTCCCACAGCACCGGGTCGGTGCCGCGAACCAAATCGGCCCGGTTCACCACCTGGCCCTCGCCCCGCTGCTCCAGGATGGCCTTGGCATAAGGGGAGCTGCGGGTGCGGATGCCTT
Source organism: Aerophototrophica crusticola (assembly GCF_012913305.1). Classification (NCBI taxonomy): domain Bacteria; kingdom Pseudomonadati; phylum Pseudomonadota; class Alphaproteobacteria; order Rhodospirillales; family Rhodospirillaceae; genus Aerophototrophica; species Aerophototrophica crusticola. The sequence goes on along the minus strand of NZ_CP051775.1, from coordinate 3,204,737 downwards.
CCCCCTCCCGCAGGCGCAAGACCTCCAGCACGGCAAGGCCCTGGCGGGAGCGGTCCATGCCCGCCAGCAGGCGCAGCGCGTCGTCGCAGAAGGGCTGCCGCTCCTCTTCCCCCACCCGCACGGCGAAGCGCGGGTAGTGGGGGTACTTGTCCTCCAAGGCGGTGGCCAGCAGGTGGCCCATGGCCAAGTCCAGCAGGGACATGGGGTCCCGCCGCTCCGACGGCTTCAGCCTGGCGTCGGCGGCCAGGGCGGACAGTGCCACATCGCGCCCATTCAGCCGTGCCGACAATGCGGCTTCCAGGTTGTCCCGCAGCCAGCGCGCCAAGGTGGCGCGGTGGCTGTCGGCCCGCCGTTCATACTCCTTCCGCTCCCCCTTGGTCTTCAGCCGCGACAGGGACAGTCGCCCTTGGCCAAGCGGTGCCGCTGGGCGGCGAAGCCGGCCTCCGCCGCGGCCACCACCATCAGCAGCAACAGGCGGCGGGCGGCGAGGGACGGGGACTGGCCGGCCACGAAGCGCGCCGCCGCCAGCTCCCGCGGCTCCACCATCTCGGCCCCGTCATGCTGGCGGGCAGCCCGGGCAACCCGGACCATGCGCCCGGGCGGAGGCAGGGCGTCGGCGCTGGTCATGGCGGCCGCCCGGCGGGGTGGGCGCCCTCCCCCAGGACCTCGGGCAGCAGCCCCCGACTCCTCGGGATGTCGCCCCCGATCCCTCGGGCAACGCCCCCGATCCCTCGGGATACGGCGCGTAAACCTTTGTTCCGGCCCGCTGCTTACCCAGTGCTTACCCGGACAAAGCAAAAGGGCCGGGTAAGCACCCGGCCCTTTTGCTAAACCCTTGATTTGACTGGAGCGGGCGAAGGGATTCGAACCCTCGACCCCAACCTTGGCAAGGTTGTGCTCTACCCCTGAGCTACGCCCGCATCGCCAGTCAATTCGCCGTTTCCGGCGGCCCGTTTCAGGGCGCCACCGGGTGGTGCCCGGCGGTGAGCGCGGAATATAGCCAGCAAATTTGGCCGCGCAAGCCTTTTGTTGGGCCTTCATGAAAAAACTTGGGGGCCCCTGCGCGCCTCGCCCGGCTGCCCTGTTGGCGCAACGGGGACGGGTGGCCTATATAACCCCGGACAGCCCCGGGACCCGCCCCGGGCCGGGGCCACACGCGAAGAAGACCACGGGACGGACGACAGCCATGCAAGGTTTCCCCATGGGCCCCGGCGCCAAGCCGGCCCCCGCCAACGCCCCCGCCGGAGCCGACCCGGTGAAGGACGGCACGGACGCCAGCTTCATGGCCGACGTGATCGAGGCGTCGCGCAACGTGCCCGTCATCGTCGATTTCTGGGCCACCTGGTGCGGCCCCTGCAAGACGCTGGGCCCCCTCCTGGAAAAGGCGGTCCGCGCGGCCAAGGGCGCCGTGCGCATGGTGAAGATCGACACGGACAAGAACCCGGCCGTGGCCGGGCAGCTCCGCGTGCAGTCCATCCCCACGGTCTACGCCTTCTTCCAGGGCCGGCCCGTGGACGGCTTCCAGGGCGCCCTGCCCGAAAGCCAGGTGAAGCAGTTCGTGGACCGGCTGGTGCAGATGGCCGGCGGCGCTGCCGGCGGCCCCGACCTGGCCCAGGTGCTGGAGGAGGCGAAGCAGTTGCTGGAGGGCGGCGACCCGCAGCAGGCCGCCGCCCTGTACAGCGCCGTGATGCAGGAGGAGCCGGAGAACGCCGCGGCCTATGCCGGCCTGATCCGCTGCCTGCTGGCCGTGGACCAGACGCAGGAGGCCGAGCAGATGCTGGCCGAGGCCCCGCCGGCCCTGGCCAAGGCGCCGGAGCTGGCGGCCATCCGCACCCAGCTCGACCTTAAGAAGCAGGCCGCCGAGGCCGGCCCGGTGGGCGAGCTGCAGGCCAAGGTGGCCCGGGACCCCGACGACCACCAGGCCCGTTACGACCTGGCCATGGCCCTCTATGCCAACGGGCAGCGGGAACCGGCGGTGGAGGCGCTGTTGGAGATCGTGAAGCGCGACCGGGAGTGGAACGAGCAGGCCGCCCGCAAGCAGCTCGTCAAACTTTTTGAGGCTTTCGGGCCCACGGACAAGCTGACGGTCATGGCCCGACGGAAATTGTCCTCTATCTTATTTTCATGACCGCAAACCCGTTCGACCCCACCTTCGAGCAACTGCCGGGCAGCATCCCGGTGTTCCCCCTCATGGGGGTGCTGCTGCTGCCCCGGGGCAAGCTGCCCCTGAACATCTTCGAGCCGCGCTACCTGGCCATGGTCCAGGACGCGCTGGCCTCGGACCGGATGATCGGCATGATCCAGCCCCAGGCCACGGAGGCGCCGGAACGACCGCCGCGCCTCTATGGCCTGGGCTGTGCCGGCCGCATCACCTCCTTCGCGGAGACGGATGACGGCCGCTTCCTCATCACCCTGACCGGCGTCTGCCGGTTCGCCCTGGGGAGGAGCTGCCCACCACCCGGGGCTACCGGCGCGTGGTGCCGGACTGGACCCCCTTCGCGGCCGACCTGGCGGAGGAGGTGGGCGGGGTGGACCGCGACCGGCTGGTGCCGGTACTGCGCCAGTATTTCCGCCAGCAGGGCATCACCGTGAACTGGGACGCGGTGACGGGGGCGGAGGACGAACGGCTGATCACCTCGCTCGCCATGATCTGCCCCTTCGACCCGCCGGAGAAGCAGGCCCTGCTGGAGGCGCCGTGCCTGAAGGACCGGGCCGACCTGCTGCAGACCCTGATCGAGATGGCGGTGCACGACGTGCCGGGCGGGGAGACGGCGCGGCATTAGGGGTTTTGCCCTTGGGAAGGCTGGTCAACCCGGCCACCCCGCTGCTACACCCGTATCGCACGCGAGAAGAGGAGGCACCCCATGCCCGAGCCCGCCAAGGTGGACCCCAAGCTGCTGGAGATCCTGGTCTGCCCCCTGACCAAGGGCCCCCTGCGGTATGATTCCGAGCGGCAGGAGCTGGTCAGCGACCGCGCCGGCTTGGCCTATCCCATCCGCGACGGCATCCCCATCATGCTGGTGGACGAGGCCCGCCCCCTCGACGCCCCGGCCGCCTGAGGCATGGGCATGGCCGAGGAACGCTTCGCCACCGACCCCCACGGCACCCGCCACTGGCCGGAGGAGATCAAGCTGAAGCGGGCGGAGCGGGTGCTGGAACTACGCTTCGACGACGGCGCGACCTTCCGCCTTCCCGCGGAGTACCTGCGGGTGGAAAGCCCCTCGGCCGAGGTGCAGGGCCACGGCCCCGGGCAGAAGCAGACCGTGGCCGGCAAGGCCACCGTGGCCGTCACGGGCGTGGAGCCGGTGGGCAACTACGCCGTTCGCCTGATCTTCGACGACGGCCACGACACCGGCATCTACAGCTGGACCTACCTGTACGAGCTGGGTGCCAAACAGGACGAGAAGTGGGCCGCCTACCTCTCGGCACTGGACGCCAAGGGCCTCAGCCGGGAGCCGCGCGGGCGGCGCTGAGGCCGGGAACCGGCCCGGCGGCGACTGCCGCCGCGCGACCACGTGGTCGCGCAAGCCAAGCCGCGGATGCGGCGCCAGCGCCTGAGGAACTGGAAATCTTACGACCCGCCCGCCCGCTGGGCCAGCACGCCGCTCTCGATGATGCCGTCGATGACGAACTGGCAGGCCAGGGCGGCCAGCAGGATGCCCAGCACCCGGTTGATCACGTTGATGCCGGTGACGCCCAGCAGGCGGCTGACCTCCCCCGCGAACAGCAGCACCAGCAGCGTCCCCGCCAGCACGGCGGCCAGCACGCCCAGCACCGCCGCCTGGGCCAGCGGGTCCCCGTCGGCGCGCCCCATCAACAGCACGGTGCTGGTCATGGCGCCCGGCCCGGCGATCAACGGGATGGCAAGCGGAAAGACGGAGATGTCGGCCTTGTGCAGGGCCTCCTCCTTCTCGTCCGGGGTGGCGGTGCGCAGGCCGCTCTCCCGGGCGAACACCATGTCGATGGCCACCATCAGCAACAGGATGCCGCCGGCGATGCGGAAGGCGCCGGTGCCGATGCCGAGGCTGTTCAGCAGCAGCTCGCCCACGAAGGCAAAGCCGAACAGCAGCCCCGCCCCGATCAGCACGCCCTTCACGGCGGTGCGGCGGCGATAGCGCGCGTCCATCCCCGCCGTCAGCCCGGCGAACATGGGTCCCAGCCCGATGGGGTCGATGGTGACCAGGAAGGCGATAAGGGTGGAGAGGAGGAGGTCGGTCATGTCAGGTCCAGCCGCCCCGACGGGGGATCCCGCCCCGGGATAGGGGCGGGACCGTCAGGGGCGGGGGAGACCTAACGTGGAAGAGGTGCCCGGTCCATGGCCGGCCGCGTCATACCGGGGATGCGGGGACTTTATCCGGCCTTCTTCTCCCGGAACTGGTCATACGCCTCCACCGCCTGGGCGGCGTACATGACGGAGGGGCCGGCGCCCATGTAGATGGCCATGCCCATGGTCTCCATCACCTCTTCCCGGCTGGCGCCCTGCTCCACGGCGGCCTTGGCGTGGAAGGCGACGCAGCCGTCGCAGCGGGTGGCGACGGCGATGGCCAGGGCGACAAGCTCCTTCGTCTTGGTGTCCAGGGCCCCGGGCTTCAGCGCGGCCTGGGCGATGCCGCTGAAGGCCTTCATCACGTCGGCGGCACCCCCGCGCAGGTCGCGGATCGCGCCGTTCAGCTCCGTCGTCATGGCGGGCCAGTCCTTGTGCATGGCATGCTCCCTTCAAATCGGGTGGTCGTTGATCCTGCATATCTTCAAACGTATGCAGATATCAAGCCCGGTGCGTCGTCACGACACGGGGGAGCACCAGACTTGAAACCTGATTCGATTTTCACCATTCTGCCCCGTGCGGCTGATTGACAGGGCCGCGGGCGCCCCTTAAACCCGGACGCACCGCACAACCAGGAGGAGGCCGACAGGCACGCCCATGAGCAACAAGGTCTATGCGGACGCTGTCGAGGCGCTGGCGGGGCTGCTGCGCGACGACATGACCATCATGGCCGGCGGCTTCGGCCTGTGCGGCATCCCGGAAAACCTGATCGCGGCCATCAAGCTGTCGGGCGTGAAGGGCCTGACCGTGGTCTCCAACAACGCGGGCGTGGACGGCTTCGGCTTGGGCGTCCTGCTGGAAACCAAGCAGATCCGCAAGATGGTCTCCTCCTATGTGGGGGAGAACAAGCTGTTCGCCCAGCAGTACCTGTCCGGCGAGCTGGAGCTGGAGTTCAACCCCCAGGGCACCCTGGCGGAACGCATCCGCGCCGGCGGCGCCGGCATCCCCGCCTTCTTCACCAAGACCGGCGTCGGCACGCTGGTGGCGGAGGGCAAGGAGGTGCGGGAGTTCGACGGCGAGACCTATGTGATGGAGCGGGGCCTGCGCGCCGACCTGGCCATCGTCAAGGCCTGGAAGGGCGACACGGAAGGCAACCTCGTCTATCGGAAGACCGCCCGGAACTTCAACCCGATGATGGCCATGGCCGGCAAGGTCACGGTGGCGGAGGTGGAGCAGCTGGTCCAGGTCGGCCAGATCGACCCCGACCATGTCCACACCCCCGGCATCTTCGTGCAGCGGCTGGTCCAGGGGAAGGACTACGAGAAGCGCATCGAGCAGCGCACCACCCGGAAGCGGAACTGAGGGAGGGCGGATAAATGGCTTGGACCCGTGACGAGATGGCCGCCCGCGCCGCCAAGGAACTGCGCGACGGCTTCTATGTGAATCTGGGCATCGGCATCCCCACGCTGGTGGCCAACTACATCCCCGACGGCATGCATGTGACCCTGCAGTCGGAGAACGGCATGCTGGGCATGGGTCCCTTCCCCTTCGAGGGGGAGGAGGACCCGGACCTGATCAACGCCGGCAAGCAGACCATCACCGAACTGGCCTACAGCAGCTATTTCAGCAGCGCCGACAGCTTCGCCATGATCCGCGGCGGCCACATCGACCTGTCGGTGCTGGGCGCCATGCAGGTGGCGGCCAATGGCGACCTGGCCAACTGGATGATCCCGGGCAAGATGGTCAAGGGCATGGGCGGCGCCATGGACCTGGTGGCCGGGGTGAAGAAGGTCGTGGTGGTGATGGAGCACTGCGCCGTCGACAAGAAGACCGGCGCGCTTGAGCCCAAGCTGCTGAACGCCTGCAACTTGCCGCTGACCGGCACGCGGGTGGTGGACATGGTGGTGACCGACCTGGGCGTCTTCACCATCGACAAGCATGGCGAGGGCGGCCTGACCCTGGTGGAGCTGGCCCCCGGCGTGACGGTGGACGAGATCACCACCAAGACCGAGGCACCCTTCACCGTCGCCGTGTGACGGGGCGCGAAAGTCCGGATGAGATGAGGGCCGCCCTGGCGACGGGGCGGCCCTTTCCTTTTGCGGGCCGGCGCGACCGTCAACCTGTCAGGCCTCAGACCGTCAACCGGTCCCGAAGCTCCGCCATCTCGCCAGGGTCCACCAGGTTCAGCTGTTGCAGGTCGCTGACGCTGCCGAAGGGGCCGTGCTGGTTCCGGTGGGCGATGATCTCATCCGCCCGGCCGGGGCCGATGCCGCGGACGCTCATCAGCTCCTCCCGGCCGGCCTTGTTCAGGTTGACGGGCTTGTTGCCCACCTGGTGGCGGATGCTGCTGCCCTGGATCTGGTCACGGGGCTGTTCGGCCATGGTGGTCCTCCTCGCTGGGTGTCGAGAACCAACCGGTGGCCTCCAGGGGAGTTGCGCCCCCCTCAGAACATCATCTCGATCACCCGGTCCGGCGGGGTGTGGCCGTCCACGAAGGTCTTCACGTTGACGATGACCTTCTCGCCCATGTCGATGCGGCTTTCCAGGGTGGCGCTGCCCATGTGCGGCAGCAGGACCACGTTGTCCAGCTTCAGCAGCTTGGGGTCCACGGCCGGTTCCTGCTCGAACACGTCCAGGCCGGCGCCGGCGATCTCCTTGCGCTGGAGCATCCTGGCCATGGTGGCCTCGTCGATCACCTCGCCGCGGCTGGTGTTGACGATCACGGCGCTTGGCTTCAGCAGTTGCAGCCGGCGGGCGTTCAGCAGGTGATAGGTGGCGGGGGTCCGGGGGCAGTTGATGCTGATGATGTCCATGCGGGCCAGCATCTGGTCCAGGCTGTCCCAGTACGTCGCCTCCAGCTCCGCCTCGATCTCCGGGTGGACCTGTTTGCGGTTGTGGTAATGGATGGACAGGCCGAAGCCCTTGGCCCGCCGCGCCAGGGCCTGGCCGATGCGGCCCATGCCGATGATGCCCAGCCGCTTGCCGGACAGCCGCGACCCCAGCATCAGCGTCGGCGACCAGCCGGTCCAGCGGCCGGACCGCACCAGCCGCTCCCCCTCCGTGATCCGCCGCGCCACGGCCAGGATCAGGGCCATGCACATGTCGGCCGTGTCCTCGGTCAGCACGCCGGGCGTGTTGGTGACGACGATGCCCTTTTCCTTGGCCGCCTTCAGGTCGATATGGTCCACGCCGTTGCCGAAATTGGCGATCAGCTTCAACTGCGGCCCGGCGGCGTTGATCACCGCCTGGTCGATCCGGTCGGTGACGGTGGGCACCAGCACGTCCGCCGCCTGCACGGCCTGGATCAGCCCGTCGCGGCCCAGCGGCACGTCGTCCGGGTTCAGGCGGGTGGTGAACAGCTCCATCATCCGGGTCTCGATGACATCCGGCAGCTTGCGGGTCACCACGATCAGGGGCTTCTTGCGCTCGGCCATGGCCCGCCTCCTCCGCTGTTCTTCGGCATAGGGGTAGCAAGCGGCGGGCTTCGCTGTCCAGCCGACCGCGACAAGGGGTGTCCGGCACCGCACATCCCTTGACCCGCCGCCTGCCGCTTTGCACAAAAGGGGAACTTTTTCGGAAAGGTTAAAGGCTCGATGGCTTCCAGGGTCTGGACGGGATGGTTCGGCGGCGCGGCTTGCGCCCTTGCCTTGGCGGCATCGCTGCTTCTGGCGCCAATGCCCGTGCAGGCCACGGAGGAACCGAACGAGGCCGACCCCAAGCCGGACGCCATCGTGCGCAGCGGCCTGCCGGTGCCCCGCTTCGTCACCTTGCGCTCCGGCCAGGTGAACGTGCGCACCGGCCCGGGCAAGAGTTACCCCATCGAATGGGTGTTCACCCGCCCCGGCATGCCGGTGGAGATCACGGCGGAGTTCGACACCTGGCGCCGCATCCGCGACGTGGAGGGCACCCAGGGCTGGGTGCACCAATCCATGGTCTCCGGCCGCCGCGGCCTGGTGGTGACCGGGGAGGTCCGCACCCTCCGCCAAGCCGCCAGCGGCACCGCCCCCGCCATCGCCCAGGCGGAGCCGGGGGTCATGGGCAAGCTGAAATCCTGCAAGGGCGACTGGTGCGAGGTGGAGATCCAGGGCTACGATGGCTGGATGAAGAAGGGGGAGTTCTGGGGCGCCTACCCGGCAGAGGAGGTGAAGGATTGATCGGCACTCGCGCGCGGCTCGCCGCCGACCTCCTCCGCGTCGCCCAGGCGCTGAACCCGCTCGGCATCAACCAGGGCAAGTCGGGCAATGCCAGCGTCCGCACGGCGGACGGCTTCCTGGTGACGCCGTCGGGCGTGCCGTATGAGGAGCTGACGCCGGACATGCTGGTGGAGGTGACGGCGGCGGGCTATCGCGGCCCCCTGCGCCCGTCCAGCGAATGGCGCATGCACCGGGACATCTATGCCGCCTATCCCGCGGCCGGCGGGGTGGTGCATGTGCACAGCGCCCATGCCACGGCCCTGGCCTGCCTGCGGCAACCGATCCCGCCCTTCCATTACATGGTGGCCGTGGCCGGCGGCCACACGGTGGAGGTGGCGGACTATGCCACCTTCGGCACCCAGGCCCTGTCCGACGCCATGCTGGCGGCGCTGGGTCCCCGCCGGGCCTGCCTGCTGGCCAACCACGGCCAGATCGCCTGGGGCGCCACCGTGGCCAAGGCGCTGGACCTGGCGGTGGAGGTGGAGTCCCTGGCCCGGCAGTACAGCCTGGCCCGCGCCCTGGGCGACCCGGTCCTGCTGACCCCGGCCCAGATGGATGAGGCGCTGGCCCGCTTCGCCGCCTATGGCAAGCCGGCGGCGGAGCGCACGGCGGAAGACGACGCGGTGCTGGAGTTCCCGCCGGCGCTGGGGTAACCCGCACGGCCCTTCCGGAAGGCCCCGCCTGCCCGTTACACTCCCCGGCAAAACGAACATCCGGGAGAGGAACCCCCATGCCGCTCGACGTGCCCGCCGGCTATGAGATCCTGACGGAGGCAGCACTGCCCGGCTTCCTCGCCGCCATCCCCGGCGTGGCCGACCGGCTGGGCGGGGACCCGGGCGGCTGGTCGGTGCGGGAGGTCGGCGACGGCAACCTGAACCAGGTTTTCCTGGTGGACGGGCCGGCCGGGTCCGTCTGCGTCAAGCAGGCGCTGCCCTACCTGCGGCTGGTGGGGGAGGGCTGGCCCCTGGGCCTGAAGCGGGCCTGGTTCGAGCAGAAGGCCATGCGCGTCCACGGCCCCCTGGCCCCCGGCCGCATCCCGCACCTGGTCCATTATGATGAGCGGCTGTTCGCCATCGTGATGGAGAAGCTGTCGCCCCACATCATCCTGCGCCGCGGCCTGGTGCAGGGCCACCGCTACCCGCACTTGGCCGAGCACATCGGCACCTTCATGGCGGAGACGCTGTACGGCACCAGCGACCTGGCCCTGCCGGCGGCGGAAAAGAAGTCGCTGGTGGCCGACTTCTGCGCCAATTCGGAGCTGTGCGGCCTGACGGAGCAGGTGATCTTCACCCAGCCCTACATGACCCACCCCAACAACCGCTGGACCAGCCCGCAGCTGGATGGGTGGGCGGAGCGGGCGCGGTCCGACGCGGACTGGAAAATGGCGGCCGCGCGACTGAAGTCCAAGTTCCTGGCCAGCCCCGAAGCCCTGGTCCATGGCGACCTGCACACCGGCAGCATCATGGTGACGCCCGATGACACGCGGGTCATCGACCCGGAATTCGCCTTCTTCGGCCCCATGGGCTTCGACCTGGGCGCCATCCTGGGCAACCTCTGGCTCAACTACTTCGCCCAGGACGGCCACGCCACCGGCACCGACCCCCGCGCGGACATGCAGGCCTGGGTGCTGGACACGGCAGAGCAGGTCTGGACCCGGTTCCGGGCACGGTTCCTGGCCCGCTGGCGCGGCGGGGCGACGGGGGACGCCTATCCCGCCGCGCTGTTCGCCGACGACGCTGGCATCCGGGCACTGGAGGCGGAGCGGCAGGCATACATGGACCGGCTGTTCGCGGACGCGCTGGGCTTCGCGGGTGCCAAGATCACCCGCCGCATCTTAGGCATTGCCCACAACATCGACCTGGAGCTGATCGCGGACCCCGACCGCCGCGCCCTGTGCGAGGCCCGCTGCCTGACCCTGGCCCGCGCCCTGATGGTGGAGACCGCCCGGTTCCGCACGGTGGCGGACGTGACGGCCGGGGCGAAGCGCATCCGGGAAACGGTTCAAGCCCCCTGAACCTCCCACGCCAGGGTCACCGTCGTGCCCCTGGTCCCGCTGTCGAAGGACAGGCGGCCGCCCACCTGGGCCGCCAGGGCCCGGACCAGCAACAGGCCCAGGGCGCCGTCCCGGGCCTTGGCCTCCGTCAGGCCCCCGTTGCCCTGGTCGGCCACGGTCAGCACCGCCTCCCCGCCGGCCACCCGCAGGTCCACCGCCACCGGGCCGCTGCCGTCGGGATAGGCGTGGCGCTGGGCGTTGGTCACCAGCTCGTTCACGGACAGCCCCACGGGGATGGCAAGGTCCGCCGGCATCAGCAGCCGGTCCGCCCGGATGGCCAGGCTGCCGCCGGACAGGCTGGCCAGGGGCTGGGCCATCTCGCGCAGCAGCTCGGCCACGTCCACCTCCTCGATGGCGCTGCCCTGGTACAGCATGCGGTGGACATGGGCGATCATGTGGACCCGGGCCACCATGTCGTCGAACACCCGGCGCTGGCCCGGGTCCGGCACCTTCTCCCGGTGCAGCGACAGCAGCGAGGCCACCATCTGCAAGGAATTCTTGACCCGGTGGTTGATCTCCCGGAACAGCAGCCGCTGCTGCTCCACCATGGCGGCCAGCCGGCCTTCGCTTTCCGCCAGGGCGCGTTCCAGGGCGGCGACCCGATCCTGGTCTGGGGGGCATCCCTGGGCGGTGGCGGTCGGGTCCATCAGCCTGTCCATGTGGCACGGGCGCTAACCATAGCGCGCAGCCCGGAATATCAGCAATCAGCCTTACGGTTGCATCGCTGTGACCTCCGACCGTCATGGCGCCGAATCCCAGATACGCTGCCCCGGCCATGTCGCCGCGATTCCCGGAAGGGCGGCGACATGGCGCCCTCATTCCGCCGCGGCCAGGGCCAGTTCCCCTTGCCGCGGCAGGGCGTGCTCGTAATGGAACCGCAGCGACACGAAGCGGCCCCGCCGCTGCTCCTCCACCCACCAGCGCTTCAGCCCGCCGGCCCGCACCATGTCGTCGAAGGCCTGGCGGCAGTCCTGCTTGAAGGCGCGGCGCTTGGTGGGCGCCTCCTCCTTGATCTTGCGGCCGGACAGCTCGCCCAGCATCTCCTCGTCGATCCAGGTATGGCCGGGTTGGCTGTCGATATAGGGCCAGAAGGTCTTGGCGTAATCGGACTTCAGGGCGAAATAGACGTCGGCGTTCAGGCTGACCAGGTGGCGCAGCTCGAACACGCGGCGCACCCACTCGCCATACTCGACGATGACCCGGTCATCCAGCTTGGGCCCGTCCCAGCTGATCTTGCCCAGCAGGCTGTCGGAAAAGCCACGCCCCTTGGGGATGCGGCCGGTGGCCAGCGCCTTCTCAAAGGCGTCCGGCCCGCCCTGGTAGACGCGGATGGAGACGGAGCGGATCTGCTCCAAACTCTCCAGGACGGTGCCCAGGTTGTTCACATGCTCCGTGCGGTTCATGATCCGCAACAGGTCGCGCCAGGTGGTCTCCACCTGGAACAGGGTCAGGTACGGCTTCTCTGCCACGCCGATGGTGCGGATGTTGGGGTTGTGGTTGGGGTTGGGCACCCGCCGCTCCACCGCCCGCATGCGGAACAGGGCATAGATCACGTCCCGGTGCTGGCTGCCCAGCTCCCGCCCCTTCACCTCCACCACGCTGTGGTAGGTCAGGGAATAGACCCGGCTGAAATTGGCGTCCGTGTTCAGGTTGCGCCGCCGCGGGGCAAAGGCGGAGGTGCGGGCCAGGTCGGTGGGCATGACCGACGGCTTGCGCCGGCCGCGCCGGTTCTTGAACCGCTCCAGCCGCTTCAGCTCCGCCTCGGAAAGCTGGGGCTCCAGCGCTTCCATGTCGCCGCCATTCCCGTCCATGCCCGCCTCGCCCGTCATGTCGCCGCCATTCCCGCAACCGTGATCCGGACGGCAGGGTAGGGGCGGAACGGCGGCGACAGCAATGATTCGCCCTCCCAAATATTGGGGGTGGAGGCGCGACAAGAGCCCAACATATGCTCCAGCCCCCTGGAATCGCTCGGACTCCAGGGGAATCGCGGCGACATGACCGGGAGGGGCGGCGACATCACGCCCACCACCGCCCGCGGGCCGGACCCCACCCGCCCAACCCGTTGGAGTCAGGCCGGACTCCCCGGAATGGCGGCGACATGAAGCGGAATCCTGCTGCCCCGAACCCCCGCCGACTCCGCTCGACTCGCCCGGAATCGCAGCGACACCACCCGGTGGCCCCAATATGGCAGGCAAGGGAAATCGCCCCGGCCATGCCAGCCATGCCCCTGGCGGGCAGCCCGGATGGTTGCCGCGCCGAACCATCCCGGTACCCTGAAGAACCTTGGGGCTTGCCGCCCGGCCCCCGGCTGGTCCCGGGGCGGCCACAGGGGGTGGGGATGCAGGTGGGAGAGCTTGCCTGGCTGGTGTCCGTCGCCGGCTTCGCCCTGTCCATGTCCGCCACCCCCGGCCCCAACAACGCCATGGTGGCGGCGTCCGGGGCCACGTTCGGCTTCCGCCGCACCATCCCGCACATGCTGGGCATTTCCGTGGGTTTCCCGGCCATGATGGTGGCCGTGGCCTTCGGCGCGGGGGAGCTGTTCCGCGCCCTGCCCTGGGCCCATGGCGCCCTGCGCTGGGTCGGCGCCGCCTACCTGCTCTGGCTTGCCTGGCGTATCGCCACCGCCAAGCCGACGCCGCCGGAGGGGGAGGCGGGGTCACGTCCGCTGTCCTTCACCCAGGCCGCCCTGTTCCAGTGGGTGAACCCCAAGGCCTGGGTGGTGGCGCTGGGTGCCGTGGCCACCTACACGGTCGCCGGGCCGGACCTGGCGCTCCAGGCGGCGCTGATCGCGGCCATCTTCCTGGCCGCGGCCCTGGCTTCCACGGCCCTCTGGACCCTGGTGGGCGTGGGGGTGGGGGCGCTGGTGCGCACGCCGGCCGGCCTGCGCGCCTTCAACCTGGCCATGGCGGCGTTGCTGGTGGCCTCGCTGGTGCCGCTGTTGGTGGGATGAGGCCCGGCGGACTTGTCCACAGGCCCCCGGTCTTTCCCTGACTCTGAGTCAGACTCTCAAGAGTCTATGAGTCGCAAGTAGTTGATTCAGAACGGCTCTGTGCGAGTCGGTGTCGCCGCCGTTCCGGGTGGTGCCGCCGGGATTCCGGTCGGTGTCATCGGGATTCCCGCCGCTGTCGCCGCCATTCCCGCCCGCGGCCCCGGAATGGCGGCGACATGAACCACGCTGAACCCTGACAGGGTCAGCCCAGCATGGCCCGCAGCGCGTCCCGGGACAGGGTATGCAGGGACCCCCGCAGCCGCTCGATCTCGTTGGCCGCGGCCTCGTAATCCAGGATCAGGCCGCCCACCAGGGTGTTGGGGTCGTCCGCTTGCTCCGGGTACCGGTCCTTCGCCTTCGCTGCCCGTCGGCGCAGGCGGCCCACGATGTCTTCCTCGGCCATGTTTCGCTGCCATCCCGTGATTACCTCCCCGCTTAAAGCATGGGGGCCCGCCTGGTTCCAGGACGGTGTTGGGGCGTGTTTACGCTGACCGTAAACACGCCCCGGCGGCGGCGGCGGCACCTGCGGGGTAGCAGCCCTATTCCTGGGGATCAGGACGTCTGCAACTGGCATGCAGCAATGGCAAGAATTCAAACAAAATCGGCGACAATTTTAAGGATCAACCTCCGCCGATCTTCCTATACCTTAGGTACAGAACTCGGACCAACCCAAGAATCCACCTTGCGTCTCAGCCAAACTCCGTAAATATGAGGTACTTCGATCGGCAACTGTATGACCCGGTATTGGAGGGTACTCAATGATCCGTCCCATGCAACTGCTTCTCACCCTCCTGGCAGTGACCTTGACCCAGACGGCCCCGGCACCGGTTGCCGCGGCCTCCGCCGGGGCGTCCCACATCTGCACCACAAGGGCTGGCAACCCTGCCTGCACCTATGTGGCGGAGCGGGAAGGCATCTACCTGATCGAAGGGGAAATCCCCTCCACCCTGGCCCGTCCCGGGATCACCCTGACCATCGGCGGGCATGAATGCGTGACGTCCCCGGCCGGCCCTACCGGGACGGGCATGGTGCGCCTGTCCTGCTATGCAGCCCTGATGGGGGCCGCGCCTATGAGCTGTCGGGAAAGGGCGTCCAGGGCAGTCCCGTGGCCTTCAAGGTCGTCTCCTCGATCCCCAGGGGCGGGGAAACGGTGGTGAACATCCCCTGACGGCGTCCCCCGGCACCGGCAGGAAGCAGGAAAAAAGGGCGGGTCCCCCGGGGGCCCGCCCTTTCCATGTTCGCCGTCCGTCAGCAGGGATCAGTCAACCTTCAGCACGCCCCGGCGGATCTGGTCGCGCTCCATGCTTTCGAACAGGGCCTTGAAGTTGCCCTCGCCGAAGCCGTCGTCGCCCTTGCGCTGGATGATCTCGAAGAAGATCGGGCCGATGACGGTCTCGGTGAAGATCTGCAGCAGGTACTTGCCGTCCTTGCCGTCCAGCAGGATGCCGCGGGACCGGATGGCTTCCACGTCCTGGCCGTGGCCCGGCAGCCGCTCCTCCAGCATCTCGTAATAGGTGGCCGGCGGCGGGGTCATGAACTTCACGCCCTGGGCCTTCAGCGCGTCATAGGTCGCGATGATGTCGTGGGTCAGCAGGGCCACGTGCTGGATGCCCTCGCCCTTGTAGGCCTGGATGAACTCCTGGATCTGGTCCACCTTCTCCGAGCCCTCGTCCGACTTGGACTCGTTGATGGGGATGCGGATCTTGCCGCACGGGGCGGTCAGCGCCCGGCTGGTCAGGCCCGTATACTCGCCGGTGATGTCAAAATACCGGATCTGCCTGAAGTTGAAGATGGGGCCATAGAACTGGTCGGAGAAAAAGTCCATCCGGCCCTTGCGCACATTGTGGGTCAGGTGGTCGATCACCGTCAGCCCGGCGCCCGCCGGGTTCTGGTCCACCCCCGGCAGCGGCACGAAGTCGATGTCATAGATGCTGGGGGCCGTATAGCGGTCCACCAGATAGATCAGGCTGCCGCCGATCCCCTCAATGGCAGGGATGTTCAGCTCCATCGGCCCGACGGTGCCCTTCACCTCCTTGGCGCCGTGCTCCACGGCACGGCGAAGGGCCCCGGCCGCGTCCTTCACCCGGAACGCCATGGCGCAGGCGCTGGGTCCGTGGGCCCGGGCGAACTGCTGGGCCAGGCTGTCCTTCTCGGCGTTGACGATGAAGTTGATGCCGCCTTGGCGGTACAGGCTCACATCCTTGCTGCGGTGGCGGGCCACCTTGGTGAAGCCCATGGACACGAACAGCCGGTCCAGTGCCTCGGTATCCTCCGCCGTGTACTCCACGAACTCGAAGCCGTCAGTGCCGGCGGGGTTCTCCCACAGGCTCTCGCCGTCGATGCCCTTCACCATGCCGTCCGCCATAGCGTCCCTCCCAGGATTGCATGCCAATTTGCCGCAGGATACGGCGGGAAGGCGGGGCATGTCCTTGCGATTCGCAGCCGATAAGCGCAGGATCGCGCAATAATTCACCCAAAGAACCGGGGGCAGGGGGCAGACCATGGGGAAATCCACGCTGGATGGGGCAGATATGCGCATCCTGGACGCGTTGCAGCGCAACGGCCGCCTGTCCAACGTGGACCTGGCGGAACAGGTGGGCCTGTCCCCCAGCCCCTGCCTGCGCCGTGTGCGCGACCTGGAGGAAGACGGCTATATCCAGGGCTACGCCGCCATCCTGGACCGCCGCAAGCTGGGCTTCGGCGTCGTCGCCTTCGTGGAGGTGAAGATCGACCAGAACGCCGAAGGCGACCTCCGCTTCCGCCGCGCGGTGGAGGCGATCCCGGAGGTGGTGTCCTGCTTCGTCATGACCGGCACCATGGACTATTTGCTCCAGGTGGTGGTGCCCGACCTGGACGCCTACGCCGAGGTCAGCATGGGCAAGCTGCTGCAGATCCCCGGCGTGAAGGACGTGCGCTCCAGCTTCGTCCTGGACGTGGTCAAGCACAGCACCTGTTTGCCTCTGCCGAAGGGGCGGTGAGGGCGTGGGGCCGCAGTCGGGGTAGGGGGCCCCGGGCGGCTTGCGTCCTCCCGGCAGGGGTCCAATATGACCCGATCATGACACCTCCCACCCGCCGCGACGCCACCATCCGCCTGCCCGACGGGCGCGCCCTGGGCTATGCCGAGTATGGCGACCCCGGCGGGCCGCCCGTGCTGTACTTCCATGGCTATCCCAGCTCCCGGCTGGAGCCGGAGCTGTTGCCGGACCTGCCGGCTGTGCGGCTGATCTCCCCCGACCGGCCGGGCTACGGCCTGTCGGACGCCAAGCCCGGCCGCCGCCTGCTGGACTGGCCGCCGGACGTGGCGCACCTGCTGGATGCGCTGGGCCTGGACCGGGTGGCGCTGGTGGGCATGTCCGGCGGCGGGCCCTATGCCGCCGCCTGTGCCCACGCCATCCCCGACCGCCTCTCCGCCACCGCCCTGGTCTGCCCCCTGGGCCCGGCAGGGCAGGGGTGGGAAGTGGGCAGCCCCTCCAGCCTGCTGTTCAACCTGGGCCGCCGGCCCCTGGCCATGCGCCTGACCGCCCACATGGCCCGGCGGCTGGTCAACACCCGCGACCCCGTGGCCCTGGCCCAGATGCTGCGCAACCGGCTGGGCATGCCCTATGCCACGCCGGACCTGTTGCGCAACCGGTTCGGCGACCGGCTGGTGAACGGCTGGCGCGAGGCGCTGCGGACCGGCATCCACGGCCCCCTGGACGACGCCCGCACCTATGCCACCCCCTGGGGTTTCGACGTGGCCAGCATCAACGGCCGGGTCACCGTCTGGCACGGCCTGGCCGACGTCACCGTCCCCCCGCCTCCGGCCGCTGGTACGCCCAGCACATCCCGGGCGCCAAGGCCAACTTCATCGCGGGCGAGGGCCACTTCTCCCTGGTCTTCAACCACAGCCAGGCGATCCTGGAGGACGTGCTGGCGGCGTAGCCCCCGCACCGCACAAACTCCTTCAGCAAAACATTGCGCCGCCGAACCGCCAAACGGCAGGAAATCGCCCCTGTACCCGTCCACCCCGACACATCCGCAAGGAAATGCCCACCCCGCGGCGGTAAAATTGCGCCAACAGGCTGAACCAGCGGGGACTCCACATCATGACCACGGGGGATGGCTTCAAGGCCGCCACGGCGAGCTCCGGCAAGACGGCGAAGGAGCTGCGCGGCGATTACTCGTCCATGGCCGCCGACTTCACAATCGACCAGGGCTGGGACCGGTACACCGACACGGACCACGCCCTCTGGCGCACCCTCTATGACCGGCAGAGCAAGCTGCTGCCGCGCTATGCCGCCAGGACCTTCATGGACTGCCTGTCCCGGCTGGACGCGGGCGACGGCGTGCCGGACTTCCGCCGCGCGTCCGACATGCTGGAAAAGGCCACGGGCTGGCGGATCGTGGCCGTGCCGGGCCTGATCCCGGAGGGCGCCTTCTTCGACCACCTGGCCAACCGCCGCTTCCCCGTCACCAACTGGATCCGCAAGCCGGAGGAGATGGACTATCTGGAGGAGCCGGACGTCTTCCACGACTTCTTCGGCCACGTGCCCCTGCTGCTGCACCCGGTCTTCGCGGACTACATGCAGGCCTATGGCAAGGGCGGCCAGCGGGCCCTGGGCCTGGGCCGGATCGAGAACCTGGCCCGCCTCTACTGGTACACGGTGGAATTCGGCCTGATCCGGGAGGACGGGCAGACCAAGGTCTATGGCGCCGGCATCCTGTCCTCGGCGGGGGAGACGCCCTATGCCATCGAGAGCCCCTCGCCCAACCGCATCGGCTTCGACCTGGAACGGGTGATGCGCACCCGCTACCGTATCGACGATTACCAGCAGACCTACTTCGTCATCGACGACTACGACCAGCTCTTCACCGCCACCGGCGTGGATTTCGGCCCGTTGTATGAGCGGCTGGCCGGCCCGCCGGAATACGCCCCCGCCGACGTGCTGCCCACGGACAAGGTCTACACGAAGGGCACGCAGCAGCGGGTGCTGGGCACGAAGACCGCGGCGGAGTAGGGGGCGCTTATCCGGCGGCGCTGGTCCAGGAAACATTCACGGACACGCACAAAAGCACGCACGAACATTCACAAGAGAACAAAGCCTGCGGCAGCACCAAACCGCGGCGAAGCCGCAGTTCCTTTTCGGCTTTGTGCGTGTCCGTGAGTGGATGGTGCGTGTTCGTGCGTGTTCTTTGGACCAGCGGCCAGCAAGCACGGGAACGGCCGCCCCCCTTGCATCGGCACGCCACCTCGCCCTAGATACCGTCCCGTCCCGGAACGAGTGTCGCCCCGTGCCCGCACGCCCGCCTTTGTCCCATCCGTCCCCCGGGCGCGGCCGGCCATGACCCCTTCCCTGGCCGTCACCCGGCTGACCGTGACCCGGTTCCGCTCTTACGCCGCCGCGCGGCTGGACTGTGACGCGCGGCCCGTGGTGCTGACGGGCCCCAACGGGGCCGGCAAGACCAACCTGCTGGAGGCGGTGAGCTTCCTCTCCCCCGGCCGCGGCCTGCGCCGGGCGAAGCTGAGCGAGGTGGAGCGCATCGGCGGCGGGGCGGAGTGGGCGGGCCCCGGCTGGGCCGTCGCCGCCACGGTCCTCACCCCCACCGGCCCGGTGGAGCTGGGCACCGGCCGCGACCCGGGCGCGGAGGCCGGCAGCGAGCGGCGCCTGGTGCACATCGACGGCCGCCCCGCCAAGGGCCAGGTGGCGCTGGCGGAGCATGTGGCCATGGCCTGGCTCACCCCCAGATGGACCGCCTGTTCACGGACGCCGCGAGCGCCCGCCGCCGCTTCCTGGACCGGCTGGTCTTCGGCTTCGACCCCGCCCATGCCGGCCGCTTGACCAAGTATGAGAATGCCCTGCGGGAGCGGGCCCGAATCTTGCGCGACGGCCCCCACGACCCCGCCTGGCTGGGCGCGCTGGAGGACCAGATGGCCACCCTGGGCGTCGCCATCGCCGCCGCAAGGGCCGACATGGTCAGCCGCCTCGCCGCCGCCTCGGCGCAAGGCGTCGGCCCCTTCCCCGCCCCCGGCCTGCGCATGGAGGGGGAGGTGGACGCCACCGTCGCCGACCGCCCCGCCCTGGAGGCCGAAGACACCCTGCGCGCCGCCCTGCGCGACTCCCGCCGCCGCGACGCCGAAAGCGGCGGCGCCGCCGTCGGCCCCCACCGCAGCGACCTGTCCGTCACCTACCTCGCCAAGTCCATGCCGGCGGAGCTGGGCTCGACCGGCGAGCAGAAGGCCCTCCTCGTCTCCATCATCCTCGCCAACGCCCGCCTGATGAAGGCGGAGACGGGCACAGCACCCCTGCTGCTGCTGGATGAGGTCGCCGCCCACCTGGACGCGGACCGCCGCACCGCCCTGTTCCAGGAGATCCTGGCCACCGGCAGCCAAGCCTGGCTGACCGGCACCGACGCCGCCGTCTTCGCCGAGCTGGGCGCCGCCGCCACCCACATCCGCGTGGAGGACAGCCACCTCACCACGCTGGACCTTGCCGCCCTCCCCCTCTCCCCCCCGGGAGAGGGTCGGGGTGAGGGGGAGCCCCCCAACTTCTTGCTGAATTGCGTTGCGATAACCCCCATATAAGGGTCCAGGTTTCTCCCCCTTGGCGGGCGAAATCGGCTAAGCTGCTGTCCCGTTCCTGTCCGTCGTACCAAGTCCGAGAAGCATGTCCCAGGAAGCCCATCCCCCGTCGCCGCCGCCTCCGCCGTTGAGGAGTATGGTGCCAGCTCCATCAAGGTCCTGAAGGGCCTGGACGCGGTGCGCAAGCGCCCCGGCATGTACATCGGCGACACGGATGACGGCTCCGGCCTGCACCACATGGTGTATGAGGTGGTGGACAACGCCATCGATGAGGCTTTGGCCGGCCACGCCGACCGGGTGGAGATCACCCTGAACGCCGACGGCTCCGTCACGGTGAAGGACAACGGCCGCGGCATCCCCGTGGACATCCACGCGGAGGAGGGCGTGTCGGCGGCGGAGGTCATCATGACCCAGCTCCACGCCGGCGGTAAGTTCGACCAGAACAGCTACAAGGTCTCCGGCGGCCTGCACGGCGTCGGCGTCTCCGTCGTCAACGCCCTGTCGGAGGTGCTGGACCTGCGCATCTGGCGCCAGGGCCGGGTGTGGGAGATGCAGTTCCGCCACGGCGACGCCGTCGCCCCGCTCAAGGACGTGGGTGAGGCCCCCAACTTCGAGTCCGGCCCCCGCGCCGGCAAGCCCTTCACCGGCACCCAGGTCACCTTCCTTCCGTCGAAGGAGACCTTCACCAAGACGGAGTTCGACTTCCAGACCCTGGAGCACCGGTTCCGGGAGCTGGCCTTCCTCAACTCTGGCGTCCTGCTGGTCTTCACCGACGCCCGCGGGGTGGAGCCGCGGACGGTGGAGCTGCATTATGAGGGGGGCCTTGAGGCCTTCGTCCAGTACCTGGACCGCTCCAAGACCCCCATCCACAAGCCCGCCATCTATGTCCGCGGCGACCGCGCCAGCGACATCGGCACGTCCATCGGGGTGGAGTTGGCCCTGCAATGGAACGACAGCTACCATGAGACGGTGCTGTCCTTCACCAACAACATTCCCCAGCGCGACGGCGGCACCCACCTGGCCGGCTTCCGCGCCGCCCTGACCCGCACCGTCAACAAGTACGCGGAGGAGTCCGGCATCCTGAAGAAGGAAAAGGTGGCCCTCTCCGGCGACGACATGCGCGAGGGGCTGACCTGCATCATCTCCGTCAAGGTGCCCGACCCCAAATTCTCCAGCCAAACCAAGGACAAGCTGGTCAGCTCGGAGGTGCGGCCGGTGGTGGAGAGCATCGCCGCCGACGCCCTCTCCACTTGGTTTGAGGAACACCCCGCCGACGCCCGCAAGATCGTCGGCAAGGTGGTGGAGGCCGCCGCCGCGCGGGAGGCCGCCCGCAAGGCCCGTGAGCTGACCCGCCGCAAGGGTGCTTTGGACATGGCCAGCCTCCCCGGCAAGCTGGCCGACTGCCAGGAGCGGGACCCGGCATTGTCGGAGCTGTTCCTGGTGGAGGGTGACTCGGCCGGCGGCTCCGCCAAGCAGGGCCGCTCCCGCCAGAACCAGGCCATCCTGCCCCTGCGCGGCAAGATCCTGAACGTGGAGCGGGCGCGCTTCGACAAGATGCTGTCGTCAGCGGAGATCGGCACCCTCATCGCCGCCCTGGGCACCGGCATCGGCCGGGATGAGTTCAACATCGACAAGGCGCGCTACCACAAGGTCATCATCATGACCGACGCGGACGTGGACGGCGCCCACATCCGCACCCTGCTGCTCACCTTCTTCTATCGCCAGATGCCGGAGCTGATCGAGAAGGGCTACCTGTACATCGCCCAGCCGCCCCTCTACCGCGTGAAGCGCGGCACCGCCAAGGAGCGGTACCTGAAGGACGACCGCGCGCTGGAGGATTACCTGATCGGCCAGGGCACCGACGACGTGTCGCTGGAGGCGCTGGAGACCGGCCTGTCCGGCACCCTGCCCGGCCCCGTTATGGGCGAACAGCTCCGCGGTCTGGTGGAACAGGCCCGTGCCGCCCGCGCCGCCCTGGCCACCCTGTCCCGCAAGGTCGGCAGCCGTGAGGTGGTGGAGCAAGCGTCCCTGGTCCCCGGTGCCCTGTCCATCCGCGCGGTGGATGACCCCGCCCTTGCCGCCACCGTGGCGGCAGAGGTCGCCGACCGCCTGAACCGCCTGGCCCTGCGCCGGGCAGAGGCCGCGGGCGACACCCTGGCCCCCGGCGCCACCGCCGCCACCCTGGGCGGCTGGCGGGGGAGGCGTCACCGGATGGCGGCTACGTCCTGCTGCGCCACCGCCGCGGCGTCACCCACCGCCACCCCGTGGACGCCGACCTGCTGAAAAGCGCTGAGGCCCGCCGCGTGGACGCCATGTCCGCCGACCTGTCCGCCACCTATGCCCAGCCCGCCCGGCTGATGCACCGCGGCACCAAGCAGCTCGCCACCATCTTCGGCCCCGCCGGCCTGTTCGAGGCGGTGCTGGAACAGGGCCGCCACGGCCTGACCATCCAGCGCTACAAGGGCCTGGGCGAAATGAACCCCGACCAGCTCTGGGAAACCACCCTGGACCCCGCCAACCGCACCCTGCTCCAGGTCAAGGTCAGCCACGCCGACGAGGCCGAGGACGTCTTCAGCACCCTGATGGGCGACATCGTCGAACCCCGCCGCCAGTTCATCCAGGACAACGCGCTGAAGGTGGCGAACTTGGATGTGTGAGCTGTATGGAGCCTACAATGCTGAAGATTTCTTCTAATTTTCGTCTTGATGATGCCGAAACGGTTTTACTTCATCTCGCAAAGGCTCCCGAGCATGATAGGTATATAGAGTTGCCTGCGAGCTATGACAATCAATCTTCAGGCGTTTCTGCGGCGATTGCTCAATGTATTATGACCTGGGCTCATCGGTTCGGAGGTCAGGGATTCTTGATTACGAAAAGTCGCCAGAAAAGTAGTAACGATGTAGCGATGGATTATACTGGAAAACTTCCAGGTATAGTCGCCGCCTGTTTAGCAAAAGAAGTTAGAGGCCCAGACCAAGTTCTTTCTCTTACAAAAGCATTTAATGAGGCTCTCGATTATCGATTCACATCTATGAACAAGAAGGATTTTCAAAATACCCAGAAAGGCAAATCAGTACTATTAATGGCCGCTGACGAGAAATCTAGTGCGAAACTAGATTTGCTATATGCTGCCAATATAAATGATTATGAGATACGTAATGATCCCTTTATTGATGATGCAGAATTTGAAGTTCTTGTCAAAAAAATTCTTTCGTCGATGCTTACACCAACAAGGGTGGCAAAGATAACTGGAGATAACATCAGCTCTATAGCATCTGTGGCCAGGGAGCTTTTTGCTAATACTTACTTCCATGCTAGAACAAATGCTGACGGAACGTCAGTAAGGAAACCCATAAGGGGAATCTATTTTTCATTCCAGAAAATAGAGCAAGGGAATGTGTATTGGATTACGGGTGAAGATCGGCCCCTTCAAAGATATATTGAATATCAGAAGAGTCGGTTCGGCGACAATACAACCTTTCTGGAAGTGAGCGTGTTTGACAATGGACCTGGGCTTGCTGCAAGGGTGATGGGTCGTGAATTAAATGAAGATGACGGTATAGATGATGAATACAAAAGCGTTTCTCAGTGTTTTAAGCGAGGGTTTACGACTAGAAAAATTGATACTGCGGGTCAAGGCTTGCATGAGCTAATTGCGATACTTAAAACGCAAGCTGGTTATTTCCGTCTACGTTCTGGCCGGTTGTCTCTCTTCAAGCAGTTTAAAACGCGAGCACCGTGGGCGCAGAGTTTGTCAGAACAGGATTTAGAGCTTCTAGATACAGACACTCAAAGTTCAAGGCCGACAAAGCTCCCATTTGCACGCGGGACTCTATTTACGGTTCTTCTGCCTCTGAATGAACGCATGTGACAAAATTGTAAACCACGGGAAGCAGTCCAATGTTCAATTTCAGAGCCAAACTCCTCAGCGAAGGTCAGAACAAGAGCGTTGCAGTCTACTTTATACCCTCCTTATCATTGAATGAAAGCAGCTTCTTTTTTTCTATGGATACAGACGTTACCACCAACCTACGTCCGCAAGCCCTAATTTTTCTAGTGCGTGACGACGCAGTGGACTCGATTAGAGCCATTGTTAATGAGATGCTTAAGAAAGTGGCCAAATGGCGATCTGACCCGACCAAAATGCCTGTTGTGCTCCTGTCCTTTCATAGCAATGGCTCAATGGGGCGAGTTATTAATTTAACAGCCATGAAATTAACTATTAAGCAAACGGATTTTGGCAATTTGATTTATTCGGGAGCCAAAAAAATCTTTCAAGTTCGAGAAGGCTTAATTCAACCCAAGGGAACTTATCATTTTGTACATCCGTCCGGCCGGCATTCTAAAGCCTTCATTCGTGTTGCTAACTTGATGCAGATGGGCACAGAATTAACCCTCCTTTCATTAGCTCTTCTGCCAGCTCTTGAGAAAAAACCTGATCATATTTTCATTGACTCATCGACAATAGGTATTGTGGTGAAAGCAGCATTGGCCCTTAAGCTGTCCATGACGGGTGATCGCGGATATTTCCCTACAATTGAAAGCTTCTCTTCTTATGGAAATTTGGAAAGAATTAAAACACCTGGCACTGATAACTATCTGATACTTATCTCTGCGACTACTAGCGGAAACATGTACAAAAAGATCATAAGCATGGGCATTGAACGAAAGTACGTGATGAATTTAATCTCCTTCGCACCTAAGGCTTCGGGGTGCAACACGATTTTTGATTTTTTTGATGATCAAAATCTCAACCCAAATGGAATGTTTTCTGGAACTACAGATTATGACGCAGAAACATGTCCGTATTGCAAGGAGGGATCCCGCGCCGTGCATTTTGCTGGAGAGCAATTCCTCACCGACAGCAATAACATTTCCAGCTATGTCGTGAAGGCTGAGGACTCACCAGTAGCTCTACGAAATTTGATGAGCCGCTATGCCGGCAAGGGTTTTTTTCGCGTCAAATTCCCACCCGACTCACGTCATCTTGCAGGTGACTTGTTCATCGATGTAAGAATATTGGCGCAGGATGCTGAGCTGCACTCCCTATTTTTGGAAAGACTATTGAGATACACGCCAGTGAACGCGGCCGCAATCATTTATGTAGACACAGAAGATTCGAAAACCTTGGCAGAAATCGCACAAAAAGCTATCGCTGAATGGCTGGGCCGCGATATACCCTTAATTTACCATAGAGATTTAGGTGTTTGCGCGATCCGGGAAAAATCTTCAGTTTTGGTTATCTCCTCCGTCATTGACACAGGGGTGTCTTTGCAGAGTGCAAGCCTTGAGTTGAGGGATAAGATTAAGAACCAGCCCAGAGTCTATTTATCATATTTTGCCAAACACACACATGAGCCTCGCTATAGAACTCTCGTCAGTGATCTGGAATATAACAACAAACTCCCAAAGCATACTGTGGAAAGCATTGAAAAACTTACGTTTCCTTCCCGGTCTGGCACTAATGCGTGGACTACGGAAAAGGAATGTCTACACCAGATTACAAGGATAGATGACGAAAGTAGCGAAAAATTCTTGTCCGCTGATGAGCGTAAAGCGGTTGATGAGCGGCTTGATGAACTGCGATCTGGCGGTTTAGTGAAGCTTAACACCCTTTTCCTGAAAGGCCCCACTGGTGACCCACTGCGACTTCGCGAGACATTCGCATTCTGGGATAAGAACAATGCTGTATCAGACACTTCCCAAGAAGACGTATACGTGACTGTCGCTTGTGTGTTGGATGGCATTAGAACGGGCGATAAAGCCAAATTAACCTCTGGTGCATTTCATCAAACTCTTTTGGCTCCGGAATGCTTTGGAAGATATAACGATGGCATTATACAAGCTGCTTTCCTGCGGGGAGCTTTTCCGGAGGAATTAGATTATACCCAGAACAGTGAATTGAGCTTCTTGCTTCGATCTTTCGTCATCCGCATACTGGAGAACGCGGATAATGAACTCGGTGAAGCAGCATCGGAGTTTTTACTGGCTATTTGTGCAAGTCGATTGAAGTTGGCCAAGAATGACATTCGCGAAGTGCTGCATTTCCATGGGACACTACCGCCACTTGCAGGGTGCTTTCAGAAGTTTCTAAGGATTAAAGTAGGGATCTGAAGACTCAAGCTATCCTCAAAATTACACCTTTTGATTGCTCGTCAGTAGAAGAGACAAACTCAATACCATTTGACATAAAAGAGCGTACTATCTGGTTCAAAGTCGCTGAAATCGGCACCCGCTTCCCATTCTCAAAGTTCGTGATCGTTGGACGCGCCACCCCGCTCCGCCGTGCCAGCTCCTCCTGGTCCCAGCCCAGGAGGGCGCGGGCGGCTTTGCATTGGCGGCCGGTGATGGCAAGGCGGTCTTCGGATGGTGTTTTGGGTGTTGACACGGGGCGCCTCACAGCGTTACGCTACGTAGCATTCACGCCGCAAGCCTATACGCAGCGTGTAACCTCGTACCGTATCCCATCCAACCCACCAGGCAAAGGCCCGCGTCGGGCCGAGGGGGATTTGCATGTTGTCGCCGGCCGTGAAGCGGATCGTGGGGTTGTTGGAGGAGATTGACCGGACGCCGCGCTCCGGCCTGCCGGAGGACGAGTTGGGGGAGATGCTGGACCGCAAGGGCCGGCTGACCGTGCTGTTGGCGCATGAGCCCACCTGTACCGTGGCCGACGCGGCTGCAAAGCTGGGGGTGGTGCTGCGGCGGCTCAGGCATGACCTCGCCCCCGACGACCCCGGCCGGGTCACCACCTTCATGCTGGCCGAGGCCGTCCTGGACAGCCTGAACACCCTGGCCTTCACGGCCCCGGTGGCGGGGGCGCCTGCCGCGGTGGCATCCCCGGTGGCCAGCTAGCCAACCCGGGTCCCCCCTTCCTGCTTCCCCGCGAAGGCGGGGGTCCACAGTTCCTTTCCGCCTGTCCCGGCAGACCCCGGGTCAAAAACCGTGGGCCCCCGCCTTCGCGGGGGAAGCGGTGGAGCTTGATGGCTGGCAAAGTGATGGTCGTTGAGGGATTGGCGCTCGGTCCCTACGCCCACCTCCCCCGCCTCCGCGGGGGCAGGCTCTCACCCGCCGCCTTCGGCGGCACCCTCTCCCCAGGGAGAGGGAACGCTAATGACAACTTTCCTATCTCATGCCATACTCACCCTGCCCCTGGGCTGCCCGGGGGCGGGTCTTGGGACAAGTGGGGTCGTGGGGTTATGGGGTGCTTAAGGAGACTAAGGTGACGTGGTCCGAACCCGGTCGCGTTTGTCTCCTTAAGGCGGAAATCCCAACGATATCAAGGGCCGGATAGGAGACGCGTGTCACCTTAAGCGTCACCTTTGGTCACCTTAAGGTCTCCTTTGGTCACCTTTGGCGTGACGCGGGTCGCCGTCCCCCGGGGGCTCAGCGGGCCGGGACCATGCTGGTGGCGGCCAGGCGTTGCAGCCGGTCGGCGGGCAGCCAGACGGTGGCGGTGGTGCCCTCGCCCTTGCGGCTGTCCAGGGTGAAGGCGCCCTCATGCAGCTCCACCAGGGCCTGGACCAGGGGCAGGCCAAGGCCGGCACCGCCCGCGGCGCGGGTCAGGTGGCTGTCCAACTGGCGGAAGGGCTCCATGGCCCGGGGGATGTCGTCCGGGTCCATGCCGATGCCGGTGTCCCGCACGGTCAGCATCAGCCGCCCGTCCGGCGCCACCCGGGCCCCGGCGGTGACGCGGCCGCCGGCGGGCGTGAACTTCACGGCGTTGGTCAGCAGGTTGGACAGCACCTGCTTCAGCGCCACCTCGTCCGCCCGCACGGGCGGCAGGCTTTCCGGCAGGTCGGTCTCCAGCGTGATGCCGCCGGCCAGGGCGCGCTCCCGCACCAGCCGCAGGCAGGACCAGATCACCCGGGGCACGTCCACGCTGCGCTCATGCAGCTCCTTCTTGCCGGACCCGATCTTGGACAGGTCCAGTATGTCGTTGATTAGGTCCAGCAGCAGCTTGCCGCTGTCATGGATGTCGCGGGCATACTCGGCATAGGACGGGTCGTCGATGGGGCCCAGGGTCTGGTTGCCGATGATCTCGCTGAAGCCGATGATGGCGTTCAGGGGCGTGCGCAGCTCATGGCTCATGTTGGCCAGGAACTCCGACTTGGCGCGGTTGGCCATGTCGGCCTGCTCCTTGGCATGGCGCAGGGCCTCGGCGGCACGGTGCCGCTCGGTCACGTCCTGGGCGGTGCCCTGGAAGGCCACCAGCCGCCCGGCCACGTCCCGCACGGCCCGGGCGGTCAGCTCCATCCACAGGGTGCTGCCGTCCTTGCGGCGCACCTCGGCGGCGAACCCGGTGACGGAACCGCCCTCCAGCACGGCGCGGACGAAGGCCTCCCGCCGGTGCGGGTCCACGTAAAGCTGGCGGGCCGTGTCGCGCAGGGTGGACACCAGGTCCCCCTCGTCGCGGAAGCCCAGCAGCCGGACCAGGGCCGGGTTGGCGCTGACGAAGCGGCCGTCGGGGGTGGTGGTGAAGATGCCCTCCACCGAATTCTCATAGATGTCGCGGTACCGGCGCTCCCCTCGCGCAGGGTGGCCAGGGCCAGCTCCTTTTCCGCCAGCCGCCGGGTCAGGCGCTGCACCTCCCCCGTCATGGCGGTGGCGTCGGCCTCGGTGTCGCGCAGGCGGCGGTGCAGGGTCACGGTATGGCCGGCGGCCAGCAGGCTGAAGCCCAGGCCCAGCAGGGTGACGGCCCCCGTCTCCCACAAGGTGCCGTGGTCCATGCCCAGATGGTGGTGGCCGATGATCAGGCCCAGCAGCACGGAGCAGCCGGCGCCGAAGCCCAGCACTCCGGCCGGGCGGCCCAGCATCCCCCGCAACGCCAAGCGCGCCCGGGGCCGCTCCCGCCCCGGGGCCGAGGCACCCGCCGTGGTCTCTGTCCAGTCGCTGTTCATGGGGCGAAGGCTAAGGGCCGGAATCCTAAGACAAGCTTAACAGATTAACCCCTTTTCGCGCGATCGGACGGGGTAACGACAGGCGCTGGATTTTCCGGCGCGGGCGCCTAGTTTCCTGGGCAAGAACTTGAAACGCCGGGACCCCCATGCCAAGCGCGCCCACCACCGCCATCATCGGCGCCGGCCTCTCCGGCCTCGCCTGCGCCCGGGCGCTCCTCTCGGCGGGGCTGCCGGCGCGGGTCTTCGACAAGGGCCGCGGCCCCGGCGGCCGCCTCTCCACCCGCCGGGTCGGGGACTGGCGGTTCGACCATGGCGGCCAGTACCTGACCGCCCGCGACCCGGCCTTCCGGGCCGTGATGAACACCCTGATCCGCGACGGCCACGCCGCCCCCTGGCCCGGCCGCCTCGTCCGCCTCCACCCCGATGGCCGGGTGGAGGACAGCCCCGGCGAGCGATTCGTCGGCCTGCCCGGCATGAACGGCCTGGTGAAGGCCCTGGCCGACGGGCTGGACGTCACCTGGTCCCTCCGCGTCTCCACCGCCGCCCGCACCGCCGCCGGCTGGCATCTGGTGGCGGAGGACGGCACGGACCTGGGCACCTACGACCGGCTGGTGGTCGCCGTCCCCTCCCCCCAGGCGATGCCCTTCCTGGAAGGGGCGGCGCCCGCCCTGGCAGCGCAGGCCGCGGCCGCCACCATGGCCCCCTGCTGGACCGCCATGCTCGCCCTGCCCCCGGCCCCCACCCCGCCTGGGCCGGCGCCTTCGTGGCCGGGGCCGGCGGGGACGACCGCCCCCTCTCCTGGCTGGCCCGCGATGGGGCCAAGCCCGGCCGCGGCGACCTGGACACCTGGGTCCTGCACGCCGCCCCCGCATGGTCGGCAAGGCACCTGGAGGAGACGCCGGAGCAGGTGCTGCCTGCCCTCCTGTCCGCCTTCCGCGCCCTGACCGGGCTGGAGGCGAAACCCACCTACGCCGCCGCCCACCGCTGGCGCTACGCCCTGCCCACGGCCCCGCTGGGCAGCGGCTACCTGCTGGACTGGGACCTGGACCTGGGCGCCTGCGGCGACTGGTGCCTGGAGGCGCGGGGGGAGGCCGCCTGGGTCAGCGGCCACCGCCTCGGCCAAGCCCTGGCGGAGGCCGCCCGATGAGCACCACCCCCGACCCGGACGACTATGTGAAGAGCCCCTGCGTGCGCGTCTGCCAACTGGACGCCCGCCGCACCTACTGCCTGGGCTGCCTGCGCACGCTGGAGGAGATCACCCGCTGGGGCGGCATGACCCCCGACCAACGCCGCGCCGTCCTCGCCGCCCTCCCCGGCCGGGAAGCGAGGCGGACGGTGGCGTGAGGGCGTGTCAGGCTCCCGGCACGCCCTTGCTGGTGGAGTACTCGAAGTGCAGCGCCTCGCCCGGGTGGACCAGGGGGTGGATGGCGTGGGCGGCCATGGCGGCCTCGCTGAAGCCGCAGAGGATCAGCTTCAGCTTGCCGGGGTATGTCGCGATGTCGCCGATGGCATGGATGCCCGGCGCGCTGGTGGCCAGGGTCCGCTGCTCCACGGCGATGTGGTGCTTCTCCAGGGTCAGGCCCCAGTCGGCGATGGGGCCAAGGTTCATGGCCAAGCCGAAGAAGCACAGCAGGGCGTCGGCCCCCAACACCTTCTCCTGCCCGTCCAGGTCCGCCACCCGCACGCCGGTCAGGGTGCCGCCCTCCCCCTCCAGGCCGGAAAGCTGGTAGGGCACCACCATCTCCACTCGGCCCTCCTTCACCAGGGCTTCCAGGCGGGACACGCTCTCCGGTGCCGCGCGGAACTTGGCACGGCGGTGGACCACCATGACCTGGGCCGCCACCTCGGACAGGCTGATGGCCCAGTCCACGGCGCTGTCGCCGCCACCGGCGATGACCACCCGCTTGCCGGCAAAGTCCTGCCGCCGCTTCACCAGGTAGAAGATGCCCGTGCCCTCATACCGCTCCAGCCCCTCCAGGGGCGGCTTGTTGGGGCCGAAGGCGCCGACGCCGGCGGCGATGATCACCGCCTTGCAGTCGATGACGGTGCCCTTGTCCGTGCCCACCCGCCAGCCGTCCCCCTGCCGGGTGAGGGAGGTCACCTGCTGGCCCAGATGGTAGATGGGGCCAAAGGGGGCGGCCTGCTGCGCCAGCCGGTCGATCAGGTCCGCCCCGTCGATGGCCGGGTGGGCGGGGATGTCGTAGATGGGCTTCTCCGGGTACAGGGCGGTGCATTGCCCGCCCAGCATGTCCAACGCGTCCACCACATGGGCGCGCATCTTCAGCATGCCGCACTCGAACACGGCGAACAGCCCCACGGGGCCGGCGCCGATGATGACGACATCGGTGGCGTGGACGGTATCGGACATGGGCTCTGCTCGGTCCTGTGTGGCGTTCCCGGACAACATATGGCCCGTTTCCTGCCCCGAATCGATCCGGGGATCAACCGACATTGCCCCCGCTTTGGGCCTTGCGGGCGCATGGCGGGATGTCGAGAATGCGCGGCCTTTGATCCCTGACGCCCCATGACGCCCAGCACCACCCTGACCATCCCCCTGGAAGACGAGGCCGCCACCGCGGCCCTGGCGGCCCGGCTGGCCCCGCTGCTGCGGCCCCGCGACATGGTGGCGCTGCGGGGCGATTTGGGCGCTGGCAAGACCGCCTTCGCCCGCGCCCTGGTGCGGTTCCTGTCCGGCGACCCGGAGGAGGAGGTGCCCAGCCCCACCTTCACCCTGGTGCAGACCTATGCCCTGCCGAGTCTCGAGCTGTGGCACTTCGACCTGTACCGCCTGACGGCACCGGAGGAGGTGATGGAGTTGGGCTGGGAGGAGGTGCGGGCGGAGGCCTGCGCCCTGGTGGAATGGCCGGACCGGCTGGGATCCCTGCTGCCCGCGGACCGGCTGGACATCACCCTGCGGACCACCGGACCCACCAGCCGGGTGGCGGAGCTGGCGGGGTTCGGGAGTTGGGTCGAGCGCGTGAGGGGATTGCAGGAATGACCGGTTTGGATCCCGTCCGGGACCAGGAGATCACCCGTTTCCTGGCCGCGTCAGGCTGGGGCGGGGCGGGGCGGCAGGCCATGGGGGCCGACTGGTCCTCCCGCCGGTATGAGCGGCTGACGCGGGCCGGCGCCACCGCCATCCTGATGGACGCGCCGGGCCCGGCGGCAGCCCAGGTGCCGCCCTTCGTCCGGGTGTGCAGCCTGCTGCGCGGTGCCGGCCTGTCGGCACCGGAGATCTTTGCAGAGGATGCGCCCGCCGGGCTGCTGCTGCTGGAGGATTACGGCGACGCCACCTTTGCATCCCTGCTGGAAGGTGGGGTCGACCCCTGGCCGCTCTATGCCGTGGCCACGGACGTGCTGGCGCACCTGCATGCACGGTTCGAGGTGGGCAGCGCGCCGGACCTGCCGCGCTATGACTCCGCCCTGTTCCGCAGCCAAGTGATGCTGTTCGCCGACGCCTACCTGCCGGCCGCCGCCGGCGCTGCGCTGGCGGAGGGGAAGCGGGAGGCCTTGGCCGCCGCCTGGGACGCGGTGCTGCCGCCGGCCCTTTCCGTGCCGCAGGGCCTGCTGCTGCGGGACTACCACCCCGGCAACCTGATGCAGTTGCCCCGGGCCGGGGTGCGGGGCTGCGGCCTGCTGGACGTGCAGGATGCCGGCATCGGCCCGGTCAGCTATGACCTGCTGTCCTTGCTGGAGGATGCCCGCCGCGACGTGCCCCCGGCCATCCAGGCCGCCATGGTGGAGAGATACCTGGCCGCCATGCCGAACCTCGACCGCCAAGACTTCGCCGCCAGCTATGCCGTGATGGGCGCGGTGCGCCATGCCCGCATCCTGGGCCGGGTGGCCCAGCTGGCGGCCGGGGGGCGCAGTGCCCGGCAGCTCGCCTTCCTGCCGCGGGTCTGGGGCCAGTTCGCGGCCGCCCTTTCCCATCCCGCTCTGGCCCCGGTGGCCGGCTGGGTCAGGTCCCATTTGCCGGCCGACGGCGCCGTCAGCCGCATCCTTGGTTCGGAGTAACAAGATGATTTCGATCCGCACGGCCATGGTGCTGGCCGCGGGCCTGGGCCTGCGCATGCGGCCCATCACCCTGGAAACCCCAAAGCCCCTGGTCCGGGTGGGTGGGCAGACCCTGCTGGACCATGCGCTGGACCGGTTGGAGCAGGCCGGGGTGCGGCAGGCGGTGGTCAATGGCCACTGGCTGGCGGACAAGATCCGGGCCCACCTGGAGGCCCGGACCCGCGGACCTGCCACGGTTTTCTCCTATGAAGAGACGGCGCTGGAGACCGGCGGCGGGGTGCGCAAGGCGCTGCCTCTGCTTGGCACGGACCCGTTCTTCGTGGTGAACGCGGACATCCTGTGGCTGGACGGCCCCGTGCCCGCCCTCCGCCGGATGATGAACGCCTGGGACCCGGCGCGGATGGACGCGCTGCTGCTGCTGGCCCCCACCGTCTGGGCTGTGGGGTATGAGGGGCGGGGCGACTATTTCCTGGAACCCGCCGGCAGCGCCCGCCTGCGCCAAGCGGACGAGGTGGCGCCCTTCGTCTTCGGCGGCGTGTCCATCATGAAGCCGGAGCTGTACGAGGGTTCGCCGGAGGGCCCCTTCTCCAACCTGGACCTCTGGAAGAAGGCGGAGGCCGAGGGCCGCCTGTATGGCCTGCGGCACGAGGGACCCTGGTACCATGTGGGCACGCCCGAGGCGATCGCCCTGGTGGACCAGGAACTGCGCCAGCCCGCCAGCCAGTATGTGGAGCCGTGAGAGGGGCTGCGCTGCAAGGGCGAGGTGCCGTACCTCCCTGACGCGTCGGGCTGTGTCTGTCATCACCCGCAGAAATGCCGGGGTGATGACGAAGCAGCCATCTGCCTCCCACAGGAACCATCGCCTCCCCTGCGAAAGCAGGGGCCCACGGTTTTTGACCCGCCATCCAACGGCCCCAAGATTGAAGAACTGTGGGCCCCTGCTTGCGCAGGGGAAGCAGGCAAAAAGGGTCGTAGCGGTAGATCTTACATCCGCCGCCCGGCCGTGACCGCGCTGAAGCCCACCTTGCGCGGGCCACCAGCGGCCGGGGCGAAGCTGTCGTTGGCGCCGCCGGGGCGGCGGGAGCCGTCCTCGTCGAACAGCTCGGCCAGCTTCTCCATCATGGTGCCGCCCAACTGCTCCGCGTCGATGATGGTGACGGCGCGGCGGTAATAGCGGGTGACGTCGTGGCCGATGCCGATGGCCACCAGCTCCACCGGGCTGCGGTTCTCGATCCACTCGATCACCTGGCGCAGGTGCTTTTCCAAGTAGCTGCCGCTGTTCACCGACAGGGTGCTGTCGTCGACGGGGGCGCCATCGCTGATCACCATCAGGATGCGGCGCTGTTCCGGCCGGGCCATCAGGCGGTTGTGGGCCCACAGCAGGGCCTCCCCGTCGATGTTCTCCTTCAGGATGCCCTCGCGCAGCATCAGGCCCAGGTTCCGGCGGGCCCGGCGCCAGGGGGCGTCGGCGGACTTGTAGATGATGTGGCGGAGGTCGTTCAGCCGCCCCGGCTGGGTGGGCTTGCCTGCCGCGATCCAGCGTTCCCGGCTCTGCCCGCCCTTCCAGGCCCGGGTGGTGAATCCTAAGATCTCCACCTTCACGCCGCAGCGCTCCAGCGTGCGGGACAGGATGTCGGCGGAGATGGCGGCGATGCTGATGGGCCGCCCGCGCATGGAGCCGGAATTGTCGATCAGCAGGGTCACGACCGTGTCTCGGAAGTCCGTCTCGTTCTCCCGCTTGAAGCTCAGCGGCGTCATGGGGTTGATGACGATGCGGGCCAGGCGGGCCGCGTCCAGCATGCCCTCTTCCAGGTCGAACTCCCAAGACCGGGTCTGCTTGGCCAGTAGGCGGCGCTGCAGCCGGTTGGCCAGCTTGGCGATGACTCCGTGCAGGTGCTGCAACTGCTGGTCCAGCATCAGGCGCAGGCGCGACAGCTCATCCGGGTCGCACAGGTCGGCGGCGTCCACCACCTCGTCGAAGGCGGTGGTGAAGGCCTTGTAGCCCGCGGTGTCCGGCTCGTTGCGCCAGCGGTCGCTGCGCTGGGGCGTGCCGGGGTCGCCCGGCTCCTCCGTCCCCTCGCCCTCGCCCATCTGGCTGAGGCTGTCCTCCGCCTCCGCCTGGCCGGATTCCTGCTGCTTCATCTCCTTCTGTTCGGACGCGGCGGCCTCCTGCGGCTCACCCGCCGACTGCTCGCCCCCCTGCGCGTCCATGGGGGCGTTGTCCTCCTGGGGGGAGGGGGCGTCGGCCTGGTTCTCCTCCTGGCCCTCCTCCGCTTCCTCCTGGTCGGCGCCCACCTCCATGTCCAGGTCGGACAGCAGGCGGCGCACGGTGCGGGCGTAGGCGTCCTGGTCGCCCATGACCTTGGTCAGGTCGCCCAGCTTGCCGACCAGCTTTTCCTCCACCCAGCCGCGCCAGAGGTCCACGGCCTGGGTGGCGGACGGGGGCGGGGCCTCCCCGGTCATGGCCTCCCGCGCCAGCAGGCGCAGCGCGTCGGCCAGGGGCACCTGCTCCCGATCGGTGATGCGGTCGAAGCCCTGGCGGCGGTACTTCTCCTCCAGGTTGGCGCCCAAATTGGCGGCCACGCCGGACATCTGGGTGGCGCCGATGGCCTCCACCCGCGCCTGCTCCAACGCCTCATAGGCTTGGCGGGCGGTGTCCCCCGTCGGCATGCGGTGGGCATAGACCCCGGCGTCATGGTGCTTCAGTCGCAGGGCCGCCGCGTCCGCCGCCCCACGCACCAGCGCCACGTCCCTGGGGTTCAGGTCCCGCGGCGGCAGGGGGACGCGCACCCGGGTCCCCGTGACCCCCGCCGGCTCCGCGGAGAAGCCGACGGCCAAGTCCTTCTTCTCCGCGATCGCCCGCACCGTGGCCGACGTGGCGCGCTTGAAGCTCTCGAGGGGGGATTCCTGGGTCATCTTGGCCACTCGGGTTGGCGATGGAGTACGGCGAAGTGAGGCGGGCACTAGGTCACAGGATAACCCGCCGGAAGGCAACCTTCGGCAGGCCGAAATTGAACAGCAGGCCGACACGCAGGCCGCTCACCCTCAAATAGTTCAGCACCTGGCCCACATGGGCGTCGGCGAAGGCCTCGGCCACCTTCAGCTCGACGATCACCCGCCGACCAACGACGATGTCCGCGAAGTAGGTACCCACGGTCCGCGTCTTGAACCGGATCGAGAAGGGAACCTCCTCCTCTACGGGGACGCCGCGGTCTTCCAGTTCCCCCAGCAGCGATTTTCTGTACACATTCTCTAAGAAACCATGGCCCACGCAGCGGGAGACCTCGAACGGGGCACCGATCGTTGCCTCGCACAGGGCTTTCGTTTCCGGGTCCAGGTCGGCGTAGTCCATATCCGTCGTAAGGGCCGATGGTGGAGGGGGCGTTCAAGTTGACGGAGAGGCTGCTGGTGAAGGCGCCTTCAAGTTGACGGTGGGGCCAGAAACATTCACGAACACGCACAATCCACACACGAACATACACAAAAAGAAAATGCCTGCGGCGCAGCCAATTTAACCTAGTTTGGTTCGATTTAGTTTAGTCGTGTATGTTTGTGCGTGTGTTTGTGCGTGTCCGTGAATGTCCAATTTTTCATTTCACCAGGGGACGTCACCCCCTCACACCAGCGTCACGCCCCCGCCCGTCACCGGCAGTTCCTTGCCGAAGCAGCGCTGGTAGTACTCGGCCACTGTCGGCCGCTCCACCTCGTCGCACTTGTTCAGGAAGGTGACGCGGAAGGCGAAGGCCACGTCGCCGCCGAAGATCTCGGCGTTCTGGGCCCAGGTGATGACGGTGCGGGGGCTCATCACCGTGCTGATGTCGCCGGCGATGAAGCCGCTGCGGGTCAGGTCGGCCAGGCGGACCATGGCGCTGACCAGGCCGCGCTTCTCCTCCGTGTCATAGGACTTCACCTTGGCCAGGATGATCTTGGTCTCCTGGTCGTGGGGCAGGTAGTTCAGGGTGGCCACGATGTTCCAGCGGTCCATCTGGCCCTGGTTGATCTGCTGGGTGCCGTGGTACAGGCCCGTGGTGTCGCCCAGGCCCACCGTGTTGGCGGTGGCGAACAGGCGGAAGGCCGGGTGGGGCCGGATCACCTTGTTCTGGTCCAGCAGGGTCAGCTTGCCCTCCACCTCCAGCACGCGCTGGATCACGAACATCACGTCCGGGCGGCCGGCGTCATACTCGTCGAACACGATGGCGCAGGGGTGTTGCAGCGCCCAGGGCAGGATGCCTTCCCGGTACTCCGTCACCTGCTTGCCGTCGCGCAGCACGATGGCGTCCTTGCCGATCAGGTCGATGCGGCTGATGTGGCTGTCCAGGTTGACGCGGATGCAGGGCCAGTTCAGCCGGGCCGCCACCTGCTCGATATGGGTGGACTTGCCGGTGCCGTGATAGCCCTGGATCATGACGCGGCGGTTGTAGGAGAACCCGGCCAGGATGGCCATGGTCGTCTCCCGGTCGAACCGGTAGGCGTCGTCGATCTCCGGCACGTGCTCGGTGCGGTTGGAGAAGGCGGCGACCTGCATGTCGCTGTCGATGCCGAAGACCTCGCGGACGGAAACCTTGACGTCGGGAAGCTCGTGGGTCGCGGAGGCGGAGAGGGGTGCCATTTCGGGTGCCATCATCTCTGTCTTTTTGTCGTTTCCGACGGGTCGTGTCCGGCAGGTCCGGCCCGGGTTCAACCGGCGCCGAGGCTGGCCTTCAGGGTGTTATAGGCCTGGTTGATCGTCTTCAACCGTTCTTCGGCCTGCTTGCTGCCGCCGTTGGCGTCCGGATGGTGTTTTTTCGCCAATTCGCGGTAGCGGCGCTTCACCGTGGCGAAGTCCGAGCCCGGGTCCAGGCCCAGCACGTGCAACGCCTCCTCCTCCGGGGTGCGGGGCTTGGGGCGGGGCGCCTCGGCCTTGCGCTCCTCCCCCACTCCGCGCCGAAGGCGAAGCCGCCGGTGAACACCTTGTCGCGCATCGCCCGCTCACGGGTGCGCCAGTTGCCCATGGGCCAGGTGGGGCGCTGCCAGGTGGTGTCGTGGCGAACCTGGTTCTCGATCTCCGCCTGGTTCATCCCGGCGTAGAAATCCCAGGACTTGTTGTACTCCCGCACATGGTCCAGGCAGAACCAGTAATAGTCGTTCAGCCGGTCGCGGGCCTTGGGCGCGCGGTAGTCGCCGGCCTCCCGGCAGCCGGGGTGCTCGCACGCCTTCACCGCCGCCCGGGGCGGCTCACGGAAGTCGAAGGAAAGGCCGGGTTTGTTGCGCTGCATTGCCCGAGTATGGGTGGGCCGCGACCCCCTGGCAAGGCGCCGCGCGGGCGCGCCCCACGAAAGGCTGACCGGCCCGATCCGCCCTTGTCCGACGGGAACTTTGGTTTACCTGCTCCCTCAAGCGCCGGGCGGGCTGGCGCTGGCCCTGATGCCCGCCTCAGCGCTTCCGGTCGGCCAGGGCCACCAGCACCAACCCGGCGCCGATCAGGGCCAGGCCCGCCAGGTTGGCCAAGCCCAGCGGCTCCCCCAACCACCAGGCGCTGGCCACCAGCCCCACCAGGGGCGTGCCCAGGGTGGACAGGGACAGGGTGATGGCCGGCAGCGCCCGGTTGGCGCTGACGATGGCCCAGAAGCCCAGGGCCGTGGCGATGGGGCCGTTATAGACCAGGCAGGCCCACAGCTCCCCCGTCCAGGCCACCTGCCCGGGTTCCTCCATCACCAGGGCCAGCGGCACCAGCAGCACCGCCCCGACCAGCAACTGCCAGGGCCCCAGGGACAGGGGCGTGCCCTCCCAACGGTGGCGGCGCACCTGCACCATGTTCACCGCCCAGGCCAGGGCGGCCAGCATCAGCAGGCCGTTGCCCAGCAGCATCTCCCGGTCGCCCCAGTCCAAGGCCAGCGGATTGAACAGCACCCCCACGCCGGCCAGGCCCAGCAGCAGCCCGGCCACCTTCATGCGGTTCAACGTCTCCCCCAACCAGACCAGGGCCAGGGGCACCACCCACAGGGGTGTGGTATAGGCCAGGATGGCGCTGCGCCCGGCGGGGACATGCTGCAACGCCAGGCTGACGCAGAGCAGGAACACCGCCATCTGCAGCAGCCCCACCCACAACACGATGGGCAGGTCGTGGCGCGACGGCAGGCGCAGCTGCCCCGCCGCGGCCGCAACGGCGAACAGGGTCAGGCTGCCCAGCACCAGGCGCGACGCGGCGAAGCTGACCGGCGGCATGGCCTGGACCGCCACCTTCATGACCGGCCAGTTGCCGCCCCATAGCAGCATCACCAGGCCGAGCAGGACCAGCGCCGTAACCCGCCCGACGGGGCGGCTGGCGGCCCGGTCGGCCGTCCGCGGGGCGGCGGCACGCAGGTCCCGCAGGTCGGTTGGGCTGGCATCCGGCATGGGAAATCCCTATCAGTGACAGGGGTCAGGTAAGCCACGTCCCCGTCGCCGTGAAGTGACGGGCGCGCAGCCCTGCCCCCCGCCCGCCTTCCAACCCCAAGGTCGGACCATGGAATACGCCACCCGAATCCAGACCAAGCTGACCCAGGCCCTGGCCCCAACGCGCCTGCGGGTCAAGGACGTGTCCCACCGCCATGCGGGCCATGCCGGCGCCCGCCCGGAGGGGGAGACGCATTTCGACGTGGAGGTGGTGTCCGCCGCCTTCGAGGGGCTGAACCGAGTCGCCCGCCAGCGCCTCGTCTATGACACGTTACGGGACGAACTCGCCGAACGGGTGCACGCCCTCGCGCTCAAGACCCTGACCCCGACGGAGGATTCGGCGCAGGGTTGAGGGGGCCTGCAGAAGGATTTATGCCCGGTAGCGCTATTCGGTGTTGATTGGTCATATAACCTCGCATATTTCTATATGCGACGCCGCGGTTGGCCGCGGCGCGATGGCCGACCAGACAGCGTACCGGGAGTCCACAGGTGCCACCCCGTTCCGAACGACTGACGAAGCACGTCAAGCCCAACAAGAACGACCTCGTGATCCGCAATGTCACCGTGCTGGGCAAACGCACCAGCATGCGGATGGAACCCCAGATCTGGGATGCCCTGATCGAGGTGACCAAACGGGAAAACCTGTCGGTGCACCAGCTCTGCTCGCTGGTGGCGGAACGGTCATGCCGGCCGGAATCCCTGACCGCCGCCATCCGGGTGTTCCTGCTGGCCTATTTCAGGTCGGCCGCCACGGAGGACGGGCATCTGCGCGCCAAGCACGGCAACAGCGACCTGCTCGGCCAGATCTCCGCCGTCTTCCCCGACGTGGCCAACGACAGCGGGGCCCCGACCCGGCCGCACTGACCCGCGGCCGGGGTGCCGCGGGTCAGTCCCGGGCGCCGGTTTCCCTGGGGCCGGTATAGAACTCCGGCCAAGCCTGTTTCACCACCGGGCCGTCGCTGGAGAAGGCGTGGCAGGTGTCGATCAGCGGCGGCCGCCGGCGGGGCCTCACCGGGTCGCCCCGGTCCGCGGCGGCCTTGCGGCGCTCCTCCGCCTCTTTGTTCAGGATGGGGGCGATGGTCTGGAAGGCGGTGGTGGCCACCGGCCCGAGCAGTTCCACCAGGTGCGTGCAGCCCTCCACCCCGCCCAGCCGCTCCTTCACCGCCGCCGTCCAGCCGGACGCGATCCGTAATCCCACCAGCCGCTGGAAGTTGGGGGTGATGTTGGGGCAGAGCGGGAAGGGCGAGGCGTCCGTCACCGCCGCCACGGCCCGCACGGTGAAGTCATTGTCCACCGTCAGCCGGACCCACATCTCATGCACGAAGTCTCCCGGCGCCACATGGCCGCGGCTGGTGCTGTCGAAGGGATAGGTCTTCTCATCCGTGATGTGGCCCTCGATGTCCCACATCCCGTCGGAACGCCGGTAGCCGGTGCAGGTCACCTTGCGGGTATGCAGGTGCTGGCGGTCGCAGTCGGGCGGGGGCAGGGGCATGGCACGGTCCTCAGGGCACGGGTGCGGGTAGGAGTATAGGGATTCCCTTTACGTAATCGTCAAGGACGGCGAGCGGGAGGGAGCCGAGCGTCCAGGGCTGGCGACCGGCCCCCCCGCGCCCGGACAACAGCCGCCCCCTGCGGCATCGGGGCTTTTGAACCGGGCGTGATCCGCGCTACATGGGGGAAAGCCCTTGCCGCACAGGATCCGCCGTCATGACCGCCCCCCCCACCGACCGCATCTTCGTCGCCTTGGACATGACGGACGTGGCCGGCGCCCGCGCCATGGCGGGCAAGGTCGCCGGGATGGTGGGTGGGGTGAAGCTGGGGCTGGAATTCTTCGTGGCCCAGGGGCCGGCGGGCATCCGCGCCGTGGTGGACGGGCTGGACCTGCCCCTGTTCCTGGACCTGAAGCTGCACGACATCCCCAACACGGTGGCCGGGGCGGTGCGGTCCGCCGCCCCGCTGGCCCCGTCCTTCCTGACCGTCCATGCCGCCGGCGGGCCCGCCATGCTGCGGGCGGCGGCCG
Organism: Aerophototrophica crusticola; assembly: GCF_012913305.1. Lineage (NCBI taxonomy): Bacteria > Pseudomonadati > Pseudomonadota > Alphaproteobacteria > Rhodospirillales > Rhodospirillaceae > Aerophototrophica > Aerophototrophica crusticola. Next base: position 3,163,334 of record NZ_CP051775.1, on the reverse strand, counting down.
ACGCGGCGCGGGAGGAGGCGGAGCGCCTGGGCCTGCCCCGCATGCGCATCCTGGCCGTGACGGTGCTGACCAGCCTGGGCGAGGAGGACATGGAAGCCACCGGCCAGCAGGGCCCCGTGGCCGCGCAGGTGGAACGGCTGGCCCGCATGGCGCGGGACGCCGGGGTGGATGGCATCGTCTGCTCCCCGGCGGAGGTGGCGGCGCTGCGTGCGGCCCTGGGCCCCGACTTCATCCTGATGGTGCCGGGCATCCGGCCCGCCTGGGCTGCCGCCAACGACCAGAAGCGGATCATGACCCCCGCCCAGGCCGTTGCGGCCGGGGCGGACCATCTTGTCATCGGCCGTCCCATCACCGCGGACGCCGACCCCGGCGCCGCCGCCCGGCGCATCGCGGAGGAACTGACGCCATGACCGTCCAGGCCAAGATCTGCGGCATCAACCACCCCGACGCCATGGAGGCGGCGGTGCAGGGCGGGGCCCGCTACATCGGGCTGGTGTTCTATGAACGCTCCCCCCGCTACGTGCCCCCGCCCACCGCCGCCCAGCTCGCCCGCCTCGCCCCCACCGGGGTGCGGGTGGTGGGCCTGTTCGTGGAGCCGGATGACGAGTTCCTGGAGCGCGTCGTCACCAACGTGCCCCTGGACATGATCCAGCTGCACGGGGAGGAGATGCCGGCCCGGGTGCGGGAAATCCGCGAGACCTATGGCATTGAGGTGATGAAGGCCGTCAAGGTGGCGGATGCCGCCGACCTGGACGGGGCCGCCGCCTACCAGGACGTGGCGGACCGGCTGCTGTTCGATGCCAAGCCGCCGAAGAACGTGGCCGCCCTGCCCGGCGGCAATGGCCTGTCCTTCGACTGGACCCTGCTGGCCGGCCGGACCTGGACGAAGCCTTGGATGCTGTCCGGCGGCCTGACCCTGGACAACGTGGCGGAGGCGGTGCGCGCCACCGGCGCCACGGCCGTCGACGTCTCCTCCGGCGTGGAGGACCGGCCGGGCCACAAGGTACCGGCGAAGATCAGGGACTTCCTGCGGGTGACTGGGGCGTTGTAGGGCGGGGTCCATCGTTTCGGATATTGCGTTTACGGCCCCGTGGATCCATTCTGCATGGAATAGGCGAGGGCTCCGACTGATGAACACCCTTCTGGAAAAGCCAGATACCGTGGTCCCGACGGAGGACGACACGCGGCTGGCCACTGAGTCCAGCCGTGTGCTGGCGGCCCATGGGCTGGACAGGGAACTCCGGGTCCAGCTCGGCGACGGGCAGGTGCTGCCCCTGCCGCGGGCGGCCCAGCACCTGCTGGCCCATCTTCTGGTGGAGATGTCGCAGGGGAACGCCGTTACCCTGATCCCGGTACATGCGGAGCTGACGACACAAGAGGCGGCCGACTACCTGAACGTCAGCCGGCCGCACTTGGTAAAGCTGCTGGAGAGCGGGGAGGTTCCCTTCCGCAAGGTCGGCTCCCACCGGCGGGTGCAGTTCCGCGACCTCAAGGCATTCAAGGACCGGACAATGGCCCGGCGGTCCGGCGCGCTGGACCAACTGGCTGCCGAGGCGCAGGAACTCGGCCTGGGCTACTGAATGGCGCGGTTCACCGTCATCTACGATGCCTGCTGCCTGTATCCGGCACCATTGCGCGACTTCCTGATGGAGTTGGCGACGCGGGACCTGTTCCGCGCCAAGTGGAGCCGGGCCATCCATGACGAGTGGACGCGGAACGTACTGGCGAACCGGCCAGACCTGACGCGGGAGCAGTTGGAGCGCACCTGCGCGTTGATGGACAGCCACGCGCCCGACTGTCTGGTGGAGGGGTACGAGTACCTGGTCCCGGCCCTTACCCTGCCGGACCCCGATGACCGCCATGTGCTGGCTGCCGCGATCCATGCCCGGGCGGACGCCATCATAACCTTCAACCTGGGGGATTTCCCGGCGGAGGAGTTGGCCCGGCACCATGTCGAGGCCATCCACCCCGATGACTTCATCAGCGACCAATTCGACCTGCAACAGGCCGAGGTGGTCACGGCGGCCGTCCGCCACCGTGCCCGGTTGAGGAACCCGCCCAAGTCGGCGACCGAGTACCTGGATACGCTGTTGGCCCAGTCCCTGCCCAAGACGGTGGCGCTGTTGCGCCCGTTCGCCGCCGTCCTCTGACCCTCACAACGACAGCGCCGCTTCCTTCTCCGCGATCTGGGCGGCGTATTCTGCGGCCAGGGTCTTGTGGACCTCCAGCTGGGCGGCGCGCATGGCGGCGGTGGGGCGCTGGCTTTCGGATTTCAGCTGGCCGCAGGCCGCCAGGATGTCGCTACCCCGGGGGGTGCGGATCGGGCTGGCGTAGCCGGCCTCGTTCACATAGTCGGCGAAGCGCATGATCTGGTCCCAGTCGCTGCACTCGAACGGGGCGCCGGGCCAGGGGTTGAAGGGGATCAGGTTGATCTTGCTGGGGATGCCGTGGATCAGGCGCACCAGTTCCCGCGCGTCGGCCAGGCTGTCGTTGACGCCCTTCAGCATCACATATTCCCAGGTCACCCGGCGGGCGTTGTTCAGGCCGGGATAGGTGCGGACAGCATCCATCAGCTCCCGGATCGGGTATTTCCGGTTGATGGGGACGATGCGGTCGCGCAGCTCGTCATTCACGGCGTGCAGGGACACGGCCAGGTTCACGCCCAGCTCCTCCCCGCAGCGCTTCATCATGGGCACGACGCCTGATGTGGACAGGGTGATCCGGCGCTTGGAGATGGCGATGCCCTCCCCGTCCATGACGATCTTCAGCGCCTTGGCCACGTTCTCATAGTTATAGAGCGGCTCCCCCATCCCCATCATGACGATGTTGGACAGCATGCGGCCGTCCGGCGGGCTGGGCCACTCGCCGATGGCGTCGCGGGCCAACATGACCTGGCTGACGATCTCGTCCGCCGTCAGGTTGCGCACCAGCCGCTGGGTGCCCGTGTGGCAGAAGCGGCAGGTCAGGGTGCAGCCCACCTGGGAGGAGACGCAGAGCGTGCCCCGGTCCTCCTCCGGGATGTGCACGGCCTCCACCTCCTGCCCGTCATGGAAGCGGCAGAGCCACTTGCGGGTGCCGTCCTCCGACAGCAGGTCCTTCACGGCCACGGGCCGGTCCACCACGAAGTGGGCGGCCAGCTTTTCCCGTGCCGGCTTGGCCAGCGTGGTCATGGCGGCGAAGTCGGTGACCCCGCGGAAATAGATCCAGTGCCAGACCTGCCGCGCCCGGAATTTCTCCAGGCCAGCAGCGACCAGCGTCGCCTCCAGCTCCTCGCGGGAGAGGCCGACCAAGTTCGTGCGCCCGTCCGCCCGGGTGGGGGCGAAGGCCTTGCTGTGATTCTCGATGCCCATGACGGGCCTAGATGGGGCAGGACGGGCGCGGAGTCAAAGGCTGACGGTGGATAAGTGCCGTGCGTCCCGGGTAAGGCGGGGGGTCACCCCCCCGCGTTGCTCCCGCCCACCGGCCCGGCGTTGGTGTCGGTGGGGGTCTGGCCCTCGGCGCGGGCCTTCTCATAGTCACCGACGGCACGGCCCGCGGCGGTCTGGCGGCCGGTACCCTCGCCGCGCTGGCTGTCGCCCACGGCGGGGGCGGGGCTGCCCGGCATGTCGGTGGGGCCGCCGCTTCCCAAGCCCGTGGTGCCGCCTACGGGGCCGCTGGCCTCGGGCAAGCCGCCCTGGCCGGGGTCGTCCGTGCTGGTGCTGGCGCCCGAGCCGCCGCTGCCCACGGCGCCGCTGGTCCCGACGCCCGTGCCGCCCGCGGCGCCGGCACCGGCCGCGACCTCGTTCTGGCCGGCCAGGATGTTGACCGTGCGCTGCTCCACCACCCCTTGCGCCCGCTCATCCGGGGCGGGTTCGGTGGGGAGGCCGATGTCCTGGCCACCGGCGGTGGGGGTTTCCCGCCCCGGCAGGGCGCCGGCGCCGGCCTGGTCGGTGCCGCCGCTGCCGCCGATGCCGCGGTGGCCCGAGGGGTCGGGCATGCCGCCGGCCCCCGCCGGCTCCCCGCCCCGCACCGTCTGGGACAGGTCGAAGGGTTCGCCCTTGAAGGGGCTGTCGCGCCGGTCGGTGGGGGCGCCGGTTCCCATGCCGCTTTCCCTGGGGCTGGGCTGGTCGTCCGGTCTGTCGGCCATGGCTAGCGCTCCCGCTCCTGTTGTCCGTTCGCTGTCCAACAGGCGGCGGGGGAGAAGCGTCACGGGCGCCTTTCCCGCGCCTCAGGCCTTGTGCCGCCCCGCCCCCTCGGCCACCTTAGGCCCGCGCGGGGCTGCAACGCCCGGGTGAACGGGCCGGTTATCCGCGCTGGACTGCAAGGGGGAAACGCCATGGCACCAGCCACAGGCCTGCCGGCCACACGCTTCGACGCCGGCTTCGCGGCCTGGACCAGCCTGCCCGGCATGTTCATAGACCAAGCGGCCAAGCTGGGGGACAAGCCCCTGCTGCGGGCCAAGCGCCAGGGGTCGTGGGAGCGACTTTCCTGGCGGGAGGTGCGGGCCCGGGTGGAGGCGGCGGCCCTGGGCCTGGCCGCCCTGGGCGTGAAGCGCGGCGACCGGGTCTGCCTGGTGGCGGAGAACCGGCCGGAATGGCTGGTGGCCGACCTGGCCATCATGGCCCTGGGCGCCATCACCGTGCCCGCCTACACCACCATCGGCACCCCGGACTATGCCCATGTCCTGCGGGACAGCGGGGCGGTGCTGGTCATCGTGTCCGGGCCCGCGCTGGGGCGGAAGGTCTTCGCGGCGGCCCATGAGGTGCCCACCTGCCGCACCCTGGTCAGCATCGGGGCGAGCAACCTGCCGTCCGACACCAAGCTGGCCGTGCTGGACTGGGACGGCATGCTGGCCGGCCGCGGCGCCCTGCCGGGGGCGGAGGGGGACGGCGCCACCCTGCTGCCCCCGCCGCCGGACATCCGCGGCACCATCGCCGACCTGGCCCTGGATGACCCCGCCTGCATCATCTATACCTCCGGCACCGGCGGCGCGCCCAAGGGGGTTGTGCTGAGCCACCGGGCGGTGCTGGCCAACTGCCGCGGCGCCGTGGACGTGATTTCCGAGATCGGCATCGGGGACGAGCTGTTCCTGTCCTGCCTGCCCCTGTCCCACGCCTATGAGCATTCCTGCGGCCAGTTCTTCCCCCTGACCATCGGGGCGGAGATCGCGTATGTGGAGGGCATCGACAAGATCGGCGCCAACCTGCAGGAGGTGAAGCCCAGCATCGTCATGGTGGTGCCGCGCCTGTGCGAGGTGGTGCAGCAGCGCATGCTGCGGGAGGTGGAGCGCCAGCCCGCCCTGAACCAGAAGATGTTCCGCCTGGCCCTGGAGCTAGGGCGGGAGCGGTACAAGCGGGGCGGGCGGCTGCCCCTGCACAAGGTGCCGCTGGACCGGCTGATGACCCGGCTGGTGCGGGAGAAGGTGCAGGCCAAGCTGGGCGGCCGGATCAAGGGGCTGATTTCCGGCGGGGCCGCCCTGAACCCGGAGGTGGGCATCTTCTTCGCCGCCTTGGGGTTTCCCCTGTTGCAGGGGTACGGGCAGACGGAAGCCGCACCCCTGATCAGCGTCAACCGCTTCAGCAACCCGCGGCATGAGACGGTGGGACCGCCGGTCCGGGGGTGCGAGGTGCGGGTGGCGCCGGACGGGGAGCTGCTGGTCCGCGGGCCCAACGTAATGCTGGGATACTGGAACGACCCGGCCAGCACCGAGCGGGCGCTGCATGACGGCTGGCTGCACACCGGCGACGTGGGGCATGTGGACGAGGGCGGGCGCATCGTCATCACCGACCGGAAGAAGGATTTGCTGGTGACCTCGGGCGGGGACAACGTCTCCCCCGCCCGCGTCGAGGGCCACCTGACCCTGGAGCCGGAGATCGCCCAGGCGGTGGTCTGCGGCGACCGGAAGCCCTATGTCACCGCCATCCTGGTGCCGGACGCGGAGATCGCCCGCGAGTGGGCCCAGCGCCGGGGCAAGCCGGAGACCCTGGCGGAGCTGGTCAAGGACCCCGACTTCCGCCGCCTGGTGTCCGACGCGGTGGACCGGGCCAACCGCGGCCTGTCGGGGGTGGAGCGCATCCGCAAGTTCACCCTGGTGGCCGACCCCTTCAGCATGGACAACGGCCTGATGACCCCCACCCTGAAGATCAAGCGCACCCTGGTGCAGGGGGCATACCGGGAGCAGGTAGAGGCGCTGTACGAGTAGGGGGCTCTTTCAACCTCACTTCTTCCAGCTTTTTTGCTTCCCCCGCAAAGGCGGGGGTCCACTGTTCCCTTATGGCGGCTGGGACGGGAAGCGGGTCAAAAACTGTGGACCCCCGCCTTCGCGGGGGAGGCAGTCGGGCCTACGGTGAGCCGATTTCTGCAACGGCACCGGATCACCACTCCACCCGACGGAACCGTCTGCCCCCCTCCGCCTGTTCCCCCAAGCGAGCTAAACAGAGGGGGCAGGCATGGATGCGGAGGTGGCGAACCGGACCCTGGCGTTCATCCGGGGGGCGTTCCTGCTGGGGTTCGCCTTCGGCGGGTTCTTCGACGGCATCCTGCTGCACCAGATCCTGCAATGGCACCACCTGCTGAGCGCGGTGGAGGGGGCGCCCTTCGACCGGTTGGAGGCGCAGGTGCTGGCGGACGGGCTGTTCCATGCCCTGATGTACGTGCTGGCCGCGGTGGGCTTGTGGCAGCTCTGGCGCGGGGCGCGGATGCCGGCGTCGCGCACGGCCCGGCTGGTGGGCTGGCTGCTGATCGGCTTCGGCGGCTGGCATATCGTGGACGCCATCGCCTTCCACTGGCTGCTGGGCATCCACCACATCCGCATGGACGGGCCGGTTTTCATGCTGGACCTGGCCTTCTTCCTGCTGGGCGTGGCCAGCGTGGGCCTGGGCTGGGTGGCCCTGACAAGGGCGCCGCCGGGCGGGGGGATCGAGATGGGCGGCCTGGTCGGGTTGACGGCCCTGGCCTTCGCCGCCGGCACCCTGGCCGCCCTGCCCCCGGCGGGGGAGCAGACACTGAAGGTGGCCTTCCCCACCGGGACCGGCACGGGCCAAGCCTATGTCATGCTGGCCGCCGCCGGGGGCACGCCGGTGGGCGGCGGCGGGGCGGGGGAGCCCTGGCTGGTCCGGGTGCCGGACGGGAACGCTGTGGCCGTGCTGCGAAAGGCGGGGGCCACGGTCAGCGCGGCGTCACCGTTCAGCTTCGGCTGCTTCGGCAGCCTGGCCGCCGTCACGGGCCTGCGCGGCGACGCGACGTGAGGTGACATAAGGAGACCTTAAGGTGACCAAAGGTGACGCTTAAGGTGACGCGTGTCACATCCCAAGTGATTGGGATGGTTGGGGAAAACGGCTTAAGGAGACAAAGGTGACCGGGGTCGGTTCATGTCACCTTAAGGGCCGGTTGCGTCAGGGGTGCTGACCTGTTGACGGCCGGGTGGGGCTGCTGGCTTGACCATGTCCAAGAACCGGGGCGCCATGGATGGCTCTCGGGTGATGGTGCCAGGATTTAGGAATTTTGTCCAGGAACTGACCTTTCCCTCTCCCTGGGGCTTGGACATTCACACATTTCTGGACGACGCCAGCTTTCGAAGCCAAATGGGGTGAGCATTTGGAGGATCGGCCTGGTCCTTCGGAGAGGTGTGTGGGGAAAACGGATTTGAACGGATCAGAACGGATTGTAACGGATAGAGTTAATGCTCAGAATACATTCTTCTATTATTGAACAATACTTATCAATCCAGAATATTCAGAAATGAGCATTCGTTATTATTCAATAGTATCCGTTCAATCCGTTTTGATCCGTTAAAATCCGTTTTCCAAACACACCTAGCCCCAGGCACCTCGTTGCCCGATTGGACAGGCTAAGCTGTTGATCCAAAAGCTTGTTGGAATTGTGTGAATGCACAAGCTCCCTGGGGAGAGGGGACGGGAGGCGTCACCCTTCGCAACGTCAGGTTCACCCGCCCACCGCCGGGGACCAGGGTGCTGCTGCCGGGCAGGATGCGGTCGATGCCGTGGTAGGCGTGGCGAGCGGGGCCGGAGAACAGCATGACGGTGCCGCTGGACACGGTGAAGCTGCGTGTGGGGTCCTTGCGGGTGGCGCCGCCCAGGCGGAAGATCGCCGTGTCGCCGAGGGAGACGTTCAGGATGGGGGCGTCGGGGTCCTGCTCATCCTCATCCCGATGCAGGCCCAGCTTGGCGGCGGGGCCGCGGTAGAGGTTGACGAGGCAGCATTCAGGGTCGGCGCGGTAGCCCGCCACCTCCCGCCAGAGGGACAGGAGCGGGTCCGGGATGGGCGGCCAGGGCTGGCCGGTCTTCAGGTGGGTGGGGCTGTAGCGGTAGCCGGACTTGTCTGCCACCCAGCCCAGGGGGCCGGCGTTGGTCATGTCGATGGAGAAGGGGCGGCCGGAGCCCGGCATGACATAGCGGTCGAAGGGGGCGACGGCGGTGATGTCGTCCACCAATGAGAGGAGTTGCGCCTGCGCGGCGCGGTCGAGGTGGTCCGGCAGCAGGGTGAAGCCGTCGATGCCGGTGCGCATGGGGTGTCCAATCCTGACTCAAGCACGGATAACGCAGTCCCAGGCACTTCTCGTCTTCCCAAAGGATGTACTGAAGCGCTGAAACAGCAGAAATCCGCCTCCGACTCGCCCGATTGCCTCCCCTGCGAAAGCAGGGGTCCACGGTTTTTGACCCGATATTCAGCGTTACTGTGGTTAAAGAACTGTGGGCCCCTGCTTTCGCAGGGGAAACAGAAAAACCAAAACTCGGATCAACTCTCCAACAATGGGATTTCGCCGAGATGGCGATCTTGGCTCTGCTTCGATTGCCTACCCCTTCACCCCAGGCACGTAGAACCCCAAGGACAGGAAGTTCTCCCTTGTGTCCTCGCTGACCCGCAGGCGGTTCTCGGTGGCGGCCTGGGCGACGCGTTCGGCGATGGTGTCGAAGCCGTCCAGGGTGCTTTCCAGGGACAGCTTGCGGCCGCCGCCCTTCAGGACCAGGTGCAGCCAGCCGTCCTTCCGGTCCTTCTTGGTGCTGTAGTATCTCAGGCTGACGTCACTCAGGTCGGCCCAGCGGATTGACCCGCCCAGGGGGCCTTCCGCCACCAGGCCCGTCTCATCCATCCAGACGCGGGTCATCTGGCGCTGCACGGTGCGGGCACCGAAGGCGCCGAACAGCAGGGCGGCGGCGGCGCAGGGCACGGCCACGACGGGGTGGGGGATGGTGATGGCGAAGGGGGCCAGCGTCAGGGCCAGCCCCGCCCCGGCCCGCAGATAATCCGCCTTCAACACGTCGGCGGGGTAACGGCCGGCTGCCATGCCCCTCATTCCTTCCCGTGGGCCTTCAGCAGGAAGGCATAGGACAGCGCCACCTCCTTCAGCTTGTCGAACCGGCCGGTGGAGCCGCCATGGCCGGCGGTCATCTCCGTCCGCAGCAGCAGCACGTTGTCGTCGGTCTTCAGGTCGCGCAGCCGGGCCACCCACTTGGCCGGCTCCCAATAAGTGACGCGGTAGTCGTTCAGGCCGGCGGTGACCAGGATGTGGGGATAGGGCCGCTTGGCCACGTTGTCATAGGGGCTGTAGGCCTTCATGGCCCGGTAGATTTCCGGGTCCGCGGGGTTGCCCCATTCCGGATAATCGCTGGCGGTCAGGGGCAGGCTTTCGTCCGACAGGGTGTTGATCACGTCCACGAAGGGCACGTGGGCCACGGCGGCCCGCCACATGCCGTCGGACGCCATGTTCAGCGCCGCCCCCATCAGGGTGCCGCCGGCGCTGCCCCCCTCGATGGAGATGTTGCCGGGGCTGGAATAGCCCTGGGCCACCAGGAACTGGGCCACGTCCAGGAAATCGTTGAAGGTGTTCAGCTTGTTGGCCAGCCGCCCGGCATCGTGCCAGGGCCGGCCCAGCTCGCTGCCGCCGCGGATATGGGCGATGGCGAAGGCGAAGCCGCGGTCCAGCAGGCTGATGCGGTTGGTGCTGAAGTTGGGGTCCATGGGGATGCTGTAGGACCCGTAGCCGTACAGGTGCAGCGGGCCCTTGCCGTCCCGCTTGAAGTCCTTGCGGTAGACGATGCTGACGGGGATGGGCGTGCCGTCCCGCGCCGGGGCCATCAGCCGCTCCGACGTGTAGAGGCTGGGGTCGTAGCCGCTGGGGATTTCCTGCACCTTGCGGGTAGCCAGGGTGCGGGCCTTCAAATCGTAGTCGAAGGTGGTGGGCGGGGTGACCAGGCTGCTGTAGCGCAGGCGCACCGTGTCCGTCTCGTACTCCGCGTTGTTCATGCCGGATACGGCGAAGACCGGGTCGGGGAAGGGGATGGTGTGGCTGCCACCGGCCGCGTCACGCACCCAGACCTGCTGGGTCCCGTCCTGCCGGCCGAAGATGACCAGCCAGTCCCGCAGGGCCAGGATGCCGGTGAAATAGGTGCGCAGGTCGCCGGGCACCACCTCCTGCCAGTTCTTCTCCGACCAGTCGGCGAGCGGCGCCTTGACCAGGCGGAAGTTGGGGTGGGTGTCGTTGGTCAGGATCCACAAATCGTCGCCCTGGTCGGCGACGCTGTACAGGTGGTCGTCCCGGCGGGGGATGACGACGCGGGGTGCGGCGTCCGGCTGGTCGGCGGGGATCAGGTGCGTCTCGCTCGCCACCAGGGTGCCGGTGCCCACCTCGATGAAGCGGCCGGACTGGGACTTGCCGATGCCCACCCACCAGGAAGGGTCCTTTTCCTCATAGACCAGGGTGGCGGCGTCTTGGCCCTTCCCGCGGGGGGTACGGTAGACGAACTTGGGGCGCTGGCTCTCATCCTTCAGCACATAGAACAGGGTGTTGCCGTCGGCCGACCACTCCACCCCGCCCGAGGTGCCCGGGATGTCCGGGCCCACCTGCTCCCCCGTCTCCAGGTCCTTGACCCTGAGGGTGAAAAGCTCCGCGCCCGTGTCGTCCACGGTATAGGCCAGGTAGCGGCCGTCGGGGCTGGGCTCCGCCACCTCCACGTCCATGAAGGGCTTGCCCTCCGCCAGCTGGTTCACGTCCAGGATGGGCGTCTCCGCCCCCTCCGGCGCGTCCAGGGGGCGGCGCAGATAGACCGGGTGGTCCTGGCCGGCGGAGAAGCGCACCTGGTACCAGAAGGCGCCGCGGCGGTAGGGCACGCCGCTGTCGTCCTGCTTCACCCGTGCCTTCAGCTCCTCGAACAGCTTCTGGCGCAGGCCCTCGCCCTCCGGGCCCAGGACCGTGTCGGTATAGGCGTTCTCGGCCTTCAGGTAGTCCAGCACCTCCTGGTCGTCCACCTGGGGATAACCCCGGTCCCGCAGCCAGTCATAGGGGTCCACCCGGGTTTCCCCATGGCTGGTGTGCTCCACGGGGGCCTGCTTGGCGTCCGGCGCGGGCGGGAAGGCGCCCTGGCGGAAGGGGGTGGCGGGCGAGGCCGTGGGGGCGCTGGTCTGCTGCATGGCGTTGTCACGCTTCTCCGGCAGGAAGGGGATGATGGCGGCTGCGGCCAATATGGCGATGGCGGCGACCAGCAACAGGGGGGCCCGGCTGCGGCCGGGTCTTGCTGTCTCAGGCATTCGGTCACGGATTCCGAAAGGTGGGACGTCCCACGACCATAGGGCAGCGGGCGGGGACTGCGCCAGTCCCGGCGGGGGTTAAGGAAACCCTTCGGACGCATCGGCGGCACGGTCGAAATGTTGGGCATCTCTGTCGAAAGTAGGTATCATGCCGTGCGAAACCCACCGGCGAGCGTCGGTGGGGTAGTGCGGGCATACCCGGGTTCCTGTCCTCGGCCGACCGGGCCGGACAGGCCGCCCTGGGGGATGGAGCAGGTGCGGGGGCGCGACCGTGGCGGATGACAGTTTCCTGTTCGCGGCGGACGGCACGCTGAAGGGCGTGCCGACGACTGTGGCGGAATCCGTCCGTCCCGCGGGCCCCCCTTGGCGCGTGCTGGTGGTGGACGACGATGAGGAGGTGCATAGCGTCACCCGCTATGCCCTGCGCAAGGTCAGTTTCCGCGACCGGCCGCTGGAACTGGTCTCAGCCCACTCCGCCGCGGAAGCCGAGGCGGTGCTGCGCGCCCGGCCCGACATGGCCCTGGTCCTGCTGGACGTGGTGATGGAAACGGAGGATGCGGGCCTGCGCCTGGTCCGCACCATCCGGGACGAGCTGAAGAACCATGCCGTCCGCATCATCCTGCGCACCGGCCAGCCCGGCCAGGCGCCGGAGGAGCGGGTGATCGTCGATTACGACATCAACGACTACAAGGCCAAGACGGAGCTGACGGCCCAGAAGCTGTTCACCACGGTGATCGCGGCCCTGCGCAGCTTCGCCGACATCACCGCCATCGAGGCCAACCGCCGGGGCCTGCGCCAGATCATCCAGGCCCCCGACCTGCGGCTGGAGGACACGAGCCTGCCCGGCTTCGCCGCCGTGGCCCTGGCCCAGATGGAGGCGCTGCTGGAAGGGCCGATCCGCGGCCTGGTCTGCACCCCGCGGGGCGCCGCCGCGGCCGGGGCGGCGCCGGCCTTCGACGTGCTGGCGTCCAGCGGCTGTCCGGGCGCGCCCGCGGGCCAGCCGGACGGGACCGCCAGCCTGGCCTGGGGCATCGGCCCCGCCGGCCCGGCGGACGACCCCCAGGCCTGGGCGGCGCTGGTGGAGGTGCTGCAGACGGGGCAAAGCCGGTTCGGCCCGGACTGGGCGGCCCTGCGGGTGCCGGTGACCGGCGCGCCGGACCTGCTGGCCTGGGTGGCGTGCGAGCGGCGGCTGACCCCCATCGACCGCAACCTGCTGGAGGTGATGGCCGCCCGCATGTCCGCCAGCGCCGGCAACATCCTGCTCTATGGCCGGCTGCGGCAGGCCAACGCCGAGCTGCGCGCCATCACCCAGACGCTGGAGGCGCGGGTGGCGGAGCGGACGCGGGAGCTGATCGAGGCGAACACCAAGCTGGAGCGGCTGGCCAGCATCGACAGCCTGACCGGCATCCTGAACCGTCGCCGCTTCATGGAGCTGGCCACGGCGGAGCGTGACCGGGCGGCGCGGTACGGGCGCACCTTCTCGGTCCTGCTGCTGGACCTGGACCATTTCAAGAATGTCAACGACAGCCACGGCCACGCCGCCGGCGACACCGCCATCCGCCAAGCGGCGGAGCTGACCGCCCGCGCCCTGCGCACCACCGACACCCTGGCCCGCTATGGCGGGGAGGAGCTGGTGGCCCTGCTGCCGGAGACGGACTTGGCCTCCGCCCACCTGGTGGCGGAGCGGGTGCGCGCCCTGATCGGCGCCACCCCGGTGGCCCACGACGCCCTGGCCATCCCGCTGACCGCCAGCCTGGGCGTGGCGGAATGGGCCGGGCCGGAGGAAACCCTGGCCGGCCTGCTGAACCGCGCCGACCAGGCCTTGTACGCCGCCAAGCAGCTTGGCCGCAACCGGGTGGAGATGGCGGTCCGCGTCGTGGCGGCGTGACCTGCCGTCGTGCCAAGGGACACGGATGACGCGGATGGTGTCCGGATGACCACGGATAGGGAACCGGACTGCGCGCCTGCGGCGCGCGGATGATGCTTGGTTTGGTGCGACGCTGGCCATTGCCATCCCCGGACATCCGGAACACATCCGTGTCATCCGTGTCCCATGGCCGCGACGCCTGGGAAGGCTGGACAAACCCACCGGACCACCCCAGTTTCCCCGCCCCAGTCCCCTGACAGGACCCGCCATGACCACGCTTCCCCGCCTGCCCCGGCCCGTCCATGCCGTGGTGTTCGACATGGACGGGTTGCTGATCGACACGGAAAGGCATGTGCGGGCGGCCACCTTCGCGGCGGCCGACTCGGTGGGCAAGCCCATGGACGAGGGGTTCTATGCCACCGTCATCGGCACCCCCTGGCCGGAGACCTGGGCCCGGCTGAAGGGCTATTTCGGGGAGCAGGGGGTGCGGGACTTCCGCGCCGCCTTCGAGGGGGAGATCAGGACGCACCTGCGGGAGATCACCCTGATGGCCGGGGTGGCGGAGCTGCTGGACCACCTTGACGCGGCCGGCCTGCCCATGGCCGTCGCCACCTCCACCGGCCGGGCCAAGGCGGTGGAGCACCTTGGCAAGGTGGGCATCCTGGAGCGTTTCCGCGTGGTGATCACCAGGGACGAGGTGCAGAACGGCAAGCCCCACCCGGAACCCTACCTGAAGGCAGCCGCGGCCCTGGGCATGGACCCGGCCCACTGCCTGGCGCTGGAGGACAGCCACAACGGCATCCGCGCCGCCCATGCCGCCGGGATGATGGCCGTGATGGTGCCGGACCTGCTGCCGGCCACGGAGGAGATCCGGGGCCTGTGCCTGCACGTGGCCGACGACCTGCACGGGGTGCGGGCGCTGCTGGCGGGGATCTAGTTTTCGCGTTCCTCAGGCGCCGGGACGGGCTTGCGGCGAGCGCAATCCCGCCCTGTCCCGTCACCCCTTCTGCCGCAACCGGCGGGTCTGGCCGATGGGCAGGGCTTCCTTGCGGTCGCAGATGACCTTCAGCACCCGCCGCTCCTCCCGCAGGCCCTTGCCCTGGGAGGCGATCTTCTCCGCCGTGGCGGGGGAGACGTCGGTGGGGGGCGGCAGGCCCTCGCGCGCCAGCAGGGCGGCGACGCTTTCCGGGGTGGCGGCCATGATCCGGCCCCGGCGCGGGCTGGCGCCCAGGGTGACGCCGATCACCTGGCCGTCGGCGGACAGGGTGGGGGCGCCGCTGGCCCCGCCCAGGGGCTCGAACTCCTTGGGGTCGCGGCCCCGCTCCGCCCAGATCAGAACCGGCTCCCGCCGGATGGTGCCCTCCACCCGCCTTCCCTTCTCCATACTGGACCAGGCGAGCAGGGAGGAGGTGGAGACGCCCGGGTTGCCGTTGGGGAAGCCCACATGGAAACCGGACGTGCCCTGGCCCGGGGTGGTGGCCAGCATGGGCAGGGGCTCCAGCGGCTCATCCGCCTCCAGCAGGGCCAGGTCCGTGGCCCAGTCCAGGCTGCGCACCCGGACGGAGCGGTAGCTGAACAGCTTGCGGTCGGACAGGAACACGGTCTTGCAGCCCTGCACCACATGGGCCGCCGTCATCACCACCCCCGTGGGGCCCACGGGGAAGGCGGAACCGCCGCCGAAGCCCGACTTGGGCTTGGCCAGCTCCACGTCCAGCTCCGCCTCCGGCAGGTGGGCGAGGTCGGGCCGGGGCTGGTCGGGGGCCGGGGCTGCCTGCCCCGGGACAACCCGCGTGTCGGCCGGGGCGGAGGCCGGGCGGCGGGCGCCGTCCAGCAGGCCCAGGGCCTGGGCCCCCAGCAGCAGGCCCAGCACCGCCAGGGCGATCCCCCCACCGATGATGCCGAGGCGAGGCATGGGCCGCTACCCGCCGATGGCGGCGGCGGTCAGGGCGGCCACCGCCAGCTTCACCGCGGCCAGGATGATGGCCGAGGCTTCCTGCCCGTCCTCGATCCGGCGGCGCAGGCCGCGCAGGGCCATGTCCGCCAGCCGCACGACGATGAGCTGCAGCACCAGGGCCACCACGCCCCACACCACCAGGTCCCACAGGTTGACGCTGGCGGCGAGGCAGGCGGCCAACGGGATGGCGATGCCCAGAAGTCCGCCGGCGCAGCTGATCGCGGCCGCGCGGTTGCCGCCGCGGATCAGCTCCATCTCCTCCATGGGCGTGATGTACATGTAGGTCCAGGCGGCCAGCGACAGCATGGCCAGCGCCGCCAGCAAGTGCGCCAGCAGCACCGGCAGGCCGGTGAGCAGCGAATCGAGTACCGCGTCCATCATCCCTCCGCGCATCTACTCGGGATGGTAAGGGAGGGGTGCCCGCGCTGGCAATGCCGGGGTTCCCCCTCCCTGGGCTCAGACCCTCACCCGGCCCATGGCCAGGCAGTCCACGTAGCGGCCGTCGCGGAAGGCGTAGGCCCGGCAGCGGCCCTCGTCGGTGAAGCCGAACTTGCGGTAGAGCGCGATGGCCGGCTCATTGTCGGCGAAGACGTGCAGCTCCACCCGGCGGATGTCCAGCCAGTTGTCGGCCGTGTCCAGCAGGGCGGCCATCAGGGCGCTGCCGATGCCGCGGCCGGCGAAGTCGTCATGCACGCCGATGCCCAGCATGGCGGCGTGGGCCCGGCGGCCCTTGCCGCGGGCCAGGTCGGCGCAGCCCACCACCTGGTCGCCGGCGCACGCGACGATGCTGGTGTCGTCGGGGTTCTTGCCTTCCAGCCAGCGCCGGGTGCCCTCCAGGCTGGGGAAGGGCACGCGCAGGGTGCCCCAGCGGAAGCGGGGCAGGTTGGCCATGGCGTTGATGGCCTCCGCGTCCGTCACGCGGGTGGCGCGCAGGGTGATGCCGGGCGGCAAGGGCCGGGCGGGGATGGGGGGTGTCGTCGCTTCCATGCTGGGCTCCTTCTCAGCCCCGGCGGGAGAGGGGAGGGGCCTGGATACGCGAAGGGCCCCGTCCGTTCCCGGCGGGGCCCTTTCGGTGTGTCGCGTGACCTTGCCTTACCGGCGCACGCCCACCCCGACCGGCCCGCCGTCGCGGGTCAGTACCAGGTGGATCTGCATCAGGGGCAAGGTCTTGCGCATGCGGTCGAGCGTGGCGGAAGCGCCGGGGCCTTGGCAACAGGCGATGGTTGCATGGGTGGGATGAGGGGGGTGGGGGGCCGCTTTTTCACGGACGGCACGGACACGCCACGGACGACACGGACAAAAAAAGGAAAGGGGAATGATGCCTGCGGCGCAACAAGGGCGCGCCGCAGGCGCAGTAAGCGTCAGTTCGGCAGATCGGCGTTTGGGCTTGGGCACCGTCCGTGTTGTCCGTGGAGTGTCCGTGTCGTCCGTGCAAACGGCTCAACCGTCCAACCGTCCGACGGCCTAAATCACCCCGACCACGCTCGCCACCGGCAACTCCCGCCCGCCGAACAGGGTCCGCAACCGGTCGGGGGTGACGGCGGCGGGGGGAAGGTCGAAGGCGATGCGGCCGGCGGACAGGCCCAGCACACGGTCGGCGAAGGCCAGGGCCTGGTCCACCTGGTGCAGGCTGACCAGCACGGCGAGGCCCCGTTCCGCCGCCAGTTCCCGCAGCAGGGCCATGACGCCGCTCGCCGTCTCCGGGTCCAGGCTGGCCACGGGTTCGTCCGCCAGCAGCAGGGCCGCGTCCTGCACCAGGGCCCGGGCAAGGGCCACTCGCTGCTGCTGCCCGCCGGACAGCCGGTCGGCCCGGGCATAGGCCTTGTCCAGCAGGCCCACCCGGTCCAGGGCGCCCAGGGCCGCCTGCCGGTCCGCGTCGGGGAAGCGGCGCAGGGCCGCCCGCCACAGGGGGATGGTGTGCAGCCGCCCGGCCAGGACGTTGTCCAGGGCCGACAGGCGGCGCAGCAGGTTGAACTGCTGGTAGACCAGGGCCACCCGCCGCCGCGCCTGGGCCAGCGGCCTGCCGGCCAGCGCCGTCAGCTCCGCCCGGTCCACGGTCACCCGGCCGCCATCCGGCGCGTCAAGCCCGGCGACGCAGCGGAACAGGGTGGTCTTGCCGGCCCCGCTGGGCCCCAGCAGGGCCACCACCTCCCCCGGGCGGACGGCCAGGTCCACCCCGGACAGGACGGGCCGGCCGCCGCGGGCCTTGTGCAGGGCATGGACGGACAGGCCGCTCATCCCAGCCTCCGCCGGATCAGGGCGCCCAGCCGGTCGATGGCGGTGACAAGGGCCAGGATGACCAGCAGGATGGCGAACACCCGGTCGAAGGCCAGCAGGTCGATGGCGGACTTCAGCTCCTGCCCCAACCCGCCGGCCCCCACCACCCCCAGCACGGTGCTGGCCCGCACGTTGAACTCCCAGACATAGAGGGCGATGCTGGCCAGGCTGGGCAGCCGGTCCGGCAACAGGGCAAACAGGGCCACCCGCGCCCGGCCCGCCCCCGCTTGGCCCAGGGCCTCCAGCGGGCCGGGGTCGGCGGACTCCAGGTCCTCCGACCACAGCTTGGCGATGCTGCCGGCGGAGTGCAGCAGCACCCCCAGCATCCCGGCAAAGGGGCCCAAGCCGACGGCGGCCACGAAGACCAGGGCGAAGATGAAGCCGTCCACCCCGCGCAGCGCGTCCAGGAAGGCCCGCACCGGCTGCCGGACCAGCGGCGACGGCGTCAGCGGCCGGGCGGCCAGCAGGGCCAGGGGCAGGGCCAGGATGCAGGCGAAGCCGGTGCCCAGCGTGCCGATGGCCAACGTCTCCCCCGCCCGCAGCATCAGGGTGGGGAAGTCGCTGAAGTCCGGCGGCCAGGCGCGGCCCAGCCACATGCCCAACCGCGGCAGCCCGGCCCACAGGCGGGACAGGCTGGCATCCACCACCCACAGGCAGGCGGCCACCAGGGCGAGGAGCAGCGCCACGCTTGCCCAAGCCGTGGCGGGCCAGGGCCGCGGCAGCTCGATGTACCGGCCGGAGGCGGGGTCGTGGACGGGGGTCATGGGGTCGGCTTCAAGGGATGTGGGGCGTCGGCAAGATTGACCGTTTTCCCGGCGAAGGACTCTGGGCGCTGAATCAAGGACGAATCCTCGTGACAGGCACGACTGCTTCCCCCGCGGAGGCGGGGGCCCACGGTTCTTGACCCGGCTTGCCCCGTCCATGTCGTTGAAAAACAGTGGACCCCCGCCTTCGCGGGGGAAACACAAAAAGCTTCCGTCTCGGTCGACTCAGCGCCTTTCGGCCTCCGCCGGGATGACGACCATTGGGTAGGGGATGACCAGTGTGGCCCCCCTCACGATGCCGGCTTCAGCTTGCCCACGGCGATGCCGGCGTCCTCGATCACCTTGTAGCTGGCATGGTCGGCGGGGACCCAGCCGGTGTAGTGGGGCGGCAGCAGGGTCTTGGCCTGGTCCTCCGTGATCGACGTGGCGGCGTCGCGGATGGCCGCCACGGTGGCGGGGTCCAGGCCCTTGCGGACGGCCAGGGCGTCGTTGGGCAGGGGGTCGCTGGTCCAGACCACCTTCACCTGGTCCGGCTTGATCAGGCCCTTGTCCAGCATGGCCCGCATGTTGCGGTCATAGTCGGTGGCCAGGTCCACTTGGCCGTTGGCCACGGCGATCTGGTTGGCCGGGTGGCTCGCCCCCTCCCGGTACTTGAAGAAGGCCTTGGGGTCGATGCCGCGGGCCTTGAACCAGTGGGTCGGCACCAGCCAGCCGCTGGTGGAGCCCACGTCGGCGAAGGAGATGCTGAGGCCCTTGGCGTCGTCCGGCCATTTCTGGATCGTCAGGTCCGGCCGGCCGACGATGATGGCGTGGTAGGTGGGCTTGCCGTCATATGTCACGGTGGCGACGGCCTGCGCGGCGCCCTGGTTGTTGGCCAGCACGTATCCCCACGGGCCCATCCAGGCGGCATCCACCGTGCCCGCCCCCAACGCCACGGCGATGCCGGCCCAATCGGTGGTGACCGTCAGCTCATAGGGGCGGCCCAGCCTGTCGGCGATGTGCTTGAAGAAGGGTTCGTACGCCTTGCGGGTGTCGCCCGGGGTGGGCTGGAAGGGCCCCACGGCAAAGCGCAAGGGTTCGGTGTTCGTGGCCGCCCCCGCCGCCATGGCGCCGACGGAGGCGGCCCAGGTGGAAAGGGTCACGAGCAGGGCGGCGACCAGGGTCTTCAGCATCATGGGTCCTGTCGGGGGTGGGCGACGCAGCAACAGTGGCGCTAGCGCGGGGAGCCTCAAGTCACAATCCCGTCAGGGCCATCCCGAAACGGGGTGACAGGGAAGGGTACCCGCCCCATCCTTGTCGCCATGAACGAACCTTCCCCCTGCTGGCCCCTGATCCGTGCCGACGGCCCCGTGCTGGTCTTCGGCGGGCCCTATTCGAACCTCCACGCCACCCAGGCCCTGTGGGCGGAGGCGGAGCGGCTGGGCATCCCGCCGTCCCGCACCATCTGCACCGGCGACGTGGTGGCCTATGGCGCCCATCCCGCGGAGACGGTGGCCCTGGTCCGGGCCTGGGGCATCCCCGTCGTGGCGGGGAACGTGGAGGAAAGCCTGGGCGCCGGGGCGGATGACTGCGGCTGCGGCTTCGCCGAGGGCACGGCCTGCGACCTGGCCTCCGTCCGCTGGTACCGGCACGCGGACAGGGCGCTGGGGCGAGGGGAGCGGGCCTGGATGCGGGACCTGCCGGGGCGGATCGACCTGGAGGTGGGGGGCAAGCGGCTGGCCGTGGTCCATGGGGCCCCCAGCGCGGTGAACCGGTTCCTGTTCCCGTCCGCCGGGGATGGGGAACTGGCGGCGGAGATCGCCCTGACCGGCTGCGACGGGGTGGTCGCCGGCCATTCCGGCATCCCCTTCACCCGGATCGTCGATGGGCGGGTCTGGCACAATGCCGGGGTGGTGGGCATGCCGGCGGATGACGGGACGCCGGAGGTCTGGTTTTCCCTGCTCGTTCCGGAAGCGGGCGGGTTGCGGCTGGAGCACCGGCGCCTGTCCTATGACTGGCGCGCCGCCCAGGCCGCGATGCGGGCGGCGGACCTGCCGGAAGGTTATGCCGCCGCGCTGGGGACGGGCATCTGGCCCAGCGACGACATCCTGCCGCCCATGGAACGATCCGTGCGCGGAATGAGGTGGGAGCCGGAGAGCATCCTCCTTGGCTGAGCGTGCCTGGGTCGGCGTGGCCGGTGTTGATCCCCCGGGCCGACAGCGGAAGGAGCCCCGGATGGATGCGCGGGCCTGCCGCCTCAGCAGCCTGGACCTGGCGAAGGGACTGGCCATCACCCTGATGGTGGTGGACCATGTGGGCAACTTCCTGTTCCCGGAGGCGGAATGGCTGCGCGTGCTGGGGCGCGGGGCCTTCCCCATCTTCGCCTTCCTGGCCGGGTTCCTGCCGGCCCGGGCGTTTCCATGGCGCATCCTGGTCGCCGGCCTTGTGTTGCAGCCCGTGCTGGGGGTGCTGGACGGCTGGTGGCTGCCCTTCAACGTGCTGGTGCCGCTGGCCCTGTGGCGGGCGCTGCTGTCCCAGCCGCAGGCAGAGGCTTTCCTGGCGGACACGTCGCGGCTGGTGCCCCTGGCGGTCGTCTGCCTGGTTCTGGCCCCCGTCACCGGGGCGGTGCTGGAGTATGGCACGGCGGGCCTGATGTTCGGCGCCCTGGGCGTGGCCTGCCGGCAGGGGCGCCGGACGGAGCCGGGGACGCTGATGGGCCTGGTGGTGGCCCTGGCCGGCCATATGGTGCTGCAGGCCACCGGCTTCGGCCTGGGCTGGGCAGGTGCCCTGGCCGTGCTGGCCGTGCTGCTGCCCGTCATGGTGATGCTGGCCAGCCTGGAGCGGCGCTGCGTGGAGACCACCCTGCCGGGGGTGATCCTGGCCCCCATCCGCCTGCTGGCCCGGCACAGCCTGTGGGTCTATGCGGTACATCTGCCGATGCTGATGGTGGTGCGGGACTGGCTGGGGCCTTGATGTCGGGCGGAGGGGATTTTTCACGGACAGGCACGGACGTTCCACGGACGGACACGGACCGGACCTTTCACGGCAAGTCTTGTCAGCAATCTTTCGGGGGGATGCCTGCGGCGCGAGGTTGGCCGGCGGCAAGGTCCGTGTCCGTCCGTGGCGTGTCCGTGCCGTCCGTGCAAGGCGGCCCCTCCCCCGGATCAGGCGACGGTGGTTGACCACCAGGGCGGGCGTGCTATCTGCGGGGAGTGATTCCGAGAGGGGTGGTCATGGAGCCGGGTTTGGCAGGGTGGCAGTTGGCGCTGCTGGTGCACGGGGTGCTGGCGCTGATCGGGCTGTGGCCCGCGCTCAGGCTGCTGGAACGGGCGGGCCTGCCCAGGGGCTGGGCCCTGTCGCTGGCCGTGCCCGTGCTGGGCTGGCCGGCCTTCGCCACCCTGCTCGCCTTCAAGGCCTGGCCGACCCTGCCCCCGCGGGAGGAGAAGCTGCACCCGCGGGAGCGGATGAGGCGGGAACGGGCGGCCATGGCCGCGAAGCAGGGGGGCTGAGCCATGCCGCGCTATGGTGACCTGGTGGAGATGCTGGGCTTCATGCCGCCCTGGGCCTCCACCCTTGTGGCGGTCCTGGCCATCACCTGGACGGCCTGCATGGCGGGCATCGTGCTGGGCAAGACGGGGCGCAACCCCTTGTGGGCGCTGCTGGTCTTCCTGTTCTTCCCGCTGCTGACGGCGGGGCTGTGGTTCCTGGCGCTGACGCCCTGGCCGCGGCAGCAGCCGAAGCCGTGAGCGGGCACCCCTACCTGGACGCGGCCCGCCCCGTGCCCTTCGCCCACCGGGGCGGCGGGCTGGAGGCGGCGGAGAACACCCTGGCCGCCTTCGCCCATGCGGTGCGGCTGGGCTACCGGTACATCGAGACGGACGTGCACGCCACGCGCGACGGCGTGCTGCTGGTGTTCCATGACGACCGGCTGGAGCGGCTGACCGGCCTGCCCGGCTGCCCCGGCGACCATCGCTGGGCGGAGCTGAAGGCCGCCAAGGTGCAGGGCGGGGAGGGCATCCCCCTGTTCGACGCCCTGCTGGAAAGCTTCCCCGACACCCGCTTCAACATCGACCCCAAGACCGACGCCGCGGCCGAGGCCCTGGCCACGGCGCTGGAACGGCACCAGGCCTTCGACCGGGTCTGCGTGGGCTCCTTCTCCGGCGCGCGGCTGGCCCGGTTGCGCAAGCGGTTCGGGCCCCGGCTCTGCACCTCCGCCGGGCCGCTGGGGTGGCGCGGGCCTGGTTGGCGGGGAAGGGGCTGCCGTCCGGCCCGCTGGCGCCGGACTGCTTCCAGGTGCCGGTGCGGCAGTACGGGGTGGAGATCGTCACCCCGGGCTTCCTGCGCGCCGCCCATGCCCGCGGCAAGCAGGTGCATGTCTGGACCATCGACGACGCGGCGGAGATGGGCCGCCTGCTCGACCTGGGCGTGGACGGCATCATGACCGACCGGCCCACCCTGCTGCGGCAGGTGATGGAGCGACGAGGCGTGTGGCGGGGCTAGAACGGTCCCCCGTCCTCCGGCATGCGGCTGCGGGCCTCGTCATGCACGGCCTGGTCGTGGCCGCTGCGGTTGCTGATGAAGACCAGGGCCATCAGGCCGCCCCCCACCACCGCCGTGCCCAGGGCGCCCAGGCCCAGGGCGATGAAGCCGCGGACCGAGATGGTCACCGGCCCCTCCGTGCTGGTCCACATGATGACCGCCAGCACCACGGTCAGCGCCAGGATGCCCAGCAGAATGGCGACAAGGAACAGCGCGCCCCGGCCCATAATCCAGTCCCCGAATGGTCTCGCGGCGAGCCTATCGCCCCGCCGGCAAAGCCTCAACCGCCGCATGCCTCCATCGTGCCGCACCCATCTGGACAGGGCCGGGGGGCCGGGGCTAACGTCCGCACCCGGTTTCCCCCGCGTGGCGACAGGAAGTTACCCATGAAGCAAGGTGTGAAGAAGGTCGTGCTCGCCTATTCCGGCGGCCTCGACACGTCGGTGATCCTGAAGTGGCTGCAGGAGACCTACCGATGCGAGGTGGTGACCTTCACGGCGGATTTGGGCCAGGGGGAGGAGCTGGAGCCCGCCCGCGCCAAGGCGCAGATGCTGGGCATCAAGCCGGAGAACATCTTCATCGACGACCTGCGCGAGGAGTTCGTGCGGGACTTCGTGTTCCCCATGTTCCGCGCCAACACCCTGTATGAGGGCACCTACCTGCTGGGCACCAGCATCGCCCGGCCGCTGATCGCCAAGCGCCAGGTCGAGATCGCCAACCAGGTGGGCGCCGATGCCGTGTCCCATGGTGCCACCGGCAAGGGCAACGACCAGGTCCGGTTCGAGCTGGGCTATTACGCCCTGAAGCCGGACGTGACCGTGATCGCCCCCTGGCGGGAATGGGACCTGAACAGCCGCACCGCCCTGCTGGAATTCGCGGAGAAGCACCAGATCCCCATCGCCAAGGACAAGCGCGGCGAGGCGCCCTACAGTACCGACGCCAACCTGCTGCACATCTCCTATGAGGGGAAGGCGCTGGAGGACCCCTGGGTCGAGCCGGACGAGGACATGTTCACCCGCTCCGTCGCGCCGGAGAAGGCGCCGGACGAGGCGGAGTATGTGGAGATCGAGTTCGAGAAGGGCGACGCCGTGGCCGTCAACGGCCAGAGGCTGTCCCCCGCCGCCCTGCTGACCGAGCTGAACCGCCTTGGCGGCAAGCACGGCATCGGCCGGCTGGACCTGGTGGAGAACCGCTTCGTCGGCATGAAGAGCCGCGGCGTCTATGAGACCCCCGGCGGCACCCTGCTGAACGTGGCCCACCGGGGCATGGAGAGCATCACCCTGGACCGGGAAAGCATGCACCTGAAGGACGAGGTGATGCCCCGCTACGCCAAGCTGATCTACAACGGCTTCTGGTTCAGCCCGGAGCGGGAGGCCCTGCAGGCCCTGATCGACAAGACGCAGGAGCGGGTCAACGGCATGGTCCGCCTGAAGCTGTTCAAGGGCAGTGCCCGCGTGGTGGGCCGCAAGAGCCCCAACAGCCTGTACCGGCTGGACTACGTCACCTTCGAGGCGGACAGCGTCTATAACCAGAAGGACGCCGAAGGCTTCATCAAGCTGAACGCCCTGCGCCTGCGGCTGGGGACGATTGCCAAGGGAATGTGAGGGGCGGGCTGTCGGATTACGCTTCGCTAATCCGACCTACGATGCGCCCTCGTAGGTCGGATTAGGCGCGGCAGCGCCGTAATCCGACGGCTCGTGCAACGACGGTTGGCTGTCGGATTACGCTTCGCTAATCCGACCTACGCCTCACTCCCCCTCGCCCTCGCTGTCGCCCAGGCCGTAGCGGCGGAGCTTGACGTACAGGCTCTGGCGGCTGAGGCCCAGGATCTCGGCCGCCGAGGCGCGGTTGTCGCCGGTCAGTTCCAGGGCGGCCTCGATGCAGAGCTGCTCCACCACGTCGGTGGTTTCCCGCACCAGGTCCTTCAGGGGCACCCGGCCCACCAGCTCCTTCAACTGCTGGACGGAGCGGGGCAGCTCGGTCTTGCGGCCCTCCGGCGCAAGGCGGCGGCCCACGTTGCGGATGGTGAAGCCGAAGCCGGGGCGGTCGCCGTCCGGCAGGGACGCGGCCGACACCTCGATGTCCACCGACCCGCCATACTCCCCCCGCAGGGTGGTGGCGTAGAGGCGCACGGCCCCGTGCTGGCGCAGGTTGGCCACCAGCACGTTCAGGTCCACCCCCGGGCGGCCCAGCCAGCGCTCCAGCGACTCGCCCCGCGCCTGCTCCGCCGTGGCGAGCTGGGCCAGGTCCAGGAAGGCGGGGTTCGCCTCCAGGATGCGGCCGTCCGGGTCGGTGACGACGAAGCCGTCGGGCATCCGCTCCAGCAGGGGCAGCAGGGCCGAGCCCTTGGCCGGCCGGGCGATGGCGTGCGCCTCCCGGCCCGCCAGGCGGACCAGGAACAGGGCCGTCCCCTCATGCCGGAACAGGCTGGCGGAGACCCGGAACTCCTGCTCGCCCAGGGCGGCGCGGGCCACCACCTCCTCCGCCCGGCCGGTGGCGCGGACATGGGCCAGCAGGGCTTGCAGCGCCTCGGCGCCCGCCGCATCGAACCCTTCCAGCAGGCTTCGGCCCACGACCGGGTCCATGGCGCCGGACAGCAGGCCCATGGCGGCCGGGTTCGCCTCCGCCACCTTCAGGCTGGCGGCGTCCACGATCAGCACCGGGTCCGGCGTGGCATGGAACAGGATGCGGTAGCGCAGCTCCATCTGGCGCAGGCGGGAATAGTCCCGCTCCACCGCCTGCTGCGCGGCGACCAGCCGCTGCTGCAGGGCGGAGATACCGCGCAGGTCGCGGCCCACCGCCACGACCAACCCGTCCGGGCCCACCTGCACGGCGGTGTACTGCACGGGGATGTCGGCATCATGGGAAGAGGCGTGGTTCACGTGGCGCCAGCGGGGCGACTCGGTCGCCGCGTCGCGCAGCAGCGCCTCCACCTTCGGGCGGCTTTCCACGGTCACCGTGTCGGCCCAGGCGCGGCCCAGCCACTGGCTGCCCCATTCCTGCATCAGCTCCGGGCTGCCATAGGCGATGTCCTGGATGGTCCCGCCCGGGTCCAGCACCAACGCCACGTCACCCGACGCCGCGATCAGGGCCGCGATGGCCTTCGCGTCCAGTGCGCCGAACGACTTGCTCGGGGCCATGAAGTGCGTCACGGCAGCCTCTCGTCCGCGCGGCACGGGAGACGCGCCGGGCATGTCGGGCGCCATCATAGGCATGTTTCGGGCCGGCCTTGTCAAGATTTGTTGACGTCCATAATTATTGACACTTTGGCCCGTCCGACCAGTGGACAGGGTGTCGCCCTCAACCCCTTGACCTGACATATGGTCTTGAGCCATCCAAGCAGCCCGACACATTAGCACAACAGAATAATTCGGGCGGCATTTCTGCCGTCCGGCAAAAAGGCCGCACCGCCATGGATGACGCGGCCCATCAGTTTTTATGCAATGAATTTCTCTGCCTGTACAGGGGCTTGCCGCCCGTCAACGGCACAGTCGTCGGCCCCCACCAGCCCGACATAGTCCGGGTGCAGCGTGAAGATGGGGCCGCCAACCATCACGCCCACTGAACGATTTCGCGAATTCTTGCGGACCGCGCGGATGCAGCCGGCCACCATGTCCAGCTTGGCGCCGCTGCCGCCGGACAGCCCCACCACCGCATACCATTGTTCGCGGACCAGGGCCGCCAGCTCGTCCCGTCCGGACGGGTTGGCGGTGGTCACGTCCCACCCGGCCCGGCGGAAGAACTCCGCTACCATGAACAGGCCGAAGGAATGCTGGTCGCCCGGCGTGGGCAGCAGCAGCACCCGCCGCCGCGGGTCCACCGGCTCCGCTTCCGCCAGCAGCAGGGAACTCATGTCCCGCATGATCGTGCGCAGGTGGCACATGCCCACGGTCACGTCACCAAAATCGCAGAGGTCCTGTTCCCACAGATAGCCCAGATGGCGGGCGGCCGGGGCCAGCAGGTCGGTGAACAGGTGCTCCGGCCGGGCGCCCAGGCGGACGCGCGCCTGCACGAACTCCTGCGCCGGGCCCATCTCCGGCGCCAGCAGCAGCCCGGCCAGGTTCACCACGTCGTCCCCGTGCAGGGGCGTGCGCACCGGGTTGGTGTGCAGCGTGGACGGACCACCGGTCTTCCCGGTGGCGCCATGCGCCAGGAGCAGGCGGGGGACCACCTCGGCCTCCACGGTGCCGCGCAGGCCGAGGGACAAGCTGTCCCCCTGCGGCCGCCGCACCTGCCTGGAACCCGGATCATCCCCGTCGGATGGTGGCTGGCCAGGGCAAGCCTGGACATCCGTTGGCCCTTCGGGACTGTTCCGGGCTGTTTCCCCCTCGATCTTATCGAGCGTGCCCGTCATCTAAGGTCCCCAGGTTTAGGGATTTTTAACCCTACGCTTGCGTCCGGGATTGTCCAACACCGATTTCCGCATGGGCCGTGGGGGTCTCGGCTGCGTTCCCGGCACCCCTCAGCGGACTATAG
This sequence comes from Aerophototrophica crusticola, assembly GCF_012913305.1. Classification (NCBI taxonomy): domain Bacteria; kingdom Pseudomonadati; phylum Pseudomonadota; class Alphaproteobacteria; order Rhodospirillales; family Rhodospirillaceae; genus Aerophototrophica; species Aerophototrophica crusticola. Next base: position 3,135,952 of record NZ_CP051775.1, on the reverse strand, counting down.
CGGGGCTCGACTGTCAACATAGATTGACGTCTGATCCTGTTGACGGGTGCGTCCGGGGCGTCTACTCTTCCTGACAGTGGCACTGCAAGGGGCGCCGCCGAACCGGCCCAAGCCCCACCCCGGAAGCGGATTTCCGCAACCGGCCGTGCCGCCGGGGGATGCGTGATGACCCGCCATCAGGAGACCCAAAGCCGCGACAGGTGCCTCTACACGGCAGAGGAGCGGCGGCGGCGCGACTCCACCCCCTGGACCCTGGTGCAGGGCATCCTGGCCCCGGTGCAGTTCCTGGCCTTCATGGTCAGCCTGGCCCTGGTCCTCCGCTACCTCGCCACCGGCGAGGGGTTCGGGGCGGCCACCGCGTCCGTCGTCGTCAAGACGGGGCTGCTCTACGCGATCATGGTCACCGGGGCGGTGTGGGAGAAGGTGGTCTTCGGCCAGTACCTGTTCGCCCGCCCGTTCTTCTGGGAAGACGTGTTCAGCATGGCCGTGCTGGCGCTGCACACGGCTTACCTCGCGGCGCTGGCGGCGGGGGCAATGGGCGCCGTGGGCCAGATGTGGCTGGCCCTGGCCGCCTATGCCGCCTACCTCATCAATGCCACCCAATTCGTCCTGAAGCTGCGCGCCGCCCGCCGCGAGGGGGGCAGCGCCCCCGCCCGTGGACAGGCGCCCGCCCTGGGGGTGCTGCCATGACCGCCGACGGGAACTTCGCCCCAGCCGCCCTCCAGGGCTCCCGCCCCGCGGAGGCCTGCGCGCCCGAGCTGCCGGTGCTGGTGGAGCGCGGCCAGCATGAGGTGTTCTGCGGCCTGACCGGCATCATCTGGCTGCACCGCAAGATCCAGGACGCCTTCTTCCTGGTGGTGGGGTCCCGCACCTGCGCCCACCTGATCCAGTCCGCCGCCGGGGTGATGATCTTCGCGGAGCCGCGCTTCGCCACCGCCATCATCGAGGACCGGGACCTGGCCGGCCTCGCCGACATGAACGATGAGCTGGACAAGGTGGTGGGCCGCCTGCTGGAGCGGCGGCCGGAGATCAAGCTGCTGTTCCTGGTGGGCTCCTGCCCGTCGGAGGTGATCAAGCTGGACCTGTCCCGCGCGGCCCAGCGCCTGTCGTCCCTGCATGCCCCGCGGGTGCGGGTGCTGAGCTACAGCGGCAGCGGGATCGAGACCACCTTCACCCAAGGGGAGGATGCCTGCCTCGCCGCCCTGGTGCCGCAGATGCCGGCGGAGACTTCGGCCTCGCCCCGGTCCCTGCTGGTGGTGGGCTGCCTGGCCGACGTGGTGGAGGACCAATTCCGCCGCCTGTTCGCGGAGCTGGGCGTGGGCCCGGTGCATTTCCTGCCGCCCCGGTCGTCGGGGGAGCTCCCGCCGGTGGGCCCGCAGACCCACCTGCTGCTGGCCCAGCCCTTCCTGGCGGAGACGGCGCGTTTGCTGGAGAACCGGGGTGCGCGCCGGCTGGCGGCGCCCTTCCCCCTGGGGATCGAGGGCACGACCGCCTGGCTGGCCGTGGCCGCCCGGGCCTTCGGCATCGACCCGCTGCGCTTCGACGCGGTCACCGGCCCGAAGATCGAGCGGGCCCGCCGCGCCTTGCAGCGCTACCGCAAGGAGCTGGAGGGGAAGTCGGTCTTCTTCTTCCCGGACAGCCAGTTGGAGATCCCGCTGGCCCGCCTCCTGGCGCGGGAGCTGGGGATGGAGCTGGCGGAGGTGGGCACCCCCTACCTGCACCGCCGCCACATGGCGCCCGAGCTGGCCCTGCTGCCCATGGGCACCTTCCTCAGCCAGGGGCAGCATTTGGACCGGCAGCTGGACCGCTGCCGTGCCGCCCGGCCTGATTTGGTGGTCTGCGGCCTGGGCCTGGCCAACCCGCTGGAGGCGGAGGGGCTGACGACCAAATGGTCCATCGAGCTGCTGTTCTCCCCCGTCCAGGGCTATGAGCAGGCGGGGGACCTGGCGGAGCTGTTCGCCCGCCCCCTGCGCCGCCGGGCCAAGCTGGCGCGGCTGGCGGAGGCACCGGCCCGGGCGGAGCCCGTCCGCATCCTGGCGGCGGGGGAATAGGCCATGCAGCTCACCCTCTGGACCTACGAAGGGCCGCCCCATGTGGGGGCCATGCGGGTCGCCACCGCGCTGAAGGACGTGCACTACGTGCTGCACGCGCCCCAGGGCGACACCTATGCCGACCTGCTGTTCACCATGATCGAGCGGCGGGACCGCCGCCCGCCGGTGACCTACACCACCTTCCAGGCCCGGGACCTGGGCGGCGACACGGCGGAGCTGTTCAAGGAGGCGGCCCGCGACGCGGTGGCCCGGTTCAAGCCGGCGGCCCTGCTGGTGGGCGCGTCCTGCACGGGGGAGCTGATCCAGGACGATCCGGGCGGGCTGGCCCGGGCGCTGAACCTGCCCATCCCCGTCATCCCCCTGGAACTGCCCAGCTACCAGAAGAAAGAGAACTGGGGCGCCGCGGAGACCTTCTACCAGACGGTCCGGGCCCTGGCCGGCCCGTCCGCCCCCCAACCGGGCCGCCCCCGCCCGGCCCCGGCGGACGGGCCGCGCCCCAGCTGCAACATCCTGGGCCCCACCGCCCTGGGCTTCCGCCACCGCGACGACGTGGCGGAGGTGGTGAAGCTGCTGGGCACCCTGGGCATCCGCGTGGCCGTGGTGGCGCCGATGGGGGCCGCGGCGGACGACATCGCCCGGCTGGGCGAGGCCGACTTCAACGTGGTGCTGTACCCGGAACTGGCCCTGTCCGCGGCCCAATGGCTGAAGCGCACCTTCGGCCAGCCCTTCACGACCGTGGTCCCCATCGGCACCGGCGCCACCCGCGACTTCATCGCGGAGGTGTGCGGACTGGCCGGCATCCCCGTCCCGCCGGGGCTGGAGGAGGGGGCAGCCCGGGCGCCCTGGTACAGCCGGTCGGTGGACTCCACCTACCTGACCGGCAAGCGGGTCTTCATCTTCGGCGACGGCACCCACGCCGTGGCCGCCGCCCGCATCGCCACGGAGGAGCTGGGCTTCGAGGTGGTGGGCCTGGGCACCTACAGCCGCGAGATGGCGCGGGAGGTGCGGGCCGCCGCCGGTCGCCTCGGGATCGAGGCCCTCATCACCGACGACTACCTGGAGGTGGAGGCGAAGGTCGCCGAGCTGGCGCCGGAGCTAGTGCTGGGCACCCAGATGGAGCGGCACATCGCCAAGCGGCTGGGCGTGCCCTGCGCCGTCATCTCCGCCCCCGTGCATGTCCAGGACTTCCCCGCCCGCTACAGCCCGCAGATGGGGTTCGAGGGCGCCAACGTCATCTTCGACAGTTGGGTCCACCCCCTGATGATGGGGCTGGAGGAGCACCTGCTGGGCATGTTCCGGGAGGATTTCGAGTTCAACGACGGCGCCGCCCCGTCCCACCTTGGTCCCGGGTCGAAGGTCCCTGCCGCGGTGGCCAGGGCGACTGTCCCCGCCATCATCCCCGCCGCCAACGACCCCGCCCCGGCTGGCCCCTCCGGCTGGACCCTGGAGGCCGAAAGGGAACTGCAGAAGATCCCGTTCTTCGTCCGCGGCAAAGCCCGCCGCAACACCGAGCGCTTCGCCCAGGAACGGGGCGTGGCCCTCATCACCGTCGAGACGCTCTATGACGCCAAAGCCCACTTCGGCCGCTGAGCCGACGGTGCCGGTACGCATCGTCATCGTCACCCTCGACAGCCACCTGTCGGCGTCGGTGGCGCGGGCGGAACGCGCGATGGCGGGGGACCTGCCCGGCCTGACGGTGGCGCTGCACGCCGCGTCCGATTGGGGCAACGACCCCCGGTCGCTGGAGCGCTGCAACGCGGACATCGCCCGGGCGGACCTGGTCATCGCCACCATGCTGTTCATGGAGGACCACATCCAGGCGGTGCTGCCGGCCCTGAAGGCGCGGCGGGACAGTTGCGACGCCATGGTCTGCTGCATGTCGGCGGGCGAGGTGATGAAGCTGACCCGCCTGGGCCGCTTCTCCATGAGCGCGGAGGCGCGGGGGCCGCTGGCGCTGCTGAAGCGGCTGCGCGGGCGAAGAAGGAAGGTGGGGGCAGCGCCGATGGCGGCGCCCGGCAGATGGCCATGCTGCGCCGCATCCCGCAGATCCTGCGCTTCATCCCCGGCCCGGCCCAGGACGTGCGGGCCTATTTCCTGACCCTGCAATATTGGCTGGCCGGCAGCGACCAGAACGTGGAGCACATGCTCCGCTACCTGCTGGACAAGTTCGCCGACGGCCCCCGCAAGGGGCTGCGCGGCACGCTGAAGGCCAGGCCGCCGGCGGAATACCCAGACGTGGGCGTCTACCACCCCCGCCTGCCCGGCCGCATGGCGGAAAAGGCGGACCGGCTGCCGGAGCCGAAGGGCGGGGCCCGTGGCACCGTGGGCCTGCTGCTGATGCGGTCCTACGTGCTGCCCGGCAACACCGCCCATTATGACGGGGTGATCGCGGCGCTGGAGGCGCGGGGGCTGAAGGTGATCCCCGCCTTCGCCAGCGGGTTGGACAACCGGCCGGCGGTGGAGCGGTTCTTCCTGAGGAACGGCCGCCCGGTGGTGGACGCGGTGGTGTCGCTCACCGGCTTCTCCCTGGTGGGCGGGCCCGCCTACAACGACGCGGCGGCGGCGGAGCGGATGCTGGCCACGCTGGATGTGCCCTACCTGGCCGCCCACGCGCTGGAGTTCCAGAGCTTGGAGCAGTGGGAAGGCTCCGACCGCGGCCTGATGCCGGTGGAGGCCACCATGATGGTGGCGATCCCGGAGCTGGACGGCGCCACGGGCTCCATGCCCTTCGGCGGCCGGTCGGACAAGGGCACGGGCGAGGGCGCCCGGGACATGCGTCCCCATGGGGAGCGGACATCCATGCTGGCGGCCCGGGTGGCAAGGCTGGTGGCCCTGCGCAAGACGCCGGTGGCCCAGCGCAAGGTGGCGGCGGTGCTGTTCAACTTCCCGCCCAATGCCGGGGCCACGGGCACCGCGGCCTTTCTGTCGGTCTTCGCCAGCCTGTTCAACACCCTGAAGGCCATGAAGGCCGAGGGGTATGCGGTGGACCTGCCGGACAGCGTGGACGCCCTGCGCGACCGGGTGCTGGCCGGCAACGCGGAGCGGTTCGGCGCCGACGCCAATGTCCATGCCCGCGTGTCCGCCGAGGAGCATGTGCGCCAGGAGCCGTACCTGAGGGAGATTGAGGCCGCCTGGGGCCCGGCGCCGGGCCGGCAGCTCACCGACGGGCGGTCGCTGCTGGTGCTGGGCGCCCGGTTCGGCAACGTCTTCGTCGGGGTCCAGCCGGGCTTCGGGTACGAGGGCGACCCGATGCGGCTGCTGTTCGAGAAGGGCTTCGCCCCCACCCACGCCTTCAGCGCCTTCTACCGCTGGATCCGCCAGGATTTCGGGGCCGACGCGGTGCTGCATTTCGGCACCCACGGGGCGCTGGAGTTCATGCCGGGCAAGCAGACCGGCCTGTCCGCGGCCTGCTGGCCGGACCGGCTGATCGGCGATGTGCCGAACATCTACCTCTACGCCTCCAACAACCCGTCGGAAGGCACCATCGCCAAGCGGCGGTCGGCGGCCACCCTGGTCAGCTACTTGACCCCGGCCATCGCCCAGGCGGGGCTGTACCGGGGCTTGGCGGACCTGAAATCGTCGCTGGAGACCTGGCGCGGGCTGGACCCGGCGCAGCGGGACCCGGCCGGGGACTTGGCGGCCCTGCTCCAGGCCCAGGCCGCCGCCGTCAACCTGGCGGACGCGGAGCCCGCCTGGGGCCCGGCCGCGGAAACCCACATCGCCCGGCTGGGCGAGGCGGTGCTGGAGTTGGAATACACCCTGATCCCCCACGGGCTGCACGTGGTGGGGCAGCCGCCGGACGCCGCGGCCCGCACCGACCTGTTGCAGGCGGTGGCGGAGGCGACCCATGGCGCCCGGCCCGCCCGCGCCTCCCTCGCCGCCCTGGCGGAGGGGGCTTCGCCGGAGCAGGCCCTGGCCGCGGGCGGCGTGGCGGTGACGGCGGAGTCCGTGGCCCTGTTCCGGCAACTGGCGGAGACCAACCGCCTGCTGGCCCAGGACAACGAGCTGCCGGCCCTGCTGCGCGCCTTGGACGGGCGGTTCGTCCGGCCCACCGCCGGCGGCGACCTGATCCGCAGCCCGGCCGTGCTGCCCACCGGGCGCAACCTGCACGGCTTCGACCCCTACCGCATCCCCAGCGCCTTTGCCCTGGCGGACGGGGCGCGGCAGGCCGGGCGGCTGCTGGCCCGCCACATGGCCGACGGCAACCCGATGCCGGAAAGCGTGGCCCTGGTCCTGTGGGGCACGGACAATTTGAAGAGCGAGGGCGGGCCCATCGCCCAGGCCCTGGCCCTGATGGGGGCGAGGCCCCGCTTCGACAGCTATGGCCGCCTGTGCGGCGCCGCGCTCATCCCCTTGGAAGAGCTGGGCCGGCCGCGGGTGGATGTGGTGCTGACCCTGTCCGGCATCTTCCGCGACCTGCTGCCGCTCCAGACCCGCATGCTGGCGGAGGCGGCGTTCCTGGCGGCCAGCGCCGACGAGGACCCGGAGCAGAACTTCGTCCGCAAGCACGCCCTGGCCCACATGGCCAAGCATGGCTGCGACCTGGAGACGGCGGCCCTGCGGGTGTTCAGCAATGCCGACGGGGCCTATGGCGCGAACGTCAACCAGCTGGTGGACAGCGGCATCTGGCAGGAGGAGGACGAGCTGGCGGAGGCCTATTCCCGCCGCAAGTGCTTCGCCCACGGCCGCGACGGCCAGCCCCAACGGCAACCGGCCCTGCTGGAAAGCGTGCTGGCCGGGGTGGAGCTGGCCTACCAGAACCTGGAGTCGGTGGAGGTGGGGGTCACCACCATCGACCACTACTTCGACACGCTGGGCGGCATCAGCCGCGCCGCGGTGCGCGCCAAGGCGGCGGCCGGGGCCAAGGGTGCTCCGGTGCCGGTCTATATCGGCGACCAGACCCGCGGCGAGGGGTTGGTGCGCACCCTGTCGGAGCAGGTGGCGCTGGAGACCCGCACCCGCGCCCTGAACCCCAAATGGTACGAGGCCATGCTGGAGCACGGCCATGAGGGCGTGCGCCACATTGAGGCGCAGGTCACCAACACCCTGGGCTGGTCGGCCACGACCGGCCAGGTGAACCCCTGGGTCTACGACCAGCTGACCCGCACCTTCATGCTGGACGAGGCCATGCGGGAGCGCCTCGCGGCCCTGAACCCCAAGGCGTCGGCGCGGGTGGCCAACCGGCTGCTCGAGGCTCACCGGCGCCAATACTGGTCCCCCGACGACACCATGCTGGCGGCCCTGCGGGCGGCGGGCGACGCGCTGGAGGACCGGCTCGAAGGCATTGATGAAAGGGCGGTCGCATGACCATGGCAGCAGGCACCAGGCCGATGCGCGGCAAGGGGGACGGCGACGGCAGCGTGCAGGTGCACCTGGACCCCGGGATGACCATCGGCTCGGCCAAGGTCTTCTCCGTCTACGGCAAGGGCGGCATCGGCAAGAGCACCACCAGCTCCAACCTGTCCGTGGCCTTCGCCAAGCTGGGCAAGCGGGTGCTGCAGATCGGCTGCGACCCCAAGCACGACAGCACCTTCACCTTGACCAAGCGGCTGGTGCCCACCGTCATCGACGCGCTGGAGGCGGTGAACTTCCACTCCGAGGAGCTGCGGGTGGAGGACTTCGTCTATGAAGGGTACGCCGGGGTGATGTGCGTGGAGGCGGGCGGCCCGCCGGCCGGCACGGGCTGCGGCGGCTATGTCGTGGGCCAGACGGTGAGGCTGCTGAAGGAGCACCACCTGCTGGACGACACGGACGTGGTGGTCTTCGACGTGCTGGGCGACGTGGTCTGCGGCGGCTTCGCGGCCCCCTTGCAGCATGCGGACCGGGCGCTGATCGTGGCGGCCAACGACTTCGACAGCATCTTCGCCATGAACCGCATCGTCGCCGCCATCAAGGCCAAGGCGAAGAACTATGAGGTGCGGCTGGGCGGGGTGATCTGCAACCGCAGCGCCGGCACCGACCAGATCGACAAGTACAACGCCGCCGTGGGCATGGAGATGCTGGCCCACTTCCCGGACCTGGACGTGATCCGCCGGTCCCGGCTGAAGAAGTCCACCCTGTTCGAGATGGAATCCTCGCCGGAGCTGGAGGCGGTGAAGGACAGCTACCTGCGCCTCGCCGCCCGGCTGTGGGCCGGCACGCCGCCCGCCGCCCCGTCCGCCATGAAGGACCGGGACATCTTCGACCTGCTGGGGTTCGACTGATGCAGAGCGCCACCTATCTGCGCCGGCGCGACCGGCTGGAGACCTACTTCGACCGCACCGCGGCGGAGGCCTGGTCGCGCCTGACCTCCGACGCGCCCGTCAGCCGCATCCGCGCCACGGTGCGGGCGGGGCGGGACCGGATGCGGGCCACGCTGCTGTCCTGGCTGCCCCAGGACATGACCGGCCTGCGCCTGCTGGACGCCGGATGCGGCACCGGCGCCCTGGCGCAGGAGGCGGCCCGGCGCGGCGCCACCGTGGTGGCCGTGGACATCGCCCCCACCCTGGTCGATCTGGGGCAGGAACGGGCGGGCGGCGCCTTCGGCACCGGCAGCGTGGAGTACCGGGTGGGCGACATGCTGGACCCGAATCTTGGCAGCTTCGACCACGTCGTCGCCATGGACAGCCTGATCCACTACCCGGCGGCGGAGATCACGGCCGCCCTGGCCGGCCTTTCCGCCCGTACCCGCGGCAGCGTCCTGTTCACCTTCGCCCCGCGCACCCCGGCCCTGTCGGTCATGCACGCGGCGGGCAAGCTGTTCCCCCGCGGCGACCGCGCCCCGGCCATCGAGCCGGTGGGGGAAGGCCATTTGCGCGGCCGGCTGGGCACCGCCTTGTCGCCGTTGCGCTGGCAGGTGGGCCGGACGGAGCGGGTGGCCAGCGGCTTCTACACTTCCCAGGCCATGGAGCTGGTCCCGAGATGACCCGGAGAAGCTCCCCCCTGGTGACGGCGTTCATGCGGCTCGGCCCCGCCGTGCTGCCCTTCGCCGACGCGGCCACGGCGGAGCTGCCCCTGTCGCGCTTGCTGCGGCTGGCCCTGTTCCAGGTGTCGGTGGGCATGGCGGTGGTGCTGCTGAACGGCACCCTGAACCGGGTGATGATCGTGGAGCTGGGGGTGCCCACCTGGCTGGTGGCGCTGATGGTCTCCCTGCCGCTGGTGTTCGCGCCGCTGCGGGCCCTGGTGGGCTTCAAGTCGGACACGCACCGGTCCTTCCTGGGCTGGCGGCGGGTGCCCTACATCTGGTTCGGCACGCTGCTGCAGTTCGGCGGCTTCGCCATCATGCCCTTCGCCCTGATCCTGCTGTCCGGCGACAGCAACGCGGCCCCCTGGGTGGGCACCGCGGCGGCGGCCCTGGCCTTCCTGCTGGTGGGCGCGGGCCTGCACACCACGCAGACCGCGGGCTTGGCGCTCGCCACCGACCTGGCGCCGGAAGCGGCCCGGCCGCGGGTGGTGGCCCTGCTCTATGTCATGCTGCTGCTGGGCATGGCGGGCAGCGCCTTCCTGTTCGGGGCCCTGCTGGCGGATTTCGGCCAGGTCCGGCTGATCCAGGTGATCCAGGGGGCCGCCCTGGCCACCATGGTGCTGAACGTGCTGGCCCTGTGGAAGCAGGAGCCGCGGCGCCCCCACCTGACCGCCCCCGGCAAGCCCCGCCCCCGCTTCGCCGAAGCATGGGGGGAGTTCCGGGCGCAAGGGCGCGCCACCCGCGTGCTGGTGGCCGTGGGCCTGGGGACCGCCGGGTTCAGCATGCAGGACATATTGCTGGAGCCCTATGGCGCCCAGGTGCTGCACCTGTCGGTGGGGCAGACCACCTTGCTGACCGCCCTCATGGCCTTGGGCACCCTGGCCGGCTTCGCCCTGGCCGCCAAGCGCCTGGCCGGCGGCGGCGACCCGTTCCGGCTGGCGGCCCTGGGCTGCCTGGTGGGCATCGCCGCCTTCTCCGCGGTGGTCTTCGCCTCCCCCCTCGCCTCCGCCGCCCTGTTCCGGGCGGGGACCGTGCTGATCGGCGTCGGCGGCGGGCTGTTCGCCGTGGGCACCCTGACCGCGGCCATGGAATTGGCCGACGCCGCCGGCGGGCGCAGCGGCCTGGCGCTGGGCGCCTGGGGGGCCGTGCAGGCCACCGCCGCGGGCCTGGCCATCGCCTTCGGCGGCGCCCTCCGCGACATCATCGGCGGCTTGGCCCTGGACGGGCGGCTGGGACCCGCCTTGGCAGACCCGTCCGTCGGCTACTCCGCCGTGTACCACCTGGAGATCGCGTTCCTGTTCGCCACGCTCGTGGCGGTCGGGCCCCTCGTCCGCCGGAACCCAACCGGGTCCGACAGGCGGGACCGGCCGCCGGCCCGCTTCGGCCTGGCCGAGTTCCCCGGCTAGCCCCGTCCCCTGGAGGTTTCCATGCCCACTGGCGCCATCACCGGATACATCGACGTCGCCCAGCTCGTGCTGTACGCCTTCTGGGTCTTCTTCGCGGGGCTGATCTGGTACCTGCACCGGGAGAACAAGCGGGAGGGCTACCCGCTGGTGGCGGAGGACCGCCGGACCGAGAGCCGGGTGCAGGTGCAGGGCTTCCCCGCCGTGCCGCCGGCCAAGACCTTCCTGCTGCGCGACGGCACCAGGTACCTGGCGCCCCGGGCAACATCGACGACCGCGCCATCAACGCCGTGCCGGTGGCCAACTTCCCCGGCGCGCCGCTGCAACCGCTGGGCAACCCCATGGTGGACGGCATCGGCACCGCGTCCTACGCCCTGCGCGAGGACATGCCCGACCTGACCGCCGAGGACCAGCCCCGCATCGTCCCCATCCGGGTGGACCCACACCATTACGTCTCACCGGAAGACCCCAACCCCATCGGCATGCCGGTGATCGCCGCGGACAACCGGGTGGCCGGCGTGGTGGTGGACCTCTGGGTCGACCGGTCGGAGCCGCGCGTCACCTACCTGGAGGTGGAGATCGAGGTGGCCGGTGGCTACCAGCGGGTGCTGCTGCCCTTCACCATGGCCAAGGTGGACCGCCGCCGCGGCCAGGTGCGCACCGGCACCGTGCTGGCCGCCCAGTTCGTGGACGCGCCCCGGCTGAAGAACCCGGACGTCGTGACCAAGCTGGAGGAGGACAGGATCTGCGGCTACTTCGCCGGCGGCTACCTCTACGCCACCCCTGACCGGAAGGAGCCGCTGCTATGATCGCGGAGCACGGGTCTGAGCCGGTCCTGGGCCTGCCTGGGCCCCTGCCGGCGGGGGAAAGGCTGCTGTGGCAGGGCCGGCCGGACTGGAAGGCGCTGGGCTTACGCGCCTACCGGGTGCGGGCGGTGAGCATCTATTTCGGCCTGCTGCTGGCCTGGCGGGGGGTGACCACCGTTTATGACGGCGGCACGCTCGGGGACGCGCTGGTGAACATGGCCTGGCTGCTGCCGCTGGCCCTGTCCGCCGTGCTGATCCTGGGCCTGCTGGCCTGGCTGGGGGCGCGGGCGACGGTTTACAGCGTCACCGACCGGCGGGTGGTGATCCGCTGCGGCGTGGCCCTGCCCATGGCCGTCAACCTGCCCTATGCCATCGTCGGTTCCGCCGCGGTGAAGACCTTCCGCGACGGGACCGGCGACCTGCCGCTGAAGCCGGTGAAGGGCGCCCGCGTCTCCTACGTTGCCCTGTGGCCCCATGTCCGGCCCTGGAAGTTCGGCTGGCCGGAGCCGGCACTGCGGGCCGTGCCCGACGCAGCCCATGTGGCGGGCCTGCTGGGCCAGGCCCTGGCGGCGGCCGCGGAGGCCCGCCCGGCGGCCGAAATGGTGGCAGAGACGAAGCCGGCCGCCGCGGTGCAGGCCACCCCGTCCCGCCCGGCGCCCACGGGCGCCCTGCTCGGGGGGCCGGGGCATGACCACGCAGGCTCCCGACCCGTTCGTGCCGCGCGGCGTGCTGTTGGGCATTGGTTCCCTGCTGGCCGTGGCCATCCTCGGCGCCGGCCTGACCCGATCCCAGGGGCCGGCGGGCGGGGTTGGGGAGCCGGCGGCCACCATCCTGGAAAGCCGGTCCTTGCGCTTCGCCGACAGGAAGGACGGGGCCGTCACCGTCACCGACGCAAGCGACGGGAGCGATGTCGCCGTGCTGCCCCCGGGGGGCGACGGCTTCATCCGCGGCACCCTGCGCGGCCTGAACCGCGAACGGGTCCGCCGGGGCTTAAGCGACGAGGTGCCGCTGACCCTGGCGCTCCAGGCGGACGGGCGGCTGCTGCTGTCCGACCCGGCCACGGACCGCATCATCGAACTCGGTGCCTTCGGACATACCAACAAGGCGGCCTTCGCCCGGCTGCTCACCACCCAGACAGGGGGGACCCCATGATCGGCATCCTCGCGAAGCCCTTCACGCCCATGACCAGCGCCATCGAGGCCCGCGCCCGCCGGCCGTCCGCCCAGACCGGCGTCGCCAGCCGCACCTACCCGTGCCTGGTGGACATCGAGAACACCGGCGACAGCCTGCACGCCCACGTGGACCTGTCCGGGGTGGAGGTGGGGCCGGGGGACACGGTGCTGGTGCATGGCGCCCCCACCCGCGTGGCCTTCGGGGAGAAGGGCACCTGGCGCTGCACCGCCACGGTGGTGAAGGCGGGCCGGTTCGGCCGGGCCTGGACCAAGCTGACGGCCTATCTCGGCCTCACCGAACTGTACGAAGTGTCCTTCAGCCCCGGGAGCGTGTCATGATCGCCATGGAGGGCGGCGCCGCCCATGCCACCACCGTCACGGTGGACACGACCGAGATCGCCAAGACCGACACGCTGCTGAGCCCCCGCTTCTACACCACCGACTACGCGGCCCTGGACAGCATCGACGTGTCCGCCGTGCGGGGGGAGTGGGACGCGCTGCTGGCGGAGCTGGAGCGGGACGAGAACCGCCGCCACTTCACCCGGACGGAGGCGTTCCAGGAATCCTGGAAGACCATCCCGGACGATCTGCGGCTGGACTTCACCGACTTCCTGGTCAGCTCCCTGACGGCGGAATTCTCCGGTTGCGTGCTGTACGCGGAGGCCAAGAAGCGGGTGAAGAACCCGGACATGAAGCGGCTGTTCTCCTTCATGGCGCGGGACGAGTCCCGCCATGCCGGCTTCATCAACGAGTCGCTGAAGGATGTCGGCATCGGCGTCGACATGTCCTTCCTGACCAAGGCGAAGAAGTACACCTACTTCCAGCCCAAGTTCATCTTCTACGCCACCTACCTGTCGGAAAAGATCGGCTACGCCCGCTACATCACCATCTTCCGCCATTTGGAGCGGAACCCGGACCGGCGCTTCCACCCGATCTTCAAATGGTTCGAGCAGTGGTGCAACGACGAGTTCAGGCATGGCGAGGCCTTCGCCCTGGTCATGCGGGCCAACCCGGCCCTGCTGTCGGGCCTGAACCGGCAGTGGATCAAGTTCTTCCAGCTCGCCGTTTTCGCCACGATGTATGTGCGCGACCACATGCGGCCCGCTTTCCACAAGGCGCTGGGGGTGGACCCCACCGACTATGACCGCACGGTCTTCCGCATCACCACGGAGATCTGCCGCCAAGTCTTCCCCCTGACCCTGGACATCGAGAACCCGGCCTTCCTGGCGGGGCTGGACCGGCTGTACCAGCTGAACCTGGGCATCGCCGAGGCGAAGCGGCAGGGCGGCGTCGCCGGCAAGGGGCGGCAGGCGGCCCTGTCCGCCGCGGCCGCGGCCACCTTCCTGCGGCTGTACCTGATCCCCGCTGTGCCCAACGACCTGCCCGCCCAGGTCCGCCTGGCCCCGGCCTGGTGAGGGGACGGCGGATGGAACGGCTGCGGCATCCTTGCCTGGTGAAGTCCCAGCCCCCGCGTCGGGGATGGGAAGAGCCTGACCATCGCTTTGCCGCATCCGCCACCCTTTCCGCTTCCCCCGCGAAGGCGGGGGTCCACAGTTCCTTTGCGACGGTGGGGGCGGCGAACGGGTCAAAAACCGTGGGCCCCCGCCTTCGCGGGGGACGCGGGGTCTTTTGTGACATGCGTTGTGCGCCCCGGCAGCCGTGCCGGGTGGTGGGTGCCGCGCCATGACCGAGCACGGCCTCCCCGTCCTCTACGCCCTGTTCGTCTGGTGGTTCAGCACCGGGCTGATCGCCTGGCTGAACGGGCTGGACCGCTCCACCTTCCGCTGGACCCTGCTGGGCGCCTCCATCGTCGGGGCGGCGGGGTTGGGGGCGGTGGCCTGGGCGGCGGGGCAGGACAGCGTGGCGGGGGCCTATGCCGCCTTCACCGGGGCGCTCGCCGTCTGGGCCTGGAACGAGACGGCCTTCCTGCTGGGGGCCGTCACCGGGCCGCACCGCACCGCCTGCCCCCCGGGGTTCAGGGGTGGGAACGCACCGGCTTCGCCCTGCGCGCCATCCTGTGGCACGAGCTGGCCATCCTGGCGGGCGGGCTGCTGATCCTGCTGGCGGGCTGGGACGCGCCGAACCAGGTGGCGGGCTGGACCTACCTGCTGCTCTGGGGCATGCGGATCAGCGCCAAGCTGAACGTCTTCCTGGGCGTGCCCAACCTGTCAGAGGCCTTCCTGCCCGGGCACATGGGCTATCTGGCCAGCTTCTTCCGCCGTCGGCCCATGAACGTGCTGTTCCCCGTCTCCGTCACCGGAGCCACCCTGGTGACGTGGCTGCTGGCGCAGGGGGCGGCCGACCCGTCGGCCGGGCCGATGCTGGCCACCGGCCTGACCCTTCTCGCGGCGATGGCGGCCCTCGCCCTCGTCGAGCATTGGCTCATGGTGCTGCCGCTGCCGTCGGCGGCCCTGTGGGCCTGGTACCTGGGGCAACGGCTGGACCGGCCGCCCCCGTCCCCCAAGCGGGGCCCGGACCCAACCTGGCCCCATCCACCCCCTGGAGGCCGTCATGAACTACGAGGCGTTTTTCCGTCAGGAGCTGGACGGCCTGCACCAGGAGGGTCGGTACCGCGTCTTCGCCGACCTGGAGCGCCGGGCCGGGGACTTCCCCAAGGCGCTCCTGCACCGCGACGGCACGACGCGGGAG
Organism: Aerophototrophica crusticola; assembly: GCF_012913305.1. Taxonomy (NCBI): domain Bacteria; kingdom Pseudomonadati; phylum Pseudomonadota; class Alphaproteobacteria; order Rhodospirillales; family Rhodospirillaceae; genus Aerophototrophica; species Aerophototrophica crusticola. The sequence continues at coordinate 3,120,928 of NZ_CP051775.1, read as the reverse complement.
GTGACGGTCTGGTGCTCCAACGACTATCTGGGCATGGGCCAGCACCCGGACGTGCTGCGGGCCATGCACCAGGCCATCGACCTGTACGGGGCCGGGGCCGGCGGCACCCGCAACATCTCCGGCACCAACCATTCCCATGTGCTGCTGGAGCGGGAGCTGGCGGACCTGCACGGCAAGGAATCCGCCCTGCTGTTCACGTCAGGCTACGTCTCAAACTGGGCGGCGCTGGGCACCCTGGCCGCCATGATGCCGGACTGCGTGGTGCTGTCCGACGCGGGCAACCATGCCAGCATGATCGAGGGCATCCGCCACAGCCGGGCGGAAAAGAAGGTGTTCCGCCACAACGACACGGCCCACCTGGATGAGCTGCTGTCCCAGGTGGCCCCCGGCCGGCCCAAGCTGGTGGCGTTCGAGAGCGTCTATTCCATGGACGGCGACATCAGCCCCATCGCGGAGATCTGCGACGTGGCGGACAAGCATGGCGCCATGACCTACCTGGACGAGGTGCACGCCGTGGGCCTGTACGGCCCCCGCGGCGGCGGCATCGCCGAGCGGGAGGGGCTGATGGACCGGTTGACGGTGATCGAGGGCACCCTGGGCAAGGCCTTCGGCGTGGTGGGCGGCTACATCGCCGCGTCGGACGCCCTGTGCGACTTCGTCCGCAGCTTCGCCAGCGGCTTCATCTTCACCACCTCCCTCCCGCCGGCGGTGGCGGCGGGGGCGCTGGCCAGCGTGCGGCACCTGAAGGCCAGCAGCGTGGAGCGGCGCCGCCACCAGGAACGGGTCGCCAGCTTCCGCCGCCGCCTGGACGAGGAAGGCCTGCCCCACATGGACAACCCCAGCCATATCGTGCCCGTGATGGTGGGGAACCCGGTCTGCTGCAAGATCATCAGCGACCGGCTGCTGGACCTTCACGGCATCTATGTCCAGCCCATCAACTATCCCACCGTGCCGCGCAAGACCGAGCGCCTGCGCATCACCCCGTCGCCCCTGCACAGCGACCAGGACATCGAGTGCCTGGTGGGCGCGCTCTGCGACATCTGGGGGGAGGTGGGCCTACTCCGCACCCGGGCGGTGGCGGCGGCCTGAGGGACCCTACCCCCTCTCCCCGGTGGGGAGAGGGGGAAATGCTACTCCGCCGCCAGGGTCACCAGCGGCTTGCACAGGCGCAGCCCCTCGATGTGGTGGCCCAGCTTCTCGATCTTGGCGAGCTGGTCCGACTGGGGGTGCTGGGGCAGGGACAGGTGGATGGCGTCGCAACGCAGGGCGTGGGCAAGCCGCTCCATCTCCACCAGCAGCGCCTCCGCGGCGGATACGGGGTCGAACAGGTCCAGCGCCACCAGCATGTCCACCTGCAGCACCTTGCCGTGGCTCAGGCTGGGCACGGTCTGGTAGGTGAACAGGCCGTGGATGTAGCCATGGCCCAGTTGGGCTACCATCACCCCGCTGGGCTGGGCCGTCGGAAGGCGCACCACGTTGCGGCCCTTGGGCAGGGGCGGGCCCATCAGTTGCAGGGCATATTCCCGCCACCGTTCCACGGAGACCCGGGGAAACGCGGTCTGCACCACGGGGAACGCCTGGTCAACGCGTCGGGCGTCCAGCGGCTTGACGTCGAAAGAGTCGGGCATGGGGAAATCCGGCAATCCTCAGACCACCTGTGTACGGCACCCGGCGCAAGGCTGCCTTGACGTGGATCAAGGGCTCGGCGTGCCAAACCTATGCCCTTTTGGTGATCTTGGCCTGCCCGGACGGCCAGACCAAAGGAAATAGCACCCCTGCGATCCCATGCGTGCGACGAATGGCGTCATACCCCTGTGGCGGCGGAACAGGCAGGAATCTCAAACGTTTTTGTTGCCGCACCCCGTGGCGGCGCGCCATGAATCACCGGGCCGTTGTCCGCCTTGCGGGCATTAGGCGTTGCAGATATGCGGTTTTGGGAGCATGATTTTCCCACCGACGCGGCTGGACATCTTTATGCCTTTTGGCGGGGGATGCTGGCCGCACGCGCGGGCCGCAGGGTAGGAGCCGGCTATGCCGCCGTTCGATATGGGCCGTGTCCGTGACGTCAGCGCCCAGGCTGATGTCAACCCGTGCGGGGCCTGCCCGGTCCGGTCACTGACCGTCTGCGCCGCGCTGGAGGCGGAGGAGCTTCGCCGCTTGGCGGAGATCCTGCAGACCGTGCGGTTCGAGCCGGGCCACACCCTGTTCGGGGAAGGCGACAAGGCCGACACCCTGTACAACGTCACCGCCGGCACCATGAAGCTGTACAAGCTGCTGCCGGACGGGCGTCGCCAGATCACCGGCTTCCTGCTGCCCGGCGACTTCCTGGGCCTTTCGGTGAACGAGACCTACGCCTATTCGGCGGAGGCGGTGACGCCGGTAACCCTGTGCCGCTTCCCCCGCCGCCGGATGGAAGCGCTGCTGGACGAGTTCCCGAAGATGCAGCGGCGCCTGTTCTCCATGGCGTCGAACGAGCTGGCAGCCGCCCAGGACCAGATGCTGCTGCTGGGCCGCAAGACGGCGAAGGAGAAGATCTGCTCCTTCCTGCTGATGCTCAGCCAGCGCGCCCAGCGCCGCGGCCACAAGGAAAACCCGGTCCACGTGCCCATGAGCCGGGCCGACATCGCGGACTACCTCGGCCTGACCACCGAGACGGTGAGCCGGACCTTCACCCAGCTGAAGACCAGCCGCGTGATCGCCCTGCTGGAAGGCAACAAGGTCCAGATCCACGACATGGACCAGCTCTACGACTTGGCCGAGGGGTCGTGAGGGCTTCCCGGTTCCGGGTTGCCATCCAACCCTGACGTGGGCAGACATTTTACACGGACGACACGGACCCCGCTTCGCGGGGACACGGACAAGCACGGACGGGGTGCGGCCTTCACTGGTTGTGTGCTTCCCCGGCGGGCCTGCCAAAGATGATTGCGCCGAAGGCGCGGTAAAGCCAAAAAGGCGCGAGCGCCCGTGACAGGCCATCGTCCGTGCCTGTCCGTGTCGCCGACGAAGTCGGCGTCCGTGTCGTCCGTGTCAAACCGCACCGACGCCCGGCCGATGCATCCGCCACCCCCCATGCCCAAACCGCCCATCTCCCGCGCTTGCCCGCGCGCTTGACAGGGGGCATGCCGGTTCCCAAAGTCGCCGCCTGTTCCTGAAGCACCAAGAGGATCGCCATGTCTTCGGCCGAACTGCCCGTCGCCGATGCCGCCCAGGTCGCCATCACGTTGCCCGACGGCAGCGTGCGGACCTATGCGCGCGGCACCACCGGGGCGGAGGTCGCGGCCAGCATCGCCAAGTCCCTGGCCAAGGCCGCCCTGGCGGTGAAGGTGGACGGCGCGGTCCGTGACCTGGCCCTGCCCATCGAGCGGGACGCTAGCCTGGAGATCGTGACGGACAAGAGCCCGGACAGCCTGGAGCTGATCCGCCACGACGCCGCCCACGTGATGGCCGAGGCGGTGCAGAGCCTGTACCCCGGCACGCAGGTCACCATCGGCCCGGCCATCGCCAACGGCTTCTACTACGACTTCGCCCGGGACGAGCCCTTCACGCCCGACGATCTGGTGAAGATCGAGGCGAAGATGCATGAGATCGTCAACGCCAACGCCCCCTTCACGCGGGAGGTGTGGGACCGGGACGAGGCGATCCGGCACTTCCTGTCCATCGGGGAGAAGTACAAGGCGGAGATCATCCGCGACCTGCCGGGGACGGAGACGATCACCATCTACCGCCAGGGGCAATGGTACGACCTTTGCCGCGGCCCGCACCTGCCCAGCACGGGCCGGGTCGGCCACGCCTTCAAGCTGATGAAGGTGGCGGGGGCCTATTGGCGCGGCGACCACCGCAACCCCATGCTCCAGCGCATCTACGGCACCGCCTGGCGGACGGAGAAGGAGCTGGCCGAGTACCTGCACCAGCTTGAGGAGGCGGAAAAGCGCGACCACCGCCGGCTGGGCAAGGAGATGGACCTGTTCCATGTGCAGGAGGAGGCGGCCGGCAGCGTCTTCTGGCACCCCAAGGGCTGGACCCTGTACCGCACGCTGGAACGCTACATCCGCGCCAAGCTGGACCATGCCGGCTATGTGGAGGTGCGGACGCCGCAGCTCTATGACAGCAGCCTGTTCAAGGCTTCCGGCCACTGGGACATGTATGGCGACAACATGTTCAAGATCCGGGAGAGCGTGGCGGAGGACGGGACGGAGAAGCTGCTGGGCGTGAAGCCCATGAACTGCCCCGCCCACGTCCAGATCTTCCGCCAGGGGCTGAAGAGCTACCGCGACCTGCCCATCCGCATGGCGGAATTCGGCAACTGCCACCGCAACGAGCCGTCGGGCGCGCTGCACGGCATCCTGCGGGTGCGCAACTTCACCCAGGACGACGCCCACATCTTCTGCACCGAGGAGCAGGTGCCGGATGAGGCGGCGCAGTACTTCAAGCTGCAGCTCGGCGTCTACAAGGACCTCGGCTTCGACCGCATCGCCGTGAAGCTGGCCCTGCGGCCGGACGTGCGCGCCGGGTCGGACGAGGTCTGGGACAAGGCGGAGGAGGGGCTGCGCCAGGCCCTGCGCGCCAACGGGCTGGAGTTCGAGGAGCTGCCGGGCGAAGGCGCCTTCTATGGCCCGAAGGTGGAGTTCCACCTGACCGACGCCATCGGCCGGTCCTGGCAGTGCGGCACCCTGCAGCTGGACTTCGTGCTGCCGGAGCGGCTGGACGCCAGCTATATCGGCCAGGACGGCGCCCGCCACCGGCCGGTGATGCTGCACCGGGCCATCCTGGGCAGTTTCGAGCGCTTCATCGGCATGATGATCGAGCACTATGCCGGCAAGTTCCCCCTGTGGCTGGCCCCGGTCCAGGCCGTGGTGGCCACCATCGTCAGCGACGCCGACCCCTGGGCGGCGGAGGTGGCGGCGGCCTGCCGCAAGGCGGGCCTGCGGGTGGAGGCCGACACGCGGAATGAGAAGATCAACCTGAAAGTGCGTGAGCACAGCCTGTCCAAGGTGCCGGTCATGCTGGTGGTCGGGGGGCGCGAGGCGGAAAACCGCACCGTCGCCATACGCCGACTGGGCAGCCAGCAACAGGAAGTGCTTGCCCTTGACGCCGCCATCGCTAATCTTATTGCGGAGGCGCGGCCCCCGCGGGTGGCGATTCCATCGATTCAGCGTTCTAAGTCCAACGATAACGTCACCAAGCCAGGTCGTCACAGACGGGCACGCCGCCGCCCCGGCCGGACCAGGGGTCCCGCGGCGGCTGCCCCATAGTCACAGGAGAAGGTTCCATAGCCAGGCCGACCCCACAGGACCGCGAACCGCAACGCGACGGTCCCCGCATCAACCGTGAGATCAATGTCCGCTCCGTCCGCCTCGTCGATGCCAATGGCGAGATGGTCGGGGTGGTGAGCCTGCGTGACGCGCTTTACGCGGCAGAGGAAGCCGGCCTCGACCTGGTCGAGGTGTCGCCCAACGCCGACCCGCCCGTCTGCAAAATCCTCGACTATGGCAAGTACAAGTACGAGGCGCAGAAAAAGGCCAACGAGGCGCGCAAGAAGCAGAAGGTCATCGAGGTCAAGGAGATAAAACTCCGGCCCAACATCGACGATCACGATTATGAGATCAAGATGAGGGCCATGCGCAAGTTCCTGGAGGAGGGCGACAAGGTCAAGGTGACCATGCGCTTCCGCGGCCGTGAGATGGCCCACCAGGACATCGGCATGAACGTGCTGGTGAAGGTGCGCGACCAGCTCGAGGACCTGGGCAAGGTGGAGCAGATGCCCCGCCTGGAAGGCAAGCAGATGATCATGGTGCTGGCGCCCAAGTGACCGCCGGCCCTGATCGCTGATACCCCACGACCCCCGCCCGGCCCCGCCGCGGCGGGGGTTCGTGTTTCAGGCGTCTTGCAAGCCAACGGATGTCAGCCCGGGCTTGACCCGGGCACTTCGGGAAAGCGGGCATGCCAAGGGGCGGCAGGGGGCCTCCCCTTGGGTGCTGGTGCTGTGGCCAGCGGGTCTATTGAACGCAGAGGACACGGATGGCCGCAGAGGACGCAGAGAGGTCTGGACTTACTGGAACAGTGATGACGGTGATGGCCAGGGATGACGGTGATGGGATGGGCCTGGGGTGAGGTTTGGGCCTGAATTGGCGGTTGGTTTTGTTGGCGCCTTTGGCGCCGGTAAAGTGGGGGGGCGTTGGGCCCAACGGCGCCGCTGCGCCAACCCCTCCGTGTCCTCTGCGGCCATCTGCGTCCTCTGCGTTCCCAAATCAAAGCTGGCCACAGGCGCGGAGGAGCGGGGGTGGGGATGCATCACTGTCATCCCTGGCCATCATTGTCATCACTGTTCCGGTAAGTGACCCTCGGTGCAGGGGGCCGGCGGGTGGGCTTTCGGTGATTGGCACGACGCGATCCCGAGGGCCCCGGGTCAAGCCCGGGGTGACGTCCGGTGCCCTGCATTCACGGGGCCGCGCGCCAGGGCCCTTGCCCCGCGGGGCGGGAGGGCTTACCTGAGGGGCATGGTCAACCGCCTGCTCTCCCGTGTGCTGAGTCTGCTGGTCGCCCTGGCCCTGTTGGCCGGGACGGCGGTGCCGGCCGTTGCCGCGGGCCCGGTTGGTGGGCAGCACCACGCGGCCATAGCCACCCACGGCCACGGCAATGGCCATGCCTCGGCGGGGCATGACCACCACCAGGATATGGCCGTCATGGACGCCGCCCTGGGCTGCCCCCATTCCCCGGACGATGCGGACCATCCCGGCATGGCCGCGGACTGCCTGAAGGCCTGCCTGGGCATCACCCTGCTGTCCCAGGTGGACCCGCTGCGCCTGCCGCCCCGCTGGCCGGCGGATTTCTTCCCGCCCCTGTCCGACGGGCTGTCCGGGTTGAAGCCGGAACCGGCGCTGGAGCCGCCAAGACCCGCCCTCGCCGCCTGAATCCCCGGCCTTCGCGCCGGGACCGGACATCCTGCGAGGGGACATACCCATGAAGCCGACCCTTTTCGCGCTGGCCGCCCTGCTGGCCGCGCCCGCCCTGCTTGCCGATACCGCCGCCGCCCGGGCACGGGACGGCCACGACGCCCATGCCGGGCACGCCCCGGCCCCCGCTGCCGCCAAGGCCCCCATTCCCTATGCCGCCGAGTGGGCGGAGGGAATGGACGCCATGCACCGGGAGATGGACATCCGCCTGTCCGGCGACGCCGACCTGGATTTCCTGCTGGGCATGATGCCCCACCACCAGGGCGCCATCGCCATGGCCGAACTGGCCCTGAAACATGCCAAGGACCCGCTGGTCCTGACCCTGGCCCGGTCCATCCTGTGGGACCAGACCAAGGAGATCGAGGACATGGAGACCCTGGTGGTCCGCCGCCAGCTCGGCGCCTGGCCCGCCGTGGCGGAGGCCGCCCGCAAGCCCGCCCCCACGGGCGGGCACGGGACGCACGGGGCCGGCATGCACCATGCCGGCCACCCGGGCGCCGACGCCAACTCCGGCGACCACCACGCCATGCACCATGGCTCAGACACCGACCACGCCAAGCACCACGCCGCCCACCACGGCAGTGACGCCGACCATGCCAAGCACCACGCGGCACACCACGGCAGTGACGCCGGCCATGCAAAGCACCACGCCGCCCACCACGGCTCCGACACCGACCATGCCAAGCACCACGCGGCGCAGCACGGTTCCGGCGGCGGCCATGCCATGCAGCATGGCGGCGCGGGGAAGGGCGAAGGGCATGGGGGCCACCATGCCCAGCCCCAGGGTGGCCATGCCGGCCACGCGGGCCATGCCGGCGGCCCCATGATGGCGCCCGCGGCGGACGGTCCGGCCTACAAGGCGGAATGGGACAAGGCCATGGCACAGATGCACGGCGCCATGGACATCACCCTGACCGGCAACCCGGACGTGGATTTCCTGCGCGGCATGATCCCCCACCACCAGGGCGCCCTGGACATGGCGGACGTGGCCCTGGCCTATGGCGACGACCCCTTCGTCCAGGACATGGCGCGCGAAGTCATCATCGCCCAGACCTGGGAAATCGACCACATGCGCAAGCTGCTGAAGCGGCTGGGTGACCAGTAGGGCAAGGCTGCCGGTTCTGCTATCCTCCTCCCCCGCAAGGACGGGGGAGGGACGGATGGCGGATGGTGGGTCGAAGCCGGTGCAGGATCTGGACCTGATGGTGGTGGCGCGCTTCGACCCGAAGGTGCGCCTCTACCTGTTCCTGAAGGCCCTGGGACTGCTGGCCGTCACTGGCGTGGGCCTGGTGCTGCTGCCATTTTCCGCTTGGGTGGCCTGGTGGTGGTCCGGGCATTTCTATGACACGCTGCGCTGTGCCCTGACCCGGCGGCGCCTGCGCTTCAGCTATGGCATCGTGTTCCAGCGGGAACGCACCATCCCGCTGGACAAGATCCAGGACCTGTCCCTGATCAAGGGCCCGCTGCTGACCAAGCTGGGCCTCTGCACCCTGCGGGTGGAGACGGCGGGCGGGGGCGGCAGCGACGGCAGCGGGTCCGTGGACCTGATCGGCATCGTGGATGCCAAGGCCTTCCAGGAGCTGGTGCTGGCCCAGCGGGACAAGGAACTGGCCGCGGCGGAGGCCGCCCAGGCACCGCCACCCACCCCCGCTGCCACCGCCACGGAGACGGAGGCGGTGCTGCGTGACATCCGTGACATCCTGGGCCGCATCGAACAGCATCTGGACTCACGGTCCCCACTGACCCCTTCTTAAGGGGCCGGGGCTATCGACCGGCGTCCGCACGGGATCATCGGAGCAGGCATGGCAGCCGGGCATTGGCTGGACGGGGCGGCTTTGTACCAGGTCTACCCCCTGTCCTTCCGCGACGGGAACGGGGACGGCTGGGGCGACCTGGCCGGGGTGGCGGCGGGGCTGGACCACATCGCCGGGCTGGGGGTGGACGGCATCTGGCTGTCGCCCTTCTATATCTCCCCCCTGGCCGACTTCGGCTATGACGTGGCCGACCACAAGGCGGTGGACCCGCGGCTGGGGGACCTGGCCGCCTTCGACCGGGTGGTGGACAAGGCGCACCGGCTGGGCCTGCGGGTGCTGCTGGACCTGGTCATCGGCCACACCAGCGACCGGCACCCCTGGTTCGTGGAAAGCCGCGCGGGCAAGGCCGGCGGCAAGGCCGACTGGTACGTCTGGGCCGACCCCAGGCCGGACGGCACCCCGCCCACCAACTGGCTGTCCGTCTTCGGCGGCTCCGCCTGGAGCTGGGAGCCGCGGCGGCGCCAATACTACCTGCACCATTTCCTGAAACAGCAGCCCAGCCTGAACCTGCGCGACCCCTGCGCCCTGGCGGCCATCTGCGACGTGGCCCGCTTCTGGCTGGAGCGGGGGGTGGACGGGTTCCGGGTGGACGCGGTGGATCACCTGATGCACGACCCGCTGCTGCGGGACAACCCGCCGGCGGACCCGCACCCCTTCGACTTCCCGGCCAAGCTGTTCGGCATGCAGGTCCATGCCCACGACATGGTGTTCGGCGACGTGCCCCCGGTGCTGGAGGCGCTGCGCCGGGTGGTGGACGATTACCCCGGCGCCGTCCTGCTGGGGGAGCTGTCCAGCCAACCCGGGGCGGGGGAGCGCATCGCCCTCTACACCCGCCCCGGCCGCCTGCACACGGCCTATGCCCTGGATTTGCCCAAGCGGCCCTTCACGGCCCAGGCCCTGCGCGGCGCCCTGGTGGCCGCGGCTGACCGGGGCGCCACCTGCTGGTCCTTCAGCAACCATGACGTGGCCCGCGCCGCCAGCCGCTGGTGCCCGGCGGGCGCGGACCCGGCGCAGGCCAGCGCCCTGCATGCCCTGCTGCTGGCCTGCCTGCCCGGCACCGTCTGCGTCTACCAGGGGGAGGAGCTGGGCCTGACCCAGGCCGACCTGCCGTTCGAGGCGCTGCGCGACCCGTTCGGCCTGGCATATTGGCCGGAGTTCCCGGGCCGCGACGGCAGCCGCACCCCCATTCCCTGGACCCCCGCCGTGCCCAATGGCGGCTTCTGCCCCGCCGAGTCGGTCCCCTGGCTGCCCCTGGCGGCGGACCATTTGTCCAAGGCCGTGGCGGTGCAGGATCGCCGCGGCGGCTCCCCCCTCGCCACTTGGCGGGCGGCCATCGCCCTGCGGCAGAAGACCGAGGCCCTGCGCAACGGCCTGCTGTCCTCGGTGGACGAGGACGGGCCCGTGCTGGCCTTCACCCGGGTGGGGGCGAAGGATCGGGTGGCCTGCGTCTTCAACCTGTCCGCCGAGCCCGCGACCTATGTGCTGGACGAGGCCGACGGATGGACCCCCATCCCCCTGCCCCGCCCGCCGGGCGGGGGTGAGGCGGCGCTGGCCATGGACGGCACGCTGACCCTGCCCCCGCTGGGGGCGTGGCTGGGGCGGCGGTGAGGGCCCTTACCCCGCCTTGCAGGCCTTCACGGCCTCCGGGTTGGCGGTGACGGCGGGGGCGTCCCGTTCCGCGGCGGCGACCTTTTCCTTCATGTCGGGGCCGCCGCTTTCCAGCAGCATCTTCAGCGTCTCCGGGTCGACGGCCTGGATGCTTTCCACGTTCATCACCCGCAAGCCGATGGCCATCACCTCCTGCGCGTCCTTGAAGCCGTGCTTGCGGGGGATGGCGTCCAGGTCCACGCCGCGCAGGGATTCCACGCTCTGCGGCTTGCCGGCGTTGGCCTGCTTGGATTCCAGGCAGGCGGCCCCGTAGCGCTTCATCAACGCGTCCGTCAGGGGCGGCTCCGCCTGGGCCAGGGCAGGGGTCGCGGCCAGCAGGGCCAGGGCCGCGAGGGTCGGGACGCGCATCGGTAACTCTCCAGCATCGTTCTCTATCGAACCAAGGCGCGCAGGCTGCCAGGGCGGCACGCCCGCCGCCATTCCCCCTCGGTACAGGCCCGCTACCCCCTTCGCCGCGATCAGAGATGCGGCGGCAGGCCGGCCGTGGCATAAGGGCCGCCTGCCCCGGCCACAAGCCACAGGATGACCGCATGCCCCTGTCGCCCGACATCCTGGTCCCCCTGCTGGGTATCGCCTGGCTGGCCTACACGGCCGTCTACATCACCGGCCGTACCCGGGCGGAGCCCATGCTGCGGCGCTGGGCGGAGCGGGAAGGGCTGCGCATCCTGCGGGCCCGGCCGCGCCGGATCTCCGTCTTCAATGCCGAGCTGCTGCTGAAGGTCAGCCCCCTGCAACGGGTGTATGAGGCCATCGGCACCCGCGGGTCCCGCACCGTGCTGCTGGTGGTGCGGCTGGGCCACCCCTGGCTGGGCTGCCTGCGGGATGAGGTGGCGGTGATCACCGAGGCGCCCTGGGATGGCATCCTGGACGCGCGCTGAGGGATGGGGCGGCTGGCCGGGCGGCCCGGCGACCCTATGTCCAGCGGGGGGAAGCCCGTGAAGGAAGGCCGATGAAGCGCGTGCTGCTGGTCCTGTTGGTGCTGGTGCTGGCCCTGGCCGGGGCCGGCGTCGCCTGGCTTTATACCCCCGACATCCCGCGGGGGGAGCTTGAGGCCAAGTATCTGCGCGGGCCCCAGGATTATGTGGAGGTGGACGGGCTGCGCGCCCATGTGCGCGACGACGGGCAGGGGCCGGCCATCATCCTGGTGCATGGCTTCGCCAGCCACCTGATGACCTGGGATGCCTGGGCCAAGGACCTGTCCCGCGACCACCGGGTGGTGCGCTTCGACCTGCCGGGCCATGGGCTGACGGGGCCGGACCCCCAGGGCTACGCCATGGACCGGCTGCCCCGGTTCGTCGTGGCGGTGATGGACCGGCTGGGCATCGACAAGGCCACGGTCGTGGGCAACTCCCTCGGCGGCTACACGGCGTGGCGGGTGGCGGCAGAGCATCCGGACCGGGTGGAGAAGCTGGTGCTGATCGCCGCCGGCGGCTTCCTGCGGGAAGGTTATGCCTATGGCGACGCGCCGGACCTGCCCTTCTACGCCGCCGTCATGACCTGGGCCACCCCGCCCAGCCTGGTCCGCCTGACCACCGCCCGCCTCTATGCCGACCCGGCCCGGCTGACCGACGCGGCGGCGGAGACCTATAGCGACATGATGCGGGCGCCGGGGGTGCGGCGGGCCCTGTTGGACCGGCTGGACAGCTTCAGCGTGGCTGACCCGCTGCCCGCCCTGCGATCCATCCGCGCGCCCACCCTGCTGATGTGGGGCGCGAAGGACCCCATGGTGCCCCTGGCGGACGCCGAGAAGTTCCGCCAGGCCATCCCCGACGCCACCCTGGTGACCTATCAGGACGCCGGCCACATGCCCATGGAGGAAATCCCGGAACGCACGCTGAAGGACTTACGGGCGTTCCTGGGCAGGGATTGACGCGGGGCGGGGCGGCCATGTTCAATCGCCCCCCGCACCGTCCCACCCAGAAGGACCGATCATGACCGATCCCACCCTGTTCGCCGGCGGCCTGCTGTTCGATGGGGAGACGGCGCCCAGGCCGGGGCTGGGGGTGATGGTGGCGGACGGGCGCGTCACCCGGGTGGCGCCGGCGGGGAGTTCGCTGGCTTCGCCGGCCCGCGGGTGGACACGTCGGGCGGCACGTTGATGCCGGGCCTGATCGACGCCCATATCCATCTGGGGCTGGAGGCGACGGGTGACGTGGTGACCACCCTGCGCGCCCGGCCCCATGGCGACCTGACCCTGAAGATGCTGGAGAATGCCCAGGCCAGCTTGCGGGGCGGCATCACCGCGGCCCGGGACTTAGGGGGAGTGGAGTGGCTGGAGATCAGCTTGCGCAACGCCATCGCGGCCGGGCGGCACCTGGGCCCCACCCTGCGCTGCGCCGGCAAGGTGCTGACCATCACCGGCGGCCATGGCGCCTGGATCGGTCAGGAATGCGACGGGGAAACGGCCTATGTCCACGGCGTCCGGCTGAACGTGAAGCACGGGGCGGACGCCATCAAGCTGATCGCCACCGGGGGCGTGTTGACCGGCGGGGTGGACCCCATGGCCCCCCACCCCACGGCGGCGGAGATGGGGGCGGCCGTGCGCACGGCCCATGATTTCGGCCTGAAGGTGGGCGTCCATGCCCAGGGCGCCCGCGGCATCGCCCGCGCGCTGGAGGCCGGGGCCGACAGCATCGAGCACGGCTTCGAGCTGACCGATGAGCTGATCCAACGGATGATCGACCAGGGCACGGTGCTGGTGCCGACCCTGTCCGCGATGGCGGCCCTGCTGGCCATGGCCGACAATTTGCCCGCCTTCGTCCGCGACAAGGCCAAGCGCTTCGGCGCCATGCACTACGACAGCTTCAGCCGCTACGTGGCCGCAGGGGGCATGGTGGCCTTGGGCACCGATGCCGGCACCCCCGGCAACCGCCATGGGGAGAACGCTCAGGAACTGGCCCACATGGTCCGGCTGGGCATGGACCCCCTGGCCGCCCTGGTGGCGGGCACCGCCACCGCCGCACGGCTGCTGGACTTGAAGGACCAGGGGCGGGTGCGCGAAGGCAGTGCCGCCGACCTGCTGCTGGTCCCCGGCGACCCGACGCAGGACATCCTGGCCGCCGCCGACGCCAATCGGCACCGCGGCGTGTGGAAGGGCGGCGTGGACGTGCGCGCCGCCCTGGGCGCCCCCCTGTCCGGCGCCCCGGCCTTCGCCTTCAGCAGCCCGGCGGAGGCGGGATTTTGAGCGTAGGCTGAACTCGGCCGCAGAAACAGGGAAGGCCGGGCTTGCGGCCCGGCCCCCTCCCTACTACCCGCGTCGCGCAGGGATGGCGGCGGGCCGCCTCGGGGCACCTGTCGGGAAGCGCGCTTCCCATGTCCCAAGTGCACCTTGGACGATAGAAGAGCCGTCCTGCCAACGCAATGGTCCGTCACCTTCGTCAGTGGCAGGGCCCCACCCTGGTGATCCCAGGACCTGAGAGGATGATTTCCGGGTCCATGCTCAAGGTCGTGGCCCCATCGGTATAGGTTTCGGTCAGCAAGCGGGTCCCGGCGAATTGCAGGACGGCTGACAAGCTTCCCGCTTGGACCGCGACTGTCCTGCCCGCGTCCGAGAAATCCAGGTACACAGGCACGGACTGCCCGGCTTCGTCCTCACAATGGATGGTCCGCGGGCCATCGGTCCGGAAGAAGACCGGGTCATTCTCCCCCATCCAGGCCGTCATGAACAAGGCAGCGAAGACGACCAGGATTGTCAGGGCGAACACCTTAGTGCGCGGCGTCACTGCCATGTTTCACCCCAACCAAGCCGCCGACCTACGACACATAATCCTTCACCGCCGCGTGCGCGCGGGAGGCGAATTGGCGGCGCCAGAGGACGGCGGTGACCCAGGTGACCAGGGCGATGAACAGGCCGGGGTGCACCAGCCAGCCCAGGGTGGCGAAGGCGAAGTAATAGGCGCGCAGGCCCTTGTTGAAGGCGATCACCGCCAAGGACAGCATGGCGGCGGCGGACTTGGCCAGCTGCTCCGCCTTTTCCCCCGGCTCCAGCGGCGTGGCGCCCACCAGGGCGACGGTGTAGTTGAACTGCCGCACCGACCAGGTGAACTTGAAGAAGCCATAGATCAGGATGGCGATCAGCAGCAGCAGCTTCAGCTCGAACAGGCCACGGCTGGTGCGCTGGGCGAAGCCGATGTCCATGATCACCTGGTAGGCCTGGTCCACCGCGGCCAGCGCGCCCACCAGGCCCGCCAGCAACAGGACCGTGGTGCTGGCGAAGAAGGACACGCTGTTGATCAAATGGCCCAGCAGCATGCCGTCCAGCATGCGGTTTTCCCGCTTCACCATGGTGCGCATCCAGTCCAGCCGGATGACGCCCATGTGGGAGTTCAGGTGCCCACGGTCGGTGCGCAGCCGGTCCACGAACAGGCTGTAGCCGCACCAGACGAACAGGAACCAGCCCAACGCGACCAGGTCCAGCGGCGAGAGGCCTTCCAGGATCGCCTGCATGCCGCCCCCGTCAGGCCAGCCGGTAGCGCTCGGCCACCAACCCGTTGAGATAGGCCTTCAGCTCCGGCGTCAGCGGGTCGAAGCTGATGGAGACGCTGGCCGCCCCCGAGTCCACCGCCAGCACCTTGGCCTGGACCGGCACCGGTTCCCCCGCCCCTGGGGCGGCCACCAGCAGGGTCACCACCTCCCCCGGCTGGTAGCTGTCGGGCTTGGCCTCCAGCGACATGCCGCCGAAGGACCAGTTGCGGGTGCGGGCCATGCCCTTGCGGCTGCCCACGGCCAGCACGGGCTTCATGAAGCGGCGCAGGCGGCGGCGCTGCTTCACCGGCTTGCCGCCGGGGGCCTCCGTCCGCTTGGCCCCGGCCAGGTCGGCGCCGCGCATGTTGATGCCGGTGACGATGGCGCCGACCATGTCCACGCCGCGCAGGATGGCGCCGGACAGGTTGGCGTTGGTCAGGTCCGCCTCATGCAGGCTGGCGCCCTCCAAATTGGCGGGCCAGGTGCGCCCGCCGGTGATGGGCTGCGCCTCGAAGCTGGCGCCCACCAGGTGGGCCTGCTGGAAGAACGTGCGGCGCAGGGTGGCGCCGCGGAAGCTGGCGCCGTCCAGCACCATGCCGCGCAGGGTGCTGTAGGACAGGTCGGCCATCTCGAACTGCGCCTCCGTCCAGTCCGCCGGGGCGAAGCGGCAGCGGCGCAGGCGGGCGCCGGACAGGGTGCGGCCCTTCAGGCTGACGGCGGGCACGTCCGCCATGTCCAGGTCCAGCCGTTTGCCCTTGGCGCCGCTGCTGTCCACCAGCGCCTCATGCTCCGCCACCAGGGCCAGGAAGGCCTCCGCCGACAAGGCCTTGCGCGGCGGCTCGGTGATCTGGGCAAGGCCGCCGGTGGGCAGGTTCTTGGCCTCTGCCAACACCTCGCAGTCCACCAGCGTGCCGGCAAGCTGGGCGCCGGCCAGGTTGGCCCCGGTCAGGTCCACCCCAGCAGCACGCAGCGGGACAGGTCGGCCCCCGACAGGTCCGCGTCTAGCAGGTCGGCACCGGACAGGTCGCAGCCCGTCAGCTTGGCGCTGCACAGGATGGCGCGCTCCATCCGCGCCTCCGTCAGCACGGCGGGGCCGTCGCGGCCCGTGCTGCCGTCGGCGGTGGCCAGTTGCCCGGCGCGGAAGTCCGCCCCGCGCAGCACCACATCGTTCATGGTCGCCCGGTGCAGGTTTGCCCCGCGCAGGTCGGCGCCCGACAGGTCCGCCCCGGTCAGGTCCGCCCCCTCCAGGTCCGCGCCGAAAAGGTCCGCCCGGGACAGGTCGGCGCCCGGCAGCTTGGCCCCTGCCAGGCTGGCGCCGGCCAGCTTTGCCTCCGCCAGCTTCACCCCGGCTAGGGACAGGCCCGACAGATCCTGGAACGGCAGCTCCGCCCGCCGGCCGCCCTTGCCCTCCACCCACTGGCGGTGGAGCTGGAGCTCCTTGCGGATGCGGTCCAGGTCGCGGGTGGGCTGGGGCTCGCTCATCTTGGGAACCGGCGGTGGGGGCGGGGCAGGTCGGGAGACTAGAAGCAAGGGGGCGCGAAAGCAACCGGGGGGCGACCACCAGGCCCCGATTTTGCCCGTCCCCCGCCCGCCCCCTTGACCCGGGGCGGTGGGGTGTGCCGAGACTGCGGCAGCGAAGCGGAACGGGCCAGCAAACCATGCGGGTGGACGGGACACGGCGCCGGACGATCTGGCTGGAAGGGGATGGCCGCACGGTCGGCATCATCGACCAGACCAGCCTGCCTTTCGGCTTCCGTACGGCAAGGCTGACCCGGCTTGACGAGGCGGAGGAGGCGATCCGCGCCATGCGGGTGCGCGGCGCCCCGTTGATCGGCGTCACCGCCGCCTATGGCATGGCCCTGGCGATGGCGGAAAGCGCGTCCGACTGGTCGGTGGACCTGGCCTATGGCAGGCTGCTGGCGGCCCGGCCCACGGCGGTGAACCTGCGCTGGGCCCTGGACCGCATGCGGGAGGTGCTGGACATCACCCCGCCGGGGAGCGCATGGCCCGCGCCTATGCCGAGGCGGCTTCCATGGCGGAGGAGGACGTGGCGACGTGCGAGGCCATCGGCCGCCACGGGCTGCGGCTGGTGAAGGACATGCAGGCCCTGCACCCGGACCGGCCCCTGAACATCCTGACCCATTGCAATGCCGGCTGGCTGGCCACGGTGGACTGGGGCACGGCCACGGCACCCATCTACCAGGCCCACCAGCAGGGCATCCCCGTCCATGTCTGGGTGGATGAGACGCGGCCCCGCAACCAGGGCGCCTTCCTGACGGCGTGGGAGCTGGGGCAGGAGGGCGTGCCCCACACGGTCATCCCCGACAACACGGGCGGCCATTTGATGCAGCGGGGGATGGTGGACCTCTGCATCGTCGGCACCGACCGGGTGACGGCGGAAGGGGACGTGGCCAACAAGATCGGCACCTACCTGAAGGCCCTGGCGGCCAAGGACACGGGCGTGCCCTTCTGGGTGGCGCTGCCCGGCAGCACCATCGACTGGACCCTGGAGGACGGCGTCCGCGACATCCCCATCGAGCAGCGCGGCGGGGAGGAGGTGTCCGACCTGACCGGCCAGACCCGGGACGGGCGGGTGGAGACTGTGCGGGTGGTCAGCCCCGGCAGCCCCGTCGCCAACTACGCCTTCGACGTCACCCCGGCCCGCCTGGTCAGCGGCTTCATCACCGAACGCGGCCTGTGCGAGGCGACGCGGGACGGCCTGTCCGGCCTGTTCCCCGACCAGGACGACCGCACCCGGCCCAGGAACGCGGCGAACGACGCTTGATGGCTGGTGGCGGGGCGGATTGGGGACACGGATGAACGGGATGGTGTCCGGATGTACGCGGATGTGGGCGTGCCACGGGACATGTCGCGGGAGATAACTAGAAGCGATCATCGCGGCTGCGCCGCAGGCATCAATCCTTATCCGTGATCATCCGGAATGATCCCGTTCATCCGTGTCCAAAGAACATCCGCACCCGCACCACCCCTCACACCCGCCTTGCCGCCGCCACGGCCAGTTCGGAGCCGCGTTCGACCACCCAGCCCCAGGCCTTCAGCGGCCAGGGCACCGGGCCGCCCAGGGCGGCGGCCTCGTCCCGGTGGTGCACCTCGTCCCCCTGCAGGCGGGCCAGCAGGTCGGCCAGGGCGGGGTCGGCGGCGCGGGCGCGGGCCATCTGGTCCTCATAATGCCGGTCCACGAAACTCTCCACCGCCGCCACGGTGGCAAAGGCGGCGCGGGGGCCCAGCAGGGCGGGCAGGGCGCCGGTGACGAACCCCGCCACCTTCCACAAGGGGATCAGGCGGCTGCGGTGCCGGGGCGGCACCAGCTCCCCCATCCGCTCCAGGTGTTCCGACTCGGTGGCCAGGTGCCGCTCGGCGAAGGCGCGCACCCCTTGGTCGCGGCTGACCGCCAGCATGCCGCGGTAGATCCACACCGCCCCCGTCTCCCCCGCATGGTCGGTGCGCAGGTCCGCCATTACCGCGTCCGGCAAGGGCATGTCTCTCCTCCCGTCGTCCTGGGCTGATGAACCTGAGGGGGATCGGGCCGGCGGCAAGGGGCAGGGTGACGCGGGGGGTGATCCCCAGCTTCACCCACGCAGTCGCATCAGCGTTGGTAAAGCTCCACGCTCCCACCCTTACTGCCTCCCCTGCGAAAGCAGGGGTCCACAGTTCTTTTACTGGGCTGACGTTGGACGGCGGCTCAAAAACCGTGGGGCCCCTGCTTTCGCAGGGGAGGCGGTCGTTTTTGCAAACAACGTGTTGCTGCTATGTCAGTGCCTATGTGGAGGATGCCGTAAGAGGGAAGGTCACCCCACCCCTCACGCCGCCTGCTGGAAAAGCGGCAAATGGTCGGTCAGGTACAGGCGGAACCAGTAGGTATAGGCGTCGGGCCGTTCCGCCACGTCGGCCAGCAGGGAGGCCAAGTCCAGCCAGGCGACCATGCCGACCTCCGCCGGGTCGGGCAGGATGGGGCCGGCGTGGTGGCCGGTGAAGACGCTCACCACCTCGTTCTCCGCCAGGCCGTTGTCGAAGCGCACGGCATAGTCCACCCGCCCCACCCGGGTCAGGGGGCAGGCGAAGCCCAGCTCCTCCCCCAGCCGCCGGGACGCGGCAGCGGCCGTGTCCTCCCCTGGCCGGGGATGGCCGCAGCAGGCGTTGGACCAGAGGCCGGGCGAGTGGTACTTGCCCGCCGCCCGCCGTTGCAGCAACAACCGCCCCGTCCCGTCCCGGATGATGACGGAAAAGGCACGGTGGCGCAGCCCCTCCCGGTGGGCCAGCAGCTTGGGCATGGTGCCCAGGGGACGGTCCTGCTCATCCACCAGCACCACCTGCTCGGCCGCGTCGTCCTGGGGGGTGGGCCGGTGGGCGGTCTGCCGGGCAGGGGGCATGGGGCAACTCCTTCACGGGCGGGAGCCGGGACAGGTGGGCACGGGCCCCGGCGTCGCACAGGGTATGCGGCACCGGAAGAGTGACGGCCACCACTGTAAATTCAGATTGACACTTTGTTCTGTCAAGCGAAGATACAGGCATGGCTTACCCGCGCCCCGCCACTGTGCTGGAGTTGCTGAAGCCCATCACCTGGTTCCCACCCATGTGGGCCTTCGGGTGCGGGGTGGTCTCCTCCGGCGTGTCGGCGGAGGGGCGCTGGCCGTTCGTGGTCGCCGGGGTCCTGCTGGCGGGCCCGCTGGTCTGCGCCACCAGCCAGGCGGTGAACGACTGGTTCGACCGGGAGGTTGACGCCATCAACGAGCCGCACCGGCCCATCCCCTCCGGCCGCATGCCGGGCCGCTGGGGCCTGTACATCGCCATCGCCTGGACGCTGCTGTCCCTGTTCGCCGCCGCCAGCCTGGGGACCTTCGTGCTGGGGGCCGCCGTGCTGGGACTGGCGCTGGCCTGGGCTTACAGCGCGCCGCCCTTCCGGCTGAAGCGCAATGGCTGGTGGGGCAATACGGCGGTGGCCGCCTGCTACGAGGGGCTGCCTTGGCTGACCGGGGCGGCCGTGATGGCCGCCGCCAACCCGGACGCGCGGGTCTTCGCCCTGGCGGGCCTCTACAGCCTGGGCGCCCACGGGATCATGACCCTGAACGACTTCAAGTCGGTGGAGGGGGACCGCCGCATCGGCATCGCCAGCCTGCCGGCCAGCCTGGGCGTGGACCGGGCGGCCAAGCTCGCCTGTGCGGTGATGGCCGTGCCGCAGGTGGCGGTGGTGGGCCTGCTGCTGGCCTGGGGCCTGCCCCTCTATGCCGGGATCATCGCCCTGTCCCTGGCGGTGCAGCTTGTCCTGATGGCCCGGCTGCTGAAGCGCCCGCGGGAGCTGGCGCCCTGGTACAACGGCACCGGCGTCACCCTCTACGTCCTGGGCATGCTGGCCAGCGCCATCGCGCTGGGCCACGCCACCCCCGACCCCGA
This sequence comes from Aerophototrophica crusticola, assembly GCF_012913305.1. NCBI lineage: Bacteria > Pseudomonadati > Pseudomonadota > Alphaproteobacteria > Rhodospirillales > Rhodospirillaceae > Aerophototrophica > Aerophototrophica crusticola. The sequence continues at coordinate 3,100,617 of NZ_CP051775.1, read as the reverse complement.
ATTCGCCGCCGCCCTCGCCAATCTGGTGACGCCATGAAGGCCGATGCGAGACAGTTCCTGGGATGGCTGGGCATGGTCCGGTTCGGGCTGGTGCAGGCGGCCTTGGGCGCCATCGTGGTGCTGACCACCAGCACCATGAACCGGGTGATGGTGGTGGAGCTGGCCCTGCCGGCCATGCTGCCCGGCGCCCTGGTGGCGCTGCACTTCGCCGTGCAGGTGACCCGGCCCCGCATGGGCCACGGGTCCGACGTGGGCGGGCGGCGCACCCCCTGGATCATCGGCGGCATGGCGGTGCTGGCCCTGGGCGGCGTGCTGGCCGCCCTGTCCATCGGCTGGCTGGCGACGGACCCGGCCTGGGGCACGGCCCTGGCGGTGCTGGCGTTCCTGATGATCGGGCTGGGCGTGGGGGCCGCCGGCACCTCCCTGCTGGTGCTGATGGCAAGCCGCGTGGCCTCGGGACGCCGGGCCGCGGCGGCCACGGTCACCTGGGTGATGATGATCGTCGGCTTCATCGTGACCACCGCCATCGTCGGCAGCCTGCTGGACCCGTTCAGCCCGGCCCGCCTGCTGTCCATCACCGCGTCCGTCGCTGCCATCGCGCTCGCGGTCAGCACCCTGGCGGTCTGGGGCCTGGAAGGCCGCCCGGCCAAGCCCATGGCGCGGGCTCAAGCCCCGGCGAAGGTGCCCTTCCGCGCCGCCCTGGCCCAAGTGTGGGGGGAGCCGGCGGCCCGCGGCTTCGCGGTCTTCGTCTTCCTGTCCATGCTGGCCTACAGCGCCCAGGATTTGATCCTGGAGCCCTTCGCCGGCGCCGTCTTCGGCCTGACGCCGGGGGAGACGACCAAGCTGTCCAGCCTGCAGCATGGCGGCGTGCTGGCGGGGATGATCCTGGTAGCCATCGTCGGCAGCCTGTCCCGCGGCAAGGGCCCGGGGTCCCTGCGCGCCTGGACGGTGGGGGGCTGCGTCGCCTCCGCCCTCACCCTCGCCAGCCTGGGGCTGGGCGGGCTGATGGCGCCGGCCTGGCCGCTGAAGGCCTGCGTCTTCGCCCTGGGCATCGCCAACGGCGCCTTCGCCGTGGCGGCCATCGGCTCGATGATGGAACGGGTGGGGGCGGGGTCCCAGGGGCGCGACGGGGTGCGCATGGGGCTGTGGGGGGCGGCGCAGGCCATCGCCTTCGGCCTGGGCGGGTTCCTGGGCACCGCGGCGGCGGATTTGGCGCGGGCGGTCTTCGCCGACCCCGGCACCGCCTATGCCGCCGTCTTCCTGGCAGAGGGCGTGCTGTTCCTCGCGGCGGCGCAGATGGCGCTGCGGCTGGACTTCGACCGGGCGGCCCCGGTCGAACCTGTGCGGACGGAACTGGTGGGAATCAGCCGGGCCTGACGGTCCGGGGAAGGGGGCGACCCATGCTGGCGATGGTGACCCGTGACGTGGTGGTGGTGGGCGGGGGCCCCGCGGGCGCCACTGCCGCCGCCGACCTGGCCCGCGCCGGGAAGGACGTGGTGCTGCTGGACAAGGCCGGGCGGATCAAGCCCTGCGGCGGGGCCATCCCGCCCCGGTTGATCCGCGACTTCCAGATCCCCGACGGGCTGCTGGTGGCCAAGATCACCTCCGCCCGCATGGTGGCGCCCAGCGAGAAGCGGGTGGACATGCCCATCGACGACGGCTTCGTCGGCATGGTGGACCGGGGCATGTTCGACGAATGGCTGCGGGGCCGCGCCGCCGCCGCGGGGGCGGAGCGGCAGTCGGGCAGCTTCCTGCGGCTGGAGCGGGACCGGGACGGCACCGCCATCGTCGTCTACCACCCCAAGGACGCCCCCGACGGGACGGAGGCGCGGCTGCGGACGCGTCTGGTGATCGGGGCGGACGGCGCCAACTCCGCCGTCGCGCGGCAGGCCCTGCCGGGGGTGGAGGCGCCGTTCGTGTTCGCCTACCATGAGATCATCCGCGCCCCCGCCCCCCAGACCGGGGCGGACATGGACGGGCGGCGTTGCGACGTCTACTACCAGGGCCGCCATTCCCCCGACTTCTACGCCTGGGTCTTCCCCCACGGGGACACGGTCAGCGTCGGCACCGGCAGCGCGGTCAAGGGCTATTCCCTGCGCAAGTCCATCGCCGACCTCCGGGACCGGGCGGGCCTGGCGGGGTGCGAGACGATCCGCAAGGAGGGTGCGCCCATCCCCATGCGGCCCCTGAAGCGCTGGGACAACGGCCTGGACGTGCTGCTGGCCGGCGACGCCGCCGGGGTGGTGGCGCCCGCGTCGGGGGAGGGGATCTACTACGCCATGGTGGGCGGCCGCTTGGCGGCGGAGGCGGGGGTGGCCTTCCTGGAGACGGGCCGTGCCGCGGAGCTGGCCCAGGCCCGCAAGCGCTTCCTGAAGGCCCATGGCCGGGTGTTCTGGGTGCTGGGGCTGATGCAGCGCTTCTGGTACGGCAGCGACAAGCGCCGCGAACGCTTCGTCAGCATGTGCCGCGACCGGGACGTGCAGAAGCTGACCTGGGACGCCTATATGAACAAGGAGCTGGTGCGCGCCAAGCCCGTCGCGCACGTCCGCATCTTCTTCAAGGATCTGGCCCACCTGTTCGGCCTGGTCCCGCCCTGACCCGCGTCCCCCGCGGGGGGAGGAGTTGCCATGACCATCGACGCCCTTGCCCCGGTGGCACCCAAGCGGACGGCCAAGGCACCCGTGCCCCCGCCCGGCATCCCCACCGGCCGCCGCGCCCCCTTCCCCTTTGCCGCCATCGTGGGGCAGGAGGAGATGCGCCAAGCCCTGCTGGTGGCCGCGGTGGACCCGGGCATCGGCGGGGTGATGGTGTTCGGCGACCGCGGCACAGGCAAGTCCACCGCCGTGCGCGCCCTGGCCGCCCTGCTGCCGCAGATGCCGGTCGTGGCAGGCTGCCGTTATGGCTGCGCGCCGGACGGCACCGGCGGCCTGTGCGCGGAGTGCCGGGACCGGGCCGCCGCCGGGCCCCTGCCGGTCGCCGCCGCGCCGGTGCCCGTGGTGGACCTGCCCCTGGGCGCCACGGAGGACCGGGTGGTGGGCGCCCTGGACCTGGAGCGCGCCCTGTCCAAGGGGGAGAAGGCGTTCGAGCCCGGCCTGCTGGCCAAGGCCCACCGCGGGTTCCTGTACATCGATGAGGTCAACCTGCTGGAGGACCACTTGGTGGACCTGCTGCTGGACGTGGCAGCGTCGGGCGAGAACGTGGTGGAGCGGGAGGGGTTGAGCATCCGCCACCCCGCCCGCTTCGTGCTGGTGGGCAGCGGCAACCCGGAGGAGGGGGAACTGCGGCCCCAGCTGCTGGACCGGTTCGGCCTGTCGGTGGACGTGCGCACCCCCACCGACCTGGCCCAGCGGGTGGAGGTGGTGAAGCGCCGCGACGCCTATGAGCGGGACCCCGCCGGCTTCACCGCCCGCTGGGGGCGGGAAGACGCGAAGCTGCGGAAACAGGTGGAGGGCGGCCGGGCCGGCCTGTCCGCCGTGAAGGTGCCGGACAAGGCGCTGGAGAACATCGCCCGGCTGTGCATCGCGCTCGGCGCCGACGGTCTGCGTGGGGAGCTGACCCTGATGCGCGCCGCCCGCGCCCTGGCGGCGCTGGAGGGGGGCGCCAAGGTGGACAATGGCCACATCCGCCGCATGGCCCCCGCCGCCTTACGCCACCGCCTGCGCCGCAACCCCCTGGACGAGGCCGGGTCCGGCGTGCGGGTGGAACGGGCCCTGGAAGAGGTGTTCGGCAAATGACCGACGGGGCGGACAGCGGCGACCATCCTTGGGACAGTGCCGCCCGGGCCGCCGCCCTGTTCGCCGTCGATCCCCATGGGTTGGGCGGGGTGCTGCTGCGGGCCGCCCCTGGGCCGGCGCGGGACCGCTGGCTGGGCTGGCTGGCACGGCTGCTGCCCCAGGGGCCGCCCCTGCGCCGGCTGCCGGTGGGGGTGGACGATGCCGGGCTGCTGGGCGGGCTGGACCTGGCCGCCACCCTGAACGCGGGCCGCCCGGTGGTCAGCCGCGGCGCCCTGGCGGAGGCGGATGGCGGCGTGCTGCTGCTGGCCATGGCCGAGCGCCTGCCCCACGGCACCGCCGCCCGGCTCGCCGCCGCCCTGGACGAGGGAGAGGTGGTGCTGGAGCGCGATGGCCTCGCCCGCCGCTTCCCCGCCCGGGTGGGCGTCGTGGCCCTGGACGAAGGCATCGGGCCGGAGGAGCGCCCGCCCGCCGCCCTGGCCGACCGGCTGGCCTTCCCCCTTGACCTGGAGGGCCTGCCCGCCCGCGACCCCGACCCCGCCTTGCCCGACCACCGGGCGGTGGAGGGGGCGCGGCGCCTGATGCCGCTGGTGACGGCGGACGGCAAGGTGGCAGAGGCCCTGTGCGCCGCCGCCCTGGCCCTGGGCATCTACAGCCTGCGCGCCCCCTTGCAGGCCCTGCGCGCCGCCCGCGCGGCGGCGGCCCTTGATGGGCGGGTGGTGGTGCTGGCGGAGGACGCATCCCTGGCCGCCCGGCTGGTGCTTGCCCCGCGGGCGACGCAGGTCCCAGCGACGGAGGATACCGCCGACGACCCGCCCCCCGACCCGCCCCCAACGGGGGAGGCGGAGGAGGGCAGCGCCGATCCCCTGGACGCCCCGCCGCTGGACGATTTGGTGCTGGCCGCGGCCCAGGCGGCCATCCCGGCGGGGCTGTTGGCCCTGCTACGGGCCGGGCTGGCGCCGAAAGGCTCAACCTCCCAAGGCAGCCGGGCCGGGGCGCTGCAATCCGGCAAGGGGCGGGGCCGGCCGGCGGGGGTGCGCCGCGGGTCGCCCAAGTCCGGCCTGCGGTTGAGCGTGATCGAGACCCTGCGCGCCGCCGCTCCCTGGCAGGCCCTGCGCCGGGCGGAAGCGCAAGACGACCGTATCCAGGTGCGGCGGGACGATTTCCGCGTCGCCAAGCTGAAGCGACGGTCCCAGACCACCACCATCTTCGTCGTGGACGCAAGCGGGTCCGCGGCGTTCCAGCGGCTGGCGGAGGCGAAGGGCGCCGTCGAGTTGCTGCTGGCCGACTGCTACGTGCGCCGGGACCAGGTGGCGCTGCTGGCCTTCCGGGCGGAGGGGGCCGAGCTGCTGCTGCCCCCACCCGGTCCCTGTCCCGGGCCAAGCGCGGCTTGGCGGAGCTGCCGGGCGGCGGGGCGACACCCCTGGCCGCAGGCATCGAGGCGGCGCGCCTGCTGGCGGAGGGGGAACGGCGCCGGGGCAGTATCCCCGGCATCGTGCTGCTGACCGACGGGAAGGGCAATGTGGCCCGCGACGGCACCAAGGGCCGCGCCAAGGCGCAAGAGGACGCGCTTGCCGCCGCCCAGGCCCTGCGTGGTGCCGGCCTGCCCGCCCTACTGGTGGACACCAGCCCCTTCCCCGAACCGGCGGCCCGGGACCTGGCCGAGGCGCTGGGCGCCCCTTACCTGGCCTTGCCCCGAGCTGATGCCGCCACCCTGTCCACCGCCGTCCGCGCCGCCGCAGCCGCCCCGGCCCGACAGGCGGCGTAAGGGGGGGCCGGCCATGCTGTTCAGCACAAGGCCCGACTGGGCACGGGAAGGGCGGGACTGGCCGAACCGGGAGGCCAGCCGCTTCGTCGCCGCGGGTGGGCTGCGCTGGCATGTGCAGGTGATGGGCCAGGGACCGGTGATGCTGCTGGTCCACGGCACCGGGGCGGCGACGCATAGCTGGCGCGACCTGGCCCCCCTGCTGGCTCCCCGCTATACCCTGGTGATGCCGGACCTGCCCGGACACGGCTTCTCGGAACCCCTGCCCCGTCCCACCTTGCCACAGATGGCCCGGGTCCTGGCCGCCCTGGTCAAGGTCCTGGATCTGCCCCCTGCGGTCACGGTGGGCCATTCCGCCGGGGCCGCCATCCTGGCCCAGGCCGCCCTGGACGGCGGCATCAAGCCAGAGGTCGTGGTCGCCTTGAACGGCGCCTTCCTGCCGTTCCGCGAGGGGCAGGGAGAGTTCTTGAGCGGTCTTGCCAAGCTGCTGGTGATGAACCCCGTCGTGCCGCGGATCTTCTCCCTCACCGCGTCCGACCCGCGGTCGGTGGAAAAGCTGGTGCGCGACACCGGCTCCCGCCTCGACAAGCCGGGGCTGGAACTGTACCGCCGCCTGTTGCGCCAGCCCGCCCATGTGCAGGGGGCGCTGGCCATGATGGCCAACTGGGACCTGCACCCCCTGCTGCGCGACCTGCCCCGCCTGCCCTGCCGGCTGGTCCTGGTGGCCGCCGGCGCCGACAAGGCCATCCCCCCGTCCCAGGCCCAACGCGTCCACGGCCTCGTCCCCGGCTCGGTGGTGGAACCGCTGCCCGGCCTGGGCCACCTGGCCCACGAGGAGGCGCCGCACCTGGTGGCCGGGCTGGTGGAGCGGTATGCGGGGGTGTGAGCGGTCGGACTGACCAACCCCTATGGACCTGACGTCAGTCAGCCCCGGTAGACGCCGCCGGGTCCGCGGGTTCGCCAAGGCCGGCGAAGTTGTCGATCACCACGTCCCCTTCGGGGAAGCGGGCGATGATCTGCAACTCACCCCCCATGGCCGCCACGAAGCGGCGGAGGTTGCCCACATACATGTCCGTCCGCTTCTCCATCTTGGCGACGGCGGATTGGTCCACGCCCAGCGTGTCGGCGAGGGATGCCTGAGTCAGGCGTCGCGCCTCCCGCACCTCATGCAGGGCCATGCGCTCGCGCAGGGCAGCCGTCTTCTGGGCGGCGCGCTGCTGCCGTTCCGGCGGCAACCCGGCCCGCAGCTTGGAAAAGGGGGTGTGCCCGGTCATCGGATCAGTCCTTCCCGCCGAAGCTCGTCCAGGTAGGTGTCGTAAAGGTCATCCGCCAAGGGGACCATGCGTTCATAGAATCGGCCATCCCCGGTCTTGTCGCCGCCCAGCAGCAGGATGGCTTGCCGCCGCGGGTCGAAGGCGTAGAAAATCCGCAGGGGCCGGCCACCACTCTGGACCCGCAGCTCCCGCATGTGCGGGTGCCTGGAACCGTTCACCCCGGATGAGTGGGGGAATGGCAGGCGAGGGCCCATTTCCTCCAGCAGTCCGACGCTGGCCGCCACATCCTCCTGTTGGACAGGAGACAGGCCAACCCACCAGTCACCGAACTCGTCCGTGTACTCGACAACCGTGGGCATGCCGCCAGCCACCTGAGGACACCCCCAGGATATGCCGTCCATGGCATGTTCACAAGGACATCCTTACCCCATTCCCCTGAATCCCACCCCCCCAGGAACAGCGCCCAGCCCTCCACATCCAGCGCGCCGCCGGAGGCTTGGCGGTGGCCCTGACCATAGGCTGGGCCGGCGGCGCCCGGGGGTGCGTGTCTGGCCAGGAAGGCGACCAGGTCCGTGTCCGTGGCGGTACGGGCGGCGAAGTGGACCCGGCCGGGGCGGAAGCCGGTGTTGGCGGCGATCACCACGTTGCGGCGCAGGCGGCCGGCCCAGCTTTGTGCCAGCAGCGGGTGGATCTGGCAGGGGGAGTGGCACTGCACCAGCGCCACTTGGCCGGCAAAGCGGGGCGGGGCGCGGCGGGCTTCCTCCAGCGCTGCCTTCACCTCACCCCTTGCGGCCTGGAGGATGGCTGTCTCCGGTGCTCGCCCGACACCACCTCCCCCGGGCCCTTGGCCTTCATCAGCAGGTGCAGGGCCGGGGTGGCGTCACCGGATGCCGAGCGGCGGGGGGCGTTGATCAGGCTTGTCGCCTCCCGCAGCAGCTTGGCCCCGTGGCGGCGCTTGGCCTCCGCCAGCTCGGCGAAGGGCGCCCGTTCGCCTAAGTCGCCGATGGTGCCCAGGGCGGCAAGCCACAGGTCCGGGTCCATGTCGGTAACCCCGGCCAGGCAGCGGTAGGCCAGCAGGGCGGAGCAGGGGGTGGGGTCCTGGCCGTAACCGGTGACGACGGTGGTCTGCCCATCCGGCAGGCCCTGGGGCACATGGTGATCCACCAGAACCGTGGGCACCCCTGGGGCCAGCGGGTCCCGCCGCACGCCCAGGTCGGTGGCCACAATCCCGCCGGGGGCGGCGTCCGCCAGCTCCCGCCCCATCTCCGCCGACCAGGGGTCCTCCCCCCGGCCCACCAGCCGCAGGGCCGGTTCATGCCCGGCCCGGGCAAGGCCGCGGGCGAACAGGGCCCCGGCGGACAGGCCGTCCGCGTCGAAATGGCAGAGCACGGTGACCGGCCTGCCGCGCGTGAATCCCGCCAGGGCTTGGGCAAAGGCGGCGTGCTGGTCGGGCTCGGTCTGCGGGCTGAAGTCCATCGGGCACCCCCGGTAGATGGACGGGGGCAACCGGCGGGGGCGGGGGTGGGTTCCGGACGGGGCGCCTACGCCACCGCCATCCGCTTCTCCAGCGCCGCCGCCGCCTGCTCCACCAGCTCCGCCAGGATCTCGGCGCAGGGTTGTTCCCGGGTGACCATGCCCACGGACTGGCCGGCCATGACGCTGCCGGTCTCCACGTCGCCGTCCACCACGGCGCGGCGCAGGGCGCCGGCCCAGAAATGCTCGATCTCCAGCTGGGCCTCCTTCTGGTCCAGCTCGCCCCGGTCGAAGCGGGCGATCACCTCCCGCTGCTTGTCCATGAAGCGCCGCGTCCCCTCGTTGGATAGGGCGCGGACGGGGATGACGGGGAAGCGGGCGTCCAGGGCCACCGACGGCACGGCGTCGCGGGCGCCGGCGCGGATGAAGGCCTTCTTGAAGTTGGGGTGGGCCCGGCACTCCGTGGCGCAGACGAAGCGGGTGCCCAGCTGCACGCCGGCGGCGCCCATCTCCAGGTAGCTGACGATCGCCTCCCCCCGGCCGATGCCGCCGGCGACGAAGACGGGGACGTCCCGCACCTCCGGCAGGATTTCCTGGGCGAGGACGGAGGTGGAGACGGGGCCGATATGGCCGCCGGCCTCCATCCCCTCGATCACGATGGCGTCGGCGCCGCTGCGGATCAGCTTCTTGGCGATGACCAGGGCCGGGGCGAAGCACATGACCCGCGCCCCGCCCTCCTTCAGCGCCTTGATGGCCGTGGCCGGGGGCAGGCCGCCCGCCAGGACGACGATGCCCACCCGCTCCTCCAGGCAGACCTGGACCAGCTGGTCGAGCTGCGGGTGCAGGGTGATCAGGTTGACGCCGAAGGGCCTGTCCGTCAGTTCCCGCGTCGCCCGGATTTCCGCCCGCAGCACCTCCGGCGGCATGGAGCCGGACGCGATCACCCCGAAGCCGCCGCCGTTAGAGATGGCGGAGACCAGGTGCCGGTCGCTGACCCAGGTCATGGCCCCGCCCATGATGGCGAGGTCGGTGCCCAGGAAATCCCGGCCACGCTGCCAAAGGGCGTCGAGGCGGTGGCGTGCGGTCATGGGGCGGGTCCGTCCGGCAGGGGTGAAGAAGGAATCAGGTGCCCCGGAAGCACCGGAACCCGGGAGGGCTGGCGGGCCCGTCCCGGGAAGATGGAGACGAATATTGGGGAAATCCAGGCGCGGCTTATGCCGCGTCCAGCCCATAGGCGGTGTGGAGGGCACGCAGGGCCAGCTCCGTGTACTCCTCCGCCACCAGCACGCTCACCTTGATCTCGCTGGTGGAGATCACCTGGATGTTGATGCCGCGGTCGGCCAGGGCCTTGAACATGCGCTGGGCGACGCCGGCATGGCTGCGCATGCCCACGCCGATGACGCTGACCTTCGACACGTTGGCGTCGGAGATCAGGCGGCGGAAGTTCAGCTCCCCCTTCGCCTTCTCCAGCACCTGCACGGTGCGGTCCAGGTCGGCCTTGCCGACGGTGAAGGTCATGTCGGTGGTCTTGCCGTCCTCCGACACGTTCTGGACGATCATGTCCACGTTGATGGCGGCATCGGTCAGGGGCCCGAAGATGCGGGCGGCGACGCCCGGCCGGTCCTCGACGCCCACCAGGGTGACCTTCGCCTCATCACGGCTATAGGCGATGCCGCTGACCAGTTCCTGTTCCACGATCTCGTCCTCATCCACCACCAGGGTCCCGGGATAATCGCTGCCCGGCGCCTGTTCGAAGGTTGACAGCACCTGGACCCGCACCCGGTGCTTCATGGCCATCTCGACCGACCGGGTCTGCAGGACCTTGGCGCCCTGCGAGGCCATCTCCAGCATCTCCTCATAGGTGATGCGGGGGATCTTGCGGGCCTTGGAAACGATGCGCGGGTCGGTGGTATAGACACCGTCCACGTCGGTATAGATGTCGCAGCGCTCCGCGTTCAGCGCGGCGGCCAAGGCGACGGCCGAGGTGTCGGAACCGCCGCGGCCCAGGGTGGCGATGCGCGCCCGCTCCGACACGCCCTGGAAGCCGGCCACCACGGCCACCTCCCCCGTCTCATCCATGCGCTTCGCGACCTCGGTCGTGTCGATGCGCTGGATGCGGGCCTTGGCGTGGGTGTCGTCGGTGATGATGGGGATCTGCCAGCCCTGCCACGACCGGGCGGGGATGCCCAAATCCTGCAGCGCGATGGCCAGCAGCCCGCTGGTCACCTGCTCCCCCGACGCGACCACCGCGTCATACTCCCGCGCGTCATGCAGCTTGGAGATGGAGCGGCAATAGTCGACCAGCTGGTTGGTGACTCCGGACATGGCGGAGACGACCACCGCCACCTGGTGGCCGGCGTCCACCTCCTGCTTCACCTTGCGGGCGACGTTCTTGATGCGCTCGATATCGCCGACCGAGGTGCCGCCGAACTTCAGGACAAGCCGCGCCATGGAACCGTCCACTCCGCCTAAGGGTTCAAGGTCGGGCCTGCCGGGGCCGGGACCAAGGTCCGGCGGCGCGACGTCGCCCGTGTCCGGCCGCGCTTGCCGGTCCGGGGCCGCGTATCCATACTCCCTGCCCGAAGGCAGGGCAAGCCGGGGGCCATGCAGCGATGCCGCAGCGCACCCGCGCCGCTTGCGGTGCCGGCACTTGGCGGGTTACCTGCCTTGCCACGCTTTTTCCCGTGACAGGAATGGGACCAGGACCATGACCACCGCCCCCGGCCGGACCACCATCGACCCCGCCGACGTGGCCCGGTTCAGCGCCATCGCGGCGGAATGGTGGGACCCCAGGGGCAAGTTCCGGCCGCTGCACAAGTTCAACCCCGTCCGCCTGGGCTACATCCGTGACACCCTCTGCCGGGAGCTGGGCCGCGATGCCACGGCGGAGCGGCCGCTGGAGGGGTTGCGCATCCTCGACGTGGGCTGCGGCGGCGGGCTGATCGCGGAGCCGCTGGCCCGGCTGGGCGCCACGGTCATGGGCATCGACGCGGCGGAGCGCAACGTGAAGACCGCCGCCGCCCACGCGCTGGAGACCAACACGCCGGTGGAGTACCGCTGCGTCCCGGCGGAGGCGCTGGCCGCCGAGGGCGAACGGTTCGACGTGGTGCTGGCGCTGGAGATCGTGGAGCACGTGGCCGACGTGGAGCTGTTCCTGGGTGCCGTGGCGGACCTCGCCAAGCCCGGCGGCCTGGTCTTCATGGCCACCCTGAACCGCACGGCCAAGTCCTTCGCCATGGCCATCGTCGGCGCGGAGTACGTGCTGCGCTGGCTGCCGGTGGGCACGCACAACTGGAAGCAGTTCCTCCGCCCGTCCGAGCTGGTGGGCGGCCTGCGCCGGGCCGGCGTGACGGTGCAGGAGGTGACGGGCGTCGCCTACAACCCCATCACCGACCGCTTCAAGCTGGCGCCGAAGGACCTGGACGTGAATTACATGCTGTGGGGGCGGAAGGAGGGGTGATCCTCGCCGTATCTTGAGAGCCCGGCATTTCGTACCGGATACGGTACGGAATAGCTTGCCTGGGCGTATCATATGCGGTACAGTCTGCCCATGACGCCCAAGCCGCCGCGCAAGGTGATTGCCGCCGAGTTCTACGCCACGGCCAGCGTGACGGGCCGCCACAAGCTGCCGGTGCGTGATTGGCTGCTGGGCCTTGATGAACAGGATCGCAGGATCGTCGGCCGCGACATCGCCGAGGTGGAGTTCGGCTGGCCTGACAAGGGGCCGCCGTTGTGCAAGCCTCTTGGCGGCGGTGTTTGGGAAGTCCGCTCTACCATCCGGGCGGCCGGGTCGAGGCGCGGACATACTTCGCCATCGACGGCAAGAAGGCCATCCTGCTGAACGGCCATGATGGCAAAGGTGAGCAGGATGAGGAGATCAGGCTGGCCCGCGGGCGTTGGGCCGACTACCAGGCACGGAACCGCAAAGGGGATTATCCATGACCGGCACGGACCTGAGCTTTGAGGCGTTCCTGGACGAGCAGGGCATCAAGGACGAGGTGTATGGCGCTGCCATCAAGCGGGTGATCGCCCGGCAATTGGAAGAGGCCCGCACCTCGGCCGACATCTCGAAAACGGCCATGGCATCCGGGATGGGCACGAGCCGCGCGCAGGTGGAGCGGGTATTGGACCCGGAGAATGTCGCCGTCTCCCTGGAGACCCTTGACCGCGCAGCACGGGCCGTGGGGAAGCGGCTGGTCCTGGACCTCAAGGATCTGTAGGGGCTTGGGCAGCTTTGTCTGGCCCCCTCAGAACATCCCCAGGTGGAAGTGGTAGGACAGCAGGTCCTTGAACTGCTTCACCACGCGGAAGGCATGGCGCAGTTCCTCGCGTTCGTCGGGGCGAGGTGGGCGGGGGCGATCAGGTTGTCGGCGCCGTCCTGGCGGGCCTCATGCAGCTTGGCCTTCAGGCGCAGGGCCAGCAGGAACTCGAACGCCTCCCGCAGGTCCACGGCCAGGCCCCGCTCCAGCCGGTCGGCCTGCATCAGGGCGGCCAGCCGGTCCAGGGTGTTGGTCTGGGGCAGGTGGGCCTCCAGCGCCAGGGCGCGGATGCCGTGGACGATGGGGAAGATGCCGCCCTTCTTCAGGTCCAGGCGCCCCTTGTGCTCCCCGCCCTCGGTCAGCAGGGTGCCGAACAGGCCCAGCGGCGTCTCGAAGGTCAGGGCGGTGTGGGCGAACTGGGACAGGAAGGCGCCGTGGCCCGCCAGCAGGTCCAGCAGGCGCTGCCGCGCCCCGGCAAGCAGGGTCGCGTCCCCCGCCACGGCGCCGGCGTCGGCGAAGATGGCCACGGACATGAAGCTGTCCGGGTTGGGCAGGCGGACCCAGCGGGCCAGCGTCTCCGCCCAGCCGGCCTCGTCCCGCACCCAGGCGCGGTTGGTGACCATGACGTTGCCCGGGCAGGGCGGCCAGCCCAGCCGCGCCAGCCCGTCGGAAAAATCCTTCAGCGGCCCGGCCAGGGACAGGGGGTCGATGCCGTCGCGCACGATCAGGCCGTTGTCCTGGTCGGTCTTCAGGATCTGCTCCGCCCGCCCCTCGCTGCCCATCACGACAAGGCAGGTCTGGGCCACCAGCTCCGGCGGCATGGACAGGGCATAGAGCCGGGCCATCACCCGGTGGTTCAGCAGCGCCACGGCCCGCCCGATGGCCGGCACCGGCAGGCCCACCTGGGCCAGCACCCGCACCAGGCCGTTGTGCGCGTCCTCCGCGTGGGCCAGCCCGTCCAGGTCGGGGGCGGCGTCCACCGCGGCCAGCAGGCCGGGGGCATAGGTGGCCAGCACGCTTTCGGCGTCCGACGGATCAAGCCCGCCCGGCTGCATCACTGTCTTTCCCTTTTGCTGGCGCGTCCAGCCGCGCCGTGGTGAGGGATGATTGAGGGGGAGAGGATGACCGGTGTCCTTGACCCATCTCAACGGTAAAGAAAAAGGCGGGGGCCATCGGCACCCCCGCCCGGTACTTTCAGGAACAAGGCTTCAGTGCGCCGAGGCGCCCTCGGCACCCAGGCCGGTCTGGGACCGGATGTACTGGGCCTCGTAGGCACGGGCCTCCGCCTGGGCCGACGCGCTCTTGTCGGTGACGGAGAAGAACCAGGTGCCGATGAAGGCCAGGGACATGGAGAACAGGGCCGGGTTCTCATAGGGGAAGATGGGGGCGGCGTTGCCCAGCACCTTCACCCAGACCACCGGGCCCAGCACCACGCCCACCACCGCGCTGACCAGGCCCATGAAGCCGCCGATGACGGCGCCGCGGGTGGTCAGCTTGGACCAGTACATGGACAGGACGATGATGGGGAAGTTGGCGGACGCCGCGATGGCGAAGGCCAGGCCCACCATGTAGGCCACGTTCTGCTTCTCGAAGATGATGCCCAGGACGATGGCCAGGACGCCCAGGCAGACCGTGGCGATCTTGGACACCCGGATCTCCTGCACCTCGTTCACCCGGCCGCGCCGGAAGACGTTGGCGTACAGGTCGTGGCTGACGGCGGAGGCACCCGCCAGGGCCAGGCCCGACACCACCGCCAGGATGGTGGCGAAGGCGACGGCGGAGATGAAGCCCTTGAAGTAGGCCCCGCCCACCGCGTCGGACAGGTGGATGGCCGCCATGTTGTTGCCGCCCACCATGACCCCGTCGGTGACGTAGGTCGGGTTGGTGGAGACGAAGATGATGGCGCCGAAGCCGATGATGAAGGTCAGGATGTAGAAGTAGCCGATGAAGCCGGTGGCGTAGAACACGGACTTCCGCGCTTCCTTGGCGTCGGCCACGGTGAAGAAGCGCATCAGGATGTGCGGCAGGCCGGCCGTGCCGAACATCAGCGCCAAGCCCAGCGAGATGGCGGAGACGGGGTCCTTGATCAGCCCGCCGGGGCCCATGATGGCCGTGCCCTTGGGGTGGATCTCGGTCGCCTTGGTGAACATGGCTTCCGGGCTGAAGCCGAAATTGTACAGCACCGCCACGGCCATGAAGGTGGCGCCGGACAGCAGCATGATCGCCTTGATGATCTGCACCCAGGTGGTGGCCAGCATGCCGCCGAAGGTGACGTAGCCGATCATCAGGATGCCGACCAGGACGACGGCGTACATGTAGTCCATGCCGAACAGCACTTTGATCAGCTGGCCGGCGCCCACCATCTGGGCGATCAGGTAGAAGGCCACCGTCACCAGCGAGCCGCAGGCCGCCAGGGTGCGGACCGGGGTCTGCTGCAGGCGGAAGCTGGCCACGTCGGCGAAGGTGTACTTGCCCAGGTTGCGCAGCTGCTCCGCGATCAGGAACAGGATGATGGGCCAGCCCACCAGCCAGCCGATGGAGAAGATCAGCCCGTCGAAGCCGCTGGCGTACACCAGGGCGGAGATGCCCAGGAACGAGGCGGCCGACATGTAGTCGCCGGCGATGGCCAGGCCGTTCTGGAAGCCGGTGATGCCGCCGCCCGCCGCGTAGAAGTCCTTGGCGGACTTGGTCTGCCGCGCGGCCCAGTAGGTCACGCCCAGGGTCGCGCCGACGAAGATGGCGAACATGCTGATGGCATGCCAGTCCAGCGGCTGCTTCTGGGTCTGCCCCGTCAGCGCGTCGGCCAGTGCCATGCCGGGGATGAGGAGGAGGGCGGCCAGGGCCGCCATCAGGATGGGGCGCAGGCGGCTCATAGCGTGTCCTCGATGATCTGGCGGTTCAGCTCGTCGAACTCGGCGTTCGCCTTGCGGACATAGATGCCCGTCAGCAGGAAGGCCGACACGATGACGAACACCCCCACCGGGATGCCCACGGTGGTCACGCCCCCGGCCAGCGACGTGGCCAGCAGGGCCGGCTTGAACGCCACCGTCAGGATGAACGCGAAGTACAGGACCAGGACGATCAACGACAGGATCAGCCCCAGCCGGGTGCGCTTGGCGACCAGTTCGGCGAATTTCGGGTGTTTGCGTATTCTGTGCGTGAGTTCTTGTTGCATCCGGCGTCTCCCCCTGGGTTCCGGGTTGCCCTGGCCGGACCGGACCGGCCCGGAAGCTGATAACCCTCGGCGCCAAATGGTTAATGGTTTTCTCGCAAACAGGGAATGATCTGAATCAATGCAGCCGTTCGGCCGGCAATCTTCCGCCTGGTCCGAATGGTTGGTGCGAAATAAAGTTTTAGTCGGCAGACAAAAGGTCTTTCGACCCAAGTATCTGGAATCCCAGCAGGAACTCTGGCCGTCCGAAATCGGATGATTTACTCACCGATCTTTTTGCCGGATCGGGCCGTTACCCCCCGACTTTGGTCGGGGCCCGATGGTTCGGTGACCAGGAGCTACAAAACTTAACGCGGCATGGGGCGCCGCGGGTCAGCGGCCCGCACGTTCGGCCCGGCGGCGGGCGGCCAGGGCGTTCACCGTCTCCACCAGCCGGGGCCAGTCGATGGGCTTTGTCAGATAGGCGTCGAACAGGCCGCCGCCTTCCCGCCGCGTCTTGTCCTCCGGCAGGGCCTCGGCGGTCAGGGCAATGATCGGCAGGCCGTTGACCGGGGCCGGCAGGGCCCGGATGGCGGCGGCCGCCCCGTCCCCGTCCAGGACGGGCATCTGCATGTCCATCAGCACCACGTCGAAGGCGTCGCGCCGGGCGGCCTCCACCGCCTCCCGCCCGTCGGTCACCGCCTCCACCACGAAACCCTTGCGTTGGAGCATGGCCAGGACCAGCAGCCGGTTGACCTGGTTGTCTTCCGCCACCAGCACCCGGACCGGCGCGGCGCGGGCCGGGGCCATGGCGGGCGCGGCCGCCGACCGGGCCTCCGCCCCCGGCGCCACCGGAAGGCGCAAGCTGAACCAGAAGGTGGAGCCCCGGCCCGCCTTGCTCTCCACCCCGATCTCCCCGCCCATGGCCTCCACCAGGCGCTTGCAGATGGCGAGGCCCAGCCCCGTGCCGCCGAAGCGGCGGGTGGTGGAGGCGTCGGCCTGGGTGAAGGGCTCGAACAGGCCGGCCAGGGCCGGGGCCGGGATGCCGATGCCCGTGTCCCGCACCGACAGGCGCAGCGCCTGTTCGTGCGCCTCAATCGCCCCCGGCTCGGGGGCCGGGGCAGGCTCCGCCGAAGCTTGTTTCGGTTCCGTGCGAACAAGCTCCAGGCCCAGCCGGATGCCGCCGGCCTCCGTGAACTTCACGGCGTTGCCCACCAGGTTCATCAGCACTTGGCGCAGCCGGGTGGGGTCGCCCAGCAGGTCGGGCAGGGGCTCCCCGGCAGGTCCACGTCCAGGGACAGGCGCCTCGCCGCCGCAGCGGGGGCGAACAGCCGGGCCACGTCGCCCAGCAGGGTGGGCAGCCGCACGGGGATGCGTTCCAGCGCCAGCTGCCCGGCCTCGATCTTGGAAAAGTCCAGGATGTCGTTCAGCACCACCAGCAGGCTGTCGGCGGACGACCGCAGCGTGTCCAGGTACTGGCGCTGCTCCGTGGACAGGGGCGTGCCCAGCAGCAGGTCCACCATGCCGATCACCCCGGTCATGGGGGTGCGCAGCTCATGGCTCATCACCGCCAGGAAACGCGACTTGGCACGGCTGGCCGCCTCCGCCGCGTCGCGGGCGGCCTCCAGGTCCCGGGCCAGGGCCCGCATGGTGTCCGCCTGGTCCTCCAGCCGGTCGCGGGCCTGTTCCAGTTCCAGCTCACGCTGCTTGCGCTCGGTGATGTCCTGCAGCGCCCCGACATATTTCAGCAGCCGGCCCCGCTCCCCGAACACCGGGCCACCCACCTCGCGGATGTGGCGCACCTGGCCGTCGGGCCTGACGATGCGGTATTCCAGCCCATAGGGCCGCTTGGCCTTGGCGCTGGCGATGGCGACGGCCGCGTAGGTCCCCCGGTCGTCCGGGTAGACGGCCTGGAGCTGCTGCTCGAAGCTGCCCAGCGTCTGCAGGTAGCCTTCCACCGTCACGCCGCGGATGGCGGCCAGCTCGGGCGAGCAATAGCTGGTGCGCATGCTTTCCCGGTCCCAGACCCAATAGCCCAGCCCGGCGATGCCGGCGGTGTAGCGCAGCATGGCCTCGCGGTACTTCAGCTCCGCCTCGGCCTGCTTCTGCTCCTCGATGTCGATGACGATGCCGTTGAAGCGCACCTCCCCCGGCCCCACCCGCACGGGGCGGGACACGCCACGCCACCAGCGGGGCCGCCCGTCGGGCAGGATGAAGCGGCCCTCGAACGACCAGTCGGACAGGGTCGCCTGCGCCTCCTCGATGCTTTTTTCCCAGCGTTCCACGTCCTCTGGGTGCAGGGGCAGCAGCCACCAGTCCCGTTGCAGCTCCTCCGGCTCCACGCCGTACATGTCGCGGCAGCGGGGGCTGACATAGGAATAGCCGCGGGTCCCGTCCGCCCGCTCCACCCACTGGTAGACCATGCCCGGCACCGTGGAGACCAGGCTGCGGAACCGCTCCTCGCTGGCCCGCAGCTCCGTCACGTCCACGCCCAGGCTGACGATGCCCCCGTCATGGGTGCGCTGCTCGGTGACGCGGATGACCCGGCCGGTGCCCAGCCGCCGCTCGAAGGCGGGGCCGGGGTTCTGGTGGTTGTGCAGGCGGTCGGCGACCCATTGCTCCACCTTCTCCGGCGCCACCTTGATGGAGCCCCGCTGCACCGCCTGCCGCAGCACCTGCTCGAAGGTGATGCCGGGGCACAGCACGTCCGCCAGCTCCGGGTAATATTCCAGGAAGCGGCTGTTGTAGAGCACCACCCGGTCGTCCTTGTCATACAGGACGAAGCCGTCATGCAGCCGCTCGATGGCGTCCACCAGCCGGGTCTCGGCATTGTGCAGCCGGGCCTCGGCCTGCTTGATGTGGGTGATGTCCGTGTGGGCGCCCACCAGCCGGACCGGCCGACCCTGGTCGTCCAGCACCTTCATGGCGCGGGTATAGATCAGCACCGTGCCGCCCAGCCGGTGGCGGAAGCGCTGGATCGCCTCGAAGGCGTTCACCCGGCCGGCCAGGTAGTCGTCCACCATGCGCAGGGCGATTGCCCGGTCCTCCGGGAAGATCAGCTTTTCCCAGGCCTCCAGCGTGTTCTCCAGCTCATGGTCCTCATAGCCGAAATGGGCCTTCCACTGGGGGGAGAACCAGATGGTTCCGGCGGCCAGGTCCCAGTCCCAGATGCCGTCGCGGGCGGCGCGCACCACCAGCTCCAGCCGTTCCCGGGCGCTGCGCAGCTCCTGCTCCAGCCGCTGCCGCTCCCCCGCGGGCTCGGCCCGCAGCAGCAGGGCACCGGCGGCGCGGCTGACCGTCAGGCGCAGGGTCCTCCCGGCATGGGCCGCCTCGATGGTGCGGGGGGTCCCGTCCGCCTGCACGGCGGCCAGCGCGGCGGGCAGCGCCCCGGCCCCCGGCAGCAGGGCCGACGCCGCCAACCCGGGGACGGCGCCCACCAGCCCCCGCGCCGCGGCATTGGCCACGGCGACCTGCAAGGCGCCCTCCGGGCCGGACGGCACCAGGGCCGCCAGGGCATCCCCGCTCGCGTCCGCCAGGGCCTGCAACAGGCCTTCCGCGGCGTCTCGGGCTGGGGCGGCGGGGCTGGTGTTCATCGGGCTGGGTTGCGGCTCTGGTTGGTCCCTTCCTGGATACACCAGATCGGGTCCGAAAGGGGTGGGCAGTTGGTCAGGGCCGTCCCCACCCGCGGGCGGGCCGTTCAGTGCCGGGTCGCCAGGATGCGGGCCGCCAGCCCATGGACCGGCTCCCCCGCCAGCAGGGCCAGCAGCACGGGGCCGGACGTGCCGCAGGCCGCCCCCAGCGCGTCGCTGTGCCGCTCCGCCACCACCACGTCCCAGGCGTCCGGCGCCTCGGCCAGGGCGTCGGTCGCCTCCGCCACGGTGCCGGCCGGGGTCGGGACCAGGCCCAGCGTCTCCAAGGCGGCCGCGTGCGCCTCCGCCGCCGGGCCGACCAGCAGCACCCGCACGCCCCGGGGGGCGGTGGCGGGCAGCCGCTCCGCCAGCCGC
This sequence comes from Aerophototrophica crusticola, assembly GCF_012913305.1. NCBI lineage: Bacteria > Pseudomonadati > Pseudomonadota > Alphaproteobacteria > Rhodospirillales > Rhodospirillaceae > Aerophototrophica > Aerophototrophica crusticola. Next base: position 3,080,960 of record NZ_CP051775.1, on the reverse strand, counting down.
TGCGCCTCCAGCCCCGCTTCCAGCACGCGGCGGGCGAACTCCTTCGGCTGGCCCTCGGGCAGGTCCTCCACCAGCAGCCCGGCGAAGCCCACCACGGCGTTCAACGCGTTCAGCAGGTCATGCCGGAACCGGGGCGGCAGGCCACCGGCCCCGTCGGCGGGCGCCGTCCCGTCCGCCTCACTTCGCAAGGCCCAGCTCCACGGCCCGCATGGCGGCCTGGGTTCGGTTCTTGGCCCCCAGCTTGCGGCAGAGGCCCCGGATGTGGAGCTTCACCGTCACCTCCTCCAGGTCCAGGGCGCGGGCGATCTCCTTGTTGGACTGGCCCTTCAGCAGGAAGTCCAGCACCTCCCGCTCCCGCCGGGTGAAGCCGGCGGCCTGGGCGCCCTCCGGCACGTCGGTCGTGTCCGCCGCCATCTCTGCGGGAACGAAGCTCTCCCCCGCCGCCATGCGGCGCACGGCGTGCACCAGCGCGTCGCCGGACAGGGTCTTGGGCAGGAAGCCGATGGCCCCATGGGCCAGGGCCAGGCGGATGTCCTCGGGCCGTGCCTCCCCCGACATCAGGGCCAGCTTCACGGCCGGGAACCGTTCCCGCAGCCGGATCAGCCCGTTCAGGCCGTTCATCCCCGGCATGCGCAGGTCAAGCAGCACCAGGTCAGCCCCGGGCGCCGTCTCCAGCACCTTGGTGGCCTCCGCGACCGAGCCGGCCCCCACCACCTGGGTGTCGGGGGAAAACCGCTCGATGTGCGAACGCAGGGCGTCGCGGACAAGGTCGTGATCGTCGGCGATGAGGAGTCGCATGGCCCCGAATCGTGCGCAGTACCGAATACGCACGATTATATCGCACAGCCTCACCCGATGGGATAGGCCGAATGTTAATGGGAAGCGCCCGGCCGTTCATTTGCACGGCCGGGTATTCCATTTTTGTCTTCCCTGCAACCGGTCGATCCAAGTAACGGCCGCCGGTCAGCGGCTGGCGGCCACCCCACGGATGCCGCCCGGGTCGCCGATCACGACCTCGATCCGGCGGTTCTGCAGGCGGCCGGCCTGGGTGTCGTTGCTGGCGACGGGCACCGCCTCGCCCCGGCCCGTGGCGCGGACGCGGCCCGGCTCGATCCCCTGGGCCACCAGGAAGTCCTCCACCGCCTCGGCCCGGCGCTGGGAAAGCTGCTGGTTGTAGCTGTCGGCGCCGCTGCTGTCCGTGTGGCCCTCGATGGTCACCATCCGGTCCGGATGGTTGCGCAGGAAGTCGGCCAGGGGCCGCAGCCGTTCCTGGTCACCGGGCGACAGGCTGGCGCTGTCCAGGTCGAAGGTGATGTCCCGCAGGGTCAGCACCAGACCGCGCTCCGTCTGGCGTGATTCGTACTCCGCCAGTTGCGATTCCAGGGCCTGCACCCGCAGCCTTTCCTGCTCCGCCGTCAGCCGGGCCTGGGCGAGCTGCTGCTCCCGGGCGGACAGCAGGATCTGCTCCCGCTGGCCGACCATGGCCTGGCGCTCCTCCCGGGCCTTGGCGGCGGCCGCGTCGGCACGGGCCACCTCCAGCTGGCGGTCGGCCACGGTGGTCAGGTGGGCGATCTCCGCCTCGCTGGCGTCGCCCAGGGCGGCCTTGGCGGTCTGCAGCGACCGCTCGGCATCCTGGAAGGCCACGGGCGCCAAGGCGGGCACCTGCTCCTGCCGGGCCACGGTGAAGCGTTCCTCCACCTGGGCCAGGGGGGCGTACTCGTCCGGGCCGGAGGCACAGGCGGACAGGCCCAGCAGCAGGGCGGCGGCGAACAGGGGCTTGTGGGGGGCGGACCGGGTCATGGCGCGGCTCCTGGGAACGGGCGGGGCGGGGCGGCGTCAATAACCACGGCCGGCCGGTGGCAGGGTGGCGGCGCCGCTGCCCGACAGGGTCGGGTCCGTGGTGGCGGTGGGCGGCGGCAAGGGCGCGCCCGCGGGTGCCGTCGCCGTGCCCGGGACGATGGTGGTGGGCGCCTGTGTGGCCGGGACCGACGTGCCAGGCTGCGCCAGGGTGCCGGGGGCCGGGCCCTGGCGCCGGGGGGAAGACAGGCCCACCTCGGATTCCAGGGTCTGGAGCGTACGGGCCACGTCGGTACGCGCCTCCTCCGCCTGGGCCGCCTGGGTGCGGGCCTGGGTCAGGCGCGTGGTGGTCAGCGACTGTTCGGACAGCCGGCGGGCCCGGTCATACTCCTCGTCCCGCCAAGCGGCCTCCGCCTGGTCCAGCAGGGTCGTGGCTTCCCGGTACTCCGCCGGGGCGTAGCGGTTCGCCAGGCTTGGATCCACCCCCTGCAGGGCGGCGCGGGCCGCCGGCAGGCTGGCGGGGGGCGCGTCGGGGGTGGAGGAACAGGCGGCCAGGCCCAGCGGGATCGCCAGGGCCAGGGGCAACAGCAGGGACATGCGCGGCATGGGCGTGGGGCCTTCTCAGCCACCGGCCCCGGTTGCGCCGGGGACGGTCGGGTACGGTCTCGCTCGCGCCTAGAACCCGCCCCACACGCGAAAGTTCCCTTGTACGTCCGGAAGGGTTGTCCATTCCCCGGCTCTTCCCCTGGACGGGAGTCACAGGCCGATCACCATCCCCTCCGCCGCCACGATGGTGCCCTTACGGCGGGCCAGGGCCGCGTGGCCGATCACGTCCAGGGCGTCGTCGGCCCTGCCGGGGTCATGGTGGAACAGCACCAGCCGCCCCACCCCGGCGGCGTCCGCCACGCGCACCGCCTCCTCCCAGCTGGAATGGCCCCAGCCCTTGTGGGTGGCGTATTCCGCGTCTGTGAACATGGCGTCATGCACCAGCAGGTCCGCCCCTTGGCGATGGCGACCACGCCCGGGTCGGGCTCCGCACCCCGCGGCTCCGTGTCGAAGGCCAGACACAGAGCCTTGCCGCCATACTCCACGCGATAGGCCGTGGCCTCGTTGGGGTGGTGCAGGGGGGCGGTGTGGATGGTGACCCCGGGCCGCGGCTCCAGCCTGTCGCCGGCGGCGAACTTTCGAAATCGCAAGTTGCTCTCGATGATGTTCAGCGGCACGGGGAACAGGGGTGCCGCCATCAACTGGCGCAGCACGTCCTCCAGCGGCTTGCCCGCGCCCAGGTGCCCCTCCCACAGGGTGAAGCGGTTGCAGCCCTTGTAGGCCGGGCCGAAGAAGGGCAGGCCGGAGATATGGTCATAATGGGTGTGGGTCAGGAACAGGTCCGCGTCCAGCGGCTCCTCCGCCCGGATCTTCTCACCCAGGGCGCGGATGCCGGTGCCGGCGTCGAAGATCAGCAGGTGCGGGCCACAGCGCACCTCGATGCAGGGTGTGTTGCCGCCATAGCGCGCCGTTGCCGGACCGGGGGCGGCGATACTGCCCCGCACCCCCCAGAAGCGCACCCTGAACCCGCTGTCCGCCACCCGCCCCTCCCCCACGCGATACATGTACAAAGGTCGCCCGCGGCCCCGGTGCTGTCGAGGGGAAGTTCAGGGAGGGATTGTGCTTCCTCCCCTCCTGCATCCCAGCCTTCCCGCGGTTCCCATTGAACAACCGCGGGATCACGCTAATGTGCGGGCCATGACCGACACGCCCGACCTGCCCGCCACGCCCGCCGCCCCGGCGCCCGTGGCCGCCGCCCCTTCTGCCATCCCCACCGTCCGCATCCAGGCGGGCCGCCACAAGCGGGCCCTGCACGGGCACCCCTGGGTCTATTCCAACGAGGTGGACATGGACAAGGCGGCCAAGGCGCTGCCCGCCGGGTCCGTCGTCCGGGTGGTGGACGCGGGCGGTTCGCCCCTGGGCCTCGCCACCTTCAACCCGCACACCCTGATCGCCGCCCGCTTCCTGACCCGGAACGTGGGCGAGGCGGTGGACACCGGCTTTTTCGTGAAGCGCCTGCGCCGGGCCCTGGACGTGCGGGAGCGGCTGTTCGACCGGCCCTTCTACCGGCTGGTCCACGCGGAGAGCGACGGCCTGCCGGCCCTGATCGTGGACCGCTATGGCGACGTGGTGGTGGTGCAGGCCAACACCGTGGCCATGGACCGGCGCCTGCCCATGATCCTGGAGGCGCTGGACGAGGTGCTCAACCCCAGCGCCATCGTGCTGCGCAACGACAGCGCCGCCCGGTCCTATGAGGGGCTGGCGGAAGAGGTCCGCGTGGCGAAGGGGGAGATCACCGGCCTGGTCCCGGTGGAGGAGAACGGCGCCACCTTCTTCGCCGACCTGTCCGGCGGGCAGAAGACCGGCTGGTTCTTCGACCAGCGCGACAACCGTGCCTTCATCGCCAACCTGGCGAAGGGCAGGACCACCATCGACTTCTATACCTACAGCGGCGGCTTCGGCGTGCTCGCGGCCAGCCGCGGCGCCAAGCACGTGACCCTGGTCGACCGCTCCGCCGCCTCGCTGGAGGTGGCGATGAAGGCGGCGGAGGCGAACAACGTCACCGACCGGGTCGAGGCGGTGAAGGGCGACGCCTTCAACCTGCTCGACCGTTACGTGGAGGAAGGCCGGACCTGGGAGGTGGTGATCTGCGACCCGCCGGCCTTCGTGAAGTCCCGCAAGGACCTGGCCGTGGGCAGCCGCGCCTACCGCAAGATGACCAAGGCCGCCGCCAAGCTGGTGGCCCCCGGCGGCATGCTGCTGGTGGCCAGCTGCTCCCACAACATGGAGCCGCCCCTGTTCCACCAGGAGGTGGCGCGCGGCCTGGGGGAGGCCGGGCGCCAGGGCCGAATCCTGCGCTTCGCCGGCGCCGGGCCGGACCACCCGGTCCACCCGCTGCTGCCGGAGACGCAGTACCTGAAGGCCATGGTCTTCGCGGTGGATTGACGCCATGGCCACCGACGATCCCGCGCTGGAAACCCTGCTGCTTCCCCTGCTGAACGGCCCCCTGGCCTGGCCCGCCGACGGCCAGGTGCCGTTCCTGCGCGCCCGACCCCACCCGACCTTGCGCCGCCTGGGCCCGGGGGCGAAGCTGCTGTGCCAGCAGAGCTTCAAACCCCATGCCGACGCCTTGACGGCGGCCGGCTTCCCCCGGTGGCGGAGGTGCCGGCCGGCCCCTACCCGCTGGTCCTGGCCCTGTTGCCACGGCAGCGGGCGGAGGCGCGGGCCCTGCTGGCCCAGGGCGTATCCCTGGCCGGGGCGGAGGGGCGGGTGGTCGCATCCCTGCCCAACACCGAAGGCGCCAAGAGCGGGGAAGCCGACCTGGCCGCCCTGGCCGGCGGTGTGGACAGCCTGTCCAAGAACAAGTCCCGGGTGTTCTGGACCACCCCTGGCCGCCCGGTGGACCAGGCCTTGCTGGAAAGCTGGGCCGCCCTGGACGCGCCGCGGCCCATCGCCGGCGGGCGCTTCACCTCCCGCCCCGGGCTGTTCGCCTGGGACCGGCTGGACCCTGCCTCCACCTTGCTGGCGCAGCACCTGCCGGCGGGACTGAAGGGGCGGGCCGCGGACCTGGGCGCCGGCTTCGGCTACCTGTCGGCGGAGCTGCTGGCCCGCTGCCCCGGCATCACGGCCCTGGACCTGTATGAGGCGGAGGCGCGTGCCCTGGACCTCGCCCGGCAGAACCTGGCGGGCGCCGCGGTGCCCTTGGCCTTCCACTGGCAAGACGTGACCACGGGGTTGGGCAAGCAGTACGACGTCATCGTCAGCAACCCGCCCTTCCATGTGGGCCGCGCCGACGACCCCGGCCTGGGCCAGGCCTTCGTCACCGCCGCCGCGGCCGCGCTGAAGCCCGGCGGCCGCTTCTGGCTGGTCGCCAACCGCCACCTGCCCTACGAGGCCACCCTGGCCAAGGCCTTCGCCAGCTTCCGTACGGTGGTGGAGGACGGCGGGTACAAGGTGCTGGAGGCGGTGAAGGGTTAGTTCTTCGTGTCCCTCAAACGCCGGCGCCGCATCCGCGGCTTGGCTTACGCGCCCCCTCCAACATAAATGGTGGGGCGCGCGGCGGCGGTCGCCGCCGGAGCGTGTTCACGCTTTGCGCGAACACGCTCTAACCAGCGGCTTTCCTTGGCCGCCCGCCCTTGCGCCCGTTGGCCTGGGCGGCGGCGGTCTTGGCGGGGGAGCGGGCCTTGCCGCCGGCGGCCCCCAGCCGGGCCGCCATCCAGCGCTGGGAGCCGAAGACGCCCTGCATCAGGGCCGGCACATACAGGTCCGCATCCAGCCGCGGCCAATGCAGGCCCAGGCCGGACGGGCTGACCTCGATCTCCGCCAAGTCCTCCGGGGCCGCACCGGCCAGCCCCTCGGCAAGGTCGGTGGGGAAGGCAAGCTCGACCCCGGTGCTGAGCTTCAGCACGACGCGGGAGCCGCGGCGCACATAGCGGGCGGCCACCACATGCCCACCCTGCCGCGCCTCCCCCATCCGCTGTTCAGCGGCGCGCTGTTCCTGGTCAGTAGGGTCCATGGATCACCTTCCATTCCGCGCAGATCCGGGGCAGGGCGTCGGCCAGGGTGGCGCGGATGCGCGCCACCTCCGCCCGCCCGAACCCGAACAGCTCCCGCAGCTCGGGCGGGCCGTCGGGGCAGTTCAGCACGAACACCGCCTCGCCACCCTGCCCCAGCACATGGACATGGGCAGGGCGGTGGTCGTTGGGGTAGATGACGACCCGCAGGCCGTCGAACCGGTACACCGTGGGCATGCGCCACGTTAGCAGAACCCAACCGGTTGGGATAGGTTCCGCCGTCATCAAGAGGAGTGAAGGGGATGAGGCTCGTCCGGCTGGTCGCCAACCTGGGCTATGGCAGCCAACGGGAGGTGAAGGGCATGGTGCGGGCCGGGCGCCTGACCCTGGCCGACGGCACGGTGCTGGGGGAGGACGCCAAGGTCGAACACGCCGAGGTCCGGCTGGACGGGGAACCGCTGGACCCGCCGCAGGGCTTGGTGGCGATGCTGCACAAGCCGGCGGGCTATACCTGCTCCACCAACGATCCTGGCCGGATCGTCTATGGCCTGCTGCCGGACCGGTTCCAGCACCGCAACCCCATCGTGGCGCCGGTGGGGCGGCTGGACCGGGACACCACGGGGCTGCTTCTGCTGACCGATGACGGGGCCCTGCTCCACCGCATCATCTCGCCTAAGTCCAGCATCCCCAAGACCTATGAGGTCACCCTGGACCGGCCCCTGACGGGGGAGGAAGGGGCCGTGTTCGCCAGCGGCACCCTGCTGCTGAAGTCGGAGAACACGCCCCTGCTGCCAGCCATGCTGGAGCCCACAGGGGAAAAGACGGCCCGCCTGACCCTGACGGAGGGCCGCTACCACCAGGTCCGGCGCATGTTCGCCGCCGTGGGCAACCATGTGGTGGCCCTTCACCGCGCCCGGGTGGGCGGTCTGGGGCTGGGCGACCTGGCCGAGGGGCAGTGGCGCTTGCTGGACCCGGCGGAGGTGGCGTTGGTCACGGGCGGGTGAGCCAACCCCGTCACGCGCCCTTCAGGAAGAAATAGGCGGTGATCGCCACGGCAACGGTCAGCACGAAGCGCCGCAGCCAGATTTGCGGGATGCGGCGGGCGATGGCCGCCCCGCCATAGCCGCCCAGCACGGCGGCGGGCAGCATGATGGCCACGGGGTGCCAGTCCACCGCCCCGGCGATGATGAAGGTGACGGTGGCCACGGCGTTCAGGGCACCGGCCACCAGGGTCTTCAGCCCGTTCATCACGTTCAGGTCGGTCAGCCCGAACAGCCCCAGGCTGGCCAGGATCAGGATGCCGATGCCGCCGCCGAAATAGCCGCCATAGATGGCGATGAAGAACTGCACCACCAGCAGCACCCCCATGCCCAGGGTATAACGGGCGCTGATCCAGGCGCTGATGGGCTTGCCGAAGGCGAACAGGACGGTGGCGAACAGCAGCAGCCAGGGCACCAGCGCCTCGAACAGCCGCTCCGGCGTCCACAGCAGCAGCAACGCCCCCAGCAGCCCGCCCACCAAGCTGATGCCGAAGAAAGCCGGGATGTTGACGGTGGTGAGCTGCTTAAGCTCCCGCCGGTAGGCATAGACGCTGGCGAAGCTGCCGGGGAACAGGGCCACGGTGCTGCTGGCATTGGCCACCAGCGGCGGGATGCCGGCGAAGATCAGGGTGGGGAAGGTCAGGAAGCTTCCGCCCCCGGCCACGGCGTTCAGGGCCCCCGCCAGGAAGGCGGCGACGAACAGGGCGGCGCTGGTGACCAGATCCATGGGGGTAGCCTCGGCGGGACGGAGACGGGACTTTGCCCGCCCCGCCGGGGGAACGCCCTTGCCAAGGCCGCAAGGGGGGCATGCCGGCCGACGCGTATTGCCGGGCGGCTATCCTGCCCAGGCCTTACGGGTTGCCCTTGTCCTTGAAGGACTCCAGCACGGTGAGCAGGCCGGTCAGGTTGTCGGCGACGCCGGTTTCGGCGACCTTCACCTGTGTCGCGGCATCGGCCGCCGTGTCCATGGCGTAAATCTGCATGACGCCCTGGTTGGTGGATGCCTCGGCCAGCGCGCCCTGCTGTTGGGTGCCGGTGGCGTTCTGGAAGAGGATGCCGGTGGACTTGGCCGCGGCCTGGTAGAGGTTGCCCATCGCGATGGCGGGTGCGTCGCCCACCACCTTCACGTTGGCCTGGGTGACCGCGTCGGTGATCTGCGGGTTGACGTTTGTGTCGGACATGGTGGGACCTGCCTGGTGTGGGATGCTAGCCAGACACCTTCATAATCGGATTTCCCCTATCCCGAATACGCCTTTCTCGATGGCTGGGTCATTGCCGCCCCCCAGGACGCGTCAAGCCCCCGCTGCGTGCGCGCCTAGGCCTGGCGACCCATGTTGGCTGTACTCTTCCACTGCCTTGCCACTGATGGTATTTTGCTGCATCGCAGCGCGCGGGAGGCGCCCATGTTCCCCAACCCCTTCACCAGCCCCAGCGACCCGGTCGAGACGATCATGACCACGACCCTGCGGGAGTTCGAGGCGATCCTGGGCAAGGGCGTCACCGGTACCCCGATCACCGTGGGCGACGTGACCCTGATCCCGCTGTTCTCCACCACCTTCGGTGTCGGCGTGGGCGGAGGGTCCGTGCTGGGGGAACCGGTGGGCGGTGGCGGCGGTGGCGGGGTGGTGCCCTGCGGCGTCATCGTCGTGGGGCCGGACGGCGTCTCCCTCCAGACCGTCAATTCCGGCGCCGTGGCGGCCACGGCCCAGGCCCATGCCCAACTGGCCGCCACCATGGCCGAGCAGGGCCGCACCGGGAAGGTGAAGGCCGCCGCGCCGGCCCTGGCCCTGCCGGTGACGGGCTGACGGCGCCCGTGTTAAGCTGGCCGCCCCTGGACATGCACGGCGGCCACCCCCATGGACGGCATCCTGATCCTGCGCAACATCCCCGACGACCTGCTCCGCGCCCTGGGCCGCGACGCCGCCGCCCATGGCCGCACGGTGGAGGAGGAGGCGCTGGCGCGGCTGAAGGCTGAGGTCGGCAAGTCCGGCCCGGAACCGGAACGGAGCTGGGAGGCCTATTACAGGCTGATGGAAAAGCATAAGGACCTGCTGTCTGGCGGCCCCTACGGGAACAGCGTCGAGGAATTGGCTGAACTCCGCGAGATGCGGGAGCAGCGGGAACCGTGATGGAAAAGGTCGCCGTCGACGCCTCCGTGGCCGTGAAGTGGCTGGTGGCCGAAGACCCGGCAGAAGAGACCGCCGCAGCGCTGGCACTCCGGGGCCGCCTCCAGTTCGTCGTCCCGGCGATGTTCAGCGTCGAGGTGATGAACGTCCTCTGGCTGAAATGGCGCAAGGGGCTGCTGACGGAGGCGCAATGCGACACGGCGGTGCAGGCGTTGCGCCTGATCCCCCGTGAGGTCGTGGACGCGGCTGACGTGGCGGAGCAAGCCTTGGCCATCGCCCGCCAAGCCAACCACCCCGTCTATGATTGCGCCTACGTCGCCGCCGCCCTGGCCGCCGACGCGGATGCCGTGATCACCGCCGACCGCCGCTTCGCCCGCGCCTTCACGGCCTGGCAGCCGGAGGGGCGCCGTCCCCTGCCGGTCCTTGCCCTGGACGATGCCCGGCTGGCCACCCTCTCCTGACCCCCGCCTTGCATCCGCCGCACTGGTCAAGGCGGCGCGCCGGTCCTATGGTCGCGCCGCCATCGTTCCCAGCCAGAGGCGACGCCCATGATCCCCCGCTACTCCCGCCCCGAGATGACCCGCATCTGGGACCCGGAGAACCGGTTCCGCATCTGGTTCGAGATCGAGGCCCACGCCATGGACGCCATGGTCGGGCTGGGCGTGGTCCCGGCGGACGCGGCGAAGGCGGTGTGGGAGCGCGGCAAGTGGGAGATCGCCCGCATCGACGAGATCGAGCGGGAGACCAAGCATGACGTCATCGCCTTCCTGACCAACCTGGCGGAGCATGTGGGGCCGGAGGCGCGCTTCGTGCACCAGGGCATGACCAGTTCCGACGTGCTGGACACCTGCCTGGCCGTGCAGCTGAAGCAGGCGGCGGACCTGTTGCTGGAAGATTTGGACAAGCTGCTGGCCGCCCTGAAGCGGCGGGCGCTGGAGCACAAGTACACCCCCACCATCGGCCGCAGCCACGGCATCCATGCGGAGCCGACCACCTTTGGCGTCAAGCTGGCCGGCCACTACGCCGCCTTCGCCCGTAACCGCAAGCGGCTGGAACTGGCGCTGGAGGAGATCGCCACCTGCGCCATCTCCGGGGCCGTGGGCACCTTTGCCAACATCGACCCGCGCGTGGAGGAGCATGTGGCGGCCAAGCTGGGCCTGTCGGTGGAGCCGCACAGCACCCAGGTGATCCCCCGCGACCGCCATGCCATGTTCTTCAGCGTCCTGGGCGTCATCGCCGCTTCCGTTGAGAACCTGGCCACCGAGATCCGGCATTTGCAGCGGTCCGAGGTGCGGGAGGCGGAGGAGTATTTCAGCCCCGGCCAGAAGGGCAGCAGCGCCATGCCCCACAAGCGCAACCCGGTGCTGACGGAGAACCTGACCGGCCTGTCCCGCATGGTCCGCGCCTATGTCACCCCGGCGCTGGAGAACGTGACCCTCTGGCATGAGCGGGACATCAGCCATTCCAGCGTGGAGCGGATGATCGGCCCCGACGCCACCGTGACCCTGGACTTCGCCCTCGCCCGCCTGACCGGCGTGATCGAGAAGCTGGTGGTCTACCCGGAGAACATGCAGTCCAACCTGGACAAGCTGGGCGGCCTGCACAACTCCCAGCGGGTGCTGCTGGCCCTGACCCAGGCGGGGATGAGCCGGGAGGACGCCTACCGCGCCGTGCAGCGCAACGCCATGCCGGTCTGGCTGGAAGGCAAGGACTTCCGCACCCTGCTGAAGGCCGACGCGGAGGTGATGAAGCACCTGACCGAACAGCAGATCGACGAGGCCTTTGACCTCGGCTACCACACCAAGCATGTGGACACGATTTTCGCGCGGGTGTTCGGGGCCTGAGGGATGATGGGCATCGGCCTGGACCCTTACCTGGAGCGCATCAACCACGCCGGGCCGGTGCGCGCGGACGATGCCACGCTGCAATCGCTGCACGTGGCCCATGCCGGGGCGGTGCCGTTCGAGAATCTGGACATCCATCTGGGTCGGCCCATCCGCACGGACCTGGATGGCATCTTCGCCAAGCTGGTGGGACAGCGGCGGGGCGGCTACTGCTTCGAGCAGAACGGCCTGTTCCGGGCCATGCTGGACTTGGCGGGTTTCACGACGGAGCGGCGGCTGGCGCGGGTGCGCATGGGCGGGCCCCATGGCGGGCGCACCCACCTGATGACCCTGGTCCACATCGGCGCCCACAGCTGGGTGGCCGACGTGGGCTTCGGCGGCAACAGCTTGGTGCAGCCACTGCTGCTGGAGCCGGGGCGGGAGCAGGACAGCGGCGGCGACCGGTTCCGCCTGCTGCCCTCGACCTTTCAGCCCGGCTGGGAGCTGGAGGTGCTGCGGCCGGAGGGCTGGTTCCCCCTCTACTGGTTCGGGGAGGAAGCGGTGGCGGACGTGGACCTGGCCATCGCCAACCACTTCACCAGCACCCATCCGGAGTCGCGCTTCACCCTGAACCGCGTCCTGGCCCGTGCCACACCCACCGCGCGCCATACCCTGCTGAACGGCGACTACAAATGCCGCTTCGGCACCACGGTGCTGGAGGAACGGCGGGTGCGGGGGGAGGCCGAGTTCCGCGCCCTGCTGGCGGACCGGTTCAACCTGGCCCTCCCGGACGGGGCCGTGCTGCGGCCCCACCCGGAGATCACGGATTCGTAGGTCGAATTAGAGGCGAAGCCTCGTAATCCGACGGCACCCCGATGCCCATGCCCGTCGGATTGCGGCGCTGCCGCGCCTAATCCGACCTACCTGCCCTTCTTCAGCGAGGCCAGCAGTGCCTGGCTGGCGCGACCGTCCTGGGGCAAGCCGCGGGATTTCTGGAAGGCGCGGATGGCGGCGGCGGTGCGCTTGTCCAGCTTGCCGTCGGGGGTGCCGGCCTTGAAGCCCAGGGCGTTCAGGCGGGTCTGGATCTCCTTCACGCCGGCCTGGCTGACGGGCAGGGGCTTGTCCTTAGCCGGAGCCTTGGCGGTGCGGGTGGGCTTGGGCTTCTGCGGCGGGGCGGGCGGCTCGGCGCCCATGGGGGGCAGGGCCCCGGCGGGGGCGGCGGCCAGGCGGACGTTGCTGCCGCCGGCATCCAGGGTGGACAGGGCCGCGGCGGCGGTGCGGTCGCCTGACGCGGCGGCCAACTCGTACCAGCCGCGGGCAGAGGCCGGGTCGGGCGCGCCGTCCACCCCCTGCTCATACAGGGCGCCCAGCATGAACAGGGCGCGGGCGATGCCGGCGTCGGCCGCCTGCTCGAACCAGGCCGCGGCCTGGGCCGGGTCGCGGTCCACGCCGCCGCCTTCCATGTGCAGCAGGCCCAGATCGTACATGGCTTCCGCATGCCCCAGCTCGGCCGCCCGGCGGGTCCAGTCGGCCACCTTGCCGATGTCGGGGCTCAAGCCGAAGTCGCCACGGTACAGGTCGGCCAGGGCCCAGCAGGCGTCGGCGTCGCCGGCCGCGGCGGCCTGCTCATACCAGAACACGGCCCGCTTCAGGTCCGACGGGGCCGGCGGCGTGCCGGAAGACAGGGCGGCGGCCAGTTCCATCTGCGCCTCCGTGTCCCCGGCCCGGGCACGGGCGTCCAGCGCCCTCATCTCGGGCGAGGCCTTGGCGGGAAGGGCGGGGGCGTTGCCCACCGTCGGCACCCGCAGGGTGGCGGCCACCATCGGCGCCTCGGGGGCCATGGCGGCGGGCGCGGCGGGCGCCTGCACGGCCGGGGCCTGCACCGTGGGCGGCGTGGGCGAGGCGGCCGGGCCCGATCCCTGCGCCAGGGCCGGCGCGGACAGGAACGTGGCCGCCAGCAGCAGGGCCGGCAGACGGGACGGGGCGGCGGCGGGGTGGGGGCGGGGGATGGTCCGGCGCATGGCCGGCGGTCTCCGGGGCAAGCGGGCTGATGCGGTGCAGACTAGCACCCCAGCCGTTAACGACCAGTCTCCAGAACGGCATTTTCCCCAAATACAACCCGTTGCACCGCCGGGCCAGTTTGGGTATGGTCCGCCCCCGCCGACACGGATGGGGCGTCGCCAAGCGGTAAGGCAGCGGTTTTTGGTACCGCCATACCTAGGTTCGAATCCTAGCGCCCCAGCCATCCTTTCCCGTGATCCGCGTGCGGCGTTGCCGCCATGCCACCGATTTGGCGCTCCTGTTAAGAAGCCGTTCAAATCCAGGTGCTATCATTACCTAAAATTCGGTATAGTCATCCGAGGTAGGGCAGCGTCGGGGCGGTGGGTCGCCTTCGTCCGGGCCCGGGCAGGCCATGCGGGACCCGGATCGGGTCTGGCCATCAGGGGTCACGGGACGGAGATGAATCGGCAGCCGAACGCACCGAAGCGGGACTGGGTCCGGGTGAAGCCCGGGGAGCGTACGGCGGCCGTTCCCGAAAAGCCGGACTATGACGACCAGAAACTGCTGACCCTGTTGCAGTCCGCCAAGCGCGAGGTGCAGGGCCTGCGCCTTATCCACCTGCACATGTCGCTGCTGAAGGACAAGTCCCACCTGGACATCATGTCCATCAAGCGGGCGATGCAGGAAACGGCGGACCAGTCGGCGTATTTGCAGGTGTTCAACCTGTCCAACGACGATGCCATCGTCCTGTACAAGGGCATCAAGTTCTCCCTCATCTCCGACGTCTGCTCGAAGATCGAGAAGCTGCTGCTGTCGCGCACCATGATGGTGAAGCGCAATCCCTATGGGGAGGACAGCCTCTACTCGATCATGGAGTTGTCGCTGAACTTCGTGAACGTCATCCGCTTCATCGAGGGGCTGACGAAGGACGGCGGCGCCGATGGCGCGAAGCAGGAAACCAAGCCCCCCATCACGCTGGAGGAGCTGGGCAAGATCGAACGTGCCGTGCAGATGTTCGACCTGTCGCCCTTCATGCTGAACCAGCCGGTGGTGAACATCCGGGCCACCGAGAACGAGTTCGAGTATTTCGAGCTGTACATCGCCGTGAAGGCGCTGGAGGAGCGGCTGTCGCCCCAGTACGACATCACCGCCAACAAGTGGCTGTTTAGCTACTTCACCGCCAACCTGGACAACTCGGTCCTGAAGGCCCTGAACTATGGCGTGGACTTCCTGCGCGGGCGACGGCTGGGGCTGAACCTGAACCTGTCCACCATCCTGTCCGCCGCCTTCGTGAAGTTCGACGAGCGGCTGACCACCGACCTCCGCGGCAACGTGGTGCTGGAGATCAACAAGGCCGACCTGGTCGAGAACATCGGCATGTACAAGGAGGTGGTCGATTTCGCGGCCGCCAAGGGCTACAAGATCTGCATCGACGGGCTGAACGACTTCTGGGTTACGCACATGGACCTGGAATACATGGCCTGCGACTATGCCAAGATCTTCTGGACCGATGAGATGGACATGATGTCGGAGGGGGAGTACGAGGCCTTCTGCGACAAGATCCGGGCCCAGAGCAACTGCCGCTTCGTCCTGGCCCGCTGCGGCACCGTCTCCGGCCTGATGTTCGCCGAAAAGGCGGGCATCAACCTGGTCCAGGGCCGCATCGTGGACAACATCCTGCGCAAGGGCGTCGCCATCCGCGACGCCATCAAGACCGCCAAGGTGATGAGCGACGATTGAGGCGGCCAAGTCGCTTGGACTTGGACCGGGGTCGGCAGTGAGGAAAACGAAAGCCTAAACCCGTTTCCAGTCTGCGGGAAACGGGGCTAATTGATCCACCAGATCCAGCCGTTCAGCACGGCGGCGAAGGCGACCCAGGCCAGGGTGGGGACCATCAGCCATGCCGCCAGCCGGTCATGCCGGGCAAAGGCCAGGGTGGCGGCCAGCATGGTGGCCCAGAAGCCGAACACCTCCACGAAGGCGGCGCCTGGGCTGTGCAGGGCGAAGAACAGTACCGACCACAGCACGTTCAGCACCAACTGCGCCAGGAAAAGGCCCAGCGCCAACCTTGCCCCGCCGAACCCGGCGATACGCCAGACCCGCCAGGCGGCCACGCCCATCATGATGAACAAGGTCGTCCAGACCGGGCCGAACACCCAGTTGGGCGGGTTGATGGGCGGCTTCTCCAGCGTGGCGTACCAGCCCTGGATCTCCGGCCCCGTCGCCATGCCACCCAGGCCGGCGGCCAGGAAGCACAAGCCCAGCCAGAAGACGAGGCCGAGGAAGGAGGACAGGGCAGGGCGGGTGTTGTCTGCGGTCGTCGTGCTCATGCCAGGGAGATGGATCGGCCCGGCCCGGGATCAAGCCGTGCCCCCGGTCGGGCCAAGGTCGCGGAAATCGCTCACCGGGCACATCATATCGGCCTGCGCATTTCCCGATCCGTCGGCTATACTCCCATCGGTTTCGTGTCAACAGAGGCGGGGCGTCCGGATGACGTCATCAACAGACCCTAAGGCAACGGGGGAACAGACTTCCCCCGAGGGCACCGCCGACGCGAGCCCCAGCACCCATTTCATCTTTACCAGCAAGGTCTTCCAACTGCCCGGCGGCCATTTCAGCATCGCCCAGGATAGCGGCGATGCCGTGTTCAACGTCAACCTGGGTGACGTCTGGGGCAAGATCCCTTTCCGGACACTTCGCGAATCCTTCGACATCGACGACAAGAGCCAGGACGGCCGCCTGCTGTCCATCGTCGAGAAGGGCTTGAAATATGTGAAGGAGATCCGGCCCGGCGACAGCATCCCGCGGGAGCTGCTGGACGGCAGCGCGTCCTGGCGGGTGGAGGACCGGCACCTGCAGATCGCCCGCGGGCGCATCTCGCTCCAGCTCGTCTCCTGGATCACCGGCAAGGACGAGGCGGTGCCCGACCGCTTCAAGCTGGAACAGCTGGTGGACGACCCGAACATCAAGTCCAAGGCGCAAGAGGCCTTCTCCCGCCTCGCCAAGCAGTTCGGCCTGCCGGAGGAACGCAAGCAGGAGGTGGTGGACAAGGTGGAGAACCTGGCCCGCGAGCTGTCCTACATCGAGGCGCTGCGGGACCGCTTCCAGCTGATCCAGAAGATGATGGGCAAGCTGGTCCAGGCCAAGCGCGCCTTCAAGGGCGACAACCAGGTGCAGAGCGACGTCGCCCGCATGCAGGCCCTGGCCAAGCCGCCCGTCGCCAACTTCGAGGACATCTTCAACCAGGTGGATGGCCAGACCGCGGAGGTCATGGCCATGCTGCGCACCTATGACGCCCAGGTGTCCTTCATCCGCCGCATGCGGGACGAGCTGCACACCAACCTGATGATCTGGGACGAGCTGATCACCGCCTGGGACAGCCAGGACGTGGACAAGGACAGCGAGACAGAGGCGCTGCTGAAGAAGACCTACCAGTTCCTGGCCAAGCACTTCCTGATCAGCAAGGTCTGGCAGCGGGGCGGGTGAGCATTTTTGCCGTGGGTGGCACCGGTCGGCACGGGCCGGACCCGGTCGCCGTTCCCGCAAGCCGTTGATTCCACATTGCCCCCATTCCGAGGGGATGCCGATCGGCCCGCCGCCGGGTCGCGCCCGGTTTCTGGTTGCCCATATTTTCCAAATCTAATAGGTAAAACTGATCTATTGACAATCCTCGTTGTGGAATACAGCCTCCGCCAACGCTTGTGAAATCCACAAGGGTGATGGTGAACAGGGCTGGCGCCTTGACTCACCACCGGCATGGTCCCAGCGTGCGGAGGGAAATTCGTGGTGCCCAGGTCCAGGACGACAGCTTTGGACGCGACAAGGCCCCGCATTTTTGGAAGCATGCGCGTGGCCCGGCCCGGCAGCCCTAGGCTTCGCCGCGCCTATCCCTGGCCGGGCGCTTGAGCGGGGGGTGGCTGGTGGCCGGATTTCGTCTGCATGGCGCCGCGGCGTCCTTGGCGGTGCCCTTCCGGGCCGAACGGTCGGTGATCCCCGGCTTCGGCCTGACCTTGGGAATCACCGTCACCTACCTGACGCTGATCGTGCTGCTGCCCCTGGCGGCGCTGGTCATGCGCCCCTATGAGCTGGGTTTCTCCGGCTTCGTGGCGGAGGTGACGGAGCCGCGGGTCCTGGCGGCCCTGAAGCTCAGCTTCGGCATGGCCTTCCTGGGCGCCTGCATCAACGCCCTGTTCGGGCTGGCCGTGGCCTGGATGCTGGTGCGCTATGATTTCTGGGGCAAGAAGGTGGTGGACGCCATCGTCGATTTGCCCTTCGCCCTGCCCACGGCGGTGGCGGGCATCGCCCTGACGGCGCTCTATGCCCCCAACGGCTGGATCGGCCAGTGGCTGGAGCCGCTGGGCATCAAGGTGGCCTTCACCCCCCTGGGCGTGCTGGTGGCCCTGACCTTCATCGGCCTGCCCTTCGTCGTCCGCACGGTGCAGCCGGTCATGGAAGACCTGGACAAGGAGCTGGAGGAGGCGGCGGCCAGCCTGGGCGCCACCCGGCTGGAGACCTTCGCCCGCGTCATCTTCCCCACCATCCTGCCGGCCCTGCTGACCGGCTTCGCCCTGGCCTTCGCCCGGGCGGTGGGGGAATACGGGTCCGTCATCTTCATCGCCGGCAACATGCCCATGGTCAGCGAGATCGCGCCCCTGTTGATCATCATCAAGCTGGAACAGTTCGACTATGCCGGGGCCGCCGCCATCGGCACCACCATGCTGGGGGCCAGCTTCGTACTGCTGCTGGTCATCAACCTGTTGCAGCGCTGGACCCGGCGTTGGGCCGGCATCTGAGGGGGGAACCGACCGCCATGGCCGCAGAGACCCTCTCCACCACGACCGACCGGCGCAAGGCCCCGGTGCTGGACGTCACCCCGCCGCGCCCCCGCGGCGCGCTGGAGGACCCGGTCTGGGTCAAGGCGCTGGTCATGGCGGCGGGGCTGGGGTTCCTGGCCCTGTTCATCCTGCTGCCCCTGTTGGCCGTGTTCGCGGAGGCGCTGCGCCGCGGCGTCGGCGCCTATTGGGAGGCGCTGGTGGAGCCGGACGCCTGGTCGGCCATCGTGCTGACCCTGACCGTGGCCGCCATCGCCGTGCCGGCCAACCTGGTGTTCGGCGTCTGCGCCGCCTGGGCCATCGCCAAGCACCGCTTCCCCGGCAAGGCCCTGCTGCTGACCCTGATCGACCTGCCCTTCAGCGTCAGCCCCGTCATCTCCGGCCTGGTCTATGTGCTGCTGTTCGGGGCGCACGGGCTGCTGGGGCCGGTGCTGCGGGAATACGACATCCAGATCATCTTCGCCGTGCCCGGCCTGGTGCTGGCCACCGTGTTCATCACCTTCCCCTTCGTGGCGCGGGAGCTGATCCCCCTGATGCAGGCCCAAGGCAACGATGAGGAGGAGGCGGCCATAACCCTGGGTGCCTCAGGCTGGCAGACCTTCAGCCGGGTGACCCTGCCCAACATCAAATGGGGCCTGCTGTACGGCGTGCTGCTGTGCAACGCCCGGGCGATGGGGGAGTTCGGGGCCGTGTCCGTCGTCTCCGGCCACATCAGGGGGGAGACGAACACCATGCCCCTGCATGTTGAGATCCTGTACAACGAGTACAACTTCGTCGCGGCCTTCGCCGTGGCGTCGCTGCTCGCCCTGCTCGCCATCGTGACGCTGGTGGCCAAGTCGCTGCTGGAGCTGCGCTACGGCGCGGAGCTGGCGGCCACCCGCCGCCATTGAGGACCGGAGACCGGCCATGAGCATCCAACTCACCGGAATCACCAAGCGCTTCGGGGCCTTCACGGCGGTGGACGCCGTGGACCTGTCCATCGAGACGGGGGAGCTGATGGCCCTGCTGGGCCCCTCAGGCTCGGGCAAGACCACCCTGCTGCGCATGATCGGCGGGCTGGAGTTCGCCGACGGCGGCAGCCTGGCCATCGACGGGGTGGACGCCACGGTGGAGGAGCCGCACGCCCGCGGCGTGGGCTTCGTCTTCCAGCACTACGCCCTGTTCCGGCACATGACCGTGTTCGAGAACGTGGCCTTCGGCCTGCGGGTGGGCAAGCGCAAGCCCAAGCTGCCGGAGCAGGTCATCGCCGACCGGGTGCACCATCTGTTGGAGCTGGTCCAGCTCCGCCCCCTGGCGCAGCGCTACCCCAACCAGCTTTCCGGCGGGCAGCGGCAGCGGGTGGCCCTGGCACGGGCGCTGGCCACGGAACCGCGGGTGCTGCTGCTGGACGAGCCGTTCGGCGCCCTGGACGCCAAGGTGCGCAAGGAGCTGCGGCGCTGGCTGCGCGACATCCACAAGGGCATGGGCGTGACCACGGTCTTCGTCACCCACGACCAGGAAGAGGCGCTGGAGCTGGCCGACCGGGTCTGCATCCTGCACCAGGGCCGGATCGAGCAGGTGGGCACCCCGGCAGAGGTCTATGACATGCCGGCCAGCGCCTTCGTCTGCGACTTCCTCGGCGGCGGGGCCAAGCTGCCCTGCACCGTGCTGAACGGGTTCGCCGACATCGCCGGGTTGAGGGTGCCCATCTCCAACCGGCCGCCGGCCCCGGGGCCGGGCATCGCCTATGTCCGCCCCCACGACATCGAGCTGCTGCCGGGCTCGGAAGCCGACGCGGCCGCCGCCCGGGTCACTGCGGTCCAGCCCGTGGGGCCGGAGCTGCGCCTGGACCTGGACATGGGCGGGCAGGTGGTGGAGGCGGTGCTGGACCGCCGCACCCACGGCCATGTGGACCTGTCCCCCGGCACGGCGGTGGGGGTGCGGCTGAAGCGGGCCAACGTCTACGGCCTGGGGGCCTGAGGGACCCACACCCAAGGCGCGATACGATGTCCACGGACCACACGGCCCGCGATTCATGCCTTGCCCCCTGGGGGGCGTTCCCCTAAGGTCTACCCCAAAATTGCCACAGGCAATCGCGCGGGAACGGAACACACCAGGGCGCCAGCACCGGCCCGGCCGGTCGCAGGACAGATGGCGCCTTGTGTCCGGGCCCCCGGCCGACGGTGATGACGGGGGGACCCTTGTTCGACGCCTTCACCCGCAGCGAGCGTGTCATCATCGTGGAGGATGACCGCGTCCGGTCCGTGGTCATCGGTCCCCGCCAGCGCCTGCGCCCCGCTTTGTACATCGCCGCCGCCCTGTGCGGCCTGGTCTTCTGCCTGGCCGGCTGGCTCGGCACCGCCCTGTCCCTGTCCGACGCCCGCCGCACCATCGGCTTCCTGGAGGGTGGGGCGGAGTCCCTGGCTGCCCAGTTGGCGGAAGCCCGCGGCCAGCTCGCCGGCATGGCGGGGGAGATGGAGGACGCCAAGACCGCCCTCGCCGCCGCCCTGGCGGAGGAACGGGCCGTGCGGGAGCGGGTGGTCGAGGCCCTGGCGACCCTGGAGGCGGGGGAGGAAAAGGCGGCCGGCAAGGACGGCGCCCGGGCCTTACGCCTTGCCCTGGCCGACGCGCGGGAGACGCTGTCGCCGCTCCGGCTCGGCCCGGCGGAGGGCGGCAGCCACCTGCAGGCGGCGGAACGCTCGCTGGAGGCGGTGGGGCAGGCGGCCCAGGCCTTTGCCGCCCGCCGGGCCCAGGCTGCCCTGGCCGCGGCCGGCATGGCAGCCGACCAGCCGCTGGACACCGCGCAGGCCCCTGACGAACAGGCCCCCGCCCTCGCCCGCGCCCTGGCGGAAGCGCGGGGGAGGCGGCCCGGCTGCGGGCGGAGATGGCCGCCGCGCAAGGGGAGCGGGACCAGATGGCCGCCCAGGTGGTGGCCGCCGACCAGCGCATCGCCAAGGCGGCGGAGGGGCAGGTGGCCCTGCTGTCCCGCCTGACCGAACATGCCGACCTGCGTATTGGCGCGGTGGAGGGGGCGCTGCGCGACACGGGCATCAACATCGACTCGGTGCTGCGGGAGCTGGAGCGTGAGCGCTTCGGCATGGGCGGCCCCCTGGTCACCTTGCCGGAAATGCCGCCCAGCCTGTTGCCGCCCCAGGCCACGGCCGCCCTGGCCGCGCTGGAGACGCGGCTCGCCCGGCAGGAACGGCTGAAGGCCCTGACCACCCTGCTGCCCCTGTCCACCCCGGTGGACGATTTCTACGTCACCAGCGGCTTCGGCAACCGGCGCGACCCCTTCACCCGCGCCTGGGCCATGCACACCGGCATCGACCTGGTGGCGCCCGTCGGCACCCCGGTCAGCGTCACCGCCGCCGGCAAGGTGCTGGAGGTGGGCTGGGAGGACGGCTACGGCCGGCAGGTCCTGGTGGACCACGGCTTCGGCATCCGCACCCGCTACGGCCACCTGGAAAAGGCGATGGTGCGGGAAGGGGATGCGGTTGCCCTGGGCCAGCAGATCGGCACCCTGGGGAACAGCGGCCGCAGCTCCGGCCCGCACGTGCATTACGAGGTCATCGTGGACGGCCGGCCGGTCGATCCGCTGCGCTTCATGGAGAAGGGCCGCTATGTTTGCCAGGGTTAAGGACCGGCTGGAGACCATCTCCTCCGCTGCCGCCGCTGCCACCGCCATCCCCCGCCCCGCCGCGGGCCCCGGAGACAAGCCCATGCCCTCCATCATCGGTCCCGACATGGCCGTCACCGGCAACCTGGACACCCCCGGGGAGGTGCATGTGGAAGGCCGGATCGACGGCGACGTGCGCTGCGCCAAGCTGAACATCGGCCCCGGCGGGCTGGTGCGCGGCCGCATCCAGGCGGTGGCCGTGCGGGTCCACGGCAAGGTGGAAGGGGCCATCGACGCGGACGAGGTCTATCTGCTGGGCGGTTCCGCCGTGGCGGGCGACATCTACCAGGCCAGCCTGGAGATCGCCCCGGGTAGCCAGTTCGAGGGCGCGGTGCGCCGCCGCAAGGCGGGGGAGCCGCTGCCCCTGGCCGCCCTGCCCAACCCCAACGCCCCGCCGCCCCAGCCGGTCCCCACCGTGGTGGGGGTGGAAACCATCACCGAGCCCAAGCCCGCCGACGTGGCAGAGGCGGAGGTGGAGGAGGTGGCCGTGGAGGACGTGACCGAGCCGGCGGAGAAGCCTGGGCCCGCGAAGGGAAACGGCAAGCTGAAGGCCGCCGAGTAATCCCGCAAGAACCGGGTGGGGCGGGGCTTCCGTCTTGGGCATGGTCAGGGCCTGACAACGGAGGCTACCATGCTTGCCCACGACATGATGCGCCCGGCCATGACCATCGCCCCCGACCTGCCGCCCGAGGCTGAGCTTCCCGACGACGATCCCCTGGCCGCCCGCAAGGTGGGCGCGGCCATCGAGCGGCTGGCGCGGGATTGGCAGCAGCAGCCCCGGCTGGAGGATCTGGCCGCGGAGGCGGGGATGAGCCCCTGGCACTTCCAGCGGGTGTTCAAGCGCTGGGCCGGCATCAGTCCCAAGCGCTTCGCCCAGTTCGTCACCCTCGGCCATGCCCGTCGCATGCTGCGGGAGGAGGGGTCGGACCTGCTGGGCACCTCCCTCGACCTGGGCCTGTCCGGCCCGTCCCGCCTGCACGACCTGTTCGTGGTGGCAGAGGCGGCGACACCGGGGGAATACAAGGCCGCCGGGCAGGGCATGGAAATCCGCTGGGGCGTGCACCAGACCGGCATCGGCCGTGCGTTGCTGGCCGCCACGCCCCGCGGCGTCTGCTGGCTGAGCTTCCTGGCGGAGGAAGGCGACACCCCCGCCCGCCACCTGGCCGAACTGGCCCTGGACTGGCCCAGGGCCACGCTGGTGGAGGACCCCGGTGCCACCGCCAAGGCGGCGGCCCAGGCCTTCAGCCCCTTGGCGCAGCCCGCCGACGGGCCGGTGACCCTGCACCTGAAGGGCACGAACTTCCAGATGAAGGTGTGGCAGGCCCTGCTGACCATCCCCTTCGGCACGGTCACCACCTATGCCGGCATCGCCCAGCGGATCGGCCACCCCACCAGCGCCCGGGCCGTGGGCAACGCCGTCGGCGCCAACCCCATCAGCTTCCTGGTGCCCTGCCACCGGGTGATCCGGGGCACGGGCGTGTTGGACAACTATCGCTGGGGGCCGGCCCGCAAGCGCGTGCTGCTGGCCTGGGAAGCGGCGAAGCTGGCGGCGGAGTGAGCTTGCCGCCGGCGTCGGTGCAGGGAACACGGACGGCACGGATGCCGGCTGTGCCGGCAACACGGACAGGCACGGACAAGGTCAAGCCAGGCGGGGCTCTGTGCCCGTCAGATGTCCTGCGCCTTCGGCGCGATAGCTGAGTCACCGAAGCAGGCAAACTCTCGTAATTGGGAAAGTCCGTGTCGTCCGTATTGACGGCACCGACGCACGGAAGAACTCACACCTTCGCCGGCTCCCCCACCGGGACCGCGGCCGTAACGGGGGCGTCCTCGACGCCGAAGCGGAACCGCTCCCCTTGGCGGGGATGTACAGGGTGCCGAACATCCAGTCCCACAGGGAAAAGACGGTGGCGAAGTTCTTGTCGTAATGCTCCACCGCGACGGAATGGTGGGCCTGGTGCATGTGCGGGCTGACGAAGACATAGGACAGCCAGCGCGGGAAGGGCAGGGGCACGTGGCTGTGCCGCAGGTGGCTGAAGGCCACGTTCCACACCAAGGTGAAGACGTTCACCCCCAGCACCGTGTAGGGCGACGCCTTCAGCCCCAGGGTGCCCACCATCAGGCCCAGGGCGATGCCCTGGGCGAAGACGTTGGCGGTCATGTGCACCACCTGCTCCTGCGGCCAGAAGCGGAACCCGGTCAAGGGGGTCAGCACCGTAGGCCGGTGGTGCAGGGCATGGGCCCGCCACAGGATGGGGTAGCGGTGGAACAGCCGGTGGGTCCAGTACAGGGCGAAGTCGCCGAAGGTGAAGGCCAGCACCGCGGACAGCAGCAAGACCCAGGTCCCGGGGGCCGGCGCGTCCTGTGGCGGCATGCCCATGGCATAGACACCCACCATGGTGCCGCCCAGGCTGACCAGGTACATCAGCGGCCCCAGCAGGAACGGCAGGCTGGACCCGGCCAGCCAGCAGGCCAAGTCAACCGGCAATTCCTTCAGATAGGCCCGGTCGCGGGGGAACAGGTAGCCCAGCAGACCGCCAGACCGGTGCCCGGCGAACCAGGCCAGCACGGCCCCGGCCAGCAGGGCCGACAACAGGCTGGGCCACCAGAAGGGCGACGCGGCGCCGCTCAGCAACAGCTTCAGCGATGCCAGCCACTGCCAGAACGCGCCGACCAGATCCACCTCGGGCCACTGCATGCCTTGTCCCCTTGATCTCCCCCACATCTTGGCAGACCCGGCCGGGCCAGGAAAGCCGCGCCTGACGGCGACAACAATGGTCCCGGCCCCGGTTCCCGTCAGGGCGCGTTTGCGGAAGCCTTGGATACGGGTCCGGGCGTGCCGGGGGCCCTAGAAGCCGGAACCCGGCTGGGCCAGGAAGGCCTGCTCTTCCGCCGTCGTCTTCCGCCCCAGCACGGCATTGCGGTGGGGGAAGCGGCCGAACCGGCTGATGATGGCCAGGTGCAGGCAGGCATAGTCCAGATAGTCCGGCTTCGCCGTGCGGGCGGCGAACAGGCGCACCGAGCGGCGCTGGCTGTCCATGTCCTCCGCATGCTCGAACGGCAGGTAGACGAACAGCCGCTGGTCCTCCGCCATGCCCAGGTCGAAGCCCTTGTCCACTGCGTGCCGGGCCACGGCCAGGGCCTGGGCATCACTGGCGAAGGCACGGGGCTGCCCCGGAACATGTTGCGCGGCGCCTGGTCCAGCAGGATGCACAGGGCAAGGCACCCCTCCGGCGCCTCCTGCCAGGCGGTGAAGGCGCCGGCGGCGGCTTGCGCGTGCAACTCGCCCAGGGCGGCTGTGGTCCGCTGGTCGAAGCCGGGGTCCGCGGCGAACCAGTCCTTCGGCCCCGCCTCCTGGAACCAGAAGCGCAACACCCGGGTCAGGGCGGCATAGTTTCCGGACATGGCGGGCCTCCGATCCTTGGGCGGTGGTCATGGCGCTGGTCTGGATAACAGCCGCGCGGGGTGGGCGGCGTCAACCACATGGCCCAAAAGCGAAGGGCGCCCCTGTGAGGGGGCGCCCTTGCCGAAGGTCACGCGGGACCGGGTGACGCTCAGTGCGCGTCGGCCCAGACGCGGCGCTTGGCGGCGTACATCAGCCCGGCGAACACCACCAGGAACAGCATCACCATGATGCCGGTCTGGCGGCGGCTCTCCAGGTGGGGCTCGGCGGCCCAGGCCAGGAACGTGGTCACGTCCTTGGCCTGCTGCTCCACCGTGGCCTTGGTGCCGTCGCCATAGGTGATCCCGTCCGGATAGATGGGCGGGGCCATGGCGATGGCGTGGCCGGGGAAGTACTTGTTGTAGTACGTCCCCTCCGGCACCGGGTGGTCGGCGGGGCCTCCGCGTAGCCGGTCAGCAGCGCGTAGATGTAGTCCTCATGGTGGGACCGGGCCTTCACGATCAGGGACAGGTCCGGCGGGGCCTTGCCGTTGTTGGCGGCGGCAGCGGCCTGCTTGTTCGGGAAGGGGTTCTTGAAGTGGTCGGCCGGGATGCCCGGACGGGTCACCAGCTCGCCCTGGTCGTTGGGCGTCTTGTCCTGGATCTCGTACTGGGCGGCGATGGCCTTCACCTCCTCCTCGGTGAACCCGATCTCCTCCAGGTTACGGTAGGCGAGCAGGTCCATCGAGTGGCAGGCGGAGCAGACCTCCTTGTAGACCTGGAAGCCGCGCTGCAGCGACGCCCGGTCGAAGGTCTTGAACATGGAGAAGGGGCTGTTCACCCCGCCATGGCTCCACTCCTGCGCGGGCGGCACCGGGGCGTCGCCTGCGGCCAGGGCGCCGGCGGCACCGGTCAGGCCCAGGACGCCGGCAAGGATGAGGGTACGCAGGCGACGCATCAGGCCTTCTCCATCGGCTTGGCAGCGGCGACGGCGCCGACGCGGCCACCGCCCAGGACAGGCTGCGCGATGCTGGCAGGCAGCGGAAGCGGACGCTCAAAGCTGCTGATCACGGGCAGGCCCAGGAAGAACAGGAAGTACAGGAAGGTGCCGACCTGGCCGACCAGCACGTAGGGCTGCTCGGCCGGCTTGCCGCCGGCATACATCAGCATGGCGAAGGACACCACCAGCATCAGCACCCACCACTTGTAGATGGGGCGGAAGCGGTAGCTCTTCACCGGCGACCGATCCAGCCAGGGCATCAGGACCCAGATCAGGATGGAGGCGAACATGGCGATCACGCCGCCCAGCTTGGCGTCGATCAGCACCACGTCGCTGAAGGGCAGGCCGATGTTGAAGGTGATGGAGCGCAGGATGCCGTAGAAGGGCAGGAAGTACCATTCCGGCACGATGTGCGCGGGCGTCACCAGCGGGTCAGCCGGGATGTAGTTGTCTGGGTGGCCCAGGTAGTTCGGGGCGAAGAACACGAAGAAGGCGAAGAAGATCAGGAACAGCGACAGGCCGAACAGATCCTTCGTCGTGTAGTAGGGGTGGAACGGCAGGGTGTCCTGCGGGCCCTTCGGCTCGATGCCCAGCGGGTTGTTGGACCCGGTGATGTGCAGGGCGGCCACGTGCAGGAACACGACCGCGAAGATCACGAAGGGCAGCAGGAAGTGCAGGGCGAAGAAGCGGTTCAGGGTCGGGTTGTCGACGGAGAAGCCGCCCCACAGCAGGGTCACGATGCTCTCGCCCACCACCGGGACGGCCGAGAACAGGTTGGTGATCACGGTGGCGCCCCAGAAGGACATCTGGCCCCAGGGCAGCACGTAGCCCATGAAGGCGGTGGCCATCATGAGCAGGAAGATCACGACACCCAGGATCCACAGCAGCTCACGCGGCTTCTTGTAAGAGCCGTAGAGGAAGCCGCGCAGGATGTGGATGTAGACGACGATGAAGAACATGGACGCGCCGTTGGCGTGGATGTAGCGGAGCATCCAGCCCCAGTTCACGTCGCGCATGATGCGCTCGACCGACGTGAACGCCAGCGAGGTGTGCGCGGTGTACTGCATCGCCAGCACGACGCCGGAGACGATCATCGTCGCCAGCACGAACATGGCGAGGGCGCCGAAATTCCAGAAATAGTTGAAGTTGCGCGGAGTCGGGAACGTCCCGTACTCCTTCTGCATCATGGTGAACACCGGCAGTCGCTGGTCGATCCAGTTCACGACCGGGTTCTTGAAGCTGCTCGTGGGGGCGTGGGCCATTGGGCACTCCCTGTCCTGGATCGACCTCAGCCGATCTTGACTCGCGTGTCGGTGAGGAAAGCGTACTCGGGAACCTGCAGGTTCTTCGGCGCCGGGCCCTTGCGGATGCGGCCGGACCCGTCATAGTGCGACCCGTGGCAGGGGCAGAACCACCCGCCGAAATCGCCCTTGGCCTCGCCGCTGTTGGTGCCCAGCGGGATGCAGCCCAGGTGGGTGCAGACGCCGACCAGCACCAGCCAGTTCTCCTTGCCCGCCTTGACGCGGTCTGCGTCCGTCTGCGGGTCGATCAGCTCGGCCAAGCCCACGGCCTGGGCCTGCTTGACCTCATCCTCGGTGCGGTTGCGGATGAAGACCGGCTTGCCGCGCCACATGACCTTGATCGCCTGGCCCGGCTGGATCGGGGCCAGGTCAACCTCGACGCTGGCCAGCGCCAGCGTGTCCGCGGCCGGGTTCATGCTCGACACGAACGGCCACAGGGCGACGGCGGCACCCACGCCACCGGTCGCGGCGGCGGCCAGATATAGGAAGTCGCGGCGGGTATGTTCCTCGCCGCCATGCATGGTGTCCGCCATCCCTCTCGTCTCCCTCAACTCCTGCCGGGCCGCCCGGCAGAAGGCCGGCACCCGCCTGAAATCATCCCCGGTCCCGCCTGTTGCCCCTCCGGTCCCGTCCGCGCAGGTGCTGCGCGGCCAGCCCATGGGCAAAGGCAAAGCGCGCGGCCGGACTCCCCGCCCGGTCGCGCCGGACGGGTATACATCCGGGCATCCGGGTTGGGAAGCGCGTCGGCGACGCAGCCCCCGGACAATCTGTCGCGTCGGTCACCGAACCGTCAGGGGCTCGGGCCCAAGCATTCCAGGGCCTTGCGACACCCGGCTTGACCCCGCGGGGCCTCCCGACGCATCAGATGGACCGGTATCGGGCCGAAGGACATGCGACGGCTTGTCCCTGCGCGGCCCGATTGTTGCGTGCCCAGGAAAGCACCCGTGCGCCTAGCCCTCTACCAGCCGGACATCCCGCAGAACACCGGCACCCTGATCCGACTTGGCGCCTGCCTGGGCGTGCCGGTGGACATCATCGAGCCCTGCGGCTTCATCCTGGACGACCGCCGCCTGCGCCGCAGCGCCATGGACTATGCCGAGCTGGCGGAGGTGACGCGGCATGTGAACTGGCCCGCCTTCCAGGCCACGCGGCCGGGGCGGGTGGTGCTGGTGGAGACGGAGCAGGGCGTGCCCTACACGTCCTTCGCGTTCAGGGCGGACGACACGCTGCTGCTGGGGCGGGAGACGGCAGGCACCCCGCCCGACGTGATGGCCGCCTGCGACGCCCGGGTGTACATCCCCATGCGGCCGGGGGTGCGGTCCCTGAACCAGGCGGTCGCCGCCTCCATGGTGTTGGGGGAGGCGCTGCGCCAGACGGGCGGTTTCCGGCCCGGCTGACAGGGCTTGGCCGCCTGCCGGGCCGGTCGTGGCAAACTCCCCATGGCCCCGGTCGCCCGTCCGCGCTACACCTTGGGGAAAGACCCAAGAGGTTGTGCGCCATGCCCACCCCGCTTCCGTCCCCCGACATCGTCGCCGACCGCCAAGCCCGCGCCCGCGCCTGGTTCGAGAGCCTGCGGGACCGCATCTGCGCCGCCTTCGAGGCCATCGAGGACGATTTGGCGGAGGGGCCGCACCAGGGCCTGTCCCCCGGCCGGTTCGAGCGCAAGGCCTGGGACCGGGCCAACCATGACGGGGCGCCCGGCGGCGGCGGGGTCATGTCGGTGATGCGCGGCCGGGTGTTTGAGAAGGTGGGCGTCAACGTCTCCACCGTCCATGGCAGCTTCAGCCCGGAGTTCCGCGCCAGCATGCCCGGCGCGGGGGACACGGGAGCCTTCTGGGCCAGCGGCATCAGCCTGGTGGCCCACATGCGCAACCCGCTGGTGCCGGCGGTGCACATGAACACCCGCCACCTGACCACCCAGATCGCCTGGTTCGGCGGCGGGGCTGACCTGACGCCCATGTTCCTGGACAGCCCCGAGACGGAGGAGGACAAGGCGGAGTTCCACGCGGAACTGAAGGCCGCCTGTGACGCCCACGGCGCCGACTATTATGAGCGGTTCAAGGAGTGGTGCGACCGCTACTTCTTCCTGCCGCACCGGAACGAGCCGCGCGGCGTGGGCGGCATCTTCTATGACAACCTCGACACCGGCGACTGGGAGGCGGACTTCGCCTTCACCAAGGCGGTGGGACAGGCGTTCCTGGACGTGTACCCCCGCATCGTCCGCCGCCGCATGCACACCCCCTGGACCCCGGCCCAGCGGGAGCACCAGCTTGTCCGCCGCGGCCGCTATGTGGAGTTCAACCTGATCCACGACCGCGGCACCCTGTTCGGCCTGAAGACCGGCGGCAACATCGAGGCGATCCTGATGAGCCTGCCGCCCGAGGTGAAGTGGCCCTGATGTTCGACGGACAGATGCCCAGGGCGACGAGCCCGCACCCGGTCTGGCTGGTGCGGCACGGGGAAACCGCTTGGAACATCGAGGGCCGCAGCCAGGGCCACCGCGACAGCCCCCTGACGGACCGGGGACGTGCCCAGGCGGACCAGGTGGGCGCCCTGTTGGCGCGCCTCACGGCTAACACCCCCGGCGTGCGGCTGGTTGCCAGCCATCTGGGCCGGGCCCAGGCCACCGCCGCCGCCATCGCCCGGCACACGGGCCTCGCCGTGGAAACGGACCCGCGTCTGGCAGAGGTCTCCTTCGGCG
Source organism: Aerophototrophica crusticola (assembly GCF_012913305.1). Taxonomy (NCBI): domain Bacteria; kingdom Pseudomonadati; phylum Pseudomonadota; class Alphaproteobacteria; order Rhodospirillales; family Rhodospirillaceae; genus Aerophototrophica; species Aerophototrophica crusticola. The sequence continues at coordinate 3,050,747 of NZ_CP051775.1, read as the reverse complement.
CCTGGGAAGGCATGACCAAGCCGGAGATCATCGCCGCCTGTCCCCAGATCATGGGCACCGCCCCCGCCCTGGGCTGGCAGTTCCTGGCCCCGGGTGGGGAGAGTCTGGCCGGCGTGCAGGCCCGGCTGGCGGACTGGCTGCGCACCGTCACCGGCCCGACCATCGCCGTCAGCCACGGCATGGCCAGCCGCATCCTGCGCGGCCTCGTCACCGGCCTGCCCCTGGACGACTGCCTGGCCCTCGCCATCCCGCAGGACCGGGTGTTCCGGGTGGAAGGGGAGGCGGTGGAGGAGATCGCGCCCTGACGGTTACGCCGCCAGCACCGTCACCCGGTTCCGCCCCTCATGCTTGCTGCGGTAGAGCGCGCTGTCGGCCCGTTTCAGGGCGGCCTCAATGGCGTCCTCGTCCGGCAGGACGGGGCTGACGCCGAAGCTGGCGGTGACGGGGCACAACCGCCCCTCCGACCGCAGGGCCAGCTCAGCGATGCGCTTGCGCAGGCGTTCGGCCAGCAGGCTGACCACGTCGATGCCGGTGTTGCTGAACAGGATGGCGAATTCCTCCCCGCCCAGGCGGCCGATGCAGTCGGTCTGGCGCACGGCCCCTTGCAGGGTCTTGGCCACCTGGCGGATCACCTCGTCCCCCATGTCGTGGCCGAAGCCGTCATTCACCCGCTTGAAGTGGTCGATGTCCACCATGACCACGGCCAGCGACTCTACCGTGCGCTGGCGGCGGCGCAGCGCGTCCTCCGCCTGCTCGAAGAAGCTGCGCCGGTTCAGCACCCCGGACAGGGGGTCGGTCATGGCCAGCCGGTGCATGTCCTTGTGCGCCCGCACCAGCCGCTCCCCCAGCCGCAGCCGGGCGCGCAGCAGGCCGATGTCGATGGGCTTGGGCATGAAATCGTCGGCCCCGCCGTCCAGCGCCTCGATATGGGTGGCGATCTGGGTCATGGTCGTCATGATGACCAGGTACTGCAAGCCCGGCGGGTGCTTCACCCGTAGGTCCCAGCACAGCTCGATCCCCGACTTGCCGGGCAGGTTCAGGTCCACCAGGACGATGTCGAACCAGTCGCCGGAGGCAAGCAGCTCCGCTTCCTCCGCCGTCTCGCACACGGCGACCTCATAGCCCAGGTCCAGCAGGACGGCTTGGAGCATCTCCCGCACGAATCGGCTGTCATCTACGACCAGAACGCGCATCCCACCCTCCCTGCGCGCCTGATTGAAGCGCCGCTTAGGGCGAAAGGCAAGCTAGACCTATCCCGAAAGTCAGTGCAAAGGGATAGGCCTACTGCCCGCGTCGGGTATTGGCATCAGCGCCCGGCCAGCCGCCGCTCCAGCTCCGCCAGGCAGTCCTCTCGGCTGGGGCGGTAGTCGCGGGCGGCCCACCAGCCTTCCACCGCGGCCAGCAGCTCCCCACCGCCGGCCCGGGGGCGATGCCGCGGTCCAGCAGGTCCTGTCCCTTCAGGGGGAACGGGATCTCCTTCCAGGCGGCTGCCTCCGCCAGGGGCTCCAGCAGCTCGAACGCCGGGGTGCCGCGGTCGGCGGCGGCGATCAGCAGCAGGTCGCGGTACAGCTCCGTGCCCAGCTTCTGCAAGGCGTGGCGGCGTTGCTGCACCGTCAGGTCCGGGTGGACCTCCGCCGCCGGGTCCACCAGGGCCGCCAGCTGGTCGCGCTGGGCGTTGGACAGGCGCAGCCGCTCCGCCGCAGCCAGGGCGACCCCCCGGTCCCGCGGCAGCAGCACGGCCAAGTGGGCCATGGGGTCCGCTTCCCCCACCATCCATTCCAGCCGGTCCAGGGCCTGCAACCGCTCCACCCTTGTGGCGTGGGGCAGCAGGTGGGCGATGATCCCGCGCCCCAGCATCAGCCGCCAGACCTCCACCGCCCGGTCCAGGGCCAGCAGCTTCAGCAGCTCGTCCCGCACCCGCTCCCCCGACAGGGTGGGCAGCAGGGGCGCGAACTCGGCACAGGCGTCCAGGCTGGCCGCGTCCACCCCACCCCGGCCGAAGCGGGCATGGAAGCGGAAATAGCGCAGGATGCGCAGCACGTCCTCCTGGATGCGCTCCCGCGGGTCGCCAACGAAGCGCACCCGACCGGCCTCCAGGTCCGCCAGCCCGTCGAACGGGTCGTACAGGTCGCCATCCAGGCTCAGCGACAGGGCGTTGAAGGTGAAGTCGCGGCGCTTCGCGTCCTCCAGCCAGTCGTCGGTGAACTCCACCTTGGCATGGCGGCCATAGGTCTCCACGTCCTTGCGCAGGGTGGTGACCTCGAAGGAACTGCCCTCCACGATGGCGGTGACGGTGCCGTGCTTGATTCCGGTGGGCACGGCGCGCAGGCCGTCCTGCTTCAGCCGGCGCATCACCTCGTCCGGGGGCAGCGGCGTGGCGATGTCCACGTCCTCCCCCTCCAGCCCCAGCACCGCGTCGCGCACGCAGCCGCCCACGAACCGGGCCTCCTGCCCCGTCCGCATCAGGCACTGCATCACCCGCCGCGCGGCGGTGCCGGCCATCAGGCCGATGGGCTCCAGGGTGCGGGCTGGGGTCATGCGGGGGTCCGGTTGAACGACCCCGCCTTGTTACAAGGCCATGGCGGCGGGTTCAACGGGGGAGGAAGCTTTTGCGGAGGAGGGCGGGGCGGAAGGATTTGGACACGGATGAAAGGGATGATTGCCGGATGGGCACGGATGGGGTTGGGGATGGGGATTGTGCCTAGATGGGTGTGGTGAGGCATTTGGACATTCACGGACACGCACCAAGCATTCACGAACACGCACAAAACAAGATAGCCTGCGGCGCTGTTTGCGCGGCGAAGCCGCAGTCATTTTTCGTGTATGTTCGTGCGTGGATGGTGCTTGTTCGTGAATGTTTCCGGCTCACCCGCCCAGTAAACCAAGAGCGCCAGAACCGGCCGCCCCATCAGGCCATTATCCCTGTACATCCGGCCTTGATCCGGGTTCATCCGTGCCCGAGTCCTTCCGCAACGCCGCCGTCTGTCAGAGCCACACCGCCACGCCGAAAGGCTGCGTCACCGCCCCTCTCGCCGCCATGCCGCCAGCAGCAGGCCCACCGCCAGCAACAGGACCAGCACGCCCGGCAGCAGCGGGACCTGGTTGACGCCGGTGACCACATAGTCGCCGTTGGCCCGCAGGCCAAGCCAGCCGCGGCCGGCGCTGTCGCGGTCGGGGCGGGTGCGGCGGATGTCGGGGATGGGGTCGCTCGTGCTGTAATCCGCCAGCCAGTAGGCGCCGCCGCCGGTGGCCTTGGACACGGGGGCCAGCGGGTCGGGGCTGGTGCGCACGTCGGCCAGCTCCGGCGGGTTCACGGCACCCACCACGGCCAGGGCCGTGCGTTCCCCGTCGCCGATGCGCCAGATGCCGGGCTCGGTGGCCAGCACCGTGCCGGTGGCCGTGCCGTCCTTGTGGTCCTCCAGGGTGACGGTGGAGCGGGCGTCGCTGGGGGAGGTGACCTCCACCGGCCGCGTGTCCGGCTCCAGGCTGCGGCGGGTGACGGTGATGCGGTTGCCGTCCACGGTCGCCCGCAGGTCATTTTCCTCCAGCTCGGGCTCCTTCATCAGCCAGTGGGCAAGGCGGCGCAGCAGCTCCGCCTGGGGCCCGCCGGCCTCGAAGCCACGGGACCAGAGCCAGATGTGGTCGGAGGCGAGCTGGGCCACCCGCCCCTCCCCCACCCGGTCCAGCACCAGCAGGGGCCGGCCGTCTGCGCCGTTCATCACCACGCTGCCGCGGGTGGGGGCGATGTCGATCTGGCGGAACCAGCGGCCCCAGTCGCCGGTGCCGTCCTCCCGGCTGGTGAGGCCGGCGGTGACCGGGTGGCGCCGTCCCAGCTCGCTGACCGCGGGGGTGAAGGGCCGCTCCACCACGTCGCCCGTGGGCTCCGCCGGCAACACGGTGCCCAGGGGCGTGCGGAACAGGGACAGGGGTGTCGCGAAGGTCGGGCCGCTCGCCTCCAGGAAGGCGCCGCCCCGCTCCACATAATCGGCGATGTTGGCCAGGTAGGTGTTGCTGATCACGCCACGCCGCTTGTAGCGGTCGAAGATGATCAGGTCGAACTCCTCCAGCTTCTGCTCGAATAGCTCCCGGATGGGGAAGGCGATCAGCGACAGCTCCCGGATCGGGGTGCCGTCCTGCTTCTCCGGCGGGCGCAGGATGGTGAAGTGGACCAAATCCACGCTGGGGTCGGCCTTCAGCAGGTTGCGCCAGGTGCGCTCCCCCGCATGGGGCTCGCCCGACACCAGCAGCACCCGCAGCCGGTCGCGCACGCCGTTGACGACCACGGCGGCCTTGTTGTTGGCAAGCGTCAGCTCCTGCGGGCCGGCATCCACCGCCAGCTCGAACACGTTCAGCCCGCCATGGTTCAGGGTCATGGTCAGGGGCACGTCCTGGCCCACCGGCACGCGGAAGGGCTCCGGCGCGCCGCCGTCCTGGCGCAGGGTGACGATGGCGTTGCCGCCCTCCCGCCCCGGCAGGTCGTCCACCCGCACGGTGAAGGTCACCGGCTTGTCCACCAGGCCGAAGCTGGGGGCCTGGACCACGGCCAACCGCCGGTCCCCCTCCTGCTTCTCCCCGCTCAACAGGGCGTGGACGGGGCCGAAGCCTTCCAGGGTGGGCAGCACGTCCTTCACGTCATGCACCTGCCCGTCGGTGACCAGCACCGCACCGGCGATGCGGCGGCGGGGCACGTCGGCCAGGGCGCGGGTCATGGCTTCCAGCAGCCGCGTCTCCTCCACCGCCGCCCCTTCCGGGCCGGCGGCATCGGCGGTGCGGACGATGCGGACCTCCAAATCCTCCTCCCGCGCCAGCCGCTCCTGCAGGGCGGCCACGGCGCGTTCGGTCCTGGCCCGCCGCTCCCCGATGTTCTGGCTGGGGGACTGGTCCACCACGATGACCGCCACGTCCTTGATGGCGGAACGCTGCTCCTCCACCAACGAGGGGTTCAGCAGGGCCAGCACCAGCACGGCCAGGCCTGCCAAGCGCAGCCACGCCCCCCGCGCCCGGCGGAACAGGGCATAGCCCACCAGCAGCAGCCCCAGTGCCCCAAGCAGGGCGACGAGCCAGAGGGGGACGAGGGGCGCCCAGGCGATGGAGGTGCCGGTCATTGCCCCAGCCTTTCCAGGATGGCCGGCACGTGCACCTGGTCGGCCTTATAGTTGCCGGTCAGGGCGTACATGACCAGGTTGATGCCGAAGCGGTAAGCCATCTCCCGCTGCCGCTCACTGGCCACGGCGAACATGGGGCGGCCCTGGCCGTCCACGGCCCAGGCGGCCGCCCAGTCGTTGGCGCCCAGCACCACGCCTGACACGCCGTCATTGGTCCGGCCTTCCTGCGCCTCCACCCAGACGTTGCCGCCGCTGTAGCGGCCGGGGAAGTCCTGCAACAGGTAGAAGCTCTTGGTCAGCACATGCTCCGGCGGGACGGGGGCGAGCGGCGGGATGTCCAGGCCGCGCAGCAACTGCTCCAACTGCGGCCCGCCGGGGCCGGACCCGCCGAAGCCTTGGTCGCGGGTGTCCACCAGCAGCATGCCGCCATGGCGCAGGTAATCGTTCAGCTTCTGCCGCCCCTGGTCGGTCAGGGGGCCTTGCGTCTGGGTCACCGGCCAATAGACCAGGGGGAAGAAGGACAGCTCGTCCGCCTCCACGTCCACCGGCATGGCGCCGGCGATCTCCACCGCCGTGCGCATGGCAAGCTGCTGCGCCAGCCCCTCCAGCCCGGCCTTGGCGGCGGCGTCCACCTGCGGGTCGCCGGTGACCACATAGGCCAGCCAGGTCTCATTGGTGGACAGGATGATGCGCTCATCCCCCGTCACGCCCGTGGGGTCCGGGCGGTTCTGGGCGACGGCGGGGTCGCCCACCGCCAGCATGGTGCCGAGGGCCAGCAGGGCAACGGCCGCCGCCACCCCGCGGGACCCCATCCGGGGCAACCGCAGCAGGCCGCGCAGGGCCAGCCCCACCAGCAGGTCGATCAGGCCGAGGATCAGCGCCAGGGTCAGCAGCAAGGGCTTCAACTCCGTCTCCCCCCGCCCACCATACAGGTCCTGGGCCACGCCGGACAGGGACGGGGCCAGGGGGCGCAGCTCCGGCACGGCCGGGGCCAGGTTCAGGGCGCGCCGCGCCTCCGCCGTGCCGTAGAAGCCGGGCGGGTGCCGGGGCCCGAGGATCTCCGCCACCGGGGCCCGCGCCAACTGGGCCGCTGACACAGGAAACGCGGTGGCCGGCGGCTGGGTCAGGCGGCCCTGGCCGTCCAGCAGCTCCAGCGGCGGCAGGGTGCCCGTCTCCTCCACCCCCGCCACGCCCGCGGACAGGGCCACGGTCCGCCGCAGCATCTCCACGAACAGGCCGGACAGGGGCAGGTTGGACCAGTCGGGGTTGGCTGTCGTGTGGACCAGCACCACCTGCCCCGCCTCCCGCTTCTCCGCCGTCACCAATGGGGTGCCGTCCTCCAGCCGCGCCCAGGTGCGGCTCGCTAGGTCCACCGACGGCTCCGCCAACACCTGCCGGGTCACGGTCACGTCACCAGGGATGGGCAGGCCGTGGAAGGGGCTCGTCTCCGGGAAGGGGGCCAGCCGGGCCGGGGTGGACCAGCTCAACGCCCCGCCCAGGGCCCGGTCGCCGGCCCGCAGGCGCACCGGCACCAGCGTGTCCGCGTTCTGCGACAGGCGCGGGCCGGCGAAGCGCACCAGCACGCCGCCCTTCTTCACCCACTCCTCCAGCCGCCGGGCCTCATCCTCGCCCAGGCTGCCCACGTCGGCCAGGATCAGGACGGAAAGTTGCCGCCCCATCAGGTCCGCCACCGTGCCGCGCCGCACCTCCGCGAAGGGGGACAGGGCGCGCTCCAAATAATACAGGTCGGACAGCAGCGGCTGCTCCCCCTCCGGCCGGCCGGAGACGAGGCCGACGGGCCGCCGCCGCCAGCGCTCATCCAGCAGGATGGTGGCCCCGGCGGTGCTCTGCCCGTCCAGGCGCAGGGCGGTGACCTCGTTCCGCAGTTCCGTGGGCAGGTTCAGGCGCACCTCCGCCCGGGCCGATCCCGGCTCGAACCGTGCCTCCGCACTGCCCAGCAGGCGGCCGTCATTGCCGTTGGCGCGGACGGAGACGGGCATCTCAAGGCCAGAATCGGACCGCTCCACCGGCACCACCAGCTCGATCCCATCCACGGCGGGCGGGCGCAGCAGCAGGGCCGGGCGTTCCGCCCCGTCGCCCACAACCTCCAGCCCGCCCATGCGGCGCAGGCGGGTCACCAGCTCCTCCGACGCCGCGTCCGCCAGACCGTCGGACAGCCAGACGGTATAGGGCGTGCCCTCCGGCGCGAAGCCTTCCAGCGCCCGCATGGCCCCGGCCCGGTCGCTGGGCCAGGGTTGGGGCGCCAGGGCCTGCACCGCGCGCTTCGCCTCCCCCGCCACCATGGGACCTTGCAGCCGGGGGGCCTCCGCGGCGGCGGATGGGGCGGTGGCCAGGACCACCACGGGGCGGTTCTGCCGGTCGGCCTGGTCCACCAGCCGGTCCATCAGCTCCGTCCGGGCAGCCCAGTCGCGGCCCGACGCCCAGCCATTGTCCACCAGCAGCAGCATGGGCCCGCTGCCCGGCAGGGCGGCGTCCGGGTTCAGCAGCGGCCGGGACAGGGCCAGGATCACCAGGGCGGCCAGGATGATGCGCAGGATCAGCAGCCAGGGCGGCGTGCGGGCCGGCGTCTCCTCCCGCGCCACCAGGTCGCGCAGCAGGCGGATGGCCGGGAAGTTCTGGATGCGCGGGGCCGGCGGGGTGACCTTCAGCAACCACCACAGCACCGGCAGCACCGCCAGGGCGGCCAACAGCCAGGGCGCCGCGAAGGCCAGGGGGCCGAGGCTCAGCATGGGCAACCTCCAGCGGCCTTCATCACACCGCCTCCCGCGCCAAGGCGCCCCAAAGGGCCAGCAGCGCCGTCTGCGGCGGCTTGTCGGTGCGGTGGGGGATCAGGGTCCAGCCGGCGGCGCGGGCGATGGCGGCAAGCCCGGCGCGCTGGGCGGCCAGCCGCTCCAGGTAAGCCTCGCGGATGCCCTCCACCCGGGGGATCAGCAGCGACGACTCGCCCTCCAAGCCCCGGAACTCCACCCGCCCGTCGAAGGGCAGCATCTCCTCCGCCGGGTCCAGAAGCTGGACCAGGTGGCCACGCAGGCCCCGGCCGGTGAAGCCGGACACCACCTTCTGGATCTCGTCCAGGGGCGACAGCAGGTCGCCGATGATGACCAGTTGGGCATGGCGGGGCAGCGGTTCCACGGCCGGCAGCCCCTCCCCCTCCGGCCGCCCCGCCCGCTCCGCCAGGTGCAGGGCCAGGCGCGGCAGGATGGACCGGGCGGCGCTGGGCGCCACGCCGCTGGACAGGAAGGCCGTGCGCTCACCGCCGCGGACCAGCAGCACGGCCAGGGCCAGGCTCAGCAGGTCGGCCCGCTCCCGCTTGGTGGGCAGGGCCTTGTCGGACCGCCAATCCATGGACGGGCTGGCGTCGCGCCACAGCCAGACGGTCTGCGCCGCCTCCCACTCGTTCTCGCGGACGAAGACGTGGCGGTTCTTGGCCGACTGGCGCCAGTCGATGGCCTGGGCGGCGTCGCCGGGCTGGTAGCGCCGGAACTGCCAGAACGTCTCGCCGGTGCCCACCCGGCGGCGTCCATGGACGCCCTGCGCCACCGTGGACGCCACCCGCTCCGCCGCCACCAGCAGCGGCGGCAGGCGAAGGGCCAGGTCCTCGGCCCGGTGTTGGGCGCGCAGCGCCGCGGCGGCGGTGGTCACCATGCGGTCAGGGTCCTCACGCCAGCGGGGCGCACAGCCGGTTGATGACGTCGTCCAGCGTCACCCCGTCGGCGCGGGCGGCGAAGTTCAGGGCCATGCGGTGCCGCAGCACCGGCTTGGCCAGGGCCAGCACATCGTCCAGCGACGGGGCCAGCCGCCCGTCCAGCAGCGCCCGGGCGCGGGCGGCCAGCATCAGGGCCTGGCTGGCGCGGGGGCCGGGGCCCCAGGCCACGTGGCGACGCACCTCCTCGAAGCCCGTCTCCTCCGGCCGGGCGCCGCGGACCAGGTCCAGGATGCCCTCCACCACGCTGTCGCCCACGGGGATGCGGCGTACCAGCGCCTGGGCGGCGATCAGGTCCTGGGGCGACAGGGCGGCGGTGATGCGCGCGGCCTCGGCGCCCGTGGTGGCGATCATCATCCGTCGCTCCGCCTCCCGGTCCGGGTAGCTCACGTCCACCTGCATCAGGAAGCGGTCCAACTGCGCCTCCGGCAGGGGATAGGTGCCCTCCTGCTCCAGCGGGTTCTGGGTGGCCAGCACGTGGAAGGGGCGGGGCAGGGGGTGGTAATGGCCGGCCACGGACACCCGCCCCTCCTGCATGGCTTGCAGCAGGGCGGACTGGGTGCGCGGGCTGGCGCGGTTGATCTCATCCGCCATCAGCAGCTGGCTGAACACCGGGCCGGGGATGAAGCGGAAGCCGCGGCGGCCCCCCTCATCCTCCTCCAGCACCTCCGAGCCCAGGATGTCCGCCGGCATCAGGTCGGGCGTGCACTGGATGCGACGCTCCTCCAGCCCCAGCACGGTGCCCAGCGTCTCCACCAGCCGCGTCTTGGCCAGGCCCGGCACGCCGATCAGCAGCAGGTGGCCGCCGGCCAGCAGGGTGACCAGGGACAGGTCGATGACCTCCTGCTGGCCATAGATGACCCGGCCGATCATCTCCCGCACGTTCGCCAGGCGGTTGCCCAGCACCTCCACCTCGCGGATCAGGGCCTGGGGGTTGGCGGGGTCCAGCGGGCGGTTCGCGTCAAGGGTGCTCACGTGTCTCCATCCTTCCCCGGGGCGACCGGCTTGCCTGATGGCCGGCGGTCCGTTGCGGTTCACGAACCAAGCGTGGCCGATTATGTTAACTTCATGGCCGGGGCGCCCTTGTCCAGGGGGCTAGCCCGTCCTTGCACAAACATCCTCCGACAACAGATGGTCCGATCCACCATGCCGGAAAGCAAGAGCGTTGCAGGGGCCACTCCTTCTTCGGGAGAGGGGGCCAGTCCCGGCCGGCTGCCTGACCTCTCCGCCGCCCGCCGCCCGCCGCAACCGGGAGGTGCCCCGACCGCGGAGGATGAGGCGTATGAGATCCGCATCGGCCGCGACGGCACTTGGTACTATCATGGCAGCCCCATCGGCCGGATCGCCTTGGTGAAACTGTTCTCCACCGTCCTGCGCCGGGACGAGGCGGGCGACTATTGGCTGGTCACCCCGGCGGAGCGGGGCCGCATCACCGTGGAGGACGCGCCCTTCGTGGCGGTGGAGGTGACGGTGGCGGGCTCGGGGCCGGACCAGGCCCTGACCTTCCGGACGAACCTGGACGAACAGGTGACCGCCGGCCCCGACCACCCCATCCGGGTAGTCACGGACCCTTCGACCGGGGAGCCGCATCCCTATATCCTGGTGCGGGGCGCCCTGGAGGCGCGGATCAACCGCCCGGTCTTCTACCAGCTCGTGGAGTTGGCGGAGGCCTCGGGCGACGGGGACGAGATCGGCGTATGGAGCACGGGGACCTTCTTCCCCCTGGGGAAGACGACGTGAAGGATGAGGCGGAGACCGCGGCGGCCCCCGCCCCGGACCCCGTCACGCCTGCTCATCCCACCCCCACGGCCGCCGACATCCGTGCCGTGTTCCGCAGCCGCCGGGGCAAGCCCACCAAGGTGATCGGCAGCCGCGGCGACCATGACGGCAACCCCGGCCTGGTGCCCCCGGCGGACCTGCGGGATGCCGCCGTGCTGGTGCCGCTGGTGGAGCGGCCGGGCGGCCTGACCGTGCTGCTGACCCAGCGCACCGCCCATCTGGCCGCCCATGCCGGGCAAATCAGCTTCCCCGGCGGCGGGGTGGAGCCCGACGACACCGGGCCCGAGGACACCGCCCTGCGCGAAACGGAGGAGGAGGTGGGCCTGCCGCGGGAGCGGGTGGAGGTGGTGGGGCGGCTTGACACCTATGTCACCCGAACCGGCTTCCGCGTCACGCCCGTGGTCGCCCTGGTCCGCCCGCCCTTCACCCTGGCGCCCGACCCTTACGAGGTGGCGGAGGTGTTCGAGGTGCCCCTGTCCTTCATCCTGTCGCCCCAGGGGCGCCGGCGGGAAAGCCGGGAATGGAAGGGTGCCCTGCGCCACTTCTGGGTCTTCCCTTACCAGGACCGCTACATCTGGGGCGCCACGGCGGGGATGCTGGTGAACCTCTGCGACGTGCTCGCGGAGGGGTGACCCTACTCCACCGCAGCCCGCAACGCCGCCCCGCTCGCCAGGGGCGCCAAGGTGGCGGCGGCGGCCAGCAAGCCCCCCAGCAGCAGCAGGTGCGGCTTGGCGGCCAGCCCGGCCAGGGCGGCGTCGATGGCCGCGGCGGCGAAGATCAGGGCGGGGATATAGAGCGGCAGCACCAGCAGCGGCAGCAGCACCCCGCCGCGCCGGGCGCCCAGGGTCAGGGCGGCGCCCACCCCGCCCACCAGGCTCAGCAGCGGGGTGGTCAGCAGCAGGGTCAGCAACAGGATGCCGAACCCGTCCGCCGGCAGGTTCAGCAGCATGGCCAGCAGCGGGGCGGCCAGGATCAACGGCACGCCCGTGACCAGCCAATGGGCCAGCACCTTCACCAACGCCACCCCGCCCAGGGGCAGGGGCGACAGGGCCAGCAGGTCTAGGCTGCCATCCTCATGGTCCGCCTGGAACAGCCGTTCCAGCGACAAGAGCGACGCCAGCAGGGCTGCCACCAGGATCACGCCGGGGGCGATGCGGGCCAGGATGTTGGGCTCCGGCCCGATGCCGAAGGGGAACAGCACCACGCACAGCACGAAGAACAGCACGGCGGTGGCGGCATCCGCCCCCTGGCGCAGGGCAAGGCGCAGGTCCCGCGCCAGCAGCCTGAAGAAAGCGTTCATGCCGGGTCCCCCGCCAAATCCTCGTCCGCCATGGTGGCGCTGAAGTCCGACAGGTCCAGCACCTGCGGGTTGGCCAGGTCCAGGTCGGTATGGGTGGAGACGACGACCATCCCCCCGGCCCGCCGGTGGGCCGCGATCTCCGTGGCCAGCTTGGCCACGCTCTGCCGATCCAGCGCCGTCGTCGGCTCATCCAGCAGCCAGAGCGGCACCTCCGCCAGGCACAGCCGCGCCAGGTTCACCCGCCGCTTCTGCCCGGCCGACAGGTAGCGCCCCGGCAGGTCCGCCACATGGGACAGGCCCATGCGCTTCAGCGCCAGCCGGGCCCGGCCCGTGGGATCGGGCCTGCCATCCAGCCCGGCCCAGGATGCCAGGATCTCCACCGCCGTCAGGGCGGGCTTGATGGCATCCAGATGGCCGACATAGCGCAGGGACGCGCGGAACCGCTCCGGCTCCTCCGCCACCGGCTGCCCGTCCCACAGCAGGCTGCCCGTGAAGGGCCGGGTCAGCCCCGCCATCAGCCGCAGCAGGCTGGACTTGCCGCTGCCGTTCGGCCCCACCAGCACCAGCGCACCCCCCGGCTCCAGCCGGAAGGACAGCCCGGTGAAGACGACGCGCGCACTGCGCAGGCAGGTCAGGTCGCGTCCTTCGAATCGGGGCATGGCTTGGGAAGGCAACGGGTCGGGGAGCGGCACCTTGCCAGGGTGGCACGCGAAAGGGAAGACGGGTGGGGGAACCTGCGGCGAAGTCGCGTGGTCGGCGGGGGGCTCTGGCGTGGTGGAAGTTTTAGGACACGGATGTACGCGGATGCCTCAATGGCCCTGGGGATCGGGTGCCGCGGACATGCACAACAGTTCTTGGATATGGGTGCCGGAAACATTCACGGACACGCACTTTGCACACACGAACATTCACAAGAGAATAAATGCGGCCTCGCCGCAACTCGGTAGCGCCGCAGGCATTGTCCTTCTTGTTTTTGTGTGTGTTCGTGCGTGTGTGGTGTGTGTTCGTGAATGTTTACTGTATCTCGGCGAGACACGCAGGCCCGGACACTCCATCCGCGCAAATCCGGACATGATCCGTGTCCATCCGTGTCCTGGTCCTTCCGTCCGGCCGCCAGCGCTGCTGGTCCTTCCGCGCGGCCAGAACCCAAAACCAAAACCGCCGAAAAAAGAAACGGCCACCGCGGGGGGCAAGGTGCGGTGGCCGTGATCGTACCGGCCGGGGCGTGGCCGGCGAAGGGGTCTCCCCTCCCTGAAAATGGGAAGGTGCGCGAGACGGGGGGTCTCGAAACGCTGGGGCCCAGCGTTCCCCTCGCCCCCATATGGCCTGGGCCATGTGACCAAACTTGCCCCGGAAAATGGCGAAATTGTGATTTTCGGCCACAAGCGGCGGTTTCTGTCCCCCCTGTCCGCCTTTGTGACGGCCATGCCAAACCGCCCGGGACCGGCCTGTTGCATCATCGTCCCAGGCTTGCGCATTTCGCGGGCAATGCTTGAATTTATCCCTTTCGCGCCCGAACCATCCGACATATATAGCCGCTCAGTCGCAGCGCACGTGCCTATGGCCCCCACACCCGCCCCCGCCAATTCCCGGCCGGGGCGGAGCCGACAACCCGGTGGGGTTATGCAACGACGCAACGCGTACCCCCGACCGTCCCTTAAACAAGGCGGCGTATTGGAGGCTACGATGGTTGATGTTGTTGTCGGTGGGCCCGCCGCGCCCGCCCGATTCCGATCCATCCGGCGGGACCTGACGGGGCGCATGTCCCCTCCTGGGAAATCCAGTATCTGACCCGCTTAGGCTTGCCGCATCCCTGGCTCCCCTGAGCGGACCCGGACCCCTTTTGGGTCCGGTTGCTGGTGCTTTCCCCCATCGCCCCTGTTTCCACCGACTTGCCGCCTCGGAGTCCCCGATGACCGAGAAGATCGCCCGTTTCTTCCGCGATAACGCCCCCGCCACGCCCTGCCTGGTGGTCGACCTGGACGTGGTCGCCGAGAATTATGCCAAGCTGAACGGCGCCCTGCCGGACTCCAAGATCTACTACGCGGTGAAGGCCAACCCCGCGCCGGAGATCCTCAGCCTGCTGGTCTCCATGGGCTCCAGCTTCGACACCGCCTCGGTGCAGGAGATCCAGTATTGCCTGGAGGCCGGCGCCACGCCGGACCGCATCAGCTTCGGCAACACGATCAAGAAGGCGTCGGACATCCGCACCGCCCACGGGCTGGGCGTGGACCTGTTCGCCTTCGACAGCATCGAGGAGCTGGAGAAGATCGCCGCCAACGCCCCGGGCGCCCGGGTGTTCTGCCGCATCCTGACCTCTGGTGAGGGCGCGGACTGGCCCCTGTCCCGCAAGTTCGGCTGCGAGCCCGCCATGGCGCGGGAGCTGCTGCTGAAGGCGGCGGCCATGGACGTGGTGCCCTATGGCCTGTCCTTCCATGTGGGCAGCCAGCAGCGCGACGTGGGCCAGTGGGACCTGGCGCTGGCCACCTGCGCCGCCCTGTTCAGGGACCTGGAGGAGCAGGGCGTGGTGCTGCGCATGGTCAATTTGGGCGGCGGCTTCCCCACCCGCTACCTGAAGGACGTGCCCACCAGCCAGCAGTATGGCGAGGCGATCAACGAGAGCCTGCGCCAGCATTTCGGCAACCGCATCCCGGAGACGATCATCGAGCCGGGCCGCGGCATGGTGGGCAACGCCGGCGTCATCCAGTCCGAGGTGGTGCTGATCTCCCGCAAGTCGGCCAACGACGACCGCCGCTGGGTCTACCTGGACATCGGCAAGTTCGGCGGCCTGGCGGAGACCATGGATGAGGCGATCAAGTACCCCATCGTCACCGACCGTGACGGGGATTCGGCCGAGCCGGTGATCATCGCCGGCCCGACCTGCGACAGCGCCGACGTGCTGTATGAGAAGGCGGACTACCGGCTGCCCAGCAGCCTGGCCATCGGCGACCGGGTTTCCATCCTGGCCACCGGTGCCTACACCACCACCTACTCGGCGGTGAACTTCAACGGCTTCGCCCCGCTGAAGGCTTATTACATCTGACGCGTTGGCCGTTGATCGTGACCGATTAACGGCCCCCTCAGGCGCCGGGCGGGCGCATCCGCGCCCTTGGCTCACGCGACCACGAGGTCGCGGGCCGGCAGTCGCCGGCCTCCAGCGGCATGAGATGTCTCATGCCGCTGGTATGGCACCCGCCGACGGCCATCAGGCCCGCCCCCACGACCGGGGGCGGGCCTTTTTGTTGCGCCTGCAAAGTGTCACAGATGCTGCCGAATTGGCGGGCAGTTGCGTATTTTTTCTGCAACACAGTTGGTCAAAGGACACGCATTGGCCTTCGGGTGCCCTTGCCAGGGCCACTGAAATCCTTCTTAGTTCGCGTCGGAGAAGCGCCCCCACCGCAGGTGGCATCCCTTTTGCTGCACTGCGCCAGGATAAGAACATCACGCACCCAAGCCTCATAATAAGGAGCGGTCCAAAATGACCCTGTCCCGGTTGCTCGCTTCCGCCGCCGCTGGCGCGATCCTGTTCGCCGGCGCCGCCCAGGCCGAACCCATCACCTTCTCCGGCACCGTCGCCGGCACCACGGACTACGTGTTCCGCGGCATCAGCCAGACGGACGAAGATCCCGCCATCCAGGCCGGCATCACCGTGAGCCATGAGAGCGGCTTCTTCGTGGGCGCCTGGGGCTCCAACGTGGATGATGACTTCATCCCCGGCTCCAACGTGGAACTCGACCTGCTGGCCGGCTACAGCAACGAGGTCGGCGACCTCGCCTACAGCTTCATCGGCACCTGGTACACCTACCCGGGCCAGGACGACGGCATCGAGGCCAACTACTTCGAGCTGGGCTTCACCCCGTCCTATACCATCGACAAGGTCAAGCTGACCGGCCAGGTCTGGTGGAGCCCGGAGTACGCCGGCACCGCGGGCGGCAACAGCTGGTACTTCAACGGCGGCGCCGCCCTGGCCGCCACCGACGACATCAGCCTGTACGCCAACGTCGGCTACTCCACCTTCGAGGAACTGCCGGACTACTGGGACTGGCAGGTCGGCGTCGCCTACACCTGGGAGAGCCTGACCTTCGACGTGAAGTACACCGACACGAACGAGAAGTTTGTTGGTCCCAGCGGGAGAGTCATCTCGGATGAGCGCGTCGTCGGCACGGTGACCTTCGCGTTCTGATCCGGGTGCCAGCGTCAGGTCCATGGCGGCCGGTCCCTTCGCGGGGCCGGCCGCTGACGCTTTCAGAAATAGTCGTTCACGATGTCGATGCTGGTGCGCTGGCCAACGTCGTCGAAATGCCTGGCCAGCCAATCCTGCCCGGCGCGGCGGCCGAGGGTGAACAGGTGCTCCAGGAAATCCGGCTCCGCGTTCAGCTTGCTGGAGGCGTGCAGGTCCGCCAGCTCCTTGTCGCCGGACACGCGGTGCATCAGCACGTGCTTGTACTCGCGGGCGTCCAGCCGCCCCGTCTCGATCAGGCGGGTGACGAACTGCACGGCCCGCATCTCCCGCATCAGGCTGGAGTTGAAGGTGATCTCGTTGACCCGGTCCATGATCTCGAACGGGGTCATGGGCACGCCCGGCCGGTTCAGCGGGTTGATGGCCACCAGCACCACGTCCCGGCTTCCGCTCTCATAGAACAGGGGCCACAGGGCCGGGTTGCCCATATAGCCGCCGTCCCAGTAATGCCGCCCCTGGTACTTCACCGCCTGGAAAAGCTGGGGCAGGCAGGCCGACGCCAGCACCGCCTCCACGCAGACCTCCGGCGTGCGGAACAGCCGGTTCTTGCCCGTCTCCACGTCGGTGGCCGACAGGAACAGCCGGATGCCGCCGTCCCGGCGCACGGCATCGAAATCCACCACGTCCTTCAGCAGCCCGCGCAGGGGGTTCAGGCCATAGGGGTTGGTCTGGTAGGGGGACAGGAACAGGTTGCCGATGCTGGCCAGGGCATAGCTCGGCGTATCGTCGATGCGCCACTTGCCCGTCAGCCGGGACCACCAGCTCCGCCGGAAGGGGGAGGTACGGCCCAGGGCGCCCAGCCGGCGCCAGAACTCCGCCAGGTCGGCGCGGGCCCCCTCCGCCCCACCCCGGGCATAGCCGGAAGCCAGGACCACCGCGTTCATCGCCCCGGCGCTGGTGCCGCTGATCGCCTCCGGCTCGATCCGGCCGTCCTCCAGCAGGGCATCCAGCACACCCCAACTGAACGCCCCGTGGGAGCCGCCGCCCTGCAGGGCCAGGTTGACGCGCTTGCGCGGATGGTCCTCGGGACGGGGGTCGTGGGGCAGGGGCTGGGTCATGTCGCCATGGGGGTGGTGGGCGGGCGTGCCATCCTAGCATCCCCCGGCACCGCACGGTTGCATATCACGGGCTTGCCCTGGGATGGGACCTATCCCATAGTTCGGGGCAAGGGAGATCGTCCATGGGACCTGCCGCCTCCATATCCCTCTCCGGCGCTTTCGCGGCCGGCAACCGCCTGGGCATCTCGGCCCAGAACGTCGCCAATGCGCGCAGTATCGGCGCGCGGCCGGGGGTGGAGGGGCAGCTCCCCTACCAGCCGCAGGCCCCGGCCCAGCAGGCCGTCGCCGGGCCGGACGGGCAGGGGCTGGGCACCCGGGTGGTGGCCCGGCCGGTGACGCCGCCCTTCCTGGCGGAATTCCAGCCGGACTCCCCCTCCGCCGATGCCGAAGGGCTGGTCGCCGCCCCCAACGTGGACCTGGCCGGGGAGCGGGTGGAACAGCTCGGCTCCCTGCGTTCCTACCAGGCCAACCTGGCGGTGCTGCGCGCCCAGGGGAAGATGGAGCGTGAGGCCATGGACATCCTGGCCTGACACGCTCCCCGTAAGCCTTTCCGACAGATGGTGAAGGACCCCGGCCCGGGCGCGGTCGCCGGGCCGGGGACAAGTGCGGGCCAGCTCCGGCGGCATGGGCCACTGTCCATGCCGCCGGCCACAGGCATCAGGCAGCCTTGCGGCGGCGGCGCAGGGCGCCGGCGGCCAGCAGGCCCGCGCCCAGCAGGCCGAGGGTGGCCGGCTCGGGCACCTGGGCCAGGACGACGCCGTCGATGCCGAAGCCGTCGTTCCCGGCGGTCTGGGTGAAGGTGATGCTCAGCAGCTCATAGGTGGCGCCCAGGCCGAAACCGACGAAGAAGTTGGTGCCGCTGTCCAGCGACCCGCCCTTGCCGGACACGCCCAGCGGCATGTCGATGGTCTGGCCCGTGGCCTTGACCTTCAGCTTGGCCGACACGTCGTTCACGTCGGTCAGGTAGAAGCCCACATGGGTGAAGCCCTTGCCGCCGGCCGCGGCGTCCCAGGTCACGGTCTTGTAGTCGTTGCTGTCCAGCCAGTTGGCGCCGCCGACCATGTCGTAGCGGCCGCCGAAGTTCTTCGGGCGGGTGGCGGCGTTCAGCACGCGCAGGCCGGACACGCCGGTGTTCTGCCCGGCGGTGGTGCCGGTGAAGGTGCCGACCTTGGTGTTGATGCTGTTGGCGTTGCTGCCGGGGGTGTAGGTCTCGAAATCCTCCATGGAGATGGTCTGGAGGCCCAGCAGCTTCAGGTAATCGGCGCCCTTGGCAAGGGTGGAAGCCTTATTCGCCTCGGTGGTCGGGGGGCTGACATAGATGTCCACCAGCCCGATGGCGGCGGCGGGGGCGGACAGGGCCGTGCTGAAGGCCAGCGCGCCGGCCAGGGTGAGCAGGGTCTTCTTCATTGTTTCCTCCAACGGGACGGGGTGTCCGGACCCCTTGTTTCCAAGAAGCGTGCCAAGTCATCTGAGTCCTGCAAGATCAATGGCTTGGTTGCATGCCGCCGCCGCCATGGCCGGGGCTTGTAAGAAATCCCGACACGTCCCTACGCCATCCGCGGCTTGCGCTTCCGCCGCGATGGGTTTATCCAGGGTTTCACAAGCCAGAACCGTTTTTTGGGGCCTCTCCCATGGCCGAATCCCCTGTCCCCACCGCGCTTGCGGGCAAGCGGGTCCTGCTGGTCGTGTCCGGCGGGATCGCCGCCTACAAGACGCCGGAGCTGGTCCGCCGCCTGCGGGAGCGGGGCGTGGCCGTGCGCTGCGTGCTGACCAAGGGCGGGGCCCAGTTCGTCACCCCCCTGGCCCTCCAGGCGGTCAGCGAGGAGAAGGTCTATACGGAGCTGTGGTCCCTGACCGACGAGTCGGAGATGGGCCACATCCAGCTTTCCCGCCAGGCGGACGTGCTGCTGGTGGCCCCGGCCAGCGCCAACATCCTGGCCCGCATGGCCCATGGGATGGCCGACGATCTGGCCAGCACGGTGCTGCTGGCCACGGACAAGCCGGTGCTGGTCGCCCCTGCCATGAACGTGCGCATGTGGGACCACCCGGCCACCCGGGCGAACCTGGACCTGCTGAAGGCCCGCGGCGTGGGCGTGATCGGCCCCAACGAGGGGGCCATGGCCTGCGGGGAATACGGCTTCGGCCGGATGAGCGAGCCGCTGGAGATCGTCGCCGCCCTGGCCGACTTCTTCGCCAGCCGGGACGGGCCGAAGCCCCTGGCCGGCCGCCACGCCCTGGTCACGTCCGGCCCGACGCATGAACCCATCGACCCCGTGCGCTACATCGCCAACCGGTCCAGCGGCAAGCAGGGCCACGCCGTGGCGGCGGCCCTGGCCGATTTGGGCGCCCGCGTCACACTCGTCTCCGGCCCCGTCACCCTGCCCGACCCGGCTGGTGTCAGGGTGGTGAAGGTGGAAACGGCGCGGCAGATGCTGGACGCCTGCGCCGCGGCGCTCCCCGCCGACATCTTCGTCGCCGCCGCCGCGGTGGCCGACTGGCGCGTGGCGGCAGAGGCCGGTCAGAAGCTGAAGAAGGACGGCTCCGGCCCGCCCACCCTGGTGATGGCGGAGAACCCGGACATCCTGGCCAGCCTCAGCATTCCGGGACCGCAACGACCTGGGCTGGTGGTCGGTTTCGCTGCCGAAACAAACGACGTGCTGGCGTATGCGAGGGCCAAGCTGGCCCGCAAGGGTTGTGACTGGATCGTCGCCAACGACGTGTCGCCGGCCACCGGCACCTTCGGCGGTGACCGCAACAGCGTCCACCTGATCCGCTTACACGGGGACCCCCAATCCTGGCCCGACCTGCCGAAGGCGGAGGTGGGCCGCCGCCTTGCCGCCGCCATCGCCGACCATTTCGCTTCTGGAAAGAGTGCCGATGCCTGACGTGACCATCGCCGTCCGCCGTCTGCCCCATGCCGACGGCCTGCCCCTGCCGGCCTATGCCACCGACCACGCCGCGGGGATGGACCTGCTGGCCGCGGTGGCCGAGCCGCTGGAGATCGCGCCGGGTGCCCGCGCCCTGGTGCCCACCGGCCTGGCCATCGCCCTGCCAGTGGGCTACGAGGCCCAGGTGCGGCCCCGCTCCGGCCTGGCCCTGAAGCATGGCGTCACCGTCCTGAACAGCCCCGGCACGGTGGATGCCGACTATCGGGGGGAGGTGGGCGTGATCCTGGCGAACCTGGGCGCCGAACCCTTCCGCATCGAGCGCGGCATGCGCATCGCCCAGATGGTCATCGCCCGGCATGAGCGGGCGGTGTGGGCCGAGACGGACAGCTTGACGGAGACCGCCCGCGGCAGCGGCGGCTTCGGCTCCACCGGCACGGGGGCCCGCTGACATGCTGCGCATCTCCAAGAAGCTGATGTTCGCCATCGAGACGGTGCTGGACATCGCCTACAACGCCGGCTCGGCACCCGTGCAGTCGGCGGAGATCACCGCCCGCCAGGGCATCCCCAAGCGCTACCTGGAACAGGTGCTGCAGGCCCTGGTGCGGGCCGGGGTGCTGGCGGGGGTGCGGGGTCCGAAGGGCGGCTACCGCTTGGCCAAGGAACGCCGCCGCATCACGCTGGGGGAGATCGTTCGGGTGGTGCGTGCCCTGGAACAGGCCACCGACCCCATCGAGGAGGAGGTCGGCGCCGAGCTGGGCCGCCGCGTCGTCCGCCCCCTCTGGGCCGAATTGCAGGAAGACGTGATGGCAAGGCTTGACCGCACCACCATCGAGGAGCTGTGCGTCCGCGCCAACCAGGCCGGCATCGCCAGCGAGGCGGCGAGCAAGCTGGATTTCAGTATTTAGTGTTCCTGGATGCATGCTCCGGCTTTGTTTTTTTCTGTCTCCCCTGCGAAAGCAGGGGCCCACAGTTCTTTACTGACGGAGATTGTGGGACCGGGATCAAAAACCGTGGGCTCCTGCTTTCGCAGGAGAAGCGATAGGGACTCGCAAGCCGGGCAACCTGCCGCTCCTAGGAAACCATCCCCGATCCCATTCGCCGCCCCCGGATTCCCCCTGGCACGGCACGTCCGGCGGGAGTATATACAGAACGATACGGGGCTTTCCCCGAAATACCAATTCGGAGACGTACAATGTCTGCCACGCCCGAGTTCCGCGGTCGCATCTATGACAGCATCCTGGACACGGTCGGCGCCACGCCGCTGGTGCGGATGAAGCGGCTGGCCGAGCGCCACGGGGTGGTGGCCGACGTGGTCGGCAAGTGCGAGTTCTTCAATCCGCTGTCCAGCGTGAAGGACCGCATCGGCAAGGCCATGGTGGAGGCCGCCGAGGCCGAGGGCAAGATCAGCCCGGAGACCACCACCCTGGTGGAGCCCACGTCCGGCAACACCGGCATCGCGCTGGCCTTCGTGGCCGCGGCCAAGGGCTACAAGCTGATCCTGACCATGCCGGAGAGCATGAGCCTGGAGCGGCGCAAGATGCTGAAGCTACTGGGGGCGGAGCTGGTGCTGACCCCCGCCCCGAACGGCATGAAGGGCGCCATCGCCAAGGCGGAGGAGATCGTCGCCAACACGCCGGGCGCCTATATGCTCCAGCAGTTCAAGAACGCCGCCAACCCTGCCGTGCACCGCGCCAGCACGGCGGAGGAGATCTGGAACGACACGGACGGCAAGGTGGATGCCCTCGTCTCCGGCGTCGGCACCGGCGGCACCCTGACCGGCGTGGCCCAGGTGATCAAGCAGCGCAAGCCCAGCTTCCGCGTGGTGGCGGTGGAGCCGGAGGACAGCCCCGTCCTGTCCGGCGGCCTGCCGGGCCCCCACAAGATTCAGGGCATCGGCGCCGGCTTCGTGCCGGACATCCTGGCCCGCGACCAGATCGATGAGGTGCTGCGCATCTCCAACCACCGCGCCTTCGAGCTGGCGCGGGAAGCCGCGCGGTTGGAGGGCCTCGCCATCGGCATCTCCGGCGGCGCCGCCCTGGCCGCCGCCTTCGAGCTGGGCGCCCGGCCCGACATGGCCGGCAAGCTGATCGTCACCATCCTGCCCAGCTTCGCCGAGCGCTACCTGTCCACCGCCCTGTTCGAGGGGTTGGAGTAATTCCAAGCGCATGAGTTGTTGACTCATGCGCTTGGAGGCCGGCGACTGCCGGCCCGCCCGCCCATGCGGGCGTAAGCCAAGGGCGCGGATGCGCCCGCCCGGCGCCTGAGGGAGCCGTTGATCGGTCACGATCAACGGCGGCCAGTATAAGCATCATGGCGGCGGCGGGCCGGGGCCTTGTGTGCCCTGGCCCGCCGCCCCACCCGGCCCCGTGCGCGTTGCCGGTACCAATGCCTGGGCCGGTCAGCCCTGCTCGAAATCCAACCCGATGTCGAAGTTCTTCACGCTGTGGGTCAGCCAGCCCAGGGAGATCAGGTCCACGCCCGTCTCGGCGATGGCGCGGATCGTCTCCGGCGTCACGCCGCCGCTGGCCTCCGTCACCATGCGGCCGGCCACCATCTCCACCGCCTTCCTCAGGGTGGGCGGGTCCATGTTGTCCAGCAGCACGGCATCCACCTTCAGGGCCAGCAGCTCCGCCAGCTGGTCCAGCGTGTCCACCTCCACCTCCACCTTCACCATGTGGCCGGCGCGGGTGCGGGCGTTGGTGACCGCGGCACGCACACCCCCGGCGGCGACCAGGTGGTTGTCCTTGATCAGCACCGCGTCATCCAGCCCATAGCGGTGGTTGCCGCCGCCGCCGACCCGCACCGCGTACTTCTCCAGCGCGCGCAGGCCGGGCGTGGTCTTGCGGGTGCAGACGATGGTGGCGCGGGTGCCCTCGATCCGGTCCACCAGGGAACGGGTCTCCGTCGCGATGCCGCACAGCCGCCCCAGCAGGTTCAGCGCCACCCGCTCCCCCGACAGGATGGGCCGTGCCGCACCCTGCACCACGGCGATGGTGTCGCCGGGGTTGACGCGGCTGCCGTCCGGCGCCTTCACGGTGATGGACAGGGACGGGTCCAGCAGGCGGAAGGCGCTGAGCGCCGGCTCGATCCCCGCCACCACCCCCGCCTTGCGCGCCCGGAACAGGGCCGTGGCCCTGGCATCCGCCGGGACGCACGCCTCCGTCGTCAGGTCCCCGGCAAGGCCGAGGTCCTCCTTCAACGCGGCACGGACCAGGTCTTCGTAAAGCAGGGGGTAGAGGGAGGCGGTCATCGTGGGTCCTGCAAATCTCTGATGTCACCCCGGCCTTGAGCCGGGGCCCTTGGGAAAGCGGAAATGCCGATGGCGCGGCAGCGGGCCTGTGGAAAGGGAACCGGGCTTTCGGTGAGCTGCATCGACCGATCCCGAGGGCCCCGGGTCAAGCCCGGGGTGACCTCCGGTGCCCTGCACGTTCCATCCTTACTCCGCCGCCACGGCGGCCGGTAGCAGGCTGCGGGCGGTCAGCACTTGGCGACGCAGCCAAGTTTCCCGCGGCTCCGGCCAATCGGTACGCGTATGGGCGCCGCGGCTTTCGGTGCGGGTGAGGGCGGCCTGGACGATTAGGCGGGAGACGAGCAGCCGGTTGCGCAGCTCCCCGGCCGTCCGGACGGTCTCCGCGCAAGGCGTGGCCGCCAGGGGCAGCCGGTCGGCCCGGCGGTGCAGGTTGGACAGGGCCGCCTGGGCCTGGGACAGGCCGGTGCCGCTGCGCACCAGCCCGGCCTGGGTGGCCAGCACGGCCCGCGCCTCATCCCCCAGCCCGCGGTCGTCGCGCAGGATGGCGGGGACCACGGGCGTTTCCACGTCGGGCGCCCGCAGCGGCCCCTCGGCCAGGATGGCGTCCGCCGCCCGCTCCGCGAAGACCAGGGCCTCCAGCAGGCTGTTGCTGGCCAGCCGGTTGGCGCCGTGCACGCCGGTGCAGGCCACCTCCCCCGCCGCGAACAGGCCCGGCACCGCCGTGCGCCCGTCCATGTCCGTCACCACCCCGCCCATGTGGTAATGGGCCGCCGGCGCCACCGGCACCGGCTCCGCCGCCGGGTCGATGCCGGCATCGCGGCAGATGCCCGCCACCGTGGGGAACTTGGCCGCCCCGCCGCCGGCCCAGATGGCCCGCAGGTCAAGGAACACCCTCTCCCCGGCCGCCACCCGGCGGCCGATGGCTCGGGCCACCACGTCCCGGGGGGCCAGCTCCGCCAGCTCATGCTCGTCCGGCATGAAGCGGTGGCCGCGCGCGTCCAGCAGCTGGGCGCCGGCACCGCGCAGCGCCTCCGTCAACAGGGGCACCTGGCCGGGAGTAGCGGTGGCGAGGGCGGTTGGGTGGAACTGGACGAATTCCAGGTCGGCGAGGGTCGCCCCCGCCAGGGCCGCGAGGGCCAGCCCGTCGGCCGTGGCTTCGCCCGGGTTGGTGGTGTGGCGCCAGAGCTGGCCGATGCCGCCGGTGGCCAGCAACACCGTGGCGGCGCGGATGAACACCCAGCCGCTTCCGTCCTCATGCGCCAGCAGCCCGGCCACCCGGCCGCCGGCCTTCACGATCTCCCAGGCGAAGGCCCGGGTGCGCACGTCCACGTGCCCCGCTGCCCGCACCTGGGCGGACAGGTGGGCCATCAGGGTCTTGCCGGTGGCGTCCCCGCCCGCATGCAGGATGCGGAAGGCGCTGTGTGCCGCCTCCCGCCCCAGCAGCACGTTGCCGTCGGCGCCCCGGTCGGCGGGCAGCCCGTCCGCCAGCCAGCGGGACAGGCGCGCCGCCCCCTCCCGCGCCAGCAAATCGGCCACGGCGGGGTCGGTCAGCCCGGCCCCCGCCGCCACCGTGTCGGCGGCATGGCTCTCCGCGCTGTCCTCGGCGCCTAAGGCCGCGGCGATGCCGCCCTGGGCCCAGTGGCTGGACCCACCGGGCAG
This sequence comes from Aerophototrophica crusticola, assembly GCF_012913305.1. Taxonomy (NCBI): domain Bacteria; kingdom Pseudomonadati; phylum Pseudomonadota; class Alphaproteobacteria; order Rhodospirillales; family Rhodospirillaceae; genus Aerophototrophica; species Aerophototrophica crusticola. The sequence goes on along the minus strand of NZ_CP051775.1, from coordinate 3,025,744 downwards.
GTCGGCGGTCTTGGTCAGCAGGGTGACCCGGCGGGGGGCGAGGCGCAGGGCCGCCACCAGCCCGGCCATGCCGGACCCGACCACCACCACGTCCGCATCCTCGACCCTGACCGGCCCGCCGAAGGGCCGGAACGCGACGCCACCGTCCATGGACGGTCCCTCCGCTCTGGAGAAAGGGCTTACTTCTTGCCGACGGCCAGCATCCGCTCCACCGCGCGGCGGGCGCCGTCGATGACGGACGGGTCCACCTCCACCCGCGGCTCCAGCGTCGTCAGGCTGGACAGGATGTTGGACAGGGTGATCTTCCGCATGTGCGGGCACAAATTGCAGGGCCGCACGAACTCCACGCCCGGGTTGTTGACCGCGAGGTTGTCCGCCATGGAGCACTCGGTGATCAGCAGCACGCGGCGGGGCTGCTTGCCTTCCACATAGTCCTGCATCTTGGCGGTGGAGCCGACGAAGTCCGCCTCCGCCAGCACGTCCGGCGGGCATTCCGGGTGGGCGATGATGGTGATGTCGCCCTTGAACTGCTGCCGATAGGCGGCAAGCTGCGGGCCGCTGAACCGCTCATGCACCTCACAGGATCCGTTCCAGGTATAGACCTTCTTCTTGGTCTGGCTGGCGACCCACTTGGCCAGGTACTGGTCGGGGATGCACAGCACCTCGTCGCCGGGCAGGCTCTCGATCACTTCCACCGCGTTGCCGGACGTGATGCAGACATCGCTCTCCGCCTTCACCTCGGCCGAGGTGTTGACATAGGTGGCGATGGGCACGCCCGGATAGCGCTGGCGCAGCAGCCGCACGTCGGCCGCCGTAATGCTGTCGGCCAGGGAGCAGCCGGCCCCCATGTCGGGCATCAGCACCACCTTGGACGGGTTCAGGACCTTCGCCGTCTCCGCCATGAAGTGCACGCCGGCCAGCACGATCACGTCGGCGTCCGTCTCTGCCGCCTTCCGGGCCAGCAGCAGGCTGTCGCCCACGATGTCAGCCACCGTGTGGAATATCTCCGGCGCCTGGTAGTTGTGCGCCAGGATGACGGCGTTGCGCTCCCGCTTCAGCCGGTTGATGGCGTGCACCAGCGGGGCGTGGAACGGCCACTCCACCTCGGGGATGAAGGCCTTGATCTTCTCATAGAGCGGCCGGGTCGCCTCGGCGACGGCGGGGGTATAAGCCAGCTCCGCCGTGTCGGTCGGGAAGGCAGCCATGGAAGCGATTCCTCCGGTAAACCAACTCATGGACCCACGCGTCAAGCCAGAGCGCCGCCGGCCTCGGCCGGAACGGACTTATGCTCTAGATGAGCATTAGTGCGCTTATGCTCGCCCAGAGTATAAGGGGAGTCAAGCCGGAGATTGGGAGAAGGGTATCCCGCCGTCACATTTCTTCCATGGGGCGGGCGCATGGCCCGGACGGGGTTGGATCATGGTGCGTTGCGGGATCAACAGGCAGCGCCGGGGTGGCAAATACCTTATGCTGCCCGAAAAATGCGGAGGTCCGGCATGGGCTTGTCGATCCTGGTGGCGGGCGGCACGGGGCTGGTGGGGCAGGCGCTGCTGCGGCGGCTGGTGGCGGCGGATGACGTGGACCGGGTGGTCAGCCTGTCGCGACGGCCCGGCGGCGCCACCTCCCTGAAGGCCACGGAGATCCCGGCGGACTTCGTCAACCCCGCCCTGCCGCCGGGGTTCGTACCGGACGCGGCCCTGTGCGCCCTGGGCACCACCATCCGCAAGGCGGGCTCACAGCAAGCCTTCCGCGCCGTGGACCATGGCGCCGTGCTGGCCTTCGCCCGGGCGGCCCGCGCGGCGGGGGCGCGGACCTTCGCCCTCGTCTCCTCCGTCGATGCCGCCCCGGGCGCCCGGAACTTCTACCTGCGCACCAAGGGGGAGGTGGAGCGGGACTTGGCCATGCTTGGCTTCCCCGCCCTGCACATCCTCCGCCCCAGCCTGCTGCTGGGGGCGCGGCAGGAATCCCGCCCGGCGGAGCGGCTGGCCATGCTGGCCGCCCCGGCCCTGTCACCCCTGATGCTCGGACCCCTGGCCCGCTACCGCCCCATTCCCGCCGACACCGTCGCCGCCGCGCTCCTGGGCGCCGCGCGGCAGGGGCCGCCGGGCGGGGTGCACCATGACCGGGGGATCAGGCGGTTGGCGGGGTGGGGTGAGGGGGGCACACCGCCCATTCCGCCGAGAGTGGTTCAAGACGAACCGCCCCACCGCGTCCCCTCCCCCTGAGGGGGAGGGACAGGGAGAGGGGTTAGGGCCTCTCCGGCAAGGGGAACCTGCGGACAGGGCCCTGCTGTCCTGGTCGTACAACCCCTCACCCTGTCCCTCTCCCCCTGGGAGAGGGGACGGGACTGCGCCGTTCGACCTGCCTGGAGACAGTCGGCGCATCCTTCCTGGCGACTTGGTGCCCAAACCGAAACGAGGCGTCAGGGACAGCCCCCTCAATCCAGGAAGAAGTCCGGCATCAGCGGCTCGCCCGGGACCAGGGCGTACTTGTCCAGGTCGGTGACGCCGTTGGCGGCCAGGACCTCGTCGTCGATGAAGAAGTTGCCGGTGGTCTGGCGGGCGTCGCTGGTCAGGATGTACCAGGCGGCGTCGCTCATGATCTCCACGGTGCGGCAGCCCTTGGGGATCTCGCCCCCGCCCAGCATCTTCATGGCGGCGGTGGCGATGGCGGTGCGGGGCCACAGGGCGTTGACGCCCACGCCCTTCTTGCGGAACTCCTCCGCCATGCCCAGCACGCACATGCTCATGCCGTACTTGGCCATGGTATAGGCCACGTGGTTCTTGAACCAGTGGGGCGCCATGTTCAGGGGCGGCGACAGGTTCAGGATGTGGGGGTTCCGGGCGTTCAGCAGGTGCGGCAGGCAGGCCTGGGAGCAGGCATAGGTGCCGCGGGCGTTGACCTGGTGCATCAGGTCATAGCGCTTCATGGCCGTCTCCAGCGTGCCGGTCAGCTGGATGGCGCTGGCGTTGTTCACCAGGATGTCGATGCCGCCGAAGGTCTCCACCGTCTTGGCGACGGCGTCGGCGATCTGCTCCTCTTCCCGGATATCCACCTGGAGGGGCAGGGCCCGACCACCCGCAGCCTCGATCTCCGCCGCGGCGCTGTAGATGGTGCCTTCCAGCTTGGGGTGCGGGTCGCTGGTCTTGGCGGCGATGGCCACGTTGGCCCCGTCCTGCGCCGCCCGCAGCGCGATGGCCTTGCCGATGCCCCGGCTGGCCCCGGTGATGAACAGCGTCTTGCCCGCCAAGCTGCGCGCGGTCATGGCTTTTCCCTCCCTGGTGTCCGGGCGTTGTGCCCGCTTTTGTGCCGCGGACCCTAGCGCAAGCGGTGCTGGCGCTCAACGGCACAGGGCACCCCGTCCGCGGCGGACATCAAGGGCTGTGCAAGGCCGCGGACCGTGCTATAAGGCGGACCACGCGTCCCGGTAGCTCAGCAGGATAGAGCAGCGGTTTCCTAAACCGCAGGTCAGGGGTTCGAATCCCTTCCGGGACGCCATCTCATTCTACCTCTTCCGCGCGCGCGATTTCGGGATCATGCTCGGGTACCGTCCAAAGGGACGGGACCGTGGATGGGTGCAGATCGTGTTGCCCGAGCAGACACTCCAGGAAGACAGGCCCGCGGCCGCCCTGGCCGATTATCCGACCCTCGACGCCAAGCTGGTGGCCTGCTGGCAGGCGGCGCTCAATACCGACGACCCGGATGAAAGCCACCGCTGGGTCGCCATGGCGGAATGGCTGTCCAATCGGGACGACCCCCTCCGCCCCAACCCCAAGGGCCCCCACCCGGGGAACGGCGGCGCTTCCCCGCGTGCCCGTGCGCAGCCCGGCTCTGCTGACCGTGGGCAGCCTGCTGCTGCGGGGGGAGACGGTGAACCTGTCCCGCACCGGCGCCTGTATCGCCGTCACCGGGCCGGAGGGGCTGGCCGTGGGCGACCAGGGGATCGTCAGCGTCCAGGGCTGGGTGGAGGACCGCGCGGCGGAGGTGGTGGACATCAGCCCCGGCCAGGTCCGCCTCGCTTTCTTCGGCAGCCGCAAGCGGTAGGGCGTGTTTCCGGGGACCGGAGGCCAAGCTACGGCACCCGACCCTTGAAGGTACGCGTCAAGCGTTCTCCGCCGCCCAGTGCCGGCGGAAGGCGTTGGCCGCCTCATGCGCCGCCCTTGTCGGCTCGGGCAGGCGGTACTTCGTGCAGCAGCGCAAGACGAGGTCGGGTGCCGCGGCCGGGCCGACCTTGTGCCCGATCGAGACATAGAGCGGAGCCACCCTGTCCTTGCTGCGCAGGACGGTGCCGATCTCCCGCCCGTTCCAGGACAGCGGCACCGTGGCGCCCTTTGCCGGCGGAAGCTCCCCCGCCGGGTGCCCCACCAGGATGCTCTTGGCCACGCCGATGGTGGGCAGGCCCAGCAGCACGCCCAGGTGGGCGGCGATGCCCAGCCCGCGCGGGTGGCTGACCCCGTGCCCGTCCACCAGCACCAGGTCCGGCCGTTCCGGCAGCCCGGCAAAGGCCGCCACCAGGGCCGGAACCTCCCGGAATCCCAGGAAACCCGGCACATAGGGGATGGGGGCCACCCGCATGGCCGTGGCGGTGGCCCTGGGCTTCAGGCTCCCCGCGTCCAGCAGCACCACGGCGGCGAACACCCGGCCCGTGGGGTCGCGGGGGAAGTTGCTTACATCCACCCCAGCCACGGTGCGCACGGGGCCCGGCGGCCCCTCCGCCACCACCCGCCGCGCCAGTTCCCGCTGCACCGCCGCCGCCTGCTTCAGGTCGGTGGGCGCCAGCCAGTCGGCGGGGATGTCGGGGCGAGGGGGAACTCCATGGGGGCCTCAGGGGTGACGGGGCCCCGGTGGAATAGCGCCGAGGGGCGCCGGGTTCCACCCCGGTCACTGCGGGGCCTTCCTGGCCTTGGCCTGGGCCTCGTACTTGTCCATGGCCATCATCATCATGTCGGCGATCAGCTCCTTCGGCAGGGCCGCGGACCCGCCGGGGGGCCAGGCCTGTGGCTGTGTCGCCGGAGCCTCCGCCGCCGCGTCCGTCGCCGCCGTCTGCGGGGGCGCCTGGGGGGCGGGATTAGGGGCCATTGGCCGGGGCGTGACGCTGGCCCGCTCCAACGTCGCCGCCTGGGCGGGGCCGCTGGGCAGCAGGGGCTTCGGGCGGACGCTGCCGTCCACCGGGGCCTGCCGGTACTGGGCCAGGCCCTTGCCCTGGTTCGGGCCGCTTTCCCGCGCCGCCGGGGTGCCCATGGCGGCCAGCACGTTGGCCTCCGCCCCGTCGCCCGGGCTTGGCAGGGTGGCTGCCGCGGCGCCGGGCAGGCCGGCGGCGGCCATGGCGGCGGCGCTGGCGCCGGGGGTCTTGCGCAACTCCTCCACCTGCCGGGCCTGGATCGGCTGGGCAAGTCCTGCCGGGTCCGCCTGCGCCACCTGGGTGGGGCGGGGGGCGGTGACGGTGAAGGGGTCGTCCTCCGCCGGGTCCGGGGCCGCCCGCCCGCCCGGCCGCGTGTCGATGCCGACGACGCTGGCCAGGTGCCCGACCGCGTCATTGCCCGTGTGGTGGGCCAGGGCCTGGTCCGCCGCCGCCACGGCCAGCCCGATGGGCCCGAAGAACAGGGCGCTGCCCGCCATCTGGGCCGCCGGCTTGATGGTGTCGCCGGTGATCGCCTGATAGGCCTTGTTGACCAGGGGGATGTGCTGCAACGGGTTCACCACGTCCAGCAGGTCCCAGAAGGACATGCCCTCGTCCTTGCCCGATTTGGTCGGCTTGGCCTCGGCCACCCCGGTCTCCATGCCCACGGGCGCCGCCCCCGCCGCCTCACGCCACTGCGCCTCCGGCAGGGCAGTGCGGCCCTGGGGACGGTTGAGCTGGTGCTGGATACCCATGGACATGGCGGACCTCCTGGCTGGGCGGAGGTTCTGCAACCCGCGTGCCAGGACGGGAGAGATGCGGCGTCAGGCACTTGCACGCCGGATGTCACAGGGCGCAAGCCGGGCTGGGCGGAATCTGCCGGGCATTCCCGTTCCCTCTCCTTGGGGAGAGGGTGGACCGGCCGTCAGGCCGGGCCGGGTGAGGGAGGTGGGCGTAAAGACCAACGCAAACCCACCCGTGTCGAGGAACCCGTCCCCTCATCCGGCGCTGGCGCACCACCCCGGGTCAAGTCCGGGGCAGGCTTTCTCCCCAGGGAGAAGGAAACGGGGCTCAAAACAAATGCCCCGACCGCTCCGCCTTCGCCCGCAGGTAGGCCTCGTTGTGGCCGTTCGACGGGAAGACATGGGGCACGCGTTCCACCACCTCCACGCCCCAGCGGGCCAGCTGGGCCATCTTATCCGGGTTGTTGGTCAGCAGGCGGACCCTGGCGAAGCCCAGCCCCTTCAGCATGCTGGCCGCGGGCAGGTAGACCCGCTCGTCCGCGTCGAAGCCCAGGGCGGTGTTGGCGTCCACCGTGTCCAGCCCGCCATCCTGCAGCCTGTAGGCGCGCAGCTTGTTCAGCAGGCCGATGCCGCGCCCTTCCTGGGCCAGGTACAGCAGCACGCCGCTGCCGGCGGTGGCGATCTCCTGGATGGCGCCGCGCAGCTGGGGGCCGCAGTCGCAGCGCAAGGACCCCAGCAGGTCGCCGGTGAAGCACTCGGAATGCAGCCGGGCCAGCACCGGCTCCCCCGGCGCAGGCTCACCGATGACGATGGCCAGGTGCTCCGGCCCGCCGTCGCTGGGGCGAAAGGCGACGATGCGGGTCTGTTCAGCGTCCAGCAGCGGCACGCTGGCCTCCACCACGCGGTAAAGCGTGCTGGCCGACTGGCGGCGATAGTCGCAGACCTGGGCGGCCGTCACGGCCATCAGGTCGTGGCGCTTGGCGAAGGCCTGGGCGTCCTGGCCCTTTGGCAGGGGGGCCACCACGGTGGCGGGCAGCAGCCGGGCCAGCTTGGCCAGCAGGGTGGCCGCCGCCTCCGCCGCGTTCTCCGACAGGGCGCTGGCCACGGCGCGGGGGCGGTCGGTGCCGGTGCCCTGGGTGGGGTCCGCCAGTTCCCGCGCCAGCTCCGCCGTCAGCCCGCCGGGGGCGGACAGCAGCACCGGCTGGCCGGCGGGCAGGTCGAATCCCAGGGCCCGGGCGCGGTTGCCGCTCACCGCCAGGGACGGGGTGCCGGCGCCAAGGGATGACAGCTGGTTCAGCCCCTGGTTCGTCGCGCTCTCCGCCGCCAGCACGATCAGGGCACGGCCATCCTCGCCCGCCAGCACCACCGGCTCCCCGCGCCGCAGCTCGGACAGGGCCCTGTCCACGGCGCGCTGGGACACCCGGTCCAGGGGCGGGCAAGGTCGGTGGGGGCGAATTCCAGTGGCATGCTACCCATGGTCCGGTCCGTCTGCGGCGGGACTGCCGTGCCGGACCAGCCAGACGGTATCCACCGCGAAAGAGAAAAGCAAAAGCGCAAGCGCTGCACCCGCCGCAAGCCCGGTCAGCGGCGGTTCCACCACCGGGGCCAGGCCGGCGGCCAGCACGGCCACCTGCACCACGCAGATCACCCGCCGCCGCTGGCTGAAGGGCAAGGGCGCCGCCAGCCTGGGCCATACCCGGCCCGCCAGCACGAACAGGTGCCGCAACAGGCCCAGCAGCAGCACCCAGGGCCCCGCCTCCCCCAGCGCCACAGCAGCAGCGCCAGCACCAGGGTCAGCAGCGTGTCCAGCTCCATGTCGAAGCGGGCGCCATAGGGGCTGGCCACGTCCCGCCGCCGGGCCAGCCATCCATCCACCCCATCCAGGGCCAGGGCGATGACGGCCGTCACACACAAGCCCCAGGCGACGGCAGGCGCCACCGGCCCCACCGCCAGGAACCCGGCCAGCAGGCTGGCCATGCCGCCGCGCAGCAGCGTCACCCGGTTCGCCGGCCCCCAGGGCCGCCGGTGGGCCTCCAGCCCCGACAGGGCATAGGCGGCGACGAAGGCGAAGGCCGCCAGGCTGGCCAGCGGCAGGGTGGGCGGCAGGCCCAGCCCCAGGCTCAAGCCCGCGCCCACGGCCGCCAACAGCACCCCGGCGACGGCCAGGGACCTTGTGACCTCACGGCGAAGGTGGGGCAGGGGGACGGGCAGGGCGAAATCCATGCACCCCAAGGTGATATCGGCCCCGCCGCCGACAACCCCGGCCTTTCGGGATAGCAGGGTTGCCGGCCTGTCCCGGGGGCCGGCGCGCTCAGAACGGCAAGGTGATACCTGCGCGGAAGCGCTGGGTGTCGCCGCGGGGGGTGGCCTCCGTGGCCTGCTCCAGGCTGAGGGTCAGGCCGGACCGGGTGTTGACCACCACCCCCAGCCAGGGCTTGTCCAGCCCCCAGGCCGGGGGCCAGGCGCCGAAGCGCACCCGCAGGGGCGGTCGGCGCGGGCCCGTTTCCCCGCCGTCGGCGAAGCCGCCCAGGGCCGGCGGCGACAGGCCTTCCCGGCCGCCGGCCATCTCCATCCCGTATCCGGGCCGGGTCAGGGCGGCCAGGGCCAGCATCACCAGAACCAGAAACCGCATCGTCGCCCTCCCCGCATGCCGGACCCGCGGGCAGGGATGGCAAGCAGCCCCTTGCCAGGGGGTTAAGCGACGGGCAGCGCCCCTTCCTTGTCACTCCCGGGGGCGGCCTCGGCCGGGGCCTGCCCCCGGCGGCGGGTGGCAACGGCCAGGATGTCCAGCAATTGTTCCAGGCTGAAGGGCTTGGGCAGGAAGGCGTCCATGCCCGCGGCGAAGCAGGCGTCCCGGTCGCTGTCGAAGGCGTTGGCCGTCATGGCCAGGATGGGCACCTGTCCCGCCGCGCCGGGCAGCCGGCGGATCACCCGGGTGGCCTCCAGCCCGTCCATGGTGGGCATGCGAAGGTCCATCAGCACGGCGTCGAACCCGCCCAGCCGGGCGGCGGCCACGGCCTGGGCCCCGTCCCCGGCGATGAAGACCCGGTGGCCGCTGGCCTCCAGCATGGTGGCGGCCAGCTTCTGGTTGACGTCGTTGTCCTCCACCAGCAGCACGCGCAGGGGCCGGCCCGGCTCCATGCCCCGTGGCACGGCCCCTTCCGCCCGCTCGCCCAGCCCATAGGACAGTTCCACCCAGAACCGGCTGCCCTCGCCGGGGCGGCTCTCCACCCCGATCCGGCCGCCATGCAGCTCCACCAGCCGGCGGCAGATGGCAAGCCCCAGCCCGGTGCCGCCATGGTTCTGGGGATTGGCCGGCTCGGCCTGGTAGAAGGCGTCGAACACCCGGTCCAGCGTGTCCGGGGCCAGCCCGATGCCGGTGTCCCTCACCTCCAGCAACAGCGCGACCCGCCCGCCGCCCTGGCGGGTCACGGAAGCGGCCAGCCGCACCTCCCCCCGGCGGGTGAACTTCACCGCGTTGCCCACCAGGTTCAGCAGCACCTGCCGCAGCCGGTTGGCGTCCCCCACCACCACTTGCGGCAGGTCTGGCGGCAGCTCGGCCACCAGGGCCAGCCCCTTCTCCGCCGCCCGGCCCTGGAACAGCCGCACCACCCCGTCCAGCAGGGCCGGCAGGTCGAAGGGCTCCTCCGCCAGGGTCACGGCGCCGGCGTCCAGCCGGGCGAAATCCAGTATGTCGTTGACAATGGTCAGCAGCACCTCTCCCGACTGCTGCGCCGCCGCCAGCCAGTCCCGTTGGGTGGCGTCCAGGTTGGTCGCAGCCAGCAGCCGGTGCATGCCCAGCAGCCCCGACAGGGGGGTGCGGATCTCATGGCTCATGATGGCAAGGAACTCGGTCTTGGCCCGGCTGGCCTCCTCCGCCGCCTCCTTGGCCCGGCGCAGCGTGTCGGCCACGCGGCCCCGCTCCGTCATGTCGTGGAAGAACCACACCCGGCCCGGCGTATGCCCCGGCACCTCCAGCGCGGCCGAGGTCTGCTCCACCACCCGCCCATCCGACAGGACCAGATCCGGCCCCTCCTTGTGGTCGCGGGCGGGCAGCAGGTCGGCCCCGCGCAGCGTCGCGTCCACCCGGTCCCGCAGCTTGCGGCGCAGGCCCGATGCATCGGCGCCCTCCACCTCCTCTGCCGCCAGGCCCCACAGGTCCAGGAAGCGGCCGTTCCAGGACATCACCTTGCCCTGGCCGTCCACCGCCAGGACCGCCTCGGGCGAGGCCTCCTGCTGGACCTGCAGCAGGATGGCCTGCAAGGCCAGCCGCTCCCGGCTGTCGCGCAGGTCGGCCTCCGCGGCGGCCCGCTGTTCCATCTCCGCCCGCAGCCGCTCCGCCAGTTCGCGCTGGCTGCGGGCCAGGGCCCATTCCGCCCGCCGGGCCCGGGCCAAGCGGGCCTGCGACCGCAGCCCCACCGTCGCCAGCAGGGCGAACAGCCCGCCCAGGGCCGCCACGCTGCCCCAGGGCAGCCCCTCCCGCAGCGCCAGATAGGCCAGGCTGCCCGCCACCAGCACCACGGACGACAGCACCGCCTCCCGGAACTGCAGGGGCATGGCCACGGTCTGCAACAGCAGCAGCATGCACAGGCCGATGCCCACCTCCAGGGCGCTGGTCCCGCCCCGCGCCTCCGCCACCAGCAGGATCATGGCCAGGGCCAGCCACAGGAACCCCACCGACAGGGTCCGCACCTCGGGCGGGTAATCCGGGCGGTAGGTCAGGGACACCGGCAGGACGGCATAGGCGGCCAAGGTCACCCGGCAGGCCAGCATGAAGGCCAGGGCCGAGGACCATCCCACCTGGGCGTAGTCGCGGAAACCCAGGGCCAGGTACAGCACGCAGAAGAAGACGCAGGCCGCCCGCAGCGACACGCGCACGGCCGGCCAGGTGGCCTGCAGGAACGCCTCTTCCTCCTGCGCGGCGGCGAACTCCCCCGTGCGGGCCGACAGGCGGCCCGGCGCTGCCGGATCGGTGACGCCCGCGACATTGACCATCCCGCCCGTCCCCCTGACCACAACCGTACGCACATCATTAAAGAGTCTGCGCCAAAGGGGAAGTGCGGGACATCCCCCGCCTGGAATTTGCCGCAGGCCGGGGCCACGTAGTACCGTAGGCCAGAACAAAGGGCGCGGCACCCGCGACAGGGCAAGCCGGCCGAACGACAACCGGGAGGAAATCGCTGATGCTGCGTGGCTTGATGATGGACCGCCCCCTGCTGACCACGGGCCTGTTGCGCCATGCGGCGCAGACCCATGGCGGCGGCACGATCGCGTCCCGCTTCGCCGCGGAGGCCCCGCACCGTTACACCTGGCGCGATGCCTGGGACCGGGTGCAGCAGCTGGCCCACGTGCTGGCGGAGCTTGGGGTGAAGCCGGGGGATCGGGTGGGCACCATCGCCTGGAACGACCACCGACACCTGGAACTCTACTACGCCGTGCCCGGCATCGGTGCCGTCTGCCACACCATCAACCCGCGCCTGTTCCCGGAACAGATCACCTACATCGTCAACCACGCCCAGGATGACTGGCTGTTCGTGGACCCCATGTTCCTGCCCCTGGTGGAGCGGCTGTGGCCCAACTTCACCGGCGTGAAGGGTGTGGTGCTGATGACCCGGCCGGAGCTGATGCCGGCCCAGAGCGCCATCCCCACCCTGCACTGCTATGAGACGCTGATGCAGGGCAAGCCCGGTACTTACGACTTCGCGGAGTTCGATGAGAACACGGCCTGCGGCCTCTGCTACACCTCGGGCACCACGGGCAACCCCAAGGGCGTGCTGTATTCCCACCGTTCCTCGGTGCTGCACGCCTATGGCTTCCTGACGGCGCCGGGCATCACGGTGCGGGCCGACGACACGGCCCTGGTGGTGGTGCCCTTGTTCCACGCCAACGCCTGGGGCTACCCCTACGCCGCTGCCATCGTCGGCGCCAACCTGGTGCTGCCGGGTCCGAAGCTGGACGGCAAGAGCGTCTATGAGCTGATGGAGCAGGAGGCGGTGACCGTCTCCTCCGGCGTGCCAACGGTCTGGCTGGGGCTGCTGGCCCACATGCGCCAGGCGGGGGCCCGGTTCTCCACCCTGAAGTCCGTCACCGTCGGCGGCTCCGCCCTGCCGCGGGCCATGCTGGAGGAGTTCGAGCTGACCCACGGCGTCACCTGCGTCCAGGGCTGGGGCATGACGGAGATGAGCCCCGTGGGCACCGTCGGCGCCCTGACGCCGGAACAGGCCAAGTTGCCGGTTGCCCAGCAGCACGACGCCAAGCTGAAGGCCGGCCGCGCCCTCTATGGCGTGGAGATGAAGGTGGTCGGCCCCGACGGGGCGGAGGTGCCGCGCGACGGCGTTTCCTACGGGGAGCTGGTGGTGCGCGGGCCCTGGATCACCAGCGGCTACTACAACGACGCGGCGGCCAGCGCCGGCGCTTTCACCGAGGATGGCTGGTTCAAGACCGGCGACGTGGCGACCATTGACGAGAACGGCGCCATGGCCATCGTCGACCGGGCCAAGGACGTGATCAAGTCGGGTGGGGAGTGGATCAGCTCCATCGACCTGGAGAACGCGGCCATGAGCCACCCGGCGGTGCAGGAAGCCGCCGTGGTCGGCGTGCCCCATCCCAAGTGGCAGGAACGCCCCCTGCTGGTCCTGGTGCTGCGCCAGGGGCATGAGGCCACCCGGGACGAGCTGATGGCCTACCTGGAACAGCATGTCGCCAAATGGTGGCTGCCGGACGACATCGTCTTCGTGCCGGACCTGCCCCACACCGCCACCGGCAAGCTGCTGAAGACGGAGCTGCGGAAGCGCTTCGCCACCTACCGCCTGCCCGGCGCGCAGGAAGCGGCGGAGTAACACCAGGCGCATGGGTTGGCGACCCATGCGCCTGGAGGCAGGCCGTCGCCCGAGGGGGCCGTTGACCGGTCACGGTCAACGGCCCTTGGCATAAGCGCGCACCGGATAAGGGCCGGGCGTCCCGGGGCGCCCGGCCCATCTATTTTCGTGTGTGTCGGTGTTGTGAACCACTTCACAGCGCAAACCGGTTAATCCGATATAGAAGCAGGGTGGAACCGCCGTGGGTCTTTCGCGGTGGAAAGCTGCGGCCGCCCCGGATGACAGCGACCTTCCTCGACCAGTTCCGTGCCGTCCTCGCCGCCCGCGGGGTGCTGGCCGCCCATGTGGCGGGTCCCGAAGACCGGGCCTTCATCCGTGCCCTGGTCACCGCCGACGTGGAGGACACGTTGCGGCACGCCCCGGCCGCCGTGCGCGCGGTGATGGTGGCCCTGCACGTGGATGGCCGCCGTGCCCAGCATGCCCGCAGGTATCCAAGGGCCCAGGAACTGGTGGTGACCCGCGGCGGGGAGCCGGTGGGTACCCTGCTGGCGGACTGGACCCACCCCACCACCCTGGCCTTGCTGGACATGGCGGTGCTGCCCGCCCGCCGTGGCCAGGGCACCGGCGGAGAGATCCTGGCCGCCGCCTGCGCCGCGGCGGGTGACGCGGGGCGGGGCGTGCGCATGGCCGTCTTCTATGACAGCCCCGCCCGCTGGCTGCTCTACCGCGCCGGCTTCCGCCCGGTGGCAGAGGTGGGGATGGACGTGGTCTATGGCTGGGGCGGCTGAGCATCCCGCCCGGTCCCTTCCGGGGTAGGCAGCCCGCTTTCGCCCTTGTCCTTCCCCCATCCGGGGGTAGGTATCGGGCGGCCTGTCCATGCGACCGAACATCAGCCGATGGCTGGTCTACCCGAAATGAGGATTGACCTAAGCGGCTTGAAGGGCCAATTAGCCGCCGATGCTGAACAACCCGTGAAACCGCACCCCGCCGCGCCAACCCGCCGGGGGCGCCTCACCATCGGCCGTCCCGCCCGGGGCGGCCGGACTCGACCGCCGCAGGGCGGCTGAGGCATCGGACCTTTGACCGCGCGTCCGGCGTTCGTTGCCGGGTGGCGGGTGGCCCACCGCCTCGCGCCGCCCGGGTACCCGTCCCCGGGACGGGCACCCCTCGATGCCGCCGGACCAACCATAAGGAGACAAACATTGACCGATCAGCCGCTCGCCGGGAAGACCGTCGCCATCCTCGTCGCCAACGGGTTCGAGGAGCTGGAGATGACCGAGCCGCAGCGCGCCCTGCTGAAGCAGGGTGCCGCGCCGAAGATCATCTCGCCGGAGCAGGGTCTGGTGAATGGGTGGCATGGCGCCGCCTGGGGCCACTACTTCCCCACCGACAAGCATGTGGGTGACGTGCTGGCTGCCGACTTCGACCTGCTGGTCCTGCCGGGCGGTGACCGCTCGGTGGCCAAGCTGGCCAACAACCCCCATACCCGCCGCATCATCGGCAGCTTCATGGACGCCGGCAAGGGCGTCGCCGCCATCGGCAAGGGCGTGGAGCTGCTGGCCGTGGCGGAGCGCGCCAAGGGCCGCACCGTGACCGCCGCGGAGTCCGCCCACGCCGCCCTGGAGGCTGCCGGCGCCAAGCTGTCGGAGGACGCCATCGTCACCGACCGCTTCCTGGTCACCGCCAAGGACCAGGAGAACCTGGCCGACTTCATCGACACCATGACCAAGGTGTTCGTGCAGGCGGTGGAGCAGCGCAAGCAGGCGGCCTGACGGCGAAGCCCGTCCGGGGCATCGCAGGAATTGCTGGGCGCGGGGGACACTCTCCCCCGCGCCCTTTTTCATGGGCTGGGTCCGTGCATTTGCTTCGGCGGGTAGAGCCAAGAACACGCACGGACACGCACCATCCACTCACGGACACGCACAAGAAGGTCTCAGCGCCTTGGCCGCGGCAAAGAGCGCCGCAGGCATTTCTCCGTGTGCGTGTTCGTGCGTGCCTTGTGTGTGTGTCCGTGAATGTTTCCTGCACCCACCCTTGGGTATATGGCTCGCGCCTGCGCGCGGCAGCATGACAGCCCATGAATTTTCCGCATCCCGCCCCGGCCCGATAGCCCGCCGAACCGTTCTTGGGTTATAGAGGCCCGGTGCCCGGCCGGGGATGAATCCCGTGCTGCCGGGTTTACGGGACTGTCCGCTGCCTGCTGCCCCACGGTGCCGCCGCCCATGCCCCTTCCGCCAAGGCCCGACCCCTGATGCAGTTCCGCCCCGGGCGGGGCCGCGCGGCCGAGTTGCCAGACCTGGCAGAGGCGCCGGACAGCAGGGAAGGGGCGGTGCCCGACGGCTGGGCCCCCCTGTCCATCGCCACCTGGAACATCCATTCCTGCGTGGGGATCGACGCCCGCTTCGCCCCCGACCGCATCGCCGCCGTCATCCGGGGGCTGGAGGTGGACGTGGTGGGCCTGCAGGAGGTGGGCTGGCACCACCGCGGGGAGCAGGGCATCGACCAGTTCGCCTTCCTGGAACAGGCCACCGGCTACAAGGCCCTGGCCGGCCCCACCAAGCACCATCGCACCGCCCATTACGGCAACGCCCTGCTGACGCGCCTGCCCGTGCTGGAGGTGGAACCGCTGGACCTGTCCCTGCCGGTTCGGGAACCGCGCGGCGCCCTGGCCGCCCTGCTGGACGTGTCCGGCGCCCCGGTGCGGGTGATCGTCGCCCATCTGGGCCTGGACCCGTGGGAACGCAACGCCCAGGTCAGCCGCATCCTGGACTTCGTGCAGGCCCGCCCGCCCACGCCCACCGTCTTCATGGGTGACCTGAACGAGTGGCGGCCCAACGCCCCCCGCCTGCGCCGCCTGTTCGAGCGGCTGCCGGACTGCGCCGCCCCGCGC
This sequence comes from Aerophototrophica crusticola, assembly GCF_012913305.1. Lineage (NCBI taxonomy): Bacteria > Pseudomonadati > Pseudomonadota > Alphaproteobacteria > Rhodospirillales > Rhodospirillaceae > Aerophototrophica > Aerophototrophica crusticola. The sequence continues at coordinate 3,010,174 of NZ_CP051775.1, read as the reverse complement.
AGCTTCCATGCCCGCCTGCCCACCCTGCGGCTGGACCGGATCTTCATCTCCCCCGACCTGCACCTGGCCGGCTATGACGTGGTGCGCAACGCCCTGACCCGCCGGGCCAGCGACCATTTGCCCGTCCGCGCCCGCATCGGCGTCCCGCCCCTGGCCCGGGCCGCGGCGGCGGATTAGGCCCCTTTGGGAACGCCGCGCGGGGCAGGGCCGTTACCCCACCCGTCCCGCCGCCGCCGGTGCCCCATGGCCGACCCCATCCTCGACGACGACCCTTGCGCCGGCATGGACCTGGTGGCCCTGCGCCAGGGGCTGGAACGGCTGGTGGAGTTGGAACTGTCCATCGTCAAACTGGCGGAGCAGGCGGAGTCCACGCTCCCCACCCCCGACCTGCGCGCCCAGGCCGTGCCCCTGCTGCGCGACCTGCGCGACCTGGCCGCCAAAGGCTCCGAGGCGCTGGAGGCCCGGCTGAAGGCGCTGGAGGCGGAACGGGGATTGTATCCGGACGATTGAGCGGCCGGGTGGGGCCTTCGCCCCAATGGACAAAATTCCTAATCGTTGCCATGATGATGCCGCACGCCTTCCCCCTGGGGGCCTGCCGGTTCTTGGCCATGGTGAACGCCCGCCCGATTCCCCGGCCCTGTCGGCCGGCGCTTAAGGAGACAAAGGTGACGTGGTCGAGACCCGGTCTCCTTTGTCTCCTTAAGCCCGAAACCCCAATGATCCCAACACCCTGGATGAGACACGCGTCACCTTAAGCGTCACCTTCGGTCACCTTAAGGTCAGCTTTGTCACCGGCCGCGCGGCCGGAGGCGGCCCCGGGTCCACCCCAGGGCCGCCTCCGGCCAACCGCCTTACGCGCTCGCCGTGCCCAGCAGGAAGTCGTCCGCGTTCAGGGACGACACGCCCACCAGCTTGATGACGAAGTCCGCCTTGTTGTCCCCGTCCACGTTGCCGGCGACATAGGTGGTGCCGCCGCCCACCGCCTGGTCCGGCCGGGCGTGGAAGCGGCCCAGGTCGAAGTCCATGTCGTGGCTGCCGGCCCCATAGACGCGCAGCTGGCCGGCCCCGGTGAAGTTCTTCGACCCGATCAGGGTGAAAGCCTGCAACCCGTCCAGCAGGGTGTTGGCGTCCAGGGTGGTGAAGTCCAGCACGTCGTCGCCGTCCTGGTCGAAGTCCATCACCACGTCCAGCAGGGTGCTGTTCTTGCCCTTGCCGCCGGTGCCGTCCGCGGCGATGCTGTCGAAGACGAACACGTCGTCCCCGGCGCCGCCCACATAGCGGTCCTGGCCCGTCCCGCCGATCAGCCGGTCCTTGCCCGCGCCGCCCAGCAGGGTGTCGTTGCCACCGCGGCCGTTCAGGATGTCATCCCCGCCCCGCCGGTCAGGCTGTTGGCCACGGCATTGCCGCTGATCCGGTCGTTGCCGCCGCCGCCCACCGCGTTCTCGATGGTGGCGCCATAGGCGATGGAGATGTTGTCCCGCAGCAGGCCCGTGGTGGCGCCATAGCGGGCTGCCAGCTCCTTGGACACGGTGGCCGGCAGGTCCTGGATGCCACCGCCGCTGCTGAAGGCGCCGGGGTTCAGGTCGATGGTGCTGGGGGTGTCCCAGCCGCTCAGGTCCAGCGTGTCGTTGCCGCCCGCGTCCCAGATGGCGACGATGGGCAGCTTGTTCTTGGTGAAGTCGAAGGCCTCGCGGTTGGCGGTGCTGTTGAAGCCGTACACCGTGTCGCCGGTGCGGGTCGTCGTCTCCGCCCCATAGATGCGCTGCATGGCGGCGATGTCGTGGACCAGCGGCGTGGCCGCGTACTTGAAGATCAGGTTCTGCCAGTCGATATGGCCGGCCCCCGTCTCATGCGCGCCCCAATAGGACATGACCGAGTATTGCAGGCTGTCCTGGTAATACTCCGCCAGCCCCTTGTAGGTCAGGGGGATGCCGTCGCTGTAATTGTACTCGCCCGGGTGGGACAGGCCCAGGGCGTGGCCGGACTCATGCACCAGGGTCAGCAGCCCGTACTCCCCCTCGTCCAGTTGCAGGTTGCTGGCCTGGGCCGGGTTGACCCACACGTCCCCCGCCAGGGGCTTGTACTGGTCGGGATGCCGGGGTCCTTGGTGAAGGGCAGGTACGCCCAGGCCTGCGCGGGGCCGGAAATGGTGTTGGCATAGCGCAACTGCGCCGCCCCATGTCCGCCGTCTCCTTGAAGTCCGGCGCGATGATGTCGTCCCACAGGCTCAGCGCGTAGCGGGTGGCCTGCTTCTGTGCCTCGCTGAAGGGGTGAAGCCCGGCGGTTCCGGCTGGTCGGCGTCGGCATAGGCGGCGCCGAGCTGGCTCTTGTCCGTGAAGAACCCGTAGGTGATCGTCCCGTTCTTGCCCACGTCCCAGCTATAGCCGCTGCGGTTCAGGTAGGCGGAGATCTTGTCCACGGACCAGACGGGCTTGTCGTTGATGGTGGTGCCCGCGGCCCCGTCGGCGGATGCGGACAGGGTGGGCATGCTCGGCCAGTCCGTCTCGCGGACCTTGTCCAGGATGGGATTACCGGAAATGGCGCTGTGGCCCATAGTGACGTTTCCCCGATCAGGTTGGTTTGTTTGTTTTCCTGACCCCCGCGGGGACCTGCCGGGCGGCGGGGAATGCGGCCCGGAACGCGACGAAGAAACCCGGTGCCACCACCCCGACCCTCCCCCAATGCCCCCACGGAAGCTGGGGGCACATTGGCGAACGCACATATCCGGTTGCCAGGACCCAGGCGGGTGGTTCCGGCGCGTTGGGGGTCGTCCTGAGTCGCCATGGTCCTAGGCCCACGCCAATTTATCGGACAGGATTTTATCGGTTCTTCCACCTGAACCGTTCACCCGCCGACCCCTGGTCCCGGCGCGTCAGGCCCTTATCTATGCAGGGACCGATATCGGACGGGGTGCAGGATGGGTTGGATGGACAGGCGGCGGGCCTTGAAGCTGCTGGCGGGCGGGGCGGCGGCCGTCCCGGTGCTGGCCCGGGCCGACGGGGCCGCCGCCACGGTGCCCCCGGCGGCGGGTGCTGCGCGGCGGGCCACCCGCTTCCCCGTTTCCGACCATTCGGATGGGGAACGCTTCTTCAACGTGGTGCCGGACAGCGACCGTTCCTTCGGCCAGGTACTGCGCTGGATGACCAGCCGGGACAAGCAGCCCTGGCCCGACCGGGTGGAAAACACACCCTACCCGGCGCCGGCCAAGGTCGGGCCTGACAAGGTCACCGCCACCTTCATCGGCCATGCCACCTTCCTGGTGCAGGTGGGCGGGGTGGCTTTCCTGACCGACCCGGTCTATTCGGAACGGGCCAGCCCCGTCGGCTTCGCCGGCCCCCGCCGGGTGCGCGACCCCGGCCAGCCCCTGTCCGCCCTGCCCAAGGTGGACGTGCTGCTGGTCAGCCACAACCACTATGACCACCTTGACCTGGACACGCTGGAACAGGTCAAGGCCCTGTGGGACCCGGCCGTGGTCACCGGCCTGGGCAACGGCGCCCTGCTGGGGCAGGCGGGCCTCTCCCGCATCACCGAGCTGGACTGGTGGCAGTCGGTGGGGGTGGGCGGCGCCACGGTCACCTATACCCCGGCGCAGCATTTCTCCGCCCGGGGCATCTTCGACCGCAACAAGGCCCTGGGGCGGCTTCATGATCCAGGCTGGCGGGGCCACCGTCTATTTCGCCGGCGACACGGGCTATTGCCCCCATTTCCGGGAAGTGGCCCAGCGCTTCCCCCGCCTCGACCTGGCCCTGCTGCCCATCGGCGCCTATGAGCCGCGCTGGTTCATGCGCGTGGCCCACATGAACCCGGAGGACGCGGTGCAGGCCCACCTGGACCTGAACCCCGGCCGCAGCATCGGCAAGCATTTCGGAACCTTCCGCGACCTGACGGACGAGGCCATGGACGCCCCCCTGCGGGACCTGGCCACCGCCCGCGCCGCCAAGGGCCTGGCCGAAGACTCCTTCACCACCCTGGACTTCGGCCAGACGCTGGAGATCGCGGTGGGCGGTTGACCCGACGACCGACGGTACCGGGGAATGTCGGGGTTCCCGATGGTCACCCCGACCTACGGCGCCATCGTAGGTCGGGGTGAGGCGCCAGCCGAACCCCGACATCCCGGGATCACTCCACCCCCACCGGCAGCAACCGGTTCACCCGCGCCTTCAGCACCTGCACGGAAAAGGGCTTGGGCAGCAGGTCGGTGCCCATGCCCAGGGCGTCGCCGGCCAGGGCGGCGGCGTGGGCATAGCCGGTCATGAACAGGACCCGCAGGTCCGGGTGGCGTTCCCGCGCGGCCTCTGCCAACTGCCGGCCGTTGATGCCGGGCAGGCCCACGTCGGTCAGCAGCAGGTCCGGGGCCGGCCCCTGTTGCAGCATGTCCAGCGCCACCTCCCCGTCCGCCGCCTCCAGCACCGTGTGGCCGGCGGCGCGCAGTTCCTTCACCACCAGCAAGCGGACCAGCGCCTCGTCCTCCACCACCAGGATGCGGGCCCTGCCGGGCTGCTCCGCGGGCAGGGGGTCCTCCGGCGCCGGGATGCAGGCCACGGTGCCGGCGTGCCGCGGCAGGAAGATGGACACGATGGTACCCCGGCCCGGCGCGCTCTGGATCTGGGCAAAGCCGCCGGACTGCTTGGCGAAGCCATAGACCTGGGACAGGCCCAGCCCCGTGCCCTGGCCCAGGGCTTGGTGGTGAAGAACGGGTCGAAGGCCTGTTCCAGCACGTCGCGGCCCATGCCGCAGCCATTGTCCGCCACCGACAGGCGGACATAGTCCCCCGGGCGGGCGTCGGGGCAACTGCCGCACTCCCCCGGTGCCAGGGTAACGTTGGCCGTCTCCAGCATCAGCCGCCCGCCATCCGGCATGGCGTCCCGGGCGTTGATGCCCAGGTTCAGGATGGCGCTTTCCATCTGGTGTGCGTCGCACCAGGTCAGCCACAGGTCCGGGGCCGGCCGCCGCTCCACCTTGATCCCCTCGCCCAAGGCCTGGCGCAGCAGGTCCTCCGTCCCCGCCAGCAGGGCGTTCAAATCCGTGGCCGCCGGTGCCAGCGCCTGGCGGCGGGAAAAGGCCAGCAGCCGTTGGGTCAGCGCCGCGGCCCGCTGGGCGGCCGCCGCGGCAGCCTCGATCTCCTCCGCCAGCTCCCCCTGCTCGGGGCCCAGCCGGCGGGTGGCGACCTCCAGGTTGCCCTGGATGATGGTCAGCAGATTGTTGAAGTCGTGGGCCACGCCGCCGGTCAGCCGGCCCAGCGCCTCCATCTTCTGGGACTGGCGCAGGGCGGTCTCCGCCTGCTGCCGCTCCGCGGTCTCCCGGGCCAGGGCGGCCTCGGCCTGGCGGCGTTCGGTGATGTCGCGGGAACTGCCGATGATGCGGGTGAAGGGGCCGTCCCCCTCCCGCACGGGCACCAGCACCGTGTCCCAGCAACGCTTGCCCGCCGGCAGCTCCAGCGTCTCCTCATAGCTGATGGGGTGGCCCGCCTCCAGGCAACGCCGGTAGTTGGCGGACACCTCCGCGGCGATCGGCCCGGGGAGCACCTCCTCCAGCCGCTTGCCCCGGATCTCGGCGATGCGCAGGCCGGTGGACCGCTGGTGGGCGGGGTTCAGCTCCTCGAAGGCGAAGCCGCCATCGGGGGTGATGGCGAAGCTGAACAGGCTTTCCGCCGTGTTGTCGAAATAGCCGCGATAGATGGCCACCACCTCCTGCCGCGACCGGGCCAGGGGCGTGATGTCGAAGGCCAGGGTATAGATGCCGTTCACCCGCCCGTCCGGCCCGCGGCTGGGCAGGTAGTCCGCCCGGACCACCCGGGGGCCGCAGGGATAGGGCATCTCCGCCTCGAACGACACCCGCTCCCCCGCCAGGGCGGCGGCCACCCGCGGGGCGATGACCTCATAGGCTTCCCGGCCCAGCACCTTGGGCATGGAGCGGCCCAGCACATGGTCCGGCTCCAGCCCGAACCAGTCGCGGTAAGCGGCGTTGACGAACTGGTAGCGCAGGTCCGGCCCGATGCGGGCGATCAGGGCGGGCATGGCGTCGGTCAACAGCCGCAGCCGTGCCTCCCCCTCGCGCAGGGCCTGTTCCACGGCCCGCCGTTCCGACACGTCCTCCCCCGCCATGATCACGTGGCGGGGCCGGCCCTGGGCGTCGCGGGACAGGGAGATGTGCAGCCGCAGCCAGACCACGTGCCCGTCCCGGTGCAGGAAGCGCCGCTCCACCGCATAGGGGCCCACGTCGCCGCGCACCAGCGCGTCCAGCCCGGTGCGGGATGCCTCCCGGTCGTCAGGGTGGACCACGTCATAGCCGCTGCGGCCCAGGATGTCCCCCGCCCGGTAGCCGATCAGGCCGGCGATGGCGTCGTTGGCCAGGGCGATGCGCCAGGTAACGGGATCGACCAGCACCATCCCCACGCCGGACAGCTCGAAGGCCGCCCGGTACGGGTCGTCTTGGGGAAAGCCCGTTGATGTCTCGGGCAGGACCTGCATGGGCTCCGGCACGCTTCGGGTGGGTTAGCCAGGGTGGGCCGCACCATGCCATCCCGATGCAAAGCCACGCCAGCCCGCCAAGCCCTTGTTCCCCGGTGCAATAGAATTACCTCATAATCTCAGCCAGTGGCGCGGCCAGCCTGGACAGTTGCTAGCCCGGAACAATGCCGCTATAGCAGCGACCACATTCCGTTTACGGAAACGTAAGCTCAACAGGCCCGGACCAGGGCCGGCCTGCCGAACCGGACCCCACCCCGGCCGGGGTCCCGCACTGCCAGGGAAGAAACCGTGACCCGCCACCACCGCTCCCCCCTCCGCCCCGCCCTGCTGGCCGCCACCGTGCTGGCCGGCCTGTTGCCCGCCACGGCCCTCGCCGGCGGATTCCAGATCCGGGAAAACAGCGCCGCCGGGCAGGGCCTGTCCTATGCCGGCAACGCCAGCGACCCGCGCGATTTCAGCATCATCTTCAACAACCCCGCCGCCATGGCCGGCCTGGCCCGGTCCGGCGGTGAGGCGGGCGTCAGCCTGATCATGCCGCGCAGCGACTTCGACGGGTCCGGCACCGACGCGCTGGGCCGCCCCCTGACCGGCGGCACGGACAAGACCACCGACGCCATCCCCGTGCCGGCCGCCTACCTGGCCTTCGTGCCGGAGGGGCAGCCCTGGCGTGCCGGCCTCGCCATCACGGCCCCCTACGGCCTGATCACCGAGTATGACCGGGACTGGGTGGGCCGCTACACCGCGCTCTATTCCAAGCTGGAAACGCTGAACGTCAATCTGGCCGGTTCCTGGCAGGTGACGCCGACCCTGTCGCTCGGCGCCGGCCTGTCGGCCCAGCGGGCAGAGGCCAAGCTGACCAACGCCGTGGATTTCGGCGCCTTGCTGGCGTCCTTGCGCGTCCCCGGCTTCCTGCCGCAGGGCGCGGACGGCCGTGCCGTGGTGGAAGGTGACGATTGGGGCTTCGGCGGGAACCTGGGCCTCTGGTACCAGCCCGCCCCCAGCACCCGGCTGGGCCTGACCTGGCGGTCGGAGATCGAGCATAACCTGGAAGGGAAGGGGCGGTTCGAGACGCCGGCCAACGTCCGCGCCGTGCTGACCGCCGCCAACGTCCAGGCCTTCCAGCCGGAAGGGGGCGTGCGCGCCGACGTGACCACCCCGCAGACCGTGGAAGCCGCGGTCAGCCACGACATCGGCCGCCTGACCCTGCACGGCTCCGTCGCCTGGACCGACTGGTCCACCTTCGAGGAGATCCGCGTCCGCTTCGACAACCCCGCCCAGCCCGACGCGCTGGACGAGCAGTTCTGGCGGGACACCTGGTTCTTCGCCGTCGGCGCCAGCATGAAGCTGGACGACCCGGCCTGGACCTTGCGCGCCGGTGTCGCCTATGACGAGACCCCGACCCGGGACGAATACCGCACCCCCCGCATCGCCGACGGCGACCGGGTCTGGACCTCCGTCGGCGCCTCCTGGGCCCCGAACGCGAACCTGGCCCTGGATTTCGGCTACACCCACCTGTTCGTGGAGGACAGCCGCGTCGACAACGCCACCTCCCTGGGCAACCGCATCAGCGGCACCTTCGAGAACAGCGCCGACATCCTGTCCCTGACGGTGCGGTACAACTTCTGACCCTCACCCCTTGCCGAAACCGGGCCTCCCATGTTCGCTACGCCTGTAGAGACGGGGAGGCCCATGGCAACGGCACGAGCTTTCTGGGTGGCGGAACCCGGGCGGGGGGAAATCCGGGCGGAACCCCTGCCGCCCCCCGCCGACGGGGAGGTGCTGGTCCGCACCCTCGCCAGCGGCATCAGCCGGGGGACCGAGTCGCTGGTCTTCCAGGGGCTGGTGCCGCCGTCCCTCCATGACACCATGCGCTGCCCCTTCCAGGCCGGCGGGTTCCCCGGGCCGGTCAAGTACGGCTACGCCGCCGTCGGGGTGGTGGGGCAGGGGCCCGACAGCTTGGTCGGCCACCGCGTCTTCGTCCTGCACCCGCACCAGGACCGGTTCACCGTCCCGGCCACCGCCTGCCGCTTGGTCCCCGACGGGGTGCCCGACCACCGCGCCGTCCTGGCCGCGAACCTGGAGACGGCGCTGAACATCCTGTGGGACGGCGGCGCCACCGCCGGCCAGCGCATCGCGGTGATCGGCGCCGGGGTGGTGGGCTGCCTCGCCGCCTGGCTCTGCGCCGGCCTGCCGGGGGCAGAGGTGCAACTCGTCGACATCGACCCGGCCCGGGCCGCCGTCGCCGCCTCCCTGGGCGTGCCCTTCACCCATCCGGACGGGGCCAAGGGCGACCGCGACCTGGTCATCCACGCCAGCGGCAGCGCGTCCGGCCTCGCCACCGCCCTCGACCTGGCGGGGCTGGAGGCGACGGTGGTCGAGGCCTCCTGGTACGGCGACCGTCCCGTGGCCGCGCCCCTGGGCGCCGGCTTCCATCCGAAGCGGCTGCGGCTCGTCTCCAGCCAGGTGGGCCAGGTCTCCCCCGGCTTCCGCCCGCGCTGGAGCCATGCGGACCGGCTGGACCTGGCCCTTTCCCTCCTCACTGACCCCGCCCTGGACGCGCTGCTGGAGGGGCCGACGCCCTTCCCCGACCTGCCCGCCCTCATGCCGCGCTTGGCGAGGGGCGGCGGGTTGTGCCATGTCATCTCCTATCCGACCTGAGATAGGGGATGGCCCATGTATGGCTTGACGGTCCGGGACCACATCATGGTCGCCCACAGCTTCGTGGGCGCTGTCTTCGGCCCGGCCCAGCGGCTGCACGGCGCCACCTTCGTGGTGGATGCGGAGTTCCGCCGCCGCTGCCTGTCGCCTGACGGGCTGGTGGTGGACATCGGCCTGGCCTCTTCCCTGCTGAAGCAGGTGCTGGCCCCCTGAACTACGTGAACCTGGACGAGCTGCCGGACTTCCGCGGCCGCAACACCACCACCGAGTTCCTGGCGGGGGAGATCCACCGCCGCCTCTGCGCCGGCCTGTTCGCCGGAGCCCTGGGCGCCGACGGCCGCGCGGTGGAGTCCATGAAGATCACCCTGCACGAATCCCACGCCGCCTGGGCCAGCTTCGAGGGCCCGGTGGTGGAGCCCGCCCCCGCCGGAATCCACGTATGACCCTTCCCATCGGCCGCCCCATCCACATCCTGTCCCCCGGCCCCATCAGCCAGTTGACCGGGGGCTTCGGCTACCTTCGCCGCCTCGCCGCCGGTCTGGCGGAGCGGGGGGAGGAGGTGGCGGTGCATGAGCTGCCCGGCCGCCACCCCTTCCCGGATGAGGAGGCGCGGCTTGAGGCGGACCTGACCGCCGCCCGCATCCCCGACGGCGCCCTGGTCCTGGTGGACGGCCTGGCCCTGCCGGCCGCCGCCCACGCCCTGTGGATGGAGCGCTACCGCCTGCGCCTCGCCGCCCTTGTGCACCACCCGCTGCACCTGGAAGCCGGCCTGGACGCGGAGACGGCCCTTGTGCTTCGCCGGCTGGAGCGGGACGCCCTGGCCCTGATGCGCCGGGTCATCGTCCCCAGCCGTGCCACCGCGGCGGACGTGATGGCGCTGGAGGTGCCAGCGGACCGGCTGGCCGTGGTCAATCCCGGCACCGACCGGGTGGCCCCCGCCCCGCACCCGAAATGGGCCGCCGCCCCCGGCCTGGGCAAGGCCGGGCCGGTGATCCTCTGCGTCGCCACTCTGACCCCGCGCAAGGGCCACCTGGTGCTGCTCCAGGCCCTGGCCACCCTCACCGACCTGCCCTGGACCCTGGTCCTGGCCGGCAGCCCCGACCGCGACCCCGCCCACGCGGAGGCCATCCGCGCCGCCATCGCCGAGCTGGGCCTTGCCGACCGTGTGACCATCGCCGGGGAGCTGGAGGCGGTGGCGCTGGAGGCGCGCTGGCACCTGGCCGACCTGACTGTGTTGCCCAGCCTGCACGAAGGTTACGGCATGGTGGTGGCAGAGGCGCTGGCCCGCGGCCTGCCCACCGTGGCCACCACCGCTGGCGCCCTGCCGGAGCTGCTGCCCCCGGCCGCGGGCGGCCTTGTCCCGCCGGGCGATGCCGCGGCCCTGGCCGCCGCCCTGCGCCCGCTGCTGGCCGACCCCACTGCCCGCGCCGCCGCGGCCCGGGAGGCGTTGGAGGCCGGCGGCGCCCTGCCCACCTGGGACCAGTCCGTGGACCTGTTCCGGGCCGAGCTGGCCCGCGCCGCCACCGCGCAAGGGGCCGGGGCATGAGCGACAGCTTCGCCCTGGACTGGCTGCGCCTTCGCGAACCGCTGGATGCCGCCGCCCGGGCCCCCGCCCTGACCCGCGCCTTCGCCCGCCGCCTGCCCCGCGCCCCGCACTTGGTGGACCTTGGCGCCGGCACCGGCAGCACCCTGCGCCACCTGGCCCCCCGGCTGGACTGCCCGGAACAGTCCTGGACCCTGGTGGACAAGGACATGGCCCTGCTGACCAAGGCCCCGGGGGAGCTGACCCAATGGGCCGACAAGCACGGCTGGACGGTCACGGAGGAACGCCGCTCCTTGCGCATCCAGGCGGACGAGATGACCCTGCGGGCGGAGATGCGCCGCTACGACCTGACCACCGACCTGACCGGCCTCGCCCTGGGCCAGGTGGACGGCGTCACCTGCAGCGCCCTGCTGGACCTGGTCTCCGCCGACTGGATCGGCAAGCTGGCGGCGGAGCTGGCGCGCAGCGGCTACCCGCCCTTCCTTGCCACCCTGACCGTGGACGGCCGCACGGCGTTCGAGCCGGCGGACCCGGACGACGCCTTCGTCATGGACCGCTTCCACGCCCACATGCGCGGCAACAAGGGCTTCGGCCCTTCCTTGGGGCCGGAGGCGGCGACGGCCTTGGCCGACACGCTGCGGGTCGCCGGCTACAAGGTCCAGGTGGCGCCCGCCGACTGGCACCTGCGCAGCCGCCACAAGGAGACGCACCGGCTGATGGTGGACGGCTATGCCCGCTCAGCCACCGCCATGGACCCCGCCGCGGGGCCCCGGATCGAGGCCTGGGCCGCCCGCCGCCGCGCCGCCATCGCCGACGGGGCCACCCTGATGGTGGGGCACCAGGACCTGCTCGCCATCCGGTAACCTCCCCGCACGTCCTATGCCCCTTTGCGGGGCGGCGTGGTAGCATCGGTCCGCGGCGCGCAACCAAGCGTTCCGGTCCCCCGGTCACCGACCCAAGAAGCCAGCAGATGAACACCTCCGGCAAGCGCATCCTCCTGGTCGATGACGACTCGGCCCTGCGCCAGTCCTTGGCGGAGCAGTTGGCGCTGCATGAGGAGTTCGAGACGGCGGAGGCCGGCACCGGCGCCGCGGGGCTGGAAGCCGCCAAGGCCAAGGGCCCCTTCGACGCCATCCTGCTGGACGTGGGCCTGCCGGACATGGATGGGCGCGACCTCTGCCGCCTGCTGCGGCGGGAAGGGGTGAAGTGCCCGGTGATCATGCTGACGGCCGCCGCCAGCGACAGCGACCAGATCCTGGGCCTGGACAGCGGCGCCAACGACTATGTCTCCAAGCCCTTCCGGCTGGGGGTGCTGCTGGCCCGGCTGCGCGCCCAGCTCCGCCAGTTCCAGGCATCCGACGATGCCAGCTTCGCCATCGGCCCCTACAGCTTCAACCCGGCGGCCAAGCTGCTGCATGACGAGGCACGCCACAAGAAGATCAAGCTGACGGAGAAGGAAACCCAGATCCTCAAGTACCTCTACCGCGCCGGCGGCGTAGTGGGGCGGGAAACGCTGCTGGGCGAGGTCTGGGGCTACAACGCCGCCGTCACCACCCACACGCTGGAAACCCACGTCTACCGCCTGCGCCAGAAGATCGAACCCGACCCCGCCAACGCCCGCCTGCTGGTGACCGAGCCGGGCGGGTACAGGCTGGTGCCGTGAGGGCGGGCCGACGCCGGAATCCCTTACCCCGGTATTCACCACTGCCTTGCCTGCTTCCCCCGCGAAGGCGGGGGTCCACGGTTTTTTCACCCCTTGGGCGACCTCCGCCGGGTCAAGAACTGTGGGCCCCCGCCTTCGCGGGGGAAGCGGTGGGGCCCGTCACGGGCGGCCTTCCTTATCCCGGTACCAACGCCGCGAGACCCCTCACCACTCCTCCCTGACCTCCTCCCCCACAGCAGCTCCCCCAGCCGCCGCCGCGTCGCCCGGGACAAATCCTCCGGCAGCTCGTCCGGCCGGAAGAACCGTGCCGCCGCGATCTCGAACCGGTCGGGGGCCAGGGTGCCCTCCCACTGGTCGGCGGCGAACAGGGTCACGTAGTCGTGGCCCCACGCGCCGAACCGGGCATGGGTGGAAACCAGCCGGACACGCCCGGTGGCGCGCAGCCCCACCTCCTCCCGCAGCTCCCGCGCCGCGGCGGCGGGCAGGCTTTCCCCCCGGTCCACGGCCCCGCCGGGGAAGTGCCAGCCGGGGATGTAGGTATGGTGGACCAGCAGCACGCCGCCGTCGTGGTCGCGCACCAGCAGGCGCACGCCCAGGGTGGTGGGTTTGCGCAGGCGCAGCCAGGTGCGGCGGGCCAGGAACAGGTATCGGGGGACCAGTCGTCGCGTCGTCATGGCGTCCGTCCTAGCACGCCTTGGCCGCCGCCATCCCTAAAACTTCCCCCCGCGCACCACGTCCACCGTGCTGGCGATCAGCAACAGGCCGTGGCTCTCCAGCAGCGGCCCAAGCGCGTCCACCAGCTTGTCGGCCTTGTCGGCGGACATCACGGCCATGAACAGGACCTTGGACTGGGCCCCGGTCACCTGGTCCTCCGACCAGCGACCGCCGGCGCCGGACCCGCCCAGGGCCGGCAGCAGGGTATAGCCGGTCACCCCCGCCTTGTCCGCCAGGGCCGTCAGCCGGGGCAGCAGGGGGGCGTCAACCAGGACCTCGATCTTGCGGCGGGCGACGGTGTCGGTCATTGGCCTGATATCCGGGCGGCGAGGGAGGAGAAGAGCGGGATGCCCACGGTGATGTTGAAGGGGAACGTCACCGCCAGCGACATGGCCAGGTAAAGGCCGGGGTCCGCCTGGGGCAACGCCAGGCGCATGGCCGCCGGCACGGCGATATAGGACGCGCTGGCCGCCAGGATGCCCAGCGCCGCCGCCGACCCCGGCCCCAGCCCGGCCGCCGTGCCCACCAGCACGCCGATGGTGCCGTTGATGATGGGGAACAGGATGGCCAGCCCCGCCAGGCGCGCCGTCAGCGCCCGCGCCTCCCGCAGGCGCCGCGCCGCCACCAGCCCCATGTCCAGCAGGAACAGGCACAGCATGCCGCGGAACAGCCCGTCGAACACGGGGGCGATGGGCGCGAACCCCTCCTTCCCCGCAATCAGCCCGATCACGAAGCTGCCGGTCAGCAGCACCACGGACCCGTTCAGCAGGGTCTCATGCAGCAGGGCGCCCTTGGGCTGCGCCTCCACCGTGGCGCCCCGCTGGGCCAGCATCAGGCCCACGATGATGGCCGGCGTCTCCATCAGCGCCAGCACCGCCACCATATAGCCGCCGGGCGCCATGCCCCCCGCCTCCAGCACCTCCACCCCCGTGACGAAGGTGACCACGCTGACCGATCCGTAATGGGCCGCCACCGCGGCCGCGTTCACCGCGTCCAGCTTGCCGAACCGGCGCAGGGCGGCATAGGCGGGCAGGGGGATCAGGCAGCTCAGCACCAGACCGGCCACCGCCGCGGCCAGCATGTCCGCCGACGCGCCGCTGGCCGCCACCTGCACCCCGCCCTTCAGCCCGATGGCCGCCATCAGGTACAGGGAAATGCCCTTGGCCACCGCCTCCGGGATCGCCAGGTCCGACCGCGCGAAGGCGGCCGCCGCGCCCAACACGAAGAACAGGATGACCGGCGACAGCAACACCTCCAACCCGCCGACCATGCCCCAACCCCCGTCCCGTGGCCCCCGCCGGTGCTTACCCAGAATTGCCGGGCGGGGCAAGGCCACGCGGCCACCCTATCCGTGGGGTGGGGAACAGAAGGCCGTAGGTCGCGGCTGAAGCGAAGCGGAAGCCCGACAGGAAGACTCCAACTGCCTCAATCCCCGTCCATCCGGCATCAATCCGTGTCATCCGTGCCTTACGGTATGACGGTCGGGGTGGTGGCGCCGGATGCCAGGCCCCACGCCAAGCCGCATGACAGAAATCCTATACCGTGTCATGCTCCCTCCACCGGCCCCTCACCCGGCGGTTCCTGGACATGTTGCATCACCATCCCACGGCACCCCGCCGTTCCTCCGCCACGCCCTGCCCGCCCCCTTAACTTGACCGAAATCGCAACCCGGTAAGGTTAGTCTCCTTAAGGCGGTTTTCTCAGCAAATTCAGGCACATATAATGTGACGTCGGTAAAGTTAAGCGTCACCTTAGTCAAGTTAGCGTCACCTTAAGGTCAAGTTAGTCACCCAGCGGCCAGGCACCCCCGGCACCCCCGGCACCCCCGGCACCCCCGGCAGCCATGACCGCAGCACATGTGCGGTTTCTCCGTCCCACCCGTCTTGCGGCGCTCCCGGGGGTGCTTACATATGACGTGATCCCTCCCGGATCGCACAGTCGTGGATCATCGCCCGGCCGGGCCTCGTGCAGGACGGCAACAAGGGCAGCCCAGGGGAGAAGCGTATGGATTTCCAGAAATATACCGAGCGCAGCCAGGGTTTCGTGCAGGCCGCCCAGGGGCTTGCCCTGCGCGGCGGCCACCAGCAGCTGGCGCCGGAACACCTGCTGAAGGTCTTGCTGGACGACAAGGAAGGCCTTGCCGCCAACCTGATCCGCAGCGCCGGCGGCGACCCCGCCCGGGCGCTCGGCGCTGTTGAGGCGGCGCTGGCCAAGCTGCCGAAGGTGGAAGGCCCCGGCGCCGGTGGCGTCAGCCTGTCCCGCGAACTGGCCCGCGTCTTCGCCACGGCGGAGGAGGTGGCCCAGAAGGCCGGTGACAGCTTCGTCACCGCCGAGCGGTTGTTGCTCGCCCTCGCCTTGACCACCGGCACCCCCGCCGCCAAGGCCCTGGCCGATGCCAACGCCACACCGCAGAAGCTGAATGAGGCCATCAACAGCCTGCGCAAGGGCCGCACCGCCGACACGGCGGGGGCGGAGCAGGGCTATGATGCCTTGAAGAAGTACGCCCGCGACCTGACCCAGGCCGCCCGAGACCAGAAGCTGGACCCCGTCATCGGCCGGGATGAGGAAATCCGCCGCACCATGCAGGTGCTGGCCCGCCGCACCAAGAACAACCCGGTGCTGATCGGCGAACCCGGCGTGGGCAAGACCGCCATCGTCGAGGGCCTCGCCATCCGCATCGTCAATGGCGACGTGCCGGAAGGCCTGCGCGACAAGCGCCTGCTCTCCCTGGACCTGGGCGCGCTGGTGGCCGGCGCCAAGTTCCGCGGCGAGTTCGAGGAGCGGCTGAAGGCCGTGCTCCAGGAAATCCAGGCCGCGGCGGGTGAGGTCATCGTCTTCATCGACGAGCTGCACACCCTGGTCGGCGCCGGCAAGGCGGACGGCGCCATGGACGCCTCCAACATGCTGAAGCCCGCCCTGGCGCGGGGTGAGTTGCACTGCGTCGGCGCCACCACGCTGGACGAGTACCGCAAGTACATCGAGAAGGACGCGGCCCTGGCCCGCCGCTTCCAGCCCGTCTTCGTGGCCGAGCCGACGGTGGAGGACACCATCTCCATCCTCCGCGGCCTGAAGGAGAAGTATGAGCTGCACCATGGGGTGCGGATCACCGACAGTGCCATCGTCTCCGCCGCCACCCTGTCCAACCGCTACATCACCGACCGCTTCCTGCCCGACAAGGCCATCGACCTGATCGATGAGGCCGCCAGCCGCCTGCGCATGGTGGTGGACAGCAAGCCGGAGGAGATCGACGCCCTCGACCGCGACATCATCCGCCTGAAGATCGAGCGGGAGGCCCTGAAGCGGGAGACGGACCAAGCCTCCCGTGACCGGCTGGAGAAGCTGGAGGTGGAGCTGGCGGGCCTGGAGCAGAAATCCGCCACCCTCACCGCCCAGTGGCAGGCGGAGAAGGAAAGCCTGACCTCCGCCCAGAAGGTGAAGGAAGAGCTGGAGCGGGCGCGGGCCGAGTTGGAGACCGCCCAGCGCCAGGGCAACTGGGCCAAGGCGGGTGAGCTGACCTATGGCCTGATCCCCAGCCTGGAAAAGAAGCTGGCGGAGGCCGAGCAGGCCAGCGCCCACCGCATGCTGAACGAGGAGGTGCGTGACCAGGACATCGCCTCCGTCGTCAGCCGCTGGACCGGCATCCCCGTGGACAAGATGCTGACGGGGGAGCGGGAAAAGCTGCTGCGCATGGAGGAACGCCTGCGCACCCGGGTGATCGGGCAGGAGGAGGCGATCGTCGCCGTCTCCAACGCCGTCCGCCGGGCCCGCGCCGGCCTGCAGGACCCCAACCGCCCCATCGGCAGCTTCCTCTTCCTCGGCCCCACCGGCGTGGGCAAGACGGAGCTGACCAAGGCCCTGGCGGAGTTCCTGTTCGACGATGAGACCGCCATGGTCCGGCTCGACATGTCCGAATACATGGAGAAGCACAGCGTCAGCCGCATGATCGGGGCGCCCCCGGGCTATGTGGGCTATGACGAGGGCGGGGCCCTGACGGAGGCGGTGCGCCGCCGGCCCTACCAGGTCGTCCTGTTCGACGAGGTGGAGAAGGCCCACCCCGACGTGTTCAACGTGCTGCTCCAGGTGCTGGACGACGGCCGCCTGACAGACGGGCAGGGGCGTACGGTGGACTTCCGCAACACCCTGATCGTCATGACCAGCAACCTCGGCGCCCAGGCCCTGGCCGAGCTGCCGGAAGGGGCGGACAGCGGGGCGGCGCGGGAGCAGGTGATGGAGGTGGTGCGGACCGCCTTCCGGCCGGAGTTCCTGAACCGGCTGGACGAGATCCTGCTGTTCCACCGGCTGGGCCGCGGCCACATGTCGGGCATCGTGGACATCCAGCTGGGCCGGCTGCGCAAGATGCTGGCCGACCGGGACATCACCCTGGAGCTGGACGACGGCGCCAAGGCCTGGTTGGCGGACAGGGGCTACGACCCGGTCTACGGCGCCCGGCCCCTGAAGCGGGTGATCCAGCGGGAACTGCAGAACCCGCTCGCCACCCGCCTGCTGGAAGGCAAGGTGCAGGACGGGCAGGTGGTCCATGTGGGCGTCGGCCCGGACGGACTGGCCCTGGACGGCGAACCCGCCAACCTGCCACCCCCGGCCTCCACCAGCGCCTGGGGCCGCGGGGCCCAGCAGCCCGGCACCCTGCATTGAGGTAAGGATACCGGGCCCGCCTTCCTTCCCATGGGGGGGCGGGTCCGGCCCTTGCCCGATCACCCGTCTCCCGGCATGGTGCGCTGCAGCATCCCTTGCCCCGGCGCACCATGCCCCACCTGGTCATCGACATCACCGCCCATGGCCTCGGCCACCTGGCCCAGACATCCTCCGTGGTCGCCGCCCTGCGCCGCCGCCGTCCGGACCTGCGCCTGACCCTGCGCACCGGCCATGGGGCGGCCACCCTGGCCCGCTTCATCGACCCGCCCTGGGACTTGGCCCCGCCGCCGCCCGACCTGGGCATGGCCATGCTGGACGCCAACCGGGTGGACGTGGCCGCCAGCCACCGCTACTACGCCGACCTGCACCGGGACTGGGGCTCGGTGGTGGCCACGCAAAGTTCGGCGCTCACGGCGCTCAAGCCCGACCTGCTGCTGTCCAACATCGCCTACACCGGCCTCGCGGGCGCCCAGGCCGCTGGCATCCCCTGCCTCGCCGCTTGTTCCCTGAACTGGCACGACGTCGCCGCCGCCTACCTGTCGGGCCTGCCGGGGATGGATGCGGCGTTGGCCCAGATGCACGCCGCTTATGCCGGTGCCCGGGCCTTCATCCGCCTGGAACCCGCCTTGCCCATGGACAGCCTGCCCAACCGGGTGGCTGTCAGTCCCGTGGCCCGCCTGGGCACGGACCGCCGGACGGACTTGGACCGGCTATTCCCCCAGCCGCCCCGTCACTTGGTCGTCGTCTCCTTCGGCGGCATTGCCGGCCCGCCGATTCTGACCAGGGTGCCCCGCCTGGACGGCGTCGCCTGGCTGCTGAACGACCCCCAATCCTTGCCGCCCGGCCGGGACGATGTGCGGCTGGTGGACGAGGTGCCGGTCCCCTTCCAGGACATGGTGCGCTCCGCCGACTTGGCGCTCACCAAGCCGGGCTATGGCATGTTCGCCGACTCGATCTGCAACGGCACCCGCCTGCTCTCCCTCACCCGGCCCGACTGGCCGGAGACGCCCTGGCTGACCGGGTGGGCCAAGGCCCACGGCGTGGCGGGGGAGATCGATACAAGCGCCCTGAACACGCCCGCCCTGGACGCGCTGCTCCTGGACATGCTGGCCCGCCCCATCCCCCCACCCCCGCCGGCAAGGGGCGGGGAGGAGGCGGCTGCCATCGTCCTTGATTTCTTGGGGGAAGGCCGGGTTTAGCAGCCCGGCGCCTTGCGGCAACCCTCGGCCTTCGCGGCCGGCCGGCCGGCGGAGGCGGAGACCAGGGTCAGGCCCGCCTGGGCGTCGGCGTAGCGGTCCTCGATCTGGGCCAGCACGGCCTGGAAGCGCTTCAGCTCCTTGCCGTCCAGGTTCCGCCCGGTGGGCAGGTCCACGGACATGGGGTTCACCTGCTTGCCGCCGCGGTGCACCTCATAATGCAGGTGCGGCCCGGTCGAGCGGCCCGTGGAGCCCACATAGCCGATCACGTCACCCTGGTTGACCCGCGCGCCCCGCCGCAGGCCCGACCCGAAGCGGGACAGGTGGGCATAGGCGGTGGCGATCTCCCGGTTGTGGCGGATACGGACATAGTTGCCATAGGCACCCTTCTGCCCGGCTTCCTCCACGATGCCGTCGCCGGCGGCGAAGACCGGGGTGCCCGTTGGGGCGCCGAAGTCCGCCCCCTTGTGCATCTTGCTGTAGCCCAGCAGCGGGTGCATCCGCATCCCGAAGCCCGAGGTCAGCCGCGCCCCGTCCACCGGGGTACGGAGCAGGGCCTTGCGCACCGATTCGCCCTTGCGGGTGAAATAATCGGCGCTGCCGTCGCTGTCCTCATACAGGAACAGCTCCCGCCGCTTGCCCGACAGGGTCAGGGCGGCATAGCTGACGGTGCCGACCTTCGCCACCTCGCCCGACTCGGTCAGGTACTGTTCGTACAGTACCTCGAAGCTGTCGCCCGGCTGGATGTCGCGCTGCCAGTCCACGTCATAGTTGAACAGCTTGTTGATCAGCGCGTTCAGGACGGGGGTCGGCACCCCCGAGGCATAGCCCGCCTGGTACAGTGACGACTCGATCCGGCCCTGCGCGGCCACCCAGCGGCGCTGCAAGGGCTTCGCCACCTCCGCCGCCTGGAACCGGACCCCGTCGAAGCTGACGGAGACGGACCGTTCCACCGCCGGCTGGAACTCGAAACCGACGAACTTGCCGTCGCCCGCCGAATGGTCGAACAGGACCTTGATCTCCTGCCCCGACCGCATCCGGCGCGGGTCATAGACGCCGCGCAGCGCGCTGATGGCCCCTTGCGCGTGCTCCTGCGGCACCTCCGCGTCCAGCAGGAGCTGCATAAGGGTCTCGCCCCGGCCCAGGTTGACCAGCTTGCGTTCCACCGGGTCGGCCACGCGCTCCATGTCGCCCCAGGCATCGGCAGCCAGGGCCAGGCCCTGCTCGGCGTCGATGTCGCCGCTGAACTCGGGGCTCGCGGGGGCCGTCATCGTCGG